>NZ_CAXTHT010000003.1:0-646875 GCF_964244285.1 uncultured Friedmanniella sp.
TCACCTGTCCCCGCACGCCGTTCAGCCGTCATCGCTTTCCTCGTCACTGGATAGACGCGATGGCGGGGCGGTTCCGTTACAGACCGCAGGAGACGTGCTGCTCCGCGCGCTGGGCTCAGCGGCCCGCGACGACGGCTCCCCGGGCCAGGAAGGGCTCGAAGGAGCCCCAGGGCTGCGCGCCGGCCTTGTCCAAGATCACGCCGTCGGAGTACTGCAGCAGGTACACCCGGCGCAGCCGGTCGGTGAGGTTCGCCCCGCTGCGGTGGATGACCGTGCTGCTGAAGCAGACGATGGAGCCGGCCGGGACACAGACCGGCATCCCCGGGTCGGAGCCGAAGTAGCAGACCTGGTCCCCTGAGTCGATCCGGACGTGCTTGATGTAGGACCGGATGCCCGAGCGGCTGTAGGGCAGCAGGTAGACCGACCCGTTCTCCTCGTTCACGTCGTCGAGGGCGATCCAGCAGGTCAGGTACGGCTCGTGGTCCTCGTGCACGTAGCCCGAGTCCTGGTGCCAGGCGAAGCGGGTGTCCGGGTCGGCCGCCTTGATCACGTACTGCTCCCAGAAGAGGTAGGCGTCCTCACCGAGCAGCCGGCGGCAGATCTGCTCCATCACGGGGCCGAAGATAAAGCGCCGTAGCTCGGGTCGCTGCCGGTAGACCATCGAGCTGAAGTAGCGCTTGCCCCTCGCGTTGATCCCGAGCCGGTCGACCCCTGCGGCGTCCATCTCCGCCTCGGCGGCCTCGACCGAGTACTGCGCCGCGCTCCGGAGCAGCTCGAGATCCTCCTCACCGATGGCGCGTTCGAGGACGACGTAGCCCTCCTCGCGGTACTGGCGAACCATCGCGTCGGTCAGGGTCGGGGCGGCGGCGGGAGTTCGGGTAGGGATGCTCATGGCGTCAGCCTCGCCGTGCCGCCGCTGGGAAGCCATGGCCGAACTGGTCAGCAGATGTACGATCTGGCGCGTGCCGTACGAGCGGGTCACCATCTCGGACGGGCTGCCGACCGCCGTCGGACGCATCCTGCTGGCGGGTCAGGTGATGGACGGCGAGCCGCTGATGCCGCGCCGGCTCCGCACGATGGACCAGTTCGTCGTCTCGGTGGTGACCGCCGGTCGAGGCCGCTACGTCGACGGGGACGGGCGCGCGCAGCCGATCGACCCGTCGACCGTCACGGCGGTCGTGCCCGGGGTCGCGCACTGGTACGGCACCGAGCCCGGACACCGCTGGACCGAGTGGTTCGCCGTCGTCGAGGGTCCGGTCTTCGACCTCCTGGTCCAGACGGGACGGCTGGCCGCTTCCGGGCCCCGACCCCTGCCGCGTGCGGCCCGGGCCGAGGACCTCGCGCTGCTGATCCGGAGGCCGCCGCCGTCCTCGGGGGCCGAAGCCCAGGTGTGGGCCATCGCCCAGTGGGTCGCGCGGGCGCTGACCCCGGACGTGGCCGAGGACACCGCCCTGTGGCACCGGGCCGAGGCCCTGCTGGTCGGTGACCTGCGTCAGCCGGTCTCGGTGCCGGAGGTGGCAGCCCAGCTGGGGCTCCCCTACGACGCGTTCCGGCGTGAGTTCCGCCGCCGTTTCGACCGTGCCCCGCTGACCTATCGGAACGAGCGACGGCTCGAGAGTGCCGCGACGCTACTGGCCCTGACCAACCTCACCTGCCGCGAGATCGCCCGCCGGCTGGGCTTCTCCGACGAGTTCCACCTGTCCCACCGGTTCCGCAGCCGCTACGGGGTCTCCCCGAACGCGTACCGAAGGTCACGCGCCGGCGGCTGAGTCTGGTTCGTCGCGAGCCAGGACGATGGTCACGCCCCGTTCATCTCGGAGTCACCGGCCGCCCGCCGGCCACCCCTACGGTGCTGCACGTGAACAGACTGCTGCCCGTTGGCCCGCTGCTGAGCGGCGCCCTCGCCGTCGTGACCTGTGCCGCCGTGGCCCTGACCCCCGCCCCTGCGCTCGCCGCCGGCACCTCAACCGGTCACCGGGCCGAGCCGGACTCCCTGGTCCAGGTCACGGCCAGGGTCGAGACCCCGCCGGTGTTCGACGACGAGGCCGGCGGCAACGGCGACGCGGACGACCCGGCGATCTGGGTCAACCGGCGCGACCGCTCCCGCAGCGTGGTCATCGGCACGGTCAAGAACGCCGGCCTGCAGGTCTTCGACCTCCGCGGACGCCTGGTGCAGACCGTGGCCCCGCCGGCGGCACCCGCCGCCGACGACGAGCCGGGCCGCTTCAACAACGTCGACATCGTGCCCGGCTTCCGCCTCGGCGCGCGCAGGGTCGACCTCGCGGTGGTCAGCGACCGCGGCCGCGACCAGATCCGGGCGTACGCCATCGACGCCCGGACCGGCCGGCTGTCCGACGTCACCGCCGCCGACGTACCGCTGGCGTTCTCGGCCGACCAGACCCAGGTGAACGACCAGCAGACGGTCTACGGGCTGACCACCTACGTCGACCCGGACGGCACCGCGTACGCCGTCGGCACCCGCCGGCACACCCCGCAGATCGGGCTCTTCCGGCTCGTGGCCGAGCACGGCCGGGTCAGCTACCGACGGGTCGACACCGCCGACTTCCCCACGAGCTTCCGGCTGCGCGACGGCCGGTCGTGGAGCCCGTGCGAGGACCCGGGTGAGGGCCCACAGCTCGAGGGCCTGGTGGTCGACGAGGCCAACCACACCCTCTACGCCGCCCAGGAGGACGTCGCCCTGTGGCGGCTGAAGCTCGGCCGCGGCCGGTTCGGGACCGAGCCGCGAATCGTCGAACGGACCCAGGAGTTCGGGGTGCCCGCCGCGTACGACCCCAAGACCGAGGAGTGCGCCGTCACCGGAGCCGACCCGGGCTACGGCGGCCGGATCGCCGCCGACGTCGAGGGCCTCACGATCTACGCGACGGGTCGGCGCTCGGGCACGCTGCTGGTCTCCAGCCAGGGCGACAACACCTTCTACACCTACGACCGGCGCACCTTGGCCCCGTTGCGGCACTTCGCCGTGGTCGATGGCCGCCGGACGGACGGCTCGTCGGACTGCGACGGGGCCGACACGGTCTCCACGCCGCTACCCGGCTACCCGCACGGCCTGCTGGTGGTGCAGGACGGCGACAACACCCCCGACGTGGTCGACGGCGACGGCGAGCCGCGGACGGTGACCGACTTCAAGTTCGTGAGCGCCCAGGTCCTGCGGCACCGGTGACGCGTTGGAGGCCCCGAGCGGGAGGGCCGGCGTGAGACCGACCACCCGAGCGCTGGTCCAGCACTACGTCGACGCGCTCGACCTGTGGGGGGACGTGCTCGAGATCGGCGGGCACCGGCTGGCCAAGTGCGCCGTCCAGGAGTTCCCCGCGCCCCGGTTCGCCTACGCCGACCTCAACCTCGAGGCGTCCGACATCCCGCAGACGATCATCGCCGACATCACCGACTGCCGCGCGACCATCCCGGATTCGTCCTTCGACGTGGTGTTCTCCTCCGACGTCTTCGAGCACATCGACCGGCCGTGGCTGGCCGCTCGGGAGATCGCCCGCATCCTGAAACCCGGCGGCCTGGCCATCACCTGGACGTTGTTCTCGTGGCGGAACCACCCCTGCCCGGTCGACTACTGGCGCTACTCCGCGGAGTGCCTGGAGTTCCTGTTCGGCGACCTGGACCTGCTGGAGAAGGGGTACGACCTCAGCGACCGGCGCAAGGACCAGCCGGGCTTCTGGGGCAGCGGCATGGACTCGGTGCCGGTCGATCAGTTCGGGGGCTGGCGCGAGAACTGGGCGGTCTACCACGTCGGACGCAAGGGTCCCGGTCCGGCCGTTCCGCCGTTCCGGAGCAGTGACCACCCGTCCGCCCGCTTCCTGCGGATGGACACCCAAGGCACGGTGACGAACCCCCGCCTCCTCGACCAGGAGCCTCCGGCCGGCATCACCGTCGGCGCCCAGCAGCGCCTGGTCGGTTCGGCCAAGCGGGTCGAGGCGGCCCAGACCGCGGTGGCGTCCGGGGTGGCGGACCTGACCGAGGAGGTCCGGGCACTGTCGGCCCGCCTCGACCGGCTGGCCGGTGTCGTGGCGAACCCGCCGCCGACCGACCTGCAGCGAGTCGCGCGTCGACTGCGGCGCCTCAGCCGCAAGCGGCCGGGGCCGACTGCTCGTCGTTGAGGGGCGGCTGGCTCGTGCGCCCAGCAGGCCGTGGGACGCCCCGCGCTCCGGCCGTCTCAGGGCCGACGGGGCGCATGGCTGACGGAGCGCGTCGGCCCGCCACGGCGGCTATTCGCCGCTCGACGACAGGCGCAGCACGCGGGGGACGACGGTCTGCAACACCGCGGCCAGGCCCAGGCCCGCGACCATGATCGCCCCCATCGCCGTCGGTGAGCCGCCGAGCAGGCCGGCCAGCGGCGTCCCCAGCCCGCCGAGGCCGAACGACAGCCCGCCCTGCAGCGCCGCCGCGGTTCCCGGGGTGACGCGGCCCAGCGCCTGCGTCCGGGTCGACGAGGCGGTCACCGTCCATCCGAACGACCCGGTCACCACGGCCAGGCAGGCCCAGACGGCGCCCGCGGGTGCCCCGAGCAGCGCACCCACGAGGACCCCGGCCGACGCCGCCGTCCCGACCAGGAGGCCGACCGAGAGCATCCGGTCCTCCGAGACCCGGCCCACCAGCCATCGGAACGCGAGGGTGCTGACGATCATGCAGGAGGCGTTCGTCGCGAACACGAGGGTGTATTGGGTTTCGGAGTAGCCGTAGAACCCCTGGAACACGAACGAGCTCGTCGCGATGTAGGCGAAGAAGCCGATGGTGGCCACGCACGAGGTGGCGAGGTACAGCGACAGCCGCGGGATCTTGAGCAGGGCCACCATCCGCGCGACGTTCGCGCCGAGCCCCAGCCCGACGGCACGACGCTCGGGCGGCAACGTCTCCCGGAACGTGACCCACGCCCACGCGCACAGCACCGCTCCGATGACCGTCAGCACCCAGAACGACGACCGCCAGGTGCCGACCAGCAACAAGATGCCGCCCAGAAGCGGTGCCGCGACCGGGCCGACCGCGTTCACCGCAGCCAACGACCCGATCATCTGGGCCCGCTCGTGGCCGACCAGGACATCGGTCACCATCGCCCGCGCGGCGATCGAGCCGCAGGCGCCCGCCAGGCCCTGCACCAGTCGACCCGCAACCAGCACCGTCGGGTCCGCCGCCAGCGCACACACCACCGACGCCAACGTGAACACCGCGATGCCCACCAGCAGCACGCGTCGACGGCCCACCGCGTCACTCACCGGACCGATAGCCAGCTGCCCCAGGGCGAAGGCGACCAGGAACGCCATCAGCGACAGCTGGGCCACCCCGGCACTGGTTCCGAGGTCGGTGGCCAGCTGCGGCAGCCCGGGGATGTACATGTCCGTCGCCAACGGCGAGATCCCCGCCACCACCGCCAACGGCACCAGGGCCGGCAGCGCGGAGCGGTCACTCGCGACGGACGGGTGGACCTGCTCCTCGACTCGCACGTCTAGAACGATACAGACGAGGTGCGAACGGCCGCCGCACATACGAGGGGGAAAGGGGATGGCTCACAGGACAGTGGTGCTGGCGCACCTGGAGAGACTCGAACTCCCAACCTTCTGATCCGTAGTCAGATGCTCTATCCGTTGAGCTACAGGTGCCGGCTGTCAGCGCGTACGCGGACAACGGTCACTCAGCATAGCGGCCGGCCCCGGGACAGGCGAACTCGTATCCAGACGGACAGCCGGGGCACAGCAGAGGCTCAGGGTCGAGCCAGCCGGATCAGGGAAACTCCATCGTGTGCCTATGGACCCCGAGCCCACGACCTCCACGACCCCCAGATCCGCCCGCAGGTTCAGCCGCCGGCGCGCGCTCGTCCTGACCGGAGGCGGACTGGCGGGCCTCGTCGGCGCCGGGACGGTCACCGACCTGGCGGCAGGCGACCCCGTCCGGCGCGCCATCAAAGCCACCGCGTCCTCATCGCCGTCCGCCGCCGCGACCCCGGCCGCGTTCACCGTGGTCACCCTCCGCGCGGGCGTCGCGCCGGGCGACATCTTCCTGACCGACATGGGCAGCACTCCGGCGACGGTGATCGCAGACCCCTCCGGCACAGTGCTCTGGACCGCCGGCGGCGCGAAGTCCTACGCCGACCTACGCACCCAGACCTACCAGGGCAAGCCCGCGTTGACCTACTGGGAGTCGAACTCCAGCGGACTCGCCGCGTACGCCAACGGCCGCGACGTGGTCACCGATCTCGAGCACCACGTCATCGCCACCATCGAGACCCACGCCGGCATCAGCCCCGACGAGCACGAGTTCCGGCTCACCCCGCGCGGCACCGCCCTGATCACCAGCTACGTCACGACCACCGGGGTCGACCTGCGCCACCACGGCGGCGTCAAGAACGGCGTAGTGATGAACGGCATCGCCAAGGAGATCGACCTGGCCACCGGCAAGGTGCTGCTGCACTGGGAGTCCCTCGACCACGTCGCTCTGTCGGAGAGCCACGCCGGCGTCCCTGACGACCCGACTGAGCCGTGGGACTACTGCCACATCAACTCGGTCAACACGACCCCCGACGGCAACCTCGTCATCTCGGCCCGGCACACCTGGGCGGTCTACAAGGTCGCGCGCGACACCGGCCGGGTGCTGTGGCGCCTCGGCGGCAAGAAGAGCGACTTCGCGGTCCCCTCGGCGGCCCGGTTCGCCTGGCAGCACGACGCCGAGTTCGAGGCGGCCAACGAGCTCCGCATCTTCGACAACGCCAGCGATGGCACGGTGAAGACCCACGCCCGCAGCCGGATCCTCTGGCTGTCCCTCGACGAGACGCGCCGCCGGGCCACCCTGGTCCGCAGGTTCCAGCATCCCGACCTCGTCCAGGCCGACGCCATGGGCAACGCACAGCGGCTGGCGAACGGCAACGTCTTCGTCGGTTGGGGCACCGCCAAACGGGTCACCGAGTTCTCCCCGACCGGCGAGGTGCTCTTCGACGCCACCCTGCCGGACGTGTCCTACCGCGGCTACCGGCAGGTGTGGCGCTGACGCGATCGGCCCCGGGGCGGCGTTGACATGGTCTAGCGTTTGCCTAGAGTTCACCTGACGGCTGGGTCCAGCGTCACCTCGAGTCGCCTCGGCGGCTCGCCCGTGGTCCACCGAGGAGCGACGTGACAGTGCTGTTCGTCGTGATCGCCGTTGTCGTCGTCGCCCTGGTCTTCGACTTCACCAACGGCTTCCACGACAGTGCGAACGCCATGGCAGGGCCCATCGCCACCGGGGCCCTCCGTCCGCGGACTGCTGTCGTGCTGGCCGCTGTCCTCAACCTCGTCGGCGCCTGCCTCTCGACCGAGGTGGCCAAGACCATCTCGGGCGGCTTCTTCGACGAGCGGCTGGTCACCGCGCCGATCATCCTGGCCGGACTGGTGGGTGCGATCGTCTGGAACCTGCTGACCTGGCTGCTCGGGCTGCCGTCCAGCTCCTCCCACGCCCTCTTCGGTGGCCTGATCGGTGCCGTGGTCGTGGGTGCGGGGCTCGGCACCGTGCACGGCTGGGTGGTCGTGTCCAAGGTGCTGCTACCGGCCCTGGTCGCCCCGCTCGTCGCCGGGCTCGCGGCCGCGGCGGCCACCCGCCTCGCGTACCGGATCACCAGTCGCTCCGACCGGACCGCGACCGACGCCGGCTTCAAGTACGGCCAGGCCTTCACCGCGTCACTGGTGGCGCTGGCGCACGGCACCTCCGACGGCCAGAAGACGATGGGCGTGATCACCCTGGTGCTGATCGCAGCCGGGCTGCAGGGCGCGGGCACCGGCCCGCAGTGGTGGGTGGTGCTCGCGGCGGGCGTGGCCATCGGGCTCGGCACCTACTCCGGCGGCTGGCGGATCATGCGCACGATGGGCAAGGGCATCGTGGAGATCGAGACCCCGCAGGGTGCGGCCTCCGGCGCGGCGACGGCGGCCACGATCCTGGCCTCCTCCCACCTCGGCTTCGGGCTCTCCACCACCCACGTCAGCACCGGCAGCATCGTCGGTTCCGGCGTCGGTCGCGAAGGGGCGCAGGTCCGCTGGGGCCTCGCCCGCCGGATGGTCGTCGCCTGGCTGGTCACGCTGCCGGCCGCCGGTCTGGTCGGCGGACTCGCCGCCCTGCTGGCCGACCTGGGCCTGGCGGGTGTGATCGCCCTGTTGGTCCTGCTCGGTGCCGCCTGCGTCGTGATCTTCGCCCTGTCCCGCCGCAGCCGGATCTCGGCGGCGAACGTCACCGAGAGCGCTGACGTGCTGGTGTTCGCCGGCGCCCGGGCGGCGAGCTCCGCCGTCGCCGATCAGCCCGACCACCCGCGGCTCCGGAGCGGGGTCTGATGCACATCGACTGGGCCGCCCTGGCCATCGTGGCCGTGGTCTCGATCGTGAGCTCCGTGGTCTTCGTCGCGCTCCTCGCCGCAGGAATTCGCGTCCTCACCCCGGCCCAGGTCGGCAGCGGCGATCGGGTCAACCGGCCGCTCGGGTACGGCCTGCTCGGGCTGGCCGGCCTGCTCGTGCTCTACGGCCTGTACCTGATCGTGCCGCAGTTCCACTGAGCTCGGGCCACTCGATGTCTCACCGGTGATACTCTGGGAGCGTGAGTGAAGCAACCGTCCGCGATTTGCGAAACCAGGGCGGCCACGTCCTCGATCGCGTGCTGGCCGGCGAGGCTGTGACCATCACTCGCGACGGCGAGCCGGTCGCGCAGCTGATTCCGCTACGCCGTAAGCCCCTCTCGGCCGCTGCCCTGGTCGCGCGCTTCAGGCGACTGCCCCCGATCGACCCAGCCGGCTTCCGACGTGATGTCGATTCGATGATCGACCAGTCTCTGTGACCGCCCGGGTCGGCATCCTCGACACCAATGCCGTCATCCTGCTCGACGAGCTCGACGCCGCGTGCCTCCCGGAAGAGCCGGTCATCACCGCGATAACGCTGGCCGAGCTCTCCGTCGGACCCCTGGCCACTGACGACCCGGTCGAACGGGCCGCCCGGCAGGTACGGCTGCAAGAGACAGAGAACAGTTTCGACGCGCTGCCGTTCGACGCGGCCGTGGCGCGCACCTACGGCAGGGTCGCCGCCGACCTCCGCCGGTCGGGGCGCCGTGTCCAGGCCCGCGCTTTCGACGCCCTCATCGCCGCAACGGCTATCGCTCACGACCTGCCCCTCTACACCTGCAATCCGCGGGACTTCTCGGGTATCGACGGTCTGGACGTCGTGGCTGTCCCTCACCCCGACGCGTGAGGTGACCCGACGCGTGATCTGACCTGACCTTGTGGAGGGTCACCGGCCCTCATGCCGCAGAGATGGCAACGTCTCGTGAGCACGACACCGCCCCGGCTCAGCAGAACCGGGACGGTGTCGATGGACGGCGGAGGCGGCGAGATTTGAACTCGCGATGGGCTTTAAGACCCAAACCCGCTTAGCAGGCGGGCGCCATAGACCGGACTAGGCGACGCCTCCCACCCTGAACGCTCGGCGTACGAGCGCTGGGCAAGACTACCGACGCGCGCGACCGCGAGCAAAAAGCCGCTGCGGCCACCGGTCCGCGGCTCGGTGGCGAACGTGCCTCTGACCTGGCCGGGGACGTACAGTAGGGCCACTTCGTCCCCTGGTCGACCGTTGCGTCGCCACCAACTCGCGGGAGCTCCATGTCCGACCAGCCGCCCGGCGAGCCGCCGTCGGACGAGGGCGACCGCGAGGGCTGGGACTGGGACCTGCCGTCCGACGCCGCTCCGGCCGCCACCGCTCTGCCTGCTCTCCGGAGCTTTCGCAGCACGGTCCTGCTGACGGTGGCCGGGACGGTCCTGCCGGGCCTCGGCCTGATCGCGGCCCGCCGCCGGGTCGTCGGCGGCGCGGTGCTGGGCGTCTTCGCGCTCGCCATCCTCGGGCTCGGGGCCTGGGCGTTGCTCGACCTGCAGGGGCTGCTGGGCCAGTTCGTCAAGCCCGCGGTGCTGATGCGGCTGACCGCGGCGCTGGTGGTCGTCGGCGTGGTCTGGGTGGGGGTCGTGGTAGCCAGCCACCTGAGCCTGCGCGACCACCCCACCCGCGGGCAGCGCGTCGCCGGCGGTCTGCTGGTGGGCGTCCTGGCCTTCGCCGTCGCCGCTCCGGCCGCCGTGGCGGCCCGCTACAGCTACGACACCGCCAACACCGTGCAGGGCCTGTTCAAGAGCGAGAAGGACAGCCAGAGCGCGACCCGGCCGAAGATCAGCGCACCCAAGTCCAGCAAGGGCCAGACCGCCGCCCCGGACCCGTGGGCCGACAAGCCGCGGCTGAACATCCTGCTGCTGGGCGGTGACGCCGGCAAGGACCGCACCGGCACCCGGACCGACACGGTCATCCTGGCCAGCGTGGACACCAAGACGGGTGACACGACGCTGTTCAGCCTGCCCCGCAACACCGCCCGGATGCCGTTCCCCAAGAGCTCGCCGCTGCACAAGTACTACCCCAACGGCTTCACCAACGGCGACGGCAACGACCAGGAGTTCGCCCTCAACGCGATCTACCAGAACGTGCCCGCGAGCGTGCCGAAGAACGTCCTCGGACCCACCGACGACCTCGGCGCCGACGCCCTCAAGCTGTCCGTCGGTTCTGCGCTCGGGCTCAAGGTGGACTACTACGCGCTGATCGACCTGAAGGGCTTCAGCACCCTCGTCGACGCGCTGGGCGGTATCCGGGTCAACATCAACTCCTACATCCCGATCGGCGGCAACACCGACCTGCACATCCCGCCGAAGGAGTTCCTGCACCCCGGCGCGAACCAGAAGCTCAACGGCCGGAGCGCCCTCTGGTACGCCCGCGGCCGTTACGGCTCCGACGACTTCGCCCGGATGGACCGGCAGCGTTGCGTGATCAACGCGATCATCAAGCAGGCCAGCCCGACCACGCTGCTGTCGCGCTACGAGGACATTGCCAAGGCGGGTAAGCAGATCGTGCAGACCGACGTGCCACAGGAGGTGCTGCCGTTGCTGGTCGACCTCGGGCTGCGGGTCAAGGACGGCAACGTCCGCAGCATCGTCTTCCGTAACGGCGAGGACGGCTTCCTCAGCTACAACCCCGACTTCGACGTGATGCGCGACCGGGTCAAGGCCGCGATCGGGGAGACCAAGACGGTGACGTCGACCAGCGGTCCGAGCAAGAAGAACAGCTCGGGCAAGAAGAAGGCCACCGAGAGCGAGAGCGTGGACGACAGCTGCGCCTACGACCCGCAGATGGCCGCCACCGCCACGCCGTACCGCGGCTGAGGCACCGCGCTGGCTCGCTGGACGGGGGCTAGGACGGAGACAGGGGCTGGTCGCTGTAGCCCCGGTCGGCGTCCAGACGCCGCCGGACCTCCTCCACCAACGAGGAGAAGACCGGGTCCGAGGCCTGCCGCGGGTTGACCACCACCACACCGCCGGTCCGCTCGGCGGTCAGCAGCGCCAGTCGCGGATGCGTCAGGCTGACCTCGGTGATCTCACGCCAGGACACCGAACGCTCCTGGTCGCGGCGCCGCACGGTGATGGCGTCCGGGTAGAGCCGGACCTCGGTCCGCAGCCGCGCGGTGAACAGCAGCGCCGCCAGCACGAGCGCCACTCCCAGCACCAGCAGCAGCCCGGCCAGGACGGCCGCCGCCAGCGGGAGCGAGAGGCCGTGCCAGAGCACCAGCAGCACCGCTCCGACCACCACCGTCCCCGCGGCGATCGCCAGCGGCCGGACGGGCGGGGGCGCGTTGAGGGTGAACCGCTGGGGCGGCGGGGTCGGCGGGGTCGCACTCACCACCGAAACCCTACTGACGTCACTCCGACCGCTCCCAGCCAGGACCGTTGCCGCTCCGGATCCGGCGGACGGCGGACTCGGCGGGTGCGAACCCAGCGTCAGGCTTCCCACGACAACGGGCACCGGGAGGTCAGCCGGGTGCCGCGTGGGGCACCGGCGTACGCGCATCCCGTGGTCCGGTGGTCCTGACACCTGGCTGGCCCCCGCAGCCTCGGCAGATCGTCACCGAGCGTCGCGCGTCACCGCGGGTAGTCGGTCGAGTGGGCCACGGTCTTGCCGGCCTCGACATCAGCCGTCAGAGCTTGGATCTTGGCCTTCGCGTAGGCGTAGGAGTCCGACCCGAGCAACTGGCGCATGGGTCCGTCACCGCTCACCACCAGGTCGATGATGGCCGCAGCGCCCTTGACCGGGTCGCCCGGCTGGCTGCCCGGCATGTCCAGGTGGACCTGTGTCATGTCACGTATCGACTGGTAGCCCGGCGTCGTCTCGCGCGGCAGGGCCAGCGAGTTCGAGGTCAGGAAGTCGGTGTTGAAGTAGCCGGGCTCGACGAGGTTGACCTTGACGGCATACTCGGCCACCTCTGCCGCCAGTGCCTCGGTGAGGCCCTCGACGGCGAACTTCGCCGACGAGTACAGGCCCCAACCCGGCACCGCCACCAGTCCCAGGATGGAGGAGATGTTGACGACGTGGCCGCTGCGGCGGGCGCGGAAGCGGGGCAGGACTGAGCGCAAGACGTTCCAGGTGCCGTAGACCTGCACCTCGAACATGTCGCGGACCTCAGCGTCGGTGGTCTCCTCGACGGCGCCGAGGAAGCCGTACCCGGCGTTGTTGACCACGACGTCGACGTCTCCGAAGCGGGTGGCGACCTCGGTCACGGCGGCCTGCACGGCGGTGGCGTCCCGCAGGTCGACCTCGAGGGGCAGCAGCCGGGTGGTGTCGGCCCCGGGGGTGGCGCCGAGCAACCGCTCACGCGAACGAGTGGTCGCCGCGACGTTGTCACCACGGTCGAGCAGCTGCTTGACCAGCTCCAGGCCGAAGCCACGCGAGGTGCCGGTGACGAGCCAGGTGGCGGGCGACGCGGTGGGGTAGGACATGGGTGTCTCCTCTGCGGGATGGGCGGGGACTGTCCCCGTCCTGGAGTGCTGCAGATCCACCCTGTGCTCTGGACGGCCACGACGGGAGCCCAGGAGATGCCCCGCTGGTCCTAGGACTGGTGGGCCCAGCCTGACCGCTGCAGGCAGTGATCGCGACGGTGACAATGACGAGGTGAGCGGTTTCCACCACGACCTGGCCGAGTTCCTGCGGCGCGCGCGGAGCAAGGTCGACCCGGGCCGCACCAGCTTGCCGCCCGACACCCGCACCCGCAGGGTCCCCGGGCTCCGCCGGGAAGAGGTGGCGATGCTCGCCGGAGTCTCGACCGACTACTACACCAGGCTCGAACAGGGCCGGAAGGCCTCACCCAGCGCCGCGGTGGTCGAGGCCATCGCCCGCGCCCTCGACCTCGACGAGGCCGAACGTCTTCACCTCGACCACCTCGTCGGACCTGTGTCGGCAAGCAGCCAGCGGCGCCACCGCGTGGTGCAGCGGGCGCGGCCCAGCTTGCACCAGTTCCTCGAGGCGCTCGGCTCACAACCCGCCTTCGTGACCGGCCGGCGCGGTGACGTCCTGGCGACCAACAAGATGGCTCGCGCCCTTCTCGTCGACTTCGACCGACTCCCCGCGGCCGAACGCAACTACACGCGCTGGCTGCTCCTCGACGACAGCGCCCGGGCCCTGTTCGTCGACTGGGCCGAACAGGCCCGAAACGCCGTCCACGGGCTACGCCTCAGTGTCGGCGACGACCCCGACGACCGCGCCACAGCTGACCTCGTGAACTATCTCGCCACGAGCAGTGCGGAGTTCCGAGGCTGGTGGGACGAGCACTCGGTCTACCAACGCACCCACGGGACCAAACGGCTCCACCACCCCGTGGTCGGCGCACTGACGATCGCCTACGAGACCCTGACGCTCCCCGGTGACCCCGACCAGGCGCTGTTCGTCTACACCACCGAAGCGGGCACGTCCTCACGCGAGGCCCTCGACCTCCTCGCCAGCTGGACACTCTCTCCCGTACCTGTGTCACGGGTGAACGCCGCTGGTGAGCGCCCCGCTTGAACCACCCCGGACCGCCCACACCGGTTCGTTGACCCAACCGAGGCGGCCCGCACCGCCGGGGCCGGCCGACGTGGACCACACCCTGATCCGTGAGGAGCTGGACTCACGGCTACTGGTGACAGGGCCCGCGGTCACCACGTCTGCAGGTTGACCATCCGGAGCTGCAGGTCGGCGTAGCCCGACAGACCCGAGGACCGGCCCGACGCAGGACGTGCTCCGACGTAGGTCGGCCGACCGCTCGGCGTCATCCGACCGCGGATGGCCGACGTCTGGGCGACACCGTGCCGGTCGTAGTTGATCCACAGTCTCAGCGGCTGGCCGCTCCTCCAGGCGGCGCTCAGGATGTAGGTCTTCCTGGTGTCGAACTTCTTCAGGTGCTGAACGGCGTAGTGGTTGACGCCGTTGATCACGACCAGGAACGTGAAGGTCCAGGACGACCCGCCGGCACTCGTGGACTGGAACAGCGAGTAGCCACCGGACCGCGAGTTGGCGACGACCACGGCCCGGTGACCTCGGGCCGCCGCGGCGTTGAACTTGACGACCGCCGTGATGGCGACGCCATCGGCACTCTGCAGTGACCCGAGGTTCCATCGGTCGTTCTCCGCCGAGACGAACTTCGCGACGGTCCCCACCGCGGTGTGGCCCGGACCGAGCTTCTGCAGCTGGACCCGGTTGCTGACGCCACCCTGACTACTCGCCCGTAGCGGAACCCCGCGGGTCCCCTGGTACCGCCACGGGACCGGACCGCTCAGCGGAGTCTGCTGGGGGTTGATGAAGGCCAGGTCGTGACCGCCGCGCGTGATGAGCTTCCTCACCTCGGCCACCGAGTTGTCCGTCGCCATCCAGTCCACGGACTCGCGCAGCCCCGCGAGCCATTCAGGAAAGGCCTGGTCGCCGGCCACGTGGTAGAACCCGACATTCAAGGCTCGCGCCTTGGCATAGTCCATGCCGGCCGTGAGGTTGCTCTGCCGATCGAGCTCCCAGTCGAGGGCGTCGATCCGCCGGGCCCGGGCCCAGGTGACCTTGGCCTGTTGCTGCGCGACGGTGAGGTCCTTGGCGTTCCCGACGCCGTAGATGAACCTGACGTGAGGTCGGATCGAGTCGTAGCGGGCCTTGGCGAGCGCCTTCTTGCTCGTCTCCAGCTGATCGTCGTCGAAGCTCAGCACGAGCGCGGGGCGGGCGGAGGTGGCGAAGGCGGCGTTGCTCCGCAGGGCGTCGAGCACCTGCGTGGCGAGCTGGACCTTGGTGCCCGGCGCGTGGTCCTTCAGCTCGATGGCGATCATGGCACTCGAGTTCTCGAAGCGCGCATGGTTCAGGACGTCGTCCAGCGCCATCGGGAAGGCGGCGTCGCCGTGGTCCACCCTCGGGCCATTGGCGCCATAGCTGACGTCGATCTCGAGGACGTCGGCCTTGGCCGCCAGGCTCTTGTCGATCTCGGCGTAGGTCGCGCGCGCGTTCGCCGCTTCGGAGGAGAGCGAGTCGGTGTAGGCGTTGTGCCGCCAGACCGCCACCTTCTTTCCGTTCGGCGTGGCAGGCAACGTGCGCCCGACTCCGGCGAAGATGCCCGTGCCGTCCTTGAGGTAGCGAGCACTCGGGTCCAGACCGCACGTCCCGCAGCGGGTTGCCGGCTGGGTCTCGGTGGGCGCGTCCGAGCCCTCGACGGGCGTCCCGGGCGGCAGCGCGTGCAGGCCGCTGATCAGCGTGATCGCGAACGCGGTCGCCCGCACCATGAAGAGGAACTTCGACATATCGCGTCTGATTTCCAGGCCGGCCCGCTGAGCCGAGAACTGTCTGGCGTGCGGTGGCCTTGTCGGGGGCGAGGACGGAAAACGTGCACGGTCCCCCGACCGATGCCGACGCAGCACCGCCGGACGTCGGCGAAGCGTACCCACGGAACGGGCGGAGAAGGCGGATATCGGTGCTGACCGACCCGGCAGCCCTGGTGGTCCGATCCTGACTCAACCTTGAGGTACCCCGTCCGGACGCCCGTGTGACTCCTGAGGTCATCTCGGCAGAGTGCTTCCCATCAGCCCGGAAGACCGGGCCCGGTACGAGCACCAGACCCCAGGAGTGAGCACCGCATGTCCAGCACCGACGTCCGCACCGCAGAGAACCGACCCCGGGTCGGCAAGGTCGCCAAGGTCCTCTCGCTGGCGACGATCCCGCTGGCCCTGGTGGTCTCCGGCCTCCTGGTCTCCCAGGCCTCCTACTCCGCCTACTCGGCCACCACCACCAACCCGGCCGCCAACTGGACCAGCGGCACCGTCGCCCTCGACGACGACGACGCCAACAGCGCGGCCTTCAACGTGGGCAACCTCAAGCCGGGGACGACCGGGACCAAGTGCGTGGTCGTGACCTCCCGCGGCAATCTGGCCTCGGCGGTCAAGCTGTACGCGACGGACATGAACGGCACCACCCCGCTGGCCGCCTACATGAACCTCACGGTCACCCAGGGCACCGGCGGCTCCTTCGGCTCCTGCTCGGGTTTCTCGACCTCATCCCGCGAGTCCGTCCTGTTCAGCGGCTCGTTCCTCGGCTTCGGCTCGACCTACACGAGCTACGCCAGCGGGCTCGGCACCTGGACCCCGACCGGCACGGCGGATGAGTCGCGTACGTTCAAGTTCACCTACACCCTGGACAGCGCCGCCCCGGACAGCACCCAGGGCGGCACCGCCTCCGGCGCACTCGTCTGGGAGGCCCAGAACAGCTGACCCGCCTGCGGTCCTCGCGGCCCTCACACAAACCCGACGTTCGTTCACCATCTGTGCCCCGGACGGCGACATCGAGGACGTCATCACAAGGCGGCGGCGGCCAACTTTTTCGCTTCGAGAACATGAGCGTGGCAGCCGACCTCGTCTGAATCAACGCAGCGAGGTGTGGCTCCGGAGGGTGGAGATGGCCAATCCAGATTGAGGGGTCGACCATCCCGGTGAGCGCCGCGGTGCGGCCGACGCGCGTACGTCCGACCCACACAGGCTGGCGAGCCGCCGGGCGCTTTCCACCCGGATCAAGGTCTCGAGCCCGTCGCGCAGGAGCGCCGACCGTGAGGTTGCCGACCAGTCCATCGGCGTCGGCCAGGAGGTTGGCGCAGGAGTGGCTTGACGTGTTACCGGGGTCGACCTGTGGCCTCGCACCCAGACCCTGAGCCGGTCCCGGTTGTCGTAGCGTCCGGCCAGTTCTCGCACCCGTCCGCCCGGCTCCTGGCGGCGAGGGTGGGATTCGAACCCACGGAACGGTCTCCCGCTCGGGCGCTTTCAAGGCGCCTGCACTAGTCCACTATGCGACCTCGCCGGGCCGGCGAGCGTGCCGCCGGAACCCCGGAAGCGTAGCCGACCGGGGCCGGTGGCAGGCTCGAGCCATGCAGGCGATGGTGGTGCGGCAGCCGGGCGGGCCGGAGGCGTTTGCGGTGGCGGAGGTGGAGGACCCTGAAGCCGGGGCCGGCCAGATCGTCGTCGCGGTGACCGCGTCCGGGGTGAACCGGGCCGACCTGATGCAGCGCCAGGGTTTCTACCCGCCGCCGCCCGGTGCCAGCGACATCATCGGCCTCGAGGTGTCCGGCCACGTGGCTGCGCTGGGGGCCGGCGTCGAGGGCTGGGAGGTCGGCCAGGAGTGCGTCGCTCTGCTGGCCGGCGGCGGGTACGCCGAGCAGGTCGCCGTACCGTCGGGCCAGGTCGTGGTCCCGCCGCCCGGGCTCAGCCTGGTCGAGGCGGCCGGGGTGATCGAGGTCGCGGCCACGGTGGTCTCCAACCTGGAGCTCGCGGGGCTGGCACGCGGGGAGGTCTTCCTCGTGCACGGCGGCTCGGGCGGCATCGGCTCGTTCGCGATCCAGTACGCGCACCACCTCGGCGCCACCGTCGTCACCACGGCGGGCAGCCCCGACAAGCTGGACTACTGCCGCCGCATCGGTGCCGACCACGCCCTGTCGTACCGCGACGACTGGGTCGCCCAGCTGCACGAGATCGCTCCGGACGGCGTGGACCTGATCCTGGACAGCATGGGCGCGACGTACCTGGGTGACCACGTCGGACTGCTCGCCACGGAGGGTCGGCTGGTGGTAATCGGCCTGCAGGGCGGCAGCAAGGGCACCCTCGACCTCGGGGCCCTGCTGGCGAAGCGGGCCGTGGTCCGGGCGACGACGCTCCGGTCCCGCCCGCCCGCGGCGAAGGCCGAGATCTGCCGGCACGTGGTGGAGCACGTCTGGCCGCTGATCGGCGACGGGACCATCCAGCTGACGCCGCAGACCCTGTTCCCCCTCGCCGAGGCCGCCTCGGCCCACGCCCACCTGGAGTCCGGGGACAACCTCGGCAAGGTCGTACTGACCGCTGCCGCTCCCTGAGCCAGGCTCACGGAATCGGAGAGCTCAGCGGAGCTCGGACGCACCCTGGCTGGCGGCGACGGACTCGGCCCGGTCGCCTGGCACCTTGAGTCCCCGCCCGCACGCGGTGCAGGTGTCGATGTAGCGGGTGCCGACCGGGAAGATTGGGATGAAGAACAGCGTGAAGCGCCGCACGCGCTTGATCAGCCGGTGCGCCGCGTTGTTACCGCAGACCTCGCAGATGTAGACCAGCGTGGCCAGCAGGACCTGCTTGGTGCTGAACCCGAAGATCAACATGTCCGCTCCTCTCGCGCCCGCGGTGAGCGCCGAGGGGCAAGCCTGCCATCTTCTCGGGCCGTAACGGGAGTGCCCCTCAACGGCCGCCCGTCGCGCGATCGTGGGCTCGCTCAGCCCGGCACCTGCTGCACCAGCGGCCGGCCGGCCTTGACCCGTTCGAGGAAGAGCACGACCAGCGCCGAGGAGACGCGGTGCGTGATGTCGTTGAACACGTCGTGCACACCGCCAGTGGTGGTGAAGACCTCGACGTCGGCGGCGCCCCGGTAACGCGCGACGGCAGCGTCGGGGGGTGCGATGGGGTCCACACCTCCGTGCAGGGCCAGCACCGGGACGCCTACGGCCGACAGCGGCGCGTCGAGGTCCTCAGGGCTCAGGGTGACCGCCAGCGCGTTGCGGACGAAGGCGGGGTCGGCGCTCAGCCGCGCCCGGTGAGCCGGGCACGAGGTGCGGGCCACGAGCTCGGCGTCGAAGTCGCCGAACGAGGCCGTTGCGCCGTCGGCGGGCAGCAGCCCGCCCAGCACCACGGCCGCGACGTCGGCCCCGACCGCCAGCCGGACGGCGCGGGCCGCTCCGCTGTCCGAGCCGAGCAGCACCACCGGGGCCACGGCCGCCGGGTCCGCGAGCAGCAGCTCCACCTCACTCCGCACCGTCTCGTCGTCGTGCCCGCTGGTCACCCGGACGCGCCAGGCGTCGCCGGACAACCGCCGGCCCAGCCGCTCGTAGACCGACGGGTCCTCACCACGCCCGAGCAGCACCACGACGGTGCCTCGCGGGGCCAGCGGCGGCGCCTCGTCGAAGGCCACCGCCCCGGAGCCGGCGGCCGGATCAGACATCCTGCACCTGGCCGGTCGTCCCGACCGAACCCACCCACCGCAGGTCGGGCACGTTCACCACGATCGCGTCCTGGGTGGTCCGCGCGATGACCACGACGGCCTCCTCGTCCGGGTCGGGGTTCTCCTCCCGGTGCGGCACCCACGGCGGGACGTAGACGTAGTCCCCCGGCGAGGTGGCGATCCGCACCTCGTGGTCGGGCTGGCCGTCGGTGCCCGGCTCGAGGAAGACGAAGACCGGGTGGCCCTGCGTGACGTAGATGGCGGTCTCGGAGTGCCCGTGGTGGTGGTTGCCCGACCTGGTCTCGGCCGCCACGTGTGTCTGACCCATCCAGAGGTTCTCCGAGCCGACGGTCTTGCCGCTGATCGCCTCGACCCGGCGCATGCCGGTGGTCTGGCCGGTATCGGAGATCAGGCCGGACGGCCCGACGTGGTGCAGCCGCTGGTGGAAGGCATCGTGCTCGTCGTCATGAAGGTGCTCGGGGACATCGGTCATGTGTTGCTCCCTGTGGTGGTCACGAGATCGCTGCCCAGCCGGCGTCCGCGGGGCCGCCCTGCTGGTGATCGACGAGGTGCTCGCCCCCGAGCCCGTGGACCGGCTGGTCGGTACCCGCTCCTGGGCGGCCCGCCGCCACTGGCGGGAGCGGTCCTCCACCTCTTCCGCACGACACCACCCCCCTCCTGGTCGATCCGACATTCCCTACAGGAACACTAGAGAACCCGCGCGACGCCAGCCGCCCTGTCCGGCATGCGAACGGCGGGAGGGTCAGAAGGGCTGCTGGAACATCCAGATCGCGACCCCGACGACTGCCAGCAGGATGGCGACGAAGATGATCAGGAAGACGATCTTGAACACCTTGGCTCCGGCGGTGGCGGAGCTCCCGACGGCCGTGACCTCGGAGCTGGTGGTCAGGTTGGTCACCCGGGCCAGCTCCAGCCGTCCCGACCGGCCGGGCTCACCCGCCGCCTCGATCCAGTCGCCGTCGCGGACCGTGCCGGCGAGGCTCCGGCCCCGGAGCTCCACCTCGACCGGCCGTCCGGACGCCGGGTCGACCAGCCGGAAGGCCAGGATCGTCTCGCTCGACCGTTCCGTCCCCTGGGACTCCACGCGGGTCGCCACCCCCTCGGCGCGGCCAACGCGATGGCCGACCGCCGCCGGCCGTGGCGGTCGGCTGGCCGGCAGGCCGTCGGGCTCGTAGGGCGGGAAGCCTGAGGGTTCGCTCACGTGCTGATCATGACGCACGGCCGTACCGGCGGCGCCGCCCTGACCTACTTCTTCTTCTTGGTCTTGCCGCCCTTCTTGCCCAGCTCGGACTGGGCGGCGGAGGACGTGCGGGGGTTCTTCTTGCCCTCCTTGGACGCCTTGGCGTTCGCCTTCTTGGCGGTGTCGCTGCCCTTGCCCTTCTTCTCGGCCACGGCCTGTCCTCTCGTTCGTCGTCGTGACCGCGACGCTACCCCGGCTCCTCGTCACCCCCCGGGTGGCCACGGAGGTATACCCGCGGGTATGTCGGCTGTCACTACCATCAAAGTATCCAAACAGCTACGCGACCGGCTTGCCGCTCGGGCTCAGCTCCAGCACGTCACGCTCGGAACGGTCATCGCCCGCGCGCTGGACGAGTCCGAGGAGCGATCGTTCTGGTCGGCTGTGGCGAAGGAGCACGGGGCCCTGACTGCAGCGGAACGCCAGGGCTACCTGCCCGATGACACTCTCCAGGACTCACACGTCTCTCTTGACGACGCTCTGGGCCTTCAGGATGAGTGGTGAGGCGCGGGGACCTGCACCTCGCCGACCTGGGCCAGCCGGTCGACTACGAACAGGCACTGCGCCGGCCCGTCCTGCTCGTCAGCGCCGCCCCGTGGTTGCTGAGTGATCCACCTGTCATCACGATCCTCCCGCTCACGCGTAGCCAGCGCAGCCGATCGACGCACGTGGAGATCGAACCGGGCGCCTCGGGTCTGACCGCGCCGAGCTACGCCGAGTGCGAGGACATCCGGGCCGTGTCCCCGCTGCGGTTCGAACGCCGAATGGGTCAGGTCAACCTTGTGACCATGGCCCGCATCGACCTCATCCTCGGTCGGCTGTTGGCCCTCTAGCCACACCCACCCGCGATGGCCCGAAAGCCCGGGCTATGTTGCAGCCGGGAGGCGTGACATGGATCTCAAGACGACGTTCCTCAGCTGGCCGGTCGTCCGGCAGCTGACGGGGAACGACCCGCTCGGCCGTGGGGCGGCCGTGCAGTCAGCGCGTACGCGGGCCATCACGCCGCGCACGACCAGCGCGGACCGGGTGGTGCAGAGCATCTGCCCGTACTGCGCGGTGGGCTGCGGGCAGAAGGTCTTCGTGAAGGACGAGCACGTCGTCCAGATCGAGGGCGACCCGGACTCACCGGTCTCCCGCGGTCGGCTCTGCCCCAAGGGCTCGGCGAGCGAGCAGCTCGTCAACTCCCCCGGACGCGCGACGACGATGCTCTACCGCCGGCCGAAGAGCACGGTCTGGGAGAAGATCGGCGTCGAGGAGGCGACCGACATGATCGCCGACCGGATGGTGGCCTCGCGTCGGACCCACTGGCAGGACACCGACCCCGAGGGCCGTCCGGTCCGCCGCACGATGGGCTTCGCGGCTCTGGGCGGCGCCACGCTGGACAACGAAGAGAACTACCTGATCAAGAAGCTCTTCACCGCGCTGGGCGCGATCCAGATCGAGAACCAGGCCCGTATTTGACACAGTGCCACGGTTCCCAGTCTGGGAGCCTCGTTCGGCCGCGGCGGTGCCACCGGCTTCCTGCAGGACATCCAGAACTCTGACTGCATCGTCATCCAGGGCTCGAACATGGCCGAGTGCCACCCGGTCGGGTTCCAGTGGGTGATGGAGGCGAAGGCACGCGGCGCCAAGGTCATCCACATCGACCCGCGCTTCACCCGCACCTCCGCGGTGGCGGACACCCATGTCCCGATCCGGGCCGGCAGCGACATCGTCTTCCTCGGGGCGGTGATCAACTACATCCTCAGCAACGAGCTCTACTTCGACGAGTACGTCCGCCGCTACACCAACGCCTCGATGCTGGTCAGCGAGGACTTCCGCGACGTCGACGAGCTGGACGGCGTCTTCTCCGGCTACGACCCGGAGACGGGCAAGTACGACACCTCGAGCTGGGCCTATGAGGGCATGGGCGAGCACTCGGCCGGTGGCGGCCCGGCCTCCGACCCGGGCACCGGCGCGGCAGGGACGGGCGAGGAGAGCGAGCAGAGCGAGGCCAGCCGCGGCGCCGGACACGAGCTGGGAGGCCACGGTGCGGCCCTGGACCACTCGAAGATCAAGCGGGACGAGACGCTGCAGCACCCCCGTACCGTCTTCCAGGTGCTCAAGCGGCACTACGCCCGCTACACCCCCGAGATGGTGCAGGAGACCTGCGGCATCTCCCCCGAGCAGCTGCTCGAGGTCTGCGAGGCCGTGACCGCCAACAGCGGCCGCGAACGGACGACCTGCTGGGTCTACTCGGTCGGCTGGACCCACCACACCGTCGGGGTCCAGATGATCCGTACCTCGGCCATCATCCAGCTCCTGCTGGGCAACATGGGCCGTCCGGGCGGCGGCATCATGGCGCTTCGCGGGCACGCGAGCATCCAGGGCTCGACCGACATCCCGACCCTGTTCAACCTGCTGCCCGGCTACCTGCCGATGCCCAAGGTCGGCCCGCACGACAGCCTCGACGAGTACGTGGCCGAGATCGCGAGCCCGGACCAGAAGGGCTTTTGGACCAACGCCAAGAGCTACACCGTCAGCCTGCTCAAGGCGTACTGGGGCGAGGCGGCGACGGCGGAGAACGACTACGCCTTCCACTACCTGCCCCGGCTCACCGGCGACCACGGCACCTACGCCACGGTGATGTCGATGCTGCGGGACGAGATCGACGGCTACTTCCTGCTGGGCCAGAACCCGGCGGTCGGCTCGGCCCACGGCAAGATGCAGCGGATGGGCCTGTCCCACCTCAAGTGGCTGGTGGTCCGTGACCTCAACCTGATCGAGTCGGCCACGTTCTGGTCCGACGGACCCGAGATCGAGACAGGCGAGCTCAGGACCGAGGAGATCGACACCGAGGTGTTCTTCTTCCCCGCGGCGGCGCACGTGGAGAAGGGCGGCACCTTCACCCAGACCCAGCGGATGCTGCAGTGGCACCACAAGGCGGTCAGCCCGCCCGGGGACTGCCAGAGCGACCTGGAGTTCTTCCACCTGCTGGGTGAGAAGATCCGGGCGCGCTTGGCCGGTTCCACCGATCACCGCGACCGGCCGATCCTGGACCTCACCTGGGACTACCCCCGCCAGGAGGACGGTGAGATCGACCCCGAGTCGGTGCTGAAGGAGATCAACGGCTACTTCCTCGAGGGCGAGAAGAAGGGCCAGCTGCTCAACACCTTCAACGAGATGAAGCCGGACGGCTCGACCAGCGGCGGCTGCTGGATCTACACCGGCGTCTACGCCGACGGGATCAACCAGTCGGCCCGCCGCAAGCCCGGCCGGGAGCAGTCCTGGGTCGCACCGGAGTGGGGCTGGGCGTGGCCGATGAACCGCCGCGTCCTCTACAACCGTGCCGCCGCCGACCCCGAGGGCAAGCCGTGGAGCGAGCGCAAGGCGCTGGTCTGGTGGGACGAGGCCACAAGCAGGTGGACCGGGCACGACGTCCCCGACTTCGAGGTCGGCAAGGCTCCGTCGTACCGGGCGCCGGAAGGCGCTTCGGGCCCGGCCGCGCTGGACGGTGACGACCCGTTCATCATGCAGGCCGACGGGAAGGGCTGGCTCTACGCGCCGGCCGGGCTGCTCGACGGGCCGCTGCCGGAGCACTACGAGCCGCAGGAGTCACCGGTCAGCAACCCGATGTCGCGGCAGCAGTCCAACCCGACGCGGGAGGTGTTCCCGCGGCAGGACAACCTGCAGAACCCGTCCGGGGACGAGCCGGGCACCGAGCTCTACCCGTACGTGTTCACCACGTACCGGCTGACCGAGCACCACACGGCCGGCGGGATGAGCCGTTGGCAGTCGGTGCTCTCGGAGCTGCAGCCGGAGTTCTTCTGCGAGGTCTCCCCCGAGCTGGCCCGCGAGCGTGGGCTGGTGAACAACGGCTGGGCCACCCTGATCAGTGCCCGGACCGCGATCGAGGCCCGGGTGATGGTGACGGAACGGATGGCGCCGCTGCGGATCGCCGGCCGGACGGTCCACCAGATCGGGTTGCCGTACCACTGGGGCGTGGGCGGCGACGCCCTGGTGACCGGCGACTCGGCCAACGACCTGTTCGGCGTGACCCTGGACGCGAACGTGCACATCCAGGAGACCAAGGTCGCCTCCTGCGACATCCAGCCGGGCCGCCGGCCGAGAGGTCCGGCGCTGCTGGACTACGTCGCGGCACACCGGGACCGGGCCCACGTCACCACCGCCACCGGCAACCAGCAGCGGACGCCACCCGAGGGTCCCGACGGCAAGCACGCCAGCGACGCAGAACCGGAGGGAGGAACCCCATGAGTGACCAGGACGGCCACCTCGGCTACGACCAGGCCTTCACCTCGGCGGGTCCGGCCGGCCCGGCGGTGCGGGCCGGCTGGGACGAGCCCCCCTCTCGCAAGGGCTTCTTCACCGACACCTCGATCTGCATCGGCTGCAAGGCCTGCGAGGTGGCCTGCAAGGAGTGGAACGGCGTCCCCCAGGACGGCATCTACGAGCTGCTGGGCAGCTCGTACGACAACACCGGCGCGCTCGGCGCGAACACCTGGCGGCACGTCGAGTTCATCGAGCAGCGTAAGCCTGTGGCCGGGCTGGACACCGGCATCACCATCGGCGTCCCCGAGACCGCGGTCGGACCGGACTTCGGGGTGGGCGAGGACATCCTCGCCTCGACGGCGCGGTCCGTGCACGAGCAGCCGCTGGTCGACCTGGGCATGCCGGCGTTCGACCTGCCCAGCGCGTCGTCGGAGGCGGGCGAGCGGACAGACTTCCGCTGGCTGATGGCCTCGAACGTCTGCAAGCACTGCACCAACGCCGGCTGCCTGGACGTCTGCCCGACGGGTGCGCTGTTCCGGACCGAGTTCGGCACGGTGGTCGTGCAGGACGACATCTGCAACGGCTGCGGCTACTGCGTGGCCGGCTGCCCGTTCGGCGTCATCGACCGGCGGATCGGGGAAAAGAGCGCCAAGGGCGTGCCGAAGGTCAAGAACGGCGGCATCGCGCAGAAGTGCACCCTCTGCTACGACCGGCTGAGCCACGACCAGACCCCGGCCTGCGCCAACGCCTGCCCGACCCAGTCGATCCAGTTCGGCGACGTCGACGAGCTGCGCGAGCGGGCGGAGAAGCGGGTCGCCACGCTGCAGGCGGCCGGGGTGATGAACGCCCAGCTCTACGCAGAGGACCCGACCAACGGCGTCGGCGGCGCGGGCGCGTTCTTCCTGCTGCTCGACGAGCCCGAGGTCTACGGCTTCCCGCCCGATCCGATCGTCACCACGGCCGACCTGCCGCGGATGTGGCGGCACGCCGGTCTCGCCGCCCTCGGCCTGCTGGCGGCGGCGGCCACCGCGTTCGCGGGAGCGCGACGGTCGTGACCCGGCCAGGCGTGAGGGAGCAGCGGTGACCCAGGGCGACTACGAGCGCGGCCAGCAGGAGATCGGCAAGGCCGGCAACCCCGACCTGAACCCCGGAGGTCCGCCCGCCGCCGACGAGGCCATCGCGGCCGTCCCGGGCTCCGAGGGCGGCCGGAGCGCTGCGGCCACCGCACGACGGACCGCCGGGGGCGGGCGGGGCACAGCCGGGGCGCCGGGTGGCGAGCAGGGGGTACAGGACTTCCCTCACGGCGACGGCAGCCGGCGTCCGAAAGGGCGTCTCGGCCGCCGCAGGAAGGCGCGCGCCGAGGAGGCGATGGTCCCGGACGCGACCTTCGTCTCCTACTACGGCCGGCCGGTGGTCAAGGCGGCGCCGTGGGAGAACGCGATCCCGCTCTACCTGTTCATGGGCGGCGTGGCCGGCGGCTCCTCACTGCTCGCGGCCGGCGCCGACCTCAGCGGCCGTCCGGTCCTGCGTCGCGGGATGCGGATCAGCGCCACCGGTGCGATCAGCATCAGCCTGCTGGCGCTGGTGGCCGACCTGGGTCGCCCGGAGCGGTTCGTCAACATGCTGCGGGTGTTCAAGCCCACGTCACCGATGTCGGTGGGCACCTGGATCCTCACCGCCTACGGGCCAGGCGCGGTCGTCGCCGGGGCGGCCGAGGTGGCGCGGCTGCTGCCCGTCCGCTTCGGGGTCCTCAGCACACTGCTCGACTGGGCCGCCCGACCGGCCGGGATCGCGGCCGCCCTGATCGCGCCGGGCGTCGCCTCGTACACGGCGGTGCTGCTCACCGACACCTCGACCCCGGCCTGGCACGATGCGCACCGCGAGCTGCCCTTCGTCTTCGTCGGTTCAGCCGCCGCCGCGTCCGGCGGGCTGGGCCTGCTGCTGGCACCCGTGGCCGAGTCCGGTCCGGCCCGTCGGCTGGCCGTCGTCGGTGCGCTGGCCGAGCTCGCCGTCGAGCACCGGATGGAGCACTCGATGGGGTTGTCGGCCGAGGCGCTGCATACCGGACGACCCGGTCGGCTGATCCGCGCCAGCAAGATCCTGACGGCGACCGGGGCCACCGGGGCCCTGCTGCTGGGCGGGCGCAGCCGGCTCGGCGCCGCCCTGTCCGGGGTCGCGCTGCTGGCCGGCTCGGCCTGTACGCGGTTCGGGGTGTTCGAGGCGGGTATCGAGTCCGCGCACGACCCGAAGTACACCGTCGTCCCGCAACGGGAACGGCTGAACCGGCGTCGGGCCGCCGAGGCTGCGTCCGGGCCGGCGGCTCCGGCCGACAAGGAGACCCGATGACCGACACCGCCGTCGCGCGTACCGACAACCCGACCCGGGGACGGTGGGGGCTCGTCGTCGCGGCCCTGCTGCTGCAGCTCTCCCTCGGCGCGGTCTACGCGTGGAGCGTCTTCAGCTCGGCCCTGCAGAAGGCCGGCGCGTTCAAGCTGACCAAGCCCCAGGCGACGCTGCCGTTCGAGACGGCCATCGGGATGATCTTCATCGGCACCTACCTGGGCGGCCGGATCCAGGACCGACGCGGGCCGCGGACAGTGGCCGTCATCGGCTCTGTCGTCTACGGCCTCGGCGTCATCGTCGCCTCGTTCGCCAGGGACGGCGACCACCTGCCCCTGCTGGTGATCGGCTACGGCGTGCTGGCCGGCTTCGGGCTGGGACTGGCCTACATCGTCCCGATCGCCATGCTGCAGAAGTGGTTCCCCGACCGCCGCGGGCTGATCACCGGGTTGGCGGTCGGCGGCTTCGGCTTCGGCGCCGTGGTCACCGCACCGATCGCCCAGGCGCTGATCAAGCGCAACCCGGACGTCCCCACCACGGCGTTCCTGCCGCTGGGGATCGCGTACCTCGTCCTCGCCGTGGCGGGTGCCCTCTTCTTCCGTGACCCGCCGGCCGGTTACGCCGTCCCCGGCTACACCCCGGCCACCTCCGGCAAGGTCGTGGACAGCGGCCGCGACTACACCCAGGGCGAGGCGCTGCGGACCTGGCAGTGGTACGCGCTGGCGGCCATCCTGACCCTGGCCGTACTGGCCGGGATCTCCTTCATCTCCCAGGCGGCCGCGACCTTCGCCGACGTCGCGGGCTACACCGCAGCCGCGGCGGCCACGGCGGTCGGCCTGCTCGGCCTGTTCAACGGGGCCGGCCGGATCTTCTGGGCCGCCGTCTCGGGCCGGCTGGGCCGGATGCCCACCTTCGTGGTCATCCTGGCCCTCGAGGGTGCCTGCCTGCTGCTCATCCCGCACGCCCACAACGCGGCCCTCTTCTTCGTCCTGGCCGCGGTGGTCTACCTCTGCTACGGCGGTGCCTTCGGCACCATGCCGGCGACGGCGGGCGACTTCTTCGGGGTCAAGAACGCCGGCGGCATCTACGGGCTGATGCTGATCGGCTGGAGCCTCGGCGGCGTGGTCGGCCCGTTGATCGTGGCCAAGCTGATCGGCAGCACCAAGAACTACTCGGCCGGCTTCACCACGATCGGCCTCATCGCCCTCATCGCCATCGTGCTACCGGTCATCACCCGGCTGCCCCGCACCCGCAAGGACGCCGCCGAAGGCTCCCTCGGCGCCCAGACCTCGGCCCGCCGCTAGGTCAGGGGGCGTTCCGGGCCCGGGCCTTCGCGTTGGCCGCCCTGGTCCGGGCGGCCTTCTTCGCCGAGGCGCTGCGCTTCCGCTTGGCCTTGGCGAGCTCGTCCAGGATCTTCTGCTCGGCGCGCTGCTGACGCAGTACGGCGTTCTCCCGCTGCCGCTCCTCCCGCTGGACGACCGCGGCCGACCGGACCGGCCAGACGTAGTCGATGTCGGGCCTGACGTCGGGGAAGTGTCGCCGGTAGAACTCCGGGTCCTTGCGCACCAGCGCGGACTGGTGACTCTGCCGGACCGCCTCGTCCGCGACCCACGGCGGCAGCGCGCCGGCCGCGTCCAGCGCGGCCTCGCTCCGGATCTCCGGGATACCGAACGTCTCCAGGTCGGCAGCGATGGTGCCGGCGCAGGTGTCGCCGAAGCCCAGCTCCAGCCAGACGTCGCACATGACGAGGCCGTAGCGCCCCAGCGCTTCCTCATATCCCTGCCACATCAGGACGGCGGGGTGCTGCTTCCAGGCGTACCCGGGCACGGTGAGCGCGCGGACGATCTGGATCACCTCGACACGCTGCTTGCCGAGGCGCTTGGCGTCCAGCGCCCGGGCCGAGGCCTCGAAGCCGCGGTACGGCAGGAAGGTCTGCACCGGTCAGCGCACCACCAGCGGGTGATCGCCCGCGGCGACCACCTCACCGATGACCGGCGCACCCGGGATCTCCCCGACCACGAGCAGCCCGCCGCTGGTCTGGGCGTCGGCGAGCAGCAGCAGCTCGTCCTCGCCCACACCGGCGTCAGTGTGCGGCTGCACCCAGGCCAGGTTGCGGCGGGTGCCGCCACTGACGTAACCGGCGGCCAGGGCCTCCCGGGCGCCGTCCAGATACGGGACCGCCGCCGCGTCGATCCGGAAGGTGACGCCCGACGCGCGGGCCATCTTGTACCCGTGTCCGAGCAGTCCGAAGCCGGTCACGTCGGTCGCCGCGCGGATCCCAGCCGCCACCGCCGCCTCCGCAGCCGCGCGGTTCAGCCGGGTCATCGAGTCGATCGCGGCGGCGAAGACCTCACCCGTCGCCTTGTGCCGGTTGTTCAGCACCCCGACGCCCAGCGGCTTGGTCAGGCTGAGCGGCAGCCCCGGCCGCGCCGCGTCGTTGCGCAGCAGCCGGTCCGGGTCGGCCAGGCCGGTGACGGCCATCCCGTACTTCGGCTCCGGGTCGTCGATGCTCTGGCCGCCGGCCACGTGCACCTCCGCCTCCCGACCGATGTCCATCCCGCCGCGCAGCACCTCGCGCAGCAGCTCCAGCGGCCGGACGTCCCGCGGCCAGCCCACCAGGTTGAGCGCGACCAAGGGGCGCGCGCCCATGGCGTAGATGTCGGAGAGGGCGTTGGCCGCCGCGATCCGGCCGAAGTCGTAGGCGTCGTCGACCACCGCCGTGAAGAAGTCGGTCGTGCTCACGACCGCCTGCCCGTCCGCGATCCGCACCACCGCCGCGTCGTCCCCGGTCTCGAGGCCGACGAGGAGGTCGGCTGAGGTCCAGGGCGTCAACCCGCCGAGCATGTCCTCGAGGTCGCCCGCGGGGATCTTGCACGCGCAGCCGCCGCCGTGGACGTACTGGGTCAACCGGTAGGACACCGTCGTCGCCGTCATGCCCCCGACGTTACCGAGCGGAGCCTCCGCTCAAACCTCGGCCCAGACCCTCGGCTAGCCTCGGCGGCGGAGGCGTACAGGTGCCTGGTGGCCCTCCCGGTCTTCAACACCGGTGAAGTCGAGCATCTCGGCTTGGCGGGTTCGATTCCCGTCCGCCTCCGCAAGCCGGCTGTCCGCCCGCTGACTGTCGGCGGGGGTCACCAGTGGTGTGCTGACTAGCATCGGGCCGTGGACCACCGCCGGCTCGTCCCCCGCACCGACCGGGTGCTGGCCGACCCGCGCCTGAGCGCTGCCGTCGGACTCCTCGGCCGCGACACGGTCAAGCGGGTCGTGGGGCAGGCACAGCAGGAGGCCCGGAGCGGGCAGCTCGAGCCGGACGAGGTGGTCGAGCGGGCGGTCGCGCTGCTGCCCCGGTCGTCGGCGAGCGCGCGACCGGTGCTGAACGCCACGGGCGTGGTGCTGCACACCAACCTGGGCCGCGCTCCCCTCTCCGCCGCGGCGCTCGAGGCGGTGACGCGATCGGCCGGGTACGCCGACGTCGAGTTCGACCTGGAGACCGGACGCCGGGCCCGGCGGGGACGCGGGACGCTGGCCGCGCTGTCCGAGGCCGTCCCCGACGCGGGGGCGGTGCTGGCGGTCAACAACGGCGCCGCCGCGTTGGTGCTGGCCACCACCGCCCTGGCCGCCGGACGCGAGCTGGTGATCAGCCGTGGCGAGATGGTCGAGATCGGCGACGGCTTCCGGCTGCCCGACCTGATCGAGTCCACCGGCGTCCGGCTGTGCGAGGTCGGCACGACCAACCGGACGTCCGTGCACGACTATGCCGCCGCGATCGGTCCGGACACCGGCGCCATCCTCAAGGTGCACCCCTCCAACTTCCGGGTGGAGGGCTTCACCGCGGCCACCGGGGTCGCCGAGCTGGCCCGGCTCGGCGTCCCCGTGGTCGTGGACATCGGCAGCGGGCTCCTGGCCCCCGATCCCCTGCTCCCCGACGAGCCGGACGCCGCGACGGCGCTGCGGGACGGCGCTGACGTGGTCACCGCCAGCGGCGACAAGCTGCTCGGCGGACCGCAGGCCGGCCTGCTGCTGGGCCGGACGGAGGTGGTCGAACGGCTCCGACGACACCCCCTGGCGCGGGCGCTACGGGTGGACAAGCTCACCCTGGCGGCGCTCGAGGCCACGCTGCGGGGGCCGCTGACCCCGGCCTGGGCGGCGCTGCGGGCCGACCCGGACGCCCTGCGTGCCCGGGCGGACGGCCTGGCCGCCCAGCTCGACGAGGCGGGTCTCGACGCGGCCGTCGTGCCCTCGGACGGGGCGGTCGGCGGCGGCGGGGCGCCCGGGCTGACCCTGCCCGGCTGGGCGGTCGCCCTGGACGAGGCGTACGCGGCGCCGCTGCGGCTCGGCGAGCCCGCGGTGGTCGGACGGGTCGAGCGCGGCCGCTGCCTGCTGGACCTGCGCTGCGTCCCGGCCGAGGCCGACGAGGCCGTACTGGTGGCGGTGCTGGCGGCGGTGCTGGCCGTGGGGCCGGCGGCTCCGGCAGCCTGACGTGCACGTCGTCGCCACGGCCGGACACGTCGACCACGGCAAGTCGACGCTGGTGCGGGCGCTGACCGGGATGGAGCCGGACCGCTTCGCCGAGGAGCAGCGGCGCGGCATGACCATCGACCTCGGCTACGCGTGGACCCGGCTCGACGGGGACGACCTGGCCTTCGTCGACGTCCCCGGGCACGAGCGCTTCCTCGGGACCATGCTGGCCGGGCTCGGTCCGGCTCCGGCGGTGATGTTCGTCGTCGCCGCCGACGAGGGCTGGCGGCGCCAGTCGAGTGAGCACCTGAGCGCCGTCGACGCCCTCGGGCTGAGCCACGGGCTGCTGGTCGTCACCCGCAGCGACCTCGCGGAGCCGTCGGCCGCGGTCGCGGAGGCCCGGGCCCGGATCGCCGAGTCCAGCCTCGGACCGGTGCCCGCGGTGACGGTGTCGGGGCGGACGGGGGCCGGGCTGGACGAGCTGCGTCGCGCCTTGTCGGAGCTGGTCCAGACGCTGCCCACGCCCCGCGCCGACGGCCGGGTCCGGCTCTGGGTCGACCGTTCGTTCACGATCAGGGGCGCGGGCACCGTGGTCACCGGGACGCTCGGCGCCGGCACACTGCGGGTCGGCGACACCCTGGCCGTCGGTTCCCGGACCGTACGGGTCCGAGGTCTGCAGAGCCTGGGCGTCGACCGGCCGGAGCTCACGGCGGTGGCCCGGGTGGCGGTGAACCTCCGCGACGTGGAGGTCGGCGAGGTCGGCCGTGGCGACGCCCTGTTGACGCCGGGCCGCTGGCCCCTGACCGCCGTGGTCGACGTCCGGCTGAGCCTGAACGCCGAGGCGGTCGGCAACCTGCCGGCCGAGCTGGTGCTGCACGCCGGGACGGCCGCCATGCCCGTCCGGGTGCGCCCGCTGGCCGGGACGGCCGTGGCGCGGTTGACGCTGGCCGAGGCGCTGCCGCTGGAGCCGGGCGACCGGCTGGTGCTGCGCGACCCCGGCCGGCACGCCGTCGCCGCCGGTGCGGTCGTCCTGGATGCCGACCCGCCCGAGCTGCGGCGTCGGGGGGCGGCGGCCGCGCGGGCCTCGGACCTCGCCTCGTCGCAGGCGGCTGATCCGGCGGGCGCCCTGGCCGAGCAGGTACGGCGGCGCGGCGCAGTCCGGCGGGACGAGCTCGCCGCCGCCGGGGTGGCCGCCCCGGCGACGGACCGGGTGCGGGTCAGCGGGGACTGGCTGGTCGACCCGGATCGGTGGCAGGACTGGCAGGACGGCCTCCTCGCCGCCGTCGACGAGCAGGCCCGGACCCACCCGCTCGACCCGCGGCTGAGTCTCGAGGCGGCGCGGCGGGCAGTGGGCGTCCCGGACCGCGACCTGCTGGTCGCGCTGGCCCGGGAAGCCGGACTGGCGTACGCGGACGGCCGGCTGGCCCGTCCGGGCACGGGCGCCGACCTCGGAGCGGCCGCAGAAGCGGGGCTGGCGCGGCTCGTCGCGCACCTCACCGCCTCCCCGTTCCTCGCCCCCGAGCGACCGGACCTGGACACCTGGGGCCTGGGCATCGCCGAGCTCGCGGCGGCCGAGCGCACGGGACGGCTGGTCCGGCTGGCCCCTGACGTGGTGCTGCTGCCGACCGGCCCGGCCCAGGCGATGCGGGTCCTGGCCACCCTGCCGCAGCCGTTCACCACCAGCGAGGCCCGCCAGGCGCTGGGCACCACCCGCCGGGTGGCCATCCCCCTGCTCGAGCACCTCGACCGCCGCGGTTGGACCGTACGGCTGGACGGCGGCCACCGCCAGGTCCGCGGCCGCTGACCCCTGCCTCCTGAAGGTGACGTCGCGACCGCTCGAGCGGCAGCAACGTCACCTTCAGGAGGCAACGTGCGCCGTTGTCCACAGATTGCCCTGGCGCCCTCGCCTGGCGCTGCAGATTCTGGTGGGCTGGGCCGATGTCGAACCTCCAGCCGGCGCGGGTGCTGCTGGCCCGCGACCTCGTCCTCGAGGGCTACCGGTACAGCGATCTGCGTCAGCTTGCCCGCACGGGCGAGCTGCGACACCTCAGGCGCGGCGCGTACAGCCGGGACGAGACCGAGCTCAGCAACGAGAGCCGACACCGGCAGCTGATCCACGCCACCCTGCCGCTGCTCAGGTCAGGCGTCGTCAGTCACCTCTCCGCCGCGGTCATGCACGACCTGCCCGTACCGCCCGGACGCCTTAACCTCGTCCAGGTCACGCAACCCCAGGCCAGGTCCGGTCAGCGTCGAGGACATGTCCACCGCTACGCGGCGCCGCTCTCCTCCGACGAGATCACCGCCGTCGATGGCCTACCCGTCACCTCCCTCGCCCGTACCGTCGTCGACCTCGGCAGGACGCTGCCCTTTGCCCATGCCGTCGCAACGGCCGACGCCGCCCCTACGGAGAGGGCTCGAGCCCGCTGAGGTCGAGCACGTGCTGGCGCGGGCGTCGGGCCGTCCCGGCGTCGCGGCCGCGCGACGCGTCGTCGCCTTCGCCGACCCCCGCAGCGAGAGCCCGGGCGAGTCGCACAGCCGGGTCGTGCTGCACGCCATCGGGCTGCCGCCCTCGTCCCTGCAGTACGAGGTGAGCGACCCGTCCGGTCGGGTGGTCGCCCGCTGCGACTTCGGCTGGGAGGAGCACCGGACGGTCGGGGAGTTCGACGGTGTCGTGAAGTACGGCCGCCTGCTCAGCCCGGGCCAGACGGCCGCCGACGTCGTCTACGCCGAGAAGCGCCGCGAGGACGCCGTTCGCGACCTCGACCTGCGGATGGTGCCGTGGGGCTGGCACGACCTGCAGCGTGAACGAGTGCTGGCGGCCCGGCTGCGGCGGTTCATCTGCTGATGCCTCCTGACCACGGCGTTGCCTCCTCTCGAGAGGAGGCAGGAGTGATCCCAGGAGGCAGCGGCGGCTACGACACCACGGTCAGCAGGCCTCCGGCCAGGACGCCGACCACCGCGGTGGCGCCGGCGGCGGCCAGGGTGACCCGCCAGGTCAGGGCGCGGCCGACTATCACCATCGACGGCAGGCTGAGGGCCGGCAGCACCAGCAGCAACGCGCCGAGCACACCGGCGCTCGCCCCGGCGGCGGCGAGGCCCAGCAGGATCGGGATCTCCCCGCCCGTCGGCAGCACCAGCAGCAGGCCGCCGGCCGCGGCCACCAGGACCGCGACGGCACCACCGTGACCGAGCGCCCGTCCCAGCGGGGCGCCGACCAGTCCGATCAGGAACACCACGACCAGGTACTCCGGCACCAGGACCAGCGCCAGCCGGAGGAAGCTGCGCAGCAGCCGGCCGGGGATCTGGGCCGCGGTCAGCTCCGGGCCGGGGCCGGCGAGCGCCGCCGTCACGGCCCGGTCGGCCGCCGGGAGCCGGGTCGAGCGCCGCGCGGCCAGACCGCCCAGCAACGTGCTGACCCCGATGACGAGGACCAGCCCGAGCGCCACCCGGACGGCCACCCAGGGCCACAGTACGAGCAGGGCCAGGAAGACCAGCACCGCCGGGTTGAGCACCGGGTTGCCCAGCCAGAACGCCAGCGCGGCCGAGGTGGGCACCCCCGCCCGGCGCATCGTCACGGCCAGCGGCGCCGTGCAGCAGGTGCACATCATCGCCGGCAGCGCGGCGAGACCGCCGACGACCGCACCGCCGAGGGTGCTGCGGCCGCCGAGAGCCCGCACCAGCCAGCGTCGCGGCACGAGCACGTCGACCAGAGCCGAGACGACCAGCGCGACGACCCAGCGCCTTCCAGACCGCCTCGCTGTAGGCGAGGGTGAACGCCCAGGCCCGGCTCAGCGGGTGCGAACCCTCACCGGCCAGCAGCAGCGAGGAGCCCTTCCAGGTTCGCGAGCCGGCGAGGCCGAGCGCTCGTGCGGAGTACGGCAGCCACTTGGCCCAGAGCAGACCCAGGACCGCCACGGCCAGCACGACGCCGACCCCGACAACCGGCCGCAGTCGCGGGCTGGCGTCAGCAACAGTGCTCATGCCGCGCCCGGTTCCCCCGCCCGGCTCTTCCCAAACACGTCGCGGTCAGGACGTCCAGGCCCGCCACAGGCTCGCGTACTCGCCGTCAGCGGCGACCAGCTCGGCGTGGCTGCCCAGCTCGGCGATCCGGCCGTCGATGACCACGGCGATCCGGTCTGCGTCGTGGGCGGTGTGCAACCGGTGCGCGATTGCCACGACCGTCCGGTCCTCCAGCAGCGCGGCCATCGAGCCCTCCAGGTGCCGGGCGGTCCGCGGGTCGATCAGCGACGTCGCCTCGTCCAGCACCAGGGTGTGCGGGTCGGCCACGACCAGCCGGGCCAGCGCGATCTGCTGGGCCTGGGCCGGTGTCAGCTTCTGCTGGCCGGAGCCGAGCAGGGTGTCCAGCCGGGCCGGCAGCCGGGAGACCCACTCCTCCGCATCCACGGTCCGCAACGCGGCGAGCACGGCCTCGTCGCCGGCGTCCTCCCTGGCCAGCAGGATGTTGTCCCGGACCGTCCCGACGAAGACGTGGTGCTCCTGGGTGACCAGGGCCACCTGGGTCCGCATCACGTCCAGCGGCAGCTCGGTCAGCTCGACGCCACCAACGGTGACCGAGCCGGTCCGGGGACCGTTGATCCCGGCCAGCAACCGGCCCAGTGTCGACTTGCCCGAACCACTCGGCCCGACGACGGCGAGCCGCTCCCCCGGCCGCAGGTCCAGGTCGACGCCGTGCAGCACGTCGTGGCCCTCGCGGTAGGCGAAGCGCAGGTCGCGCCCCACCAGCCGGTTGCCGAGCGGACGCGCCTCGCCGGCCTCGCGGTCCTGCGGGACGGTGGCGATGCCGAGCAGGCGCGCGGTCGAGGCGATACCCACCTGCAACCGGTCGACGTTGCGGATCAGTCGCTGCAGCGGCTCGACCAGCGCCTGGACGTAGAGGGTGGCGGCGGTGATCTGGCCGAGGCTGACCTGCCCGTTCACGTACCCGTAGGCCCCGACCAGCAGCACCAGGACCAGCGGGGTGTCCCAGACCAGCCCGAGGACGCCGAAGAGCAGGTTGCGCAGCGCCATCGTGTAGCGCTCGGCCTGGCCGGAGACGGCGATGTCGTCGTCGCCCACCTCGACCCGGACCCGCTGCAGCCCCAGCGCCTCGATCGTCCGGGCGCCCTCGACCGTCTCGGTCAGGCTGGTGTTGATCCGGGAGTAGGTGCCGCCCTCGGTGATGTAGCCCTTGGGCGCGCGCGCCAGGTAGCGCCGGGACGACACCACGAGCATCGGCATGGTCAGCAGCAGCGGCAGCGCCAGCAGCCACGAGTTGAGCAGCATCGCCGCCAACGTCAGCAGCGTGGTCATGGCCGCGATGATCGCCTCGGGCAGCCCGAACCGGACGCTCTCGCTCATCGTGCCGACGTCACGGGTGACCCGGGTGACGAGGTCGCCGGAGCTCGCGCTCTCCACCCGGCCCAGCGGCAGCCGCAGCACCGTGCGGACGACGTACTCGCGCGCCTCGGCCAGCAGGTCCTGCCCGAAGCGCACGGAGGTCATCAGGGCGGCGAAGGTGAGCAGCGCCTGGGTGACCACGACGGCGGTGACCGCGAGGGCCAGACCGTCCAGCCGCGAGGTGCCGGTGCCGCCGGCCGTCGCCAGGTCGACGAGGTGACCCAGGATCCGCGGCACGACCAGCCCGGCCACCGCGGCCAGCGCGTGCAGCAGCAGGAGTGCGGTGACCAGCAGCCGTCGACTCAGGAACAGACGGCGGAGGAACGCCAGCACCTCACTGCGGTCGGCCACCGGCAGCGCCCGCTCCGGACGCCGGGACGAGCGGTAGTAGTCCCCCGCCCGCTGCTCGCGGAGCAGGTGCCTCGACCGCCAGGCGGACAGCCGGAAGCGGACGCTCCCGGTCCGTGGCCGCTCCAGCGCGGACGGCACGGCCGGCTCGGGAGCGCCGGTGAGCCAGGTCTCGGCCGAACCGGGCAGCTCGGTACGCAGCTCGGTCATCGCTCCTCCTGTCCGACGCCCAGCGGATGGTCCTCGGACTCCTCGCGCGCCACGACCCGCCGGTAGCCCGGACTGGTGGCCAGCAGCTCCTCGTGGGTGCCGCTGGCCTGGACCCGGCCATCGGCCAGGTAGGCGACCCGGTCCGCGTGGTGCAGCAGCAGCGGCGAGACGCTGGTGGCCACGGTCACCCGGCCGCGCCGGTGCTCGGCCAGCCGGCGCGCGATCAGCGCCTCGGTGTGCGCGTCGACCGCCGACGTCGGCTCGACGAGCACCAGCACGTCCGGGTCCAGGGCCAACGCCCGGGCCAGGACCAGCCGCTGCCGCTGGCCGCCGGACAGGCCACGGCCACGCTCGTCGATCCGGCCCTGCCAGCCGCCGGGCAGCCCGGAGAAGACGTCCTCGGCGGCCGCGGTGTGCAGGGCGGACTCGGCGGCGGCCAGGGTCAGCCGTCGGTGCGGGTCGACCAGGTTCTGCAGGGTGCCGGCGAAGACCACGCTGGCCGCGTCGCTGACCACGATCTTCTGCCGCACCTCACCGATGGCCACGTCGCTCAGGTCGACCGGCCCGAGGCTGACGCCCCAGCTGCCTCCCGCGAGCCGCCGGTCCCGCTCGACCAGCCGCGCCCGCTCGGCGCGCTGCCGGCTGCGGGCCTGCCGGGCGGCCCGGCCCTTCACGCCCTCGACGTCCAGCGGCACCGGCTCGTGCTCGAGCGGCAGGTAACGGCCGAGCCGGTCGGCCAGGGCCGCCGACTCGTCCGGCAACGCGGACACGATGACCGTCAGCTCGCCCGGACGGGCCACGAACCCGGACACGTGGTCGCGCAGCGGACCCTCCGCGGGCAACCGGAGCGGCGCGGCCGGGGCCGGCCAGGGCGGCTGCTGCTCGAAGACCGCGATCGCCTTCCGGGCCGAGACCAGCACCCGCACCCACTTCTGCGCCGAGTCGAAGAACACCTGGATCGGCCACACCATGAAGACGGCGTAACCGAAGAAGCTGACCAGCTGGCCGACGGTCAGCCGGCCGGCCGCGACCTCCCGCGAGCCCAGCCAGGTCAGCATCACCAGGAAGAGCCCGGAGAACAGGACGCTCGCCGAGTCGACCGCCGCCTGCCAGCGACCGGCGGCCAGCCCGGCGGCGCGGGTGCGCTGGGACTGGACGACGTAGTTGCGGGAGAACGTCTCCTCCCCGCCGATCCCGCGCAGGATGCGCAGCCCCGCGACGATGTCGGTGGCCAGCGAGGTGAGCTCCGACGAGCGCGTCCGCTCCGTCTCCTGCCGGCGTTGCAGCGGTCGCAGCAGGGGCATGGCCAGCACCACCAGCAGCGGGGCCGCGACCAGCACCACCAGGCCCAGCTCGAAGGAGGTGGACAGCACGAGACCGGCGATCACCAGGTACGCGACGAACGCGCCCGCCAGGTTGGACAGCACCTCACCGAGGCCGCCGAACTGGTCGGAGTCACCGGTGGCCACGCTCAGCACCTCCCCGGTCGGGGTGCGCTGCGGCAGCACGTGACCCATCGAGGTCACCTTGCGGGTGAGCAGCTTGATCGCCGCGTACATCCCCACCAGCCAGGTGCGGACGATCAGGGTGTGGTTGATGACGCCGGCCGCTGCGCCTACGAGGACGAGGGCCAGCAGCACCAGGCACCAGCGTCCGACGACGCCGAGGTCGCGTGCGGTGATGCCGTTGTCGATGATCCGGCCCACGATCCAGGGGCCGACCGCGCCCGGCAGCCACTGGATGACGGTGATGGTCGTGAGCAGCACCAGGCTCGGGAGCTGCTGCTTCAGCAGCCAGCCGAGGAAGCGTGCGGGGGACCGGGTGTCGGGTGCCGAGAAGTCCCGGGGCCGTCCCGGCGCCGGGTCCTCGAAGTCCGGGACGACCGGTGGGAAATCATGCATGACCGGCTTACTCTAGGCGTCTCTCGCGGGCCCGCTCCACCCGTTTTCGGCCGCTGGAGCGCCTCCGGAACGGCCCGCCGGGCTCTGTCGGTGCCCCCACTTAGGATCTCTCGTATGACCAGCGAGCAGCGCACGGACGGTTCCGACGAGGGCAGCGGCCAGGCCGTGGCGGGAGCGACCGAGGACGGCCGGGTGTTCGTCGTCACCCCGAACGCGATGGCCGTCGAGGGGCCGCCGGTAGAGCGGGTCGAGGTCGAGGACCAGCCGGTCAAGTCCGTCACCGACATGGTCGAGCAACCCGCGAAGGTGATGCGGATCGGCAACATGATCCGCCAGCTGCTGGAGGAGGTGAAGGCGGCGCCCCTGGACGAGGCCAGCCGGCAGCGGCTGCGCTCGATCCACTCGGCGTCGATCGCCGAGCTCAAGGACGGCCTGGCCCCTGAGCTGGTCGAGGAGCTCGAGCGGATCGCTCTGCCCTTCAGCACCGACGAGACCCCGTCCGACGCCGAGCTCAGGATCGCCCACGCGCAGCTGGTCGGCTGGCTGGAGGGCCTCTTCCACGGCATCCAGACCGCCCTCTTCGCCCAGCAGATGGCCGCTCGCGCCCAGCTGGAGCAGATGCGCCGCGCCCTCCCCGCCGGCAGTACCCCGCCCGTCCCGTCCGAGGGCCAGCCCGGCAACGGCGGCATGTACCTGTAGGACTGGCGAGGGCGGGGGCAGGGCGGGCCCCACCCCGAGGGAACCGGATCGTCGTCGGCGCCGTCCCATCCGAGGCCAAGCACCACGACACCTCGGGAGCCCTGTATGACCACGTTCGCGTCCCCGCTCACCCCCGCTCCGCTGCCCGCCTGCACCCGGCTGGTCCAGGTGTTCCAGGACCCCCGGCTCGAGGAGCCCGGCCGGCACGGCGCCGACCAGGCCGACCGCAGCGCCTACGCCGGTCTTGTCGCGACGGCCGGCGCCGCCTGCCGTTCGTGTCCGCTGGTGACGGCGTGCTTGTACCGCGCCGTGGTCGAGCACGACGTCGCCGGCTACGTCGCCGGCACCACCGCCCGGCAGCGGTCGGAGATCCGCCGACGGCTCGGGGTCACCGTCCGCCCTGAGGACTTCGACACTTTGGCCGGGGTGGTCGGCGGCGGCCGTCAGATCGACCACGACGAGGTGCTCCGACTGCGCAACGCCCACCCCGACGAGAGCCTGGAGACGCTCGCCGGCCGCCTCGGCTGCTCCCTCTCCACGGTCAAGCGGCACCTCCGGCGCGAGCGCAACGCCCCGTCCGAGGTCACCGTCAGCACTTCCCGCCCGCGCCTGCACCAGGTGCTCGTCGTCGCCGCCGAGGTCACCGCCGCCGGACGGTCACGGGCTCAGGCCGCCTGAGCCCGGACGGTTCAGCCGAACCAGCGGCTCAGCTCGGCGACCGGTCCGCCCTCGGCGAAGAGGTCGGTGACGGCGTCGGCGGCCGCCTGGACCTCGGGCGGGGCATCACCGATGGCGACGCCACGGCCGGCCCAGAGCAGCATCTCGATGTCGTTCCGGCCGTCGCCGAAGGCCAGCACCCGCTCCTGCGGGACGCCCAGCTCGGCCGCCACCTGGGCCAGTGCGGTGGCCTTGTTGACGCCCTCGGGAGCGATGTCGATCCAGGCGCTCCAGCCGACGAAGTAGGTCACGCCGTTCAGGCCGAGGTGCTTGGCGAGGGTGATGAAGTCCTCGGCCGAGCCGTGCGGGTCGCGCAGGATGATCCGGGTGACTGGCCGCGCGCTCAGCTGGGCGGCGTCCTCGATGATCATCTCGCCGGTCAGGTCCTCCTCCGGAAAGTGCCGGTTGAGGCGGTAACCGCGGCCGATCTCCTCCACCGCGATCAGGGTTCCGGGCGCGAAGTCCTCCACCCGGGTGATCACGTCGCTCGGGTCGAAGGTGATCGCCTGGACGATCTCCTCCGGCGGGTAGCGCACGGTGACGGCACCGTTGGAGCAGACGGTGAGCCCCGGCGGCAGGCCCAGCTCCTCGACCAGCTCGCGGGTGCCGTGCCAGCTGCGGCCGGTGGACAGCACGACGGGGACGCCGGCCCCGACCACCCGCGTGACCGACGCCGCCACCGCGGCCGGGAGGACCCCGTCGCGGTCCACCACCGTTCCGTCGACGTCGAACGCCACCAGCCCGGGCCGCCACCCCGGCTCGAGGGGGGAGCCCATCAGCGCGGCACCAGCATCTCGCGGCCGCCGAGGTAGGGCCGCAGCGCCGCGGGCAGCCGGACCGAGCCGTCGGCCTGCTGGTGGTTCTCCAGGATCATGATGATGGTCCGGGTCATGGCGCACAGCGTGCCGTTCAGCGTCGCCACCGGCCCGGTGCCGCCCGGAAAACGGGCGCGGATGTTCAGCCGCCGGGCCTGGAACTCGGTGCAGTTCGAGGTCGAGGTGATCTCGCGGTAGCGCTGCTGGGTGGGCAGCCAGCCGTAACAGTCGTACTTGCGGGCGGCGCTGAGGCCGAGATCGCCACCGGCCAGCTCCAGCACCTGGTACGGGATCTCGAGGGCGTCGATGAACTCCCGCTCCCAGGCCAGCAGCCGCTGGTGTTCCTCGGCCGCGTCCTCGGGGGCGCAGAAGACGAACATCTCGACCTTGTCGAACCAGTGCACCCGGAAGATGCCGCGGGTGTCCTTGCCGTAGGAGCCGGCCTCGCGCCGGTAGCTGGGGCTGTAACCGGCGTAGCGCAGCGGCAGCGAGCCCGCGTCCAGCACCTCGTCGGAGTGGTACGCCGCCAGCGGCACCTCCGCCGTGCCGACGAGGTAGAGGTCGTCCTCAGGCAGCTGGTAGACGTCCTGGGCCGCCTGGCCGAGGAAACCCGTCCCCTCCATCGCGGACGACTTGACCAGCGCCGGCGGGATCATCGGGGTGAACCCGTTGCGGATCGCCAGCCCCATGGCCAGGTTCATCAGCGCCAGCTCGAGCTCGGCGCCCTGCCCGGTCAGGTAGTAGAAGCGGGAGCCGGACACCTTGGCGCCGCGCTCGACGTCGATCGCGCCGAGCAGCTGGCCGAGCTCGAGGTGGTCCCGCGGCTCGAAGCCCTCGGCCGCGAAGTCGCGCGGGGCGCCGTAGGTCTGGACCACGACGTAGTCGTCCTCACCGCCGGCCGGAACGTCGGGGAAGACGAGGTTGCCGACACTCTTGAGCAGCGTTTCGAAGTCGGCCCCGGCGAGGCCGGCCTCGCTGTCGGCCCGCTTCACCTCCTCGGCCAGCTCCCGCGTCCGGGCCAGGATCGCGGCCCGCTCGTCGCCGGAGGTCTTCGCCACCTGCTTGCCGAGGTCCTTCTGCTCGGCCCGCAGCTCCTCGTACCGGGTGATCGCGACACGGCGGCGCTGGTCGGCCGCCAGCAGCTCGTCCACCACCGCCTCCGACTCGCCCCGGGCCCGCTGGGACGCGCGCACGCGGTCGGGATCTGAGCGGAGCACCTTGACGTCGATCACCGGCTCAGCCTAATGGCGGGCCTCGTCGCGAGGCACCCGCGTTACCGGCGGAGCCAGCCCGCCGCGCCTGGGAGAATGACGTCCATGTCCCGCCGCCCCCCTCGTCCGGCCGCCCTGGTGCTGGCGGCCCTGCTGCTGGCGGCGCTGGCGCTGTGGACGGCTCTGACGCTGGAGTGGTCCCCGCTCCAGACCCTGGACGCGCGCTACCTGCCCCGGGGGATCGAGCCGCTGTCGGTCGAGGCACAGATCGCCTCGGCGTTCGCCCTGGTCACCTGGCCGGGCGTCGAGTACGCCGCCCTGCTCGCCGTCGCCTGGTGGGCTTCCCGGCGCCGGTTGCGGCAGCTGTCGGTGGCCCTGGTGCTGATGGCTGGGCTGGGCTGGGGCGGCGCTGCCCTGTTCAAGGTGCTGATCGCCCGCGACCGACCGGCCCAGGCCCTGCCGGTGGTGACAGCCCACGGCTACGGCTACCCGTCGGGCCACCTGGTGGCCGTGACCGTCCTGGCGATCGGCGTGGGCGCCACCTTCGCCGTCACCCGGCGCAGCATCCGGGCGCGGTTGCTGTGGCAGGTGGGCTCGGGGGCCGTGACCCTCCTCGTGGCCGTGGACCGCTGGCTGCTCGGGGCCCACTACCTGACCGACATCGTCGGCGGGCTGCTGCTGGGGGGTCTGGCGGCGGTGCTCGCTCTGATCGTCGCCGGGGTCCGGGTCCCGGTGCCGCACGACCTCGTGACCGACATCACGCGCGGTCGCCTCGCACACGAGGCTTCCGCGGGCCCGCCGCGTCGCGCCGCGGTGATCTACAACCCGTCCAAGGTGCTCGACTGGGTGACCTTCCGCCGGCAGGTCGAGTACGAGTTCGCCGAGCGCGGCTGGGGGGTCCCACTGTGGCTGGAGACCACCGTCGACGACCCCGGCCGGGCCATGACGCGGCAGGCCGTCGCCGAGGAGGTGGACCTGGTGCTGGGCGCCGGCGGGGACGGCACGATCCGGGTCATCTGCTCGAGCCTCGCCGGGACGGGGGTGCCGTTCGGGCTGATCCCTGCCGGCACCGGGAACCTGCTGGCCCGTAACATCGGCATCCCGCTGGACCGGGCGGCCGCCCTCGACGTCGCCCTGGACGGGGTGGACAAGGCTGTCGATCTGGTCGAGCTGCGGGTGGACGGCGGCGCGCCCGACCATTTCGCCGTGATGGGCGGGATCGGCATCGACGCGGTGATCATGGAGGGCACGAACCCCGAGCTCAAGAAGGTCGTCGGTTCGGCCGCGTACTTCGTCGCCGCGGCGCAGAACGCCAAGCACCCCGCACTCCACACCACGATCACCGTCGACGACCAGCCGCCGCTGCGCCGCCGCGCACACGTGATCCTGGTGGGCAACGTCGGCTACCTGCAGGCGAACATCCCGCTGATCCCCGACGCCAAGTACGACGACGGGCTGCTCGACGTGATGATCGCCTCGCCCCGCACCGCCCGCGACTGGGTCCGGCTGACCACCGGCGTGCTGACCCGCCAACGGCGCCCCGACGAGCAGCTGGACCGGATCACCGGTCGCAAGGTCACCATCACCGTGGAGGAGCGGGACTCCTTCCAGCTCGACGGCGACACGGTGGGCGAGTGCAACGAGATGGTCGCCGAGGTGCTGCCCGGCGCCCTGACCCTGCGGGTGCCGCGCACGCTGAGCGCCTCCAAGGACCAGCCCACCGACGCCCTCGAGCAGTCCGCGGCCGACGAGATCGAGGGCGTGGCCAAGCGCTGAGGGCCCGTCGACGGGCTCAGGGAACCGGTCAGCCCCGGAGGCGGCGGAGCCAGCCGGCGGCGGCGGTGTAGTCCGGGTTGGCGGTCCCCGGCCGGACGTCGGTGCGTTCGCCGTCGGCGCGGGGGTAGCTGCCCAGGAAGACGACCTCGGCGCAGACCCGGTGCAGCCCCATCAGGGCCTCGGACAACCGCGCGTCGTCCAGGTGGCCCTCGGCGTCGACGGAGAAGCAGTAGTCACCGAGCGTCCGCTTGGTGGGCCGGGACTCGATCCGGCACAGGTTGACCCCGCGACTGGCGAACTGCTCCAGGATCTCCAGCAGCGCGCCGGGGTGGTCCTCGCGCATGAAGAGCACCATCGTCGTCTTGTCCGCGCCCGTCGCCGGGGCGACCGGACCCGGACGCGAGACCAGCACGAACCGGGTGACGGCCTCGGCGTTGTCGGCGATCCGTTCGGCCAGGGGCACGAGGCGGTACATCTCGCCGGCGACCGTGGCACACACCGCCGCGTCGAAGCGGGACTGCGGGTCGGCCACCTCGGCCGCGGCGCCGGCGGTCGAGCCGCCCTCGGTCACCGTCGCCTCGGGCAGGTGGGAGGCCAGCCAGTCGCGGCACTGGGCGGCCGCGTGCGGATGCGTCAGCACCTGGCGGACCTCGCTCAGCCGCGTCCCCGGCCGGCCGTACAGACCGAACTGGATCGGCAGCAGCACCTCGCGGGTGATGACCAGCGGGTCGCCGTAGGTGAGGTTGTCCAGCGTGGCGGTCACCCCACCCTCGACGGAGTTCTCGATCGGCACCAGCACGGCGGTGACGTCGCCGTCGCGGACGGCCTGCAGGGCCTGGCCGACGGTCGGGTACGGGATCGGCTCGCCGCTCAGCGCCGGCAGGGTCAGCAGCGCCTGGTGGGTGAAGGTGCCGGCAGGCCCGAAGTAGCCGTAGTGGGCGGGCGGGACTCCAGGCATCCGGTCAGAGTAGCGGTCCGGTGCAGCGCTACCTGGCGGTGAGCGAGTCCAGGGACGTCTGCAGCGTCTGCTGGACGGTCGCCCCGCTGTCGTCAGGTCGACTGGACGCGACCACGGCGTGGGTGCCGTCAGGCAGGGCGACGACCACCACCAGCAGCCGGTCGTAGCGGCTGGCCACCTCCGGGACCCGGTAGTGCACCTCACCCGAGACCACGATCGTCTCCGTGCCGGACCCCAGGTCGGTCGGCTGCACCGTGAGCTTGGTGAGGGTCGTCGCCTCCCGGCTGAAGAACTGCGCCCGGGCGGAGGCGAAGACCTTGCGACCCGTCGCCTCGAGGTTACCGTCGGTCACGAGCGAGGTCGGGACCACCCCGACCGCCTCGGTGGCGGTCCAGTCGTGGTGGTCGCCGTCGTAGTTCGGGTGCACGGGCGCGTTGCAGGCGAGGGCGTCCTCGAAGGTGGGCGGCGCGGAGCTGGGGCTGGAGTCGCAGACGTACGGTGTGCCGGCGAGCGTGATCCGCAGCTTGCCGACCGTGGCCGCCCGGCTGCTCGGGTCGTAGCTGATCGCCCGGGACGACGTGCGGGGCGGGGGCGCGACGGCCGGGCCACTGGGCAGGCCCTGCGCGCTCGCGGACACCACCGCGCCGAGGGCGGCCGCCGCGACCAGCACGGCGGCGACCACCACCGCGACCGCCACCGGCAGCCGGACCAGCGCCTCGGCGGGCTCGGGGGCCAGTGTCGCGGCCACGCCGACGGGAGCCGCGCCCTCCTCGGCCCCGTCAGGCGGAGCCTCGACCGAGTCCGACTCCGACTCCGACTCCGACTCCGACTCCGACTCCGACTCCGGTGACGGGAGCACCTGTTCGGGGGGCACCGCGGCCGGATCGGCGCTGAGCCAGCGGGTCCAGGCCCGGCCGTCCCACCAGCGGTAGGTGCCAGCGGTCCCGGCGGGATCGGCGTGCCAGCCGGCCTCGGGATCGCTCACGCGGCTCAGGATAGGCGCGGCTCAGGCCGCTCGGGTGGCTTCGGCACCAAGCCGCTGAGCGGCCCGGTCGGACCGCGGTCGGACCGGGACCGGCGTGGTGGCCGCCGCCAACCCCATGGCGGGCACGGCCACGTAGAGGGACTCGGCCCGGTCGACGACGTAGGTCTCGTGCCAGATGCCCACGGTCTCAGGTGCGTTCCGAGCCCGCCGGTTGAACGCGGTCCAGGCGGGCCGGTGCTCGGACTCAGGAGCGGAGGCGTACGCGTACAGCTTCTCGACCGAGCTCCAGTACTGGACGACGGTGGGGCCGCCCGCGCCCAGCAGCGTCCGGAAGCCCAGCAGCCCGGACCCGGGGTCGCGGGACAGCTCCGCGAGCATCTTCGGCATCGCCGCGAAGACCGGCAGGTAGAGGTCGGGGCGCCAGAGCCGGTTGACCCGCATCCCGATCAGGAACACGACGAGCGCCCCGTCGTGCTCGTGAGTGGTGCGTCCGGGGAGGATCATGGCCATCGGTGCTCCTATTGGGTAGCGGTGCTCTCCAATATTGGGGAGCGATACTATTCATGTCAGGACCTGCGGCGGAACCGAGCGGAAGGAGGACCACGCATGCGGATCTCCGAGCTCTCCCGGCGGAGCGAGGTGCCGGTCGCGACGATCAAGTTCTACCTGCGCGAACACCTGCTGCCCGAGGGGCAGCGGACCTCGGCCACCCAGGCGCAGTACGGGGAGGCCCACGTCGAACGGCTCCGGCTGATCCGCGCCCTCGTCGGCCCGGCCGAGCTGTCGCTGGCCGCCGTCCGGAAGGTGATCGCGGCGATCGAGGACCCGCCCGCCGAGGTGTTCGACCTGCTCGGAGCGGCCAGCACGGCCGTCGAGCGGACTACCGGGCCGCAGGACCACACCCGCGTGCACGAGCTGGTGGCCCGCTGGGGGTGGCTCGGCGTCGAGGGCGCCTGCCCCCTCCACGGCGACCTCGCCGCTGCGCTGGCCGCCCTCGACCAGGCCGGGGTCGTCCTGTCGTCCGAAGACCTCCGCGGCTACGCGGAGCACATCGGCGCCATCGCCGAGGCCGAGATCGCCGCGGTACCCACCGACTCTCCCGAGGCCGCAGTCCGCTACGTCGTGCTGGGGACCGTCCTGGTCGAGCCGCTGCTGCTGGCCCTGCGTCGGTTGGCCCACGTGGAGTTTGCGGGCCGCCGCTTCGGTGGGCCTGCCTAAGGTGTGCACAAACCCGTCGACTACCTGAAACCCGTCGACTACCCGGCGTTCGTTCACTATCTGCGCCCTGGAGGGCAACATCGAGGACTTCATCGCCGGTCTGCCGAAGGCCGAGCTGCACGTCCACCACGTCGGGTCCGCCTCGACGCGGATCGTGGCGCAACTGGCGGCGCGCCACCCCGGCACCGTGCCGGACGACGAGGCGGCCCTGGCCGACTTCTTCCGCTTCGAGGACTTCCCGCACTTCATCCGCACCTACCTGTCGGTGGTCGACCTGGTCCGCACCGCCGAGGACGTCCGGCTGCTGACCTACGAGGTCGCCCGTGACATGGCGACCCAGCAGATCCGGTACGCCGAGCTGACCGTCACACCCTCGACGTCGATCACCGAGCAGCTGCCGCTGCCGGCCTTCCTCGAGGCCATCGAGGACGCGCGGGTCAGCGCGGCCCGGGACTTCGACGTCGAGCTGGCCTGGATCTTCGACATCCCCGCCGACTTCGGACTGCCCGCGGCCGAGCTGACCGCCGCGGCCGCGCTCGACCAGGACGTCCCCGCACTGGTGGGCTTCGGCATCGGCGGATCGGAGATCGGGTTCCCGCGTTCGCTGTTCCGGGACCAGTTCGACCGGGCCCGGGCGGCCGGCCTGCATCCGGTCATCCACGCCGGCGAGACCAGCGGCCCGGAGACGGTCTGGGACGCCTGCCTCAACCTGGGCGCCGAGCGGATCGAGCACGGCATCACCAGCCTGGCCGACCCGCGGCTGCTCGAGCACCTGGCCGAGCACCAGATCATGCTGGACGTCTGCCCCACCTCGAACGTGGCGCTCGGCGTGGTCCCCGAGATCGAGTCGCACCCGCTGCCCGCACTGGTCGCGGCCGGTGTCGCCGTCAGCGTCAACACCGACGACCCACCGATGTTCGGCACCGACCTGAACCGCGAGTACGCCATCGCCGCCGGGCTGCTGGGGCTGGACGAGAGCGGCCTCGCCGAGCTGGCGCTGGCAGCAGTGCACGGCTCCTTCGCCCCCGCCGCCACCAAGGCCGCGCTGGCGGCAGAGATCAGGGCCTACGTGACCTCGCGGGGTCACGTGGAGCGATCTTGACGCGACTACGCGGGACGATCGCACCAGCTGAACGTCGGGAGCCGGCAGGGACGGGCAAGGGCTTGGCCGGCGGAGCTGCTGAGGTCGCGGCCGATCGGCGGCGCGGGAACAGCTCGGACCGCTCGGGGTGCCGCCACCACCAGATGACGGCGAACAACACCGCGAACTGCACGATCGGGGAGACGGTGTCGCGCATCCGGTTGGCGGTCCAGTCCAGGCTCGGGCCCACGTCGATCGCGCGGCCCGGCACGTAGGCCAGCGAGAGCGGGGTGATCCGCAGCAGCATGATCCGGTCCAGCTTGTTCGCCGCGAGCACCGCCAGCGGCATCCAGGCAATCAGGTCGTACCAGCTGAGGGTGTACATCGAGGTGATCAGCCAGGCCACGCTCAGCACCAGCGAGGTGCGGAGGGCGATGGTCAGCGGGTCGCTCCGCAGGTCCGCGTCGCGGGGGAGGCCGGGGGCTGCGGTCCACGGCACGGTCCGCGAGAGCATCCAGGCGATCACGAACAGCCCGGCGTAGGAGATGACCCCGGTCACCACCTTCGCGTTGAAGCCGGTGGTGAACAGGTCGAGGAAGCGAAAGACCGGGTTGGCCCAGGAGCCGACCGACACGTAACCGCCGTTGCGCAGCACCTGGAAGAACGCCGTTGGCTGCCACACCACGTAGGACAGGCCCATCGGGATCGCCGTCCCCAGGCAGAGCAGCAGCGCCTTCTTCGGCTCCTTGCGGTAGGCCCAGAGCATGGCGAGGCCCCAGATGCCGATGCTGAGCTTGACGCAGCCGGCCAGTCCGATCCCGACGCCCGCCCCGAACGGGCTGCGCCGGATCAACAGCAGTCCGCCGACCGCGAACATCACCGACAGCGCCTCGTTGTGGGCTCCCGCGACCACCGCCCAGATCAGCACCGGGTTGGCCACGCTCAGCAGCGCCGCCCGACGCTGCCGGGCCAGGTCACCGCGCGCGAGGGCGACCACGCCGGCCCCGGCCAGCAGGAACGGCACCACCGCGAAGACCTGCAGCCAGAACACGATGTCGTGCATGTTCTCCCCGCCGAGGGTGTTGGCGAGGCGCTGCGTCCAGGTCGTGATCGGCCCGTAGACGCTCGGGGTGTCGTACCAGGGTCGCTCGGTCAGGCTCAGGACCGGGTCGTACTGGCCGCGGAAGATCTCGGCCGGGGTGATCTCGTAGGGATTGCGCCCGATCGCCTGCAGGCGGCCGTACCCGGCGTACATCAGCACGTCGGCCGAGGTCATCGGGGGCACCGCGATGGTGGCCAGGCTCAGCACGACCCCGAGGCCGAAGATGCGTCTGACCCGCGGCTTCCAGCCGTCCGCCAGGGCACGCATGGCCACGAACAGCCCGACGGCTCCGACCACGATGGCCAGCCAGATCATCACCGAGACGAGCCACTCGTCGGGGTGGACGAGGCCACCCGGCAGGTACCAGGGCGGCAGCAGGGAGTGCCGCTTGCCGAGGGTCAGCGTGACCGCGGACGGGCCGAGAAAGCCGGTGACCACCGTCAGCACGGTGGCGCCGACGATGCCGGTGAGGCCGTAGCGGTGGTTGCGGTGCCACCGGGTGGGCCGGTACACCACGGCCGCGGGCTTGGCCGGGTTGCCGGACCGGCGCCGACGCTTGGCGGTCGAGCTCACGACCGTCGCCGTCCGCGCAGCAGGGAGGAGACACCGTTGGTCCGCAGCTCCGAGATCCCGGCAGAGACCCAGCCGCGGGCGGCCAGCGCGCGGGTGACGTCGCGCAGCTGCCTGGCGCGGTGCAGCTGACCGGCGAGGTCGCGGCCCGTCGCCCGGTGGCGCAGCTCCACCGGCACCTCCTCGACCTTCAGTCCGGCACGCAGCACGTCGACGGTCATACCCACTTCGACGCCCCATCCCGCGGCCAGCGGGCTGGCGAGCTCGAACGCGCGCCGGGTCAGGCAGCGTTGGCCCGACAGCGGGGCCTGCGGCGTCCATCCGGTCAGCTCGGTGATGCCGCGGGCGGCCGTCCCCATCACCCAGCCGTTGCCTCCCGGCGCCTCGCCGGCTTCGGTCTGCTGAGCGGGCAGCACCGCGATCGTCAGGTCCGCGCGGCCGGCGACCACCGGCTCGATCAGTGGCGCGCAGGCGGCCGCGGACCCGGCCAGGTCAGCGTCCAGCAGCAGCAGCGTGCCGCACTCGGGCCGGCCGTCGCGCTGCTCCATCACCCCGAGCGCGTTGACGGCCGACTCGACGGCGGCCGCCTTGCCGCGGTTGCGTCGGTGGGTGACCACGATCGCGCCGGCGGCGGCCGCGTGGGTTCCGGTGCCGTCGGAGCTGCCGTCGTCGCAGACCAGCACGATGTCCACATGCGGCAGCGCGCGTGCGGCGGTCACCGTGGCGGCGATCCGCTGCTCCTCGTCCTTGGCCGGGATGACGCAGGCGACACGCGTCAGGGCTGGACTCACCCGGCCAGGTTATAGCGTGCCCCTGTCCGCGGGCCGGTTCGCGCGCGGCGCCCGTCGGGAGCGTGCCGCGGCACCGGGACCACTCGTGGTCCCCGCCGGGCCACTAGGGTTCCCGCCATGACGTCGACCATCCCCGCAGCTCCCGGCGTGCGCTCCGAGGTCGGTCGGCTGCGCACCGTGATGCTGCACCGGCCGGGTCCGGAGCTGAAGCGGCTGACGCCCCGCAACAACGACGCCCTCCTCTTCGACGGCCTGCCCTGGGTGGACCGCGCCCAGGCCGAGCACGACGCGTTCGCCGCCGTCCTGCGCAGCCGTGACGTCGAGGTCCTCTACCTCTCCGAGCTGCTCATCGAGACCCTCGGCGGCACGGACGCGCGCGAGCAGGCGATCCGGCTGACGCTCTCGGACCTGGGCCTGGGCGACCGGCTGCGCGCGTACCTGCGCGGGATGGCGGCCGACCTGGACGCCGCGGACCTGGCCGGGGTGCTGATGGCAGGGCTCCGCAACGACGAGGTGCACGGCTCAGGCAGCCTGGTCACCGCATTGCTGCCGGACCAGGAGTTCCTGGTCAACCCGCTGCCCAACCTGCTCTTCACCCGGGACTCGAGCGTCTGGGTCCAGGACCGGGTGACGATCACGTCGCTCGCCATGCACGCCCGGCGCCGCGAGACCCAGCTGACGGAGCTGATCTACACCTTCCACCCACGGTTCTCTGGTGTCGAACGCATCCACGGCTGGGGCCTCGAGCACCTCGAGGGCGGCGACGTGATGGCCCTGGCCGACGGGGTGCTCGCGGTCGGCGTCGGCGAGCGGACGACCCCGGCGGGCGCCGAGCGGCTCGCCCGGACGGCGTTCGCGGAGGGTCTGGCGCACACCGTCCTGGCCGTCCCGATCGACCAGGACCGGGCGACGATGCACCTCGACACCATCTGCACGATGGTCGACACCGACGCCGTCGTGATGTACCCGAACGTCGCGCACCGGCTCACCGCGCTGGCGGTCCGGGCAGGACACGACGGCGACCTGGAGATCGACCCGCCCGCCCCCTTCCTGGAGGCGGCAGCGCAGGCGATGGGGATCGACCAGCTGCGGCTGATCGACACCGGTCTCGACCCGGTCACCGCCGAGCGTGAGCAGTGGGACGACGGCAACAACACCCTGGCCATCGAGCCGAAGGTCGCGGTCGCATACGAGCGGAACGAGGAGACCAACACCCGGCTGGCCGAGGCAGGCATCGAGGTGCTGACCATCGCCGGCTCGGAGCTGGGCTCGGGCCGCGGCGGTCCCCGCTGCATGTCCTGCCCGATCAGTCGGGACCGGCCGGGACCTCCCGCGAGCTGAGCGCCTCGGCGAGCCCGCGCAGGACCAGGTCGCAGACCCGGTCGAGGATGTCGACGCTCATCGTCCCCCACAGCGGGAGGCAGAGCAGGTCGGCCCGCAGGGCGTCCGCGCGCGGCGCGCCGTGGCCCTGCGGCGGCACGGTGAAGCGTCCGGCGAAGTACCGCCTCGACTCGATCCCGTGCCGGTGCAGGAAGTCGTCGACCGCCTGGGCGAGCGGCTCGCCGTCCGGTCCGCGCAGCCGGACGCAGCAGTAGGAGTGGTTGGGCGTCGTCAGCGCGCGGACGGCCGGGAAGGTCACGGCCGCGCTCGTCGACAGCCGGGCGAGGTAGGCCTCGACCCGCTCGCCCCGGCCCGCGATCTCGGCCGCGAGCCCGTCGAGCGCCAGCAGCCCGACCGCCGACAGGATCTCGTTGGACTTGCCGTTCGTCCCGCGCGGGTCGGCGTGGCCGGTGGGTCGCATCCCGAAGTTGCGCAGCGCGGTCGCCCGCTCGAGCACCGCGTCGTTCCCGCTGACCACGGCCCCGCCCTCCACCAGGCACAGCAGCTTGGTGGCGTGGAAGCTGACCGCCGACCCGTGACCGTACGCGGGCAGGGCCCGCCCGCCGTACCGCACGCCCACGGCCGCGGCCGCGTCGTAGAGCACGGCGACGCCGGCGTGGTCGGCCACCTGCTGCAGCCCCTGCACGTCGGCCGGATGGCCGAGCGTGTGGGTGGCCAGCACCGCACTGGTCCGCTGACCGATCAGCGCGGCCGCGCTCGCCGGGTCCACCGTGAGCCCGGTCGGCTCCACGTCGGCGAACACCGGCTCGAGCCCGGCGGCGACCACCGCCTGCACGGTCGCGGCGTGGGTGAAGCTGGGCACCACCACCTCGCCGTCGAGGTCGAGGGCGGCGCACAGCAGCCGGAGCGCGGCACTCCCGCTCGCGGTCACGCGGGTGCCGGGCCAGTCCAGCGTGGCGCTCAGCGCATCCTCGAGGCGTCGCTCGAGCGGCCCACCGTTGGTGAAGACCCCCCGGGCCCACACGCCCTCCAGCAGCGGGGTCAAGGCCTCGAGCGTCGGGACGACGGGCCGGGTGAAGGGCACGGTCTCCCCGGCCGGCCCCTCCGTCCTCGACCCGGTCACCGCGCCGACCTCCCTCGTTCTCCGCTGCCCTGTGCTGACGACCGTAGAGCCACGGCCCGGGTGAGGAGAAGACCGTCCTCACCAGGGCCCGTGCCGGCGGTGACGGCGCTAGTGTGACGTCTTCCGACCGGGGCGGGGGGACGAGCGTGGGAGCACGAGCGCGGATGCGGCGCCCGGTGATGCCGCTGGCCGGACGGATCGGCGTGGCCCTGGTGGGAACGGGCGTCTCGTACGGCATCTGCCTGCTCCTCGGCGCGTCCGCGGGGTCAGCCCTCGGCGTCTCCGGTTTCGTGTTCGGGCTGCTCACCTTCCTGCTGAGCGAGCTGAAGGAGCTGAGCAACCCGGTCAAGCGGATCTGGTACATCGGGCAGGAGGACGCCGTCTTCAACGACAACATCCGGCGAGGACTGGAGACGACTCTCGACGGCGCCCTGCGCTACCGACCGGAGCCGGCACTGCCGCCTCACGACGTCGTCGACGTGCTCGGCTGGCAGCGCGGGCTCCTGGAGAGCGTCCGGGCGGGCACCTACGACGCGGTGGTGATCCTGCCGGCCCGCGACGACGCCCGGCTGTGGAACCGTCTGGCCGACCTGGCCGAGAAGGGCGCCAGCGTCGTGGTGATCGACGTCGAACCGGCGTGGGACACCTTCCTCGACCGCGGCGTGACGCCGCCGGTGTTCGTGTCCTCCGACTTCGCCGAGGGGGGCCGGCTGGCCGGCGGGTTGGTCGCCGACGCGCTGGAGGCGCGGCCGGGCTCGCACGGCCTGGTCGCGATCGGGCCCAGCTCGTCCTCGGCCGGAGCGGGGCGCTCGGCCTGGATCCTCTACGCCCTGGCCCAGCGGCACCAGCTGGACCGGATCCGGGCGCACGAGCTGTCGGGCTGGCAGACCGACGCCGCGAGCTCGGCCCTGGCCACGGAGGTCGAGGCCCTGCTCGGCGCGGGGTCGAGCGAGGTCGTGGTCTTCTGCGGCGACGACCGCATCATGAGCGCCCTCAGCCGCACCGTCGCCTCAGACCCTGGGTGGACGAGCCGGGTGTGGCTGGTGGGCTACGACGGCACGACGGACGCGGCCGGACGCTACCTGGCCCGGCAGGAGCAGCACTGCTGCATCGGCAGCGTCGACACCGAGCCGACGTCACAGGGCCGGGACGCAGCCAAGGCGTTGCTCGAGGCCTACCAGCAGCCGGCGCAGGCAGCTCGGCGGCGCTGGATGGTGAAGCCGCGGGCGCTCACTCCCGGCAACTGGAACTGAGGCGGACCCCGTGCGCGTCCTGATCACCTCCCACCCGGGCCTCGGCCACGTCAACGGCCTGGCCGCCCTGGCTCGACGACTGCGCCGACACGGCCACCCGGTGCTGGCGGCGGGCGCCCCGAGCGCGGTCGAGGCGTTCCGGCTGGCCGGGATCGACGGCCGGGTCATCGTGCCCGAACCCCTCGGCTCGGAGGCGGTGCTGACGGCCCGTCCGCCGGGGACCGACGTAGCGGGCCGCGACCGCCGCGGGGTGGTGGAGAGCGAGGTGTGCCTGAAGCGTCGGGCCCGGGCGTTGCTGGAGCCCCTGAGCGAGCTGGTCGAGCAGTGGCGGCCAGACGTCGTCCTGCGGGACGCGACCGAGTCGGCGGCCTGGCTGGTGAGCGAACGCCTCCGGGTCCCGCACGCCTCCTTCGAGGTCAGCACCCACTGGAGCGAGGAACGGTGGTCGGCGGAGGTGGGTCCGCAGCTGGAGGCGCTCCGGTCCCTGGCCGGCGTCCGGCCGCACCCCCCGACCTCCGGGATGTACCGCTACCTGCACCTGAACAACTCACCGCGTGCACTCCTCGAGCCGGGGACGTCGCTGCCGCCGACCAGCATGGACCTGGCGCCCGGCTTCTTCGACGACTACCGACCCGGCGCACTCGTCCAGCCGCCGGCCGGCTTCGTGTACCTCGCCTTCAGCACGGTCTACACCGCGCCCGCCGAGGTCGTCCGGGCCGTCGTGCTGATCCTGGCGCGCGAGCACCCGGGAGTCGTCGTCACCGGTGGCGGGGTCGATCCCGGCGACAGGGTGTGGGCCCCGGACTTCGTCAGCCAGTCGGCACTGATGCCGGGATGCGCGGCGGTCGTCTGCCACGGCGGTCGCAACACCGTCCTCACGGCCGCGGCCCACGGCGTGCCCGTGGTCTGCGCGCCGATCGCCTCGGACCACTTCGACATGGCGGACGCGGTCGAGCGGGCCGGGATCGGGCGGTCGACGGGCTGGGAGGCCGAGGAGATCGCGGCAGCGGTCAGCGCGGTGGTCGGGAGCACCGAGGTGCGTCGGCGCAGCGCCGAGCTGCTCCGCCAGATCCAGGCGATGCCCACGCTGGACGACGCGGTGGGCACCCTGGAGCGCACCGCGGCCGCCGGCGCGATCTCAGTCTGAGGGGCCGGCCCCGTCGACGTGCGGGCCAGGCCCGACCGGCTGGTCAGGGTGCTCGACCGCCGTCAGCTGCAACGGGTACTCCTCCGTCCACCACCAGCGTGACGAGCCGCGGCAGAGCCTCACGAGTGACAGAGACCCCACCTCCAGCCGAAGGGGCGGCTCGAGGAAGCCGTCCAGCCGGGCTCGCACCTCCTCCACCGTCGGACTGTCGTCCCGGGCGTAGGCGATGGTGATGTGCGGGGCGAAACCGCCGACGGGTTCGGGCAGGGCGTAGAGCGCCGCGCCGTTCAGCGCCCCACGGGCGGCGTCCCTCAGCTCGTCCCGCAGGGCAGTCATCCCGCCGTTGACCCGAACGGGCATGGTGACGGAGTCGTCCTCGGCGACAGCCATCCCCACCAGCAGCTCGAGGGTCGGCGCCGAGGCAGCGACGTTGGCCCCCGCCGTGGTGAGCGTCTGGAACGCGTCACCGTCGACGGAGTCGACGAAGGCCACTCCCTGGACGGTCAGGTGCAACCAGGGCGCCTGCACCAGGTCCAGCCCCGGCAGCCCGGACAGCAGGGACTGCTGCCGCTGCACGTAGGCCTGGAGCTCCGGACAGCGCCCGAAGGTCAGGTAGAAGGCCCAGAGCTGACGGTCGTTCCGCCACTCGGCCATCTCGACCCAGTGGTTCACGAGCCGGGTCGAACCGGCGGCCGGCGCCTCGCGCGCCACCTCCGTCGGGGGTGGCGGCCCGACCGGCTCGACCGGCTCGGACGGGCGGGCGAGTGGAGCACGATGCGCGATGACCGCTGACACCCGTCCAGCCTGACACCGAGGGCCAGATCGCGTTGCACCTTCTGGGGTGTTTTCCTCAGGAAACGATCAAGAATCTGCGCCCCCGTCCGAGCGCGAAACTACTTCGACTCGGCGATCTCGATCTCAGCGGTGGCCTGGATCAGGCTCAGCAGCTCCGGGTCCAGACCCGGCGCGAACTCCTCGCGCCGCTCCGGGGCGATGGTGATCGGCGGGCCGCCGGCCGGCATCTGGGCGGTGCTCAGCTCGGTGCCGTCGTTGGAGGGCGAGGCGCCGCGGTAGAGCTTGGCCGCCTGGCTCGCGTTCTCGGCGTCGAAGGTGTACTGGACGCTCTGCAGGCCCTGGTCGACCAGGGCCTTGACCTCGGGGAAGCGCTCGGCGTTGGTCTTCGGAATCGGCAGGGCCGCACCCCAGTCGACGCCCAGGCTCTCCAGGGCCTTCGCGAACGCGTTCTCGTGCGCCTGGTCGCGGACGATCAGGTAGGCGATGGTCGAGCGCGCCGTCTTGTTGTCGGTCATCTCGTAGAGCCGGCACTTCTGCAGCCGGCCCGTCGACTCGAGCATCAGGTTGTAGAGCAGGTCCAGCACGAGGTTGCCCGAGTTGTAGACGTAGGAGCCAGACCACGGGTTGCCGGCCGCGTCGACCGGGAGCGCACCCTGCGCCCCGACCAGGAAATGGTGGATGTTGCCGGTGTCCTTGGCGATGCTCAGCGGCGTCGCGCCCTTGGCGCCCGGCTTGTCCACCGGGTCGGTCTTCTTGCCGCTGTAGCCCGGGGCCCCGTCGAGCAGCCGCGCGATGGTGGTGCCGATCAGCTCGACGTGGCTGATCTCCTCGGTGCCGACGCCTTGGATCAGGTCCTTGTACGGCTGCGAGGACGGGTCACCGCGGAAGTTCATCGACTGGAAGAGGTACTGCATCATCGTGCGCATCTCGCCGAACTGGCCCCCGAGGCCCTCCTGCAGCGCATTCGCGGCGGCGGGATCCGGCTCGTCGACGGCGATCTCGTTGATCAGCTTCTGGATGTGCAGGTACATGACTGCTCCTAGGGAGTCGGACGTCGTCGACGTCCTTGAGGAGCGGCTGAGCTGCTGAACCGCGGGATCTACCCCAGTGAACCACTGGGTCTCCGGCCGCTCCGGGCGGGGCTGCCCGGTGGCGTGTCAGGCCTCGATCGGGCCGCCGCCGGCCGCCCAGCCGTGGACGCCGCCCTCGACGTTCAACGCCTCGCGCCCCTGGCCCCGCAGGTACTGCGTCACCCGCGCCGAACGGCCGCCGACCGCGCAGACGCAGAGCACCCGGTTGCCGATCTCGGGCAGCCGCTTCACCACCTGGTCCATCGGGATGTGGAGCGAGCCGGGGATGCGGCCACTCGCCCACTCCTCGTCGGTGCGAACGTCGAGCAGGGTCCAGCCCTGCGTCACCAGTCCCTCGACGTCGGCGGACTGAATGGTCGGCACGTCCGCTGAGTTCACCCGGCCACGATAGCCACCTCGGGAAAGCCAAGGTGACGTCAGCCGAGACCGGCTCTGCTACTTGAGCAGCCTCGACAGCCGCCGGTCGGCCAGCTTCTTGCCGCCGGTCTGGCAAGTCGGGCAGTACTGCAGCGCCGAGTCGGCGAACGAGACCTCCGCGATCTCGTCCCCGCAGACCGGACACGGCAACCCCTTGCGGCCGTGCACCCGCATCCCCGACTTCTTCTCGCCCTTGAGGTCTTTCGCCGCCAGGCCCTCGGCCCGGGCGATCGCGCCGGAGAGCTCGTCCTTCATCGCCCGGAACAAGACGTCGAGCTCGGCGTCGGTGAGTGAGGAGGCCGGCTTGAACGGACTCAGCCGCGCGGCGTGCAGGATCTCGTCGGAGTAGGCGTTGCCGATCCCGGCGATCGTTCGCTGGTCCTTAAGCACGCCCTTCAGCTGCGACCGGCCGGCGCGGGTCAGGACGGCCCGTAGCGCGTCGGCGTCGAAGTCGGGGCTGAGCGGATCGGGGCCGAGGGTGGCCACCATCGCGATGTCCTGCGGGTCGGTGACCACGTGCACGGCCAGCTTGCGCTGGGTGCCGGCTTCGGTCAGGTCGAAGCCCGAGCCGTCGCCGAGCCGTACGCGCAGCGCGAGCGGACCCTTGCCGGGCTTGGCCGGCGCCTCCGGCAGGGCGTCCCGCCAGCGCAGCCAGCCGGCCCGGGCCAGGTGGAAGACCAGATGCAGCCCCTGGGCGTCGATGTCGAGGTACTTGCCGTGCCGGCTGACGCCGGAGATCTCGAGCCCGTTGAACGCCGACAGCGGCGGGTCGTAGGTCTTGAGGGCGCTGAAGGCCGCCAGCTCGATCCGCGCGATCGCGTGGCCGACGAGACGCTCGGTCAGGAAGTGGGTGAGCGACTCGACCTCCGGCATCTCAGGCATGAGCCATTATGTGCGCCGGCCCGCGGAGGCCGGCGCAGGACGCCGCGACTCGTACCGGGCCGCGGCCGCCGTCCAGTCCGGTTCGGGCAGGGTGAGGGCCCGGGCGAGTCGGGCGAGGTACTGCTCCCGGGTGATCTCCACGACGCCGAGGCTCTGCAGGTGCGGCGTCGCCCACTGCACGTCGAGGACCCGACCGGCCGTCCCCCCGGCGGACAGGATGCCGACGAGGCCCACCAGCGCGACCTTGGACGCGTCCCGACCGATGTCGTCGCGGTGGAACATCGACTCGCCGGCGAACAGCCCGCCCAGACTGACCCCGTACAGCCCACCGGCCAGCTGGCCCTCGGAGGTCCAGGCCTCGACCGAGTGGACGGCCCCCTCGCGGTGCAGCCGCCGGTAGACGCGGCGGATGTCGTCGTCGATCCAGCCGTCGGGCCGGCGCGGGTCGCCGCAGCCGGCGAGCACGCCGTCGAAGTCGCAGTCGACCCGGATCTCGTAGCGCCGGACCATCTTGGCCAGTGAGCGCGTCACGTGCAGCGCGTCCAGCGGCAGCACGGCCCGGTCCAACGGCGACCACCAGCCCATCAGCCCCCCGCGCGCCGGCATCGGGAACACCCCGGTGCGGTAGGCGCTGCGGACCAGGTCGGCGTCGAAGGTCCGGCTGACCGCGATCAGGTCGTCGTGCCGCCAGCCCGCCGGAGGCCCGAACGGCCCGGCGTGAGGCTCAGAGGACGGCGACCCAGCCATCTGGGCATTCTGCGCCGGGGGCTGCGCCGGGGTAAGACCGGGGTCGCTCCGACAGCTTCACGCTCCCTTGCCACGTACGCTTGCGCCATGCCATCGGCCCAGGACGTGGGGAAGCTGATCGCCCGGGGGATCGGACCCGTGGCGACCGCCGTGGGCAAGCCGCAGGCCGCGGGCGGCGCTCTCCGTCGGGTGCTGGAGCTGGCGATCGACGGCTACGGCAAGCTGCCCGGCGCCAAGGCCACCGCGGCGCGTCACCTGCAGCGCGCCGGTGGGTCGAGCGACTCCGCGATCGAGTCGCTGATCGACCGTCACGTCGGCCTGGCCTCGGCCCAGGGTTTCGTGACCAACCTCGGCGGGGTGGCCACGCTGCCCGTCGCGATCCCGGCCAACCTGACCGGGGTGGCGGTCGTGCAGGTGCGGATGGTCGCCGCCATCGCCCACCTGCGGGGCTACGACCTGAACGACAACCGGGTGCGGACCGCCCTGGTGATGTGCCTGCTGGGTGGTGAGCAGGTGGTGAAGCTGATCAGGGAGGGCAAGCTGCCCACCTCACCGTTGGCGATCGCCACGGCCCCGGTGTTCGACCCCGACCTCGACCAGCGCGTCGCCGAGGCCGTCGTCTCGGACCTGGCGGGCAGGATCGGCGGCAAGAACATCGCCCTCGTCGTGACCAAACGGATCCCCCTCCTCGGCGGGGGCGTGGGCGCGGTGATGGACGGCATCGCCACCGCCCAGATCGGCAAGTACGCCAAGTCCGAGCTGGTCCGTCGACGCGCGCTGAGCCGCTAGGGTCGCTCAGCCGGCGATCCGGCGGTAGACCCCCAGCGGCAGCAGCCGCATCGGCAGGGCGAGGGCCACCCACGGCCAGGCGGGCACGTACGCGCGGGGCGCCTCCCGCTCGATGGCGGCGACCACCGCGCGGGTGGCTCTGGGCAGCGACGTCATGAAGATCGGCTGCGGGAAGGCCGTGGCCAACGACGTCGACACGTAACCGGGGTGCACCGCGGTGACCGTGATGGGGCTGTCCCACAGGTCGGAGTGCAGCCCCTCGGCGAGCGCGGACACGCCGGCCTTGGTGGCCGCGTAGACGCTCATCGGTCCCGCCATCCCGCGCAGCGCCGACATGGACGAGATGACGGCGAGATGGCCGGACTCGGCCCGGCGGAAGATCCGTAGCGCCGCCTCGGCCTGGTGCAGCACCCCGAGGAAGTTGGTGCGGGCGGTGGCGCGGTTGCCCTCGGCGTCGTCGAGCCCGAGGGAGCCGCTCTGTGCGACCCCGGCGTTGGCCACGACCCGGTCCAGACCACCGAGCGCCGACGCCGCCTCCTCGAAGGTCGCGTCGACGGCGGCGTGGTCGTCGACGTCGAGCGCGTGCACGCTGACCCTGATGTCGGGATAGGCCACCACGAGCTCGTCCCGCAGTCGCTCCAGCTCACCGAGCCGGCGGGCGCACAGGGCCAGGTCGCGTCCGTCCTGCGCCCACGCCCGCGCCATCTCCGCGCCGAGGCCGGCCGAGGCGCCGGTGATGAGGATCCGTTGCCGGCGAACCGGAGGGGTGGCGGGCACGCCCTGACCTTACAAGTGAAGCCCAGCCTGCAGCTTCCTGTCGCCTTGGTCACACGGCTTGCGAGGCAGGACAGCCTGGCTTAAGTTAGGCGAGGCTCACCTACGGGTTTCGTCGCGCAGCGCGCGCGGCCGAGCACACGGACGGGGACGGACATGCTGGCCAACTTCTTGATCGGGCTCCGCGAGGGGCTCGAGGCCGCACTGGTCGTCAGCATTCTGCTCGCCTACCTCGTGAAGTCCGACCGCCGCAAGCTGGTCGGCCGCGTCTGGGTCGGCGTCGCGGTCGCCATCGTGATCTCGCTGGGCTTCGGCGCCGCGCTGACCTTCGGTCCGAGAGGTCTGACCTTCGCCGCCCAGGAGGGGATCGGCGGGTCGCTCTCCATCATCGCCGTCGGGTTCGTGACCTGGATGATCTTCTGGATGGCCAGGGCCGCCCGCGGTATGGCCGGCGGGCTCCGGGACCAGGTCGACCGGGCAGCCGAGACCAACTCGTGGTCCCTGGCCGTGGTCGCACTGCTGGCCGTCGGCCGCGAGGGCCTGGAGACCGCGCTCTTCCTCTGGGCCGCGACCGAGGCGGCCGCGCGCGACACCGGCGCGACCACGAACCCCCTGCTCGGTGCCGCGCTGGGCATCGTGGTCGCGATCGTCCTCGGCTACCTGATGTACCGCGGCGCGATCAAGATCAACTTGACCCGGTTCTTCACCTGGACGGGCGCCTTCTTGATCATCGTCGCCGCAGGGGTGCTCGCGTACGGGATCCACGACCTGCAAGAGGCCGGCTTCCTGCCGGGTCTGAACACTCTCGCCTTCGACATCTCCCGCATCATCCCGCCCAGCTCGTGGTACGGGACGCTGCTCAAGGGCATCTTCAACTTCTCCCCCGCCACCACCGTGCTCGAGGCGACCGCCTGGGTCTGCTACTTCGTGCCGACGATGACGATCTTCCTCACCCGGGTGCGCGCGCGCACCCACTCCCAGCCACGACCGGCCACGCCGGTACCCGCCTCCACCGGAAGGACCCGACCATGACCGGTCCACGACCCGTCCGGGGCCTTGCCCTGGCCTCGACCACCGCCCTGCTCTGCGTCCCTGTGCTGGCCGGCTGCACCACCAACACGCCCGCGTCCGACAGTGCGAACGACGCCGGCGACAGCCGTGCCCTGACCGTGCAGGCCACCGACTCCGGCTGCCAGGTGTCGTCGGCGTCGGCGCCCTCGGGCAACCTGACCTTCTCCGTGACCAACACCGGCTCCAAGGTGAACGAGTTCTACCTGCTCGGGGCCGACGGCCTGCGGATCCTCGGCGAGGTGGAGAACATCGGGCCGGGGCTCTCCCGGGACCTGGTGCTCAGCACGCCGCCCGGCTCCTACTTCACCGCCTGCAAGCCCGGCATGATCGGCGACGGCATCCGGGCGCCGTTCGCGGTCTCCGACTCCGGGGTCTCGCTCACCAACGACGACGACAGGGCGCTCGTCGCCACCGCCAACAAGCAGTACAAGGCGTACGTCCAGGACCAGACCGAGCAGCTCGTCACGATGACCGACGAGTTCGTCACCGCCTACCTGGCCGGGAACGACGACAAGGCGCGGGAGATCTATCCTCTGGCCCGCGTGCACTGGGAGCGCATCGAGCCGGTCGCGGAGTCCTTCGGTGACCTCGACCCCAAGACCGACCTGCGCGAGGCCGACCTGGAGCCGGGTCAGAAGTGGACCGGCTGGCACCGGATCGAGAAGGACCTGTGGCCGGCCAAGGCCAAGAACTACACCCCGCTGACGCAGGCGGGCCGCAAGGCCTACGCCGCCGACCTGGTCAAGAACATCGCCACCCTCAACACCAAGGCGCGCACCGTCAACTTCACCGTCGACCAGATCGCGAACGGCTCTCGCGGGCTGCTCGACGAGGTGGCGACGAGCAAGGTGACCGGTGAGGAGGAGACCTGGTCGCGCACCGACCTGTACGACTTCCAGGCCAACGTCGACGGTGCCCGGGTGGGCTTCGAGGGCCTGCGTCCGATCCTGCAGAAGAAGAACCCCGAGCTCGACACCCAGATCGACGCCCGGTTCACCGCCCTGCAGAAGCTGCTCGACAAGCACAAGTCGGGGGACGGCTTCGTCTCCTACGACGACCTGAGCAAGCCCGACGTCAAGGCGCTCTCCGACGCGGTCAACGCGCTGGCCGAGCCGCTGTCCAAGCTGACCGCCGCCGTGGTGTGAGGAGCAGCGAACAGAACCGTGGCATCTGATCTCCCCGCCGGCCCCGAGTTCGGTCCTCAGGCCGACGTCGTCGCCGAAGACCGGCCGGGCCGAGGCGTTTCCCGACGCGGGCTGCTCGGCGCCGCGGGCGCGGGCGCCGCGGGACTGGGGGTGGGCGTCGCTGCCGGCTTCGGTCTCGGCTCGCACCCCGACGTCGCCGCGGGTTCCGCCGTGGCGGCGGGCTCGGCCACCTACCCGTTCTACGGCGAGCACCAGGCCGGCATCGTCACCCCCGCGCAGGACCGGCTGCACTTCGCGGCGTTCGACATGGTCTCCGACGATCGCGACGACCTGATCAGCCTGCTGCAGGACTGGACCGCCGCCGCCGCACGGATGACCCAGGGCCGCGACGCCGGCCCGTTCGGAGCCACCTCGGGCCCGTACGAGGCGCCGCCGGATGACACCGGTGAAGCGATCGGACTGCCGCCCGCGGGCCTGACCATCACCTTCGGCTTCGGCCCCAGCCTCTTCCGCCAGGCGGGCCGTGACCGCTTCGGGATCGCCGAGCGGCAACCCGCGGCCCTGCGCCGGCTGCCGCACTTCCCCGGCGACAACCTGGACGCGGACCGCTCCGACGGCGACCTGTGTATCCAGGCCTGCTCGGACGATCCCCAGGTGGCGGTGCACGCCATCCGGAACCTGGCCCGGATCGCCTTCGGCCGGGCGGCCATCCGCTGGTCGCAGCTGGGCTTCGGCCGCACGTCATCGACGTCGACCAGCCAGGCGACGGCGAGGAACCTGTTCGGGTTCAAGGACGGCACCATGAACCTCAAGGCCGAGGAGCCGGCCCTGGTCGACCAGCACGTGTGGACGGCTCCCCCCGCCGTCGCGAAGGAAGCATGGCTGGCGGGCGGCTCCTACCTGGTGGCTCGGCGGATCAGCATGACCATCGAGATCTGGGACCGGCAGCCGCTGAGCGAGCAGGAGCGGGTGATCGGGCGCAACAAGGCCGTGGGTGCGCCGCTGTCGGGCGGCGGGGAGTTCTCCCAGCCCGACTTCACGCTCACGGGCGCCAACGACCAGCCGCTGGTGGACCCGGAGGCCCACGTCCGGCTGGTGCACCCGAGCCAGAACGGGGGCGTCCAGATGCTGCGCCGCGGGTACAACTTCGTCGACGGCAGCAACGGCCTGGGTCGGCTGGACGCGGGCCTGTTCTTCCTGGCCTACGTCTGCGACCCCCGCACGCACTACATCCCGGTCCAGACCAAGATCGCCCGCAACGACGCGATGAGTGAGTACCTCCAACACACCGGCTCGGCCCTGTTCGCCATCCCTCCCGGCGTCAGCCAGGGCGGCTACCTGGGTCAGGCACTCTTCGCCTGATCGTGCTCGCCGACGCTCCGGGGCACCAGGATCGGCACCGGTCGCTTGGCGGTGACGCCCTGCCCGTGCGGGATCCGACGCAGGTTGCGACCCAGCCACGGCGCCAGGTGGTGCACCGCCCAGTCCAGGTCGGTAGCCAGCTGCTGCCGCGGCCGGGGCTGCGGCAGGGCGTCCGGCAGCGGGGCGGTCCAGCCGGCGTCGAAACCCGGGACCCCGAGTCGGTGGGCCAGGGCCGTCGCGACCAGTTCGTGCCCGAGGGCGTTGCCGTGCAGCCGGTCCTCGAACCACAGCCGCGGGTCCTTGGCCACCGGGTAGCGCTCGAAGTCGACGACCAGCGCCCCGTACACCCTCGCGGTGGCCCGGATGATGGCGTTCAGGGCGAACATCCGTTGCCGCAGCCCGCGGCCCAGCGGGTTGATCGCGGCGGGATCGGGCATCGTGAAGGTGAGCACCGTGACGCCGGCGTCGCCCGCGTCCCGGAAGACCGCGTCGTACTCGGCGGCGATGCCGCCCAGGTCGCAGTGCAGGCCGATCGTGTCGTTGACCCCACCGAAGACGGTCATCAGGTCGGGCCGGAGCTCCAGCGCCGGTGCCAGCTGGGTCTGGCGGATCTCGTGCATCCGTAGTCCGCGGACGGCCAGGTTCGCGTACTCGACCGGCTCGTCCTGCCCGTCGGCCAGGTGCGTGGCCAGCCGGTCGGCCCAGCCCCGGTAGCCGCCGTGGCCGTCCGGGTCCTCCAGGCCCTCGGTGCTCGAGTCGCCGATCGCCACGTAGCGTCGATAGATCACCCGGCTATTGTCTCGCGGCGGTTGCCGCAGCGCTCACCCGTCCGAGTCGGGGCGCCGCTCCGAACCTCTCGGTCACCGTTTCCCGGCTGACTACAGTCGGTGACGAAAGGTGGTGCGATGGCTCCGGTCGACCGCGACTTCCTCGCCTTCGCCGACCGGTCACGGGACCTGCTGGCCGGCTGTGCCCTGCTGCTCGTAGGGGACCCTGCGCGTGCGGACCGGCTCGCCACGTCCGTGCTGGCGCGGCGTGGCGTCCGTCCGATGCCGGCCGCCGACCGCTGGGCCGCGGCCTGGGCAGAGCTCGTCCGCCCCCGGGCCTCCTACTTCGACCCGCCGTGGTCCCCGGGAGGCCGCGTCGAGCTGCTCGACACCCGGGACTCCCACGACCCCGGCCTGCTGACCGACCTGCAGCGGCTGGCGCCCGAGCCGCGCGCCGCCCTCGTCCTCGACCAGTACGCCGGCCTGCCGGCGGCCGAGGTGGCGGCTGCGCTGCAGACGAGCGCGGCCACGGTGGAGCTGTGGGTCCGCCAGGCCACCGAGACGCTGGCCGAGGGGCGACCGGAGCGGCGGCGATCGGGACAGCTGGGCGAGGAGCTGCGGGCCACGGTCGACGCGCACCTGCACCAGCGGCCGGCGTCGGTGTCGGCGCTCACCGACCTCGCGCACGCCCGGCAGCTCGCTCGCCGCCGCCGGCTCCGCAGCGCCGCCGCGGTGGTGGCGGCCGTGCTCGTGCTGGTGCTGGGTACGGTCACCGTCCTCCGGGCCGGCACGGCGGCGCCCGAGGCGGGTGCGTTGCCGTCCGCGCCGGTACCGCCGGCCCTCACGCCCGTCCCGAGCGCCAGCCACTCCGGCGTGGTGACGGCTCGGTGCGACATCCGCGACCCGTCCTGCCAGGCCACGGTGATGCGGGAGTGGCGGACCACGATGGCCCGCGTCACCGCCTCCCATCTGGATCCCGAGGGCCGCTACTTCACCGACTACCGCTACTCCTACGACGGCCGGTACGAGACGCCGAGCTTCTGGAAGGGCGGCGACGGCGCCCTGGGGCTGGAGGTGTACCGACCGAAGAAGGGCACCACCGAGGTCTACCTGCAGATCGCCACCGGCTACGACCGGGCCGTGACGTGTGGTCGGACCACCGGGCAGACCTGCGAGAGCCAGCGCTTCATGGACGGCAACCGCTTCACCCTCAGCGACGGCACCCAGCTGACCGACGGCATCGAGGTGCAGTACCGGCCCGACGGCGACCAGGTGATCACCGTCGTGGCGCAGCGCAGCGCCCCGGGCGGTGAGTCCCTGGACGTCACCCGCGGCGACCTGATCAACCTCGTCCAGGACCCACGACTGCGACTGCCGGTGATCTGACCGGCCGCGTCCGCGCGTGGGGCGGGGTGGGTCGCGAACCCGCGGCGGGACCGGGGTGGGAGTCCGAGCCGGCCTCCATGGCGGTCGGGACGACCGCCATCAGACCGACGAGCAGCACGCCGACGGCGAGGCCGGCGGTCAGTAACAGCTGGATGATGTCCATGAGTCGAGCGTGCTCCGGCTGACTGTGAGCCGCACCACACTGAGGTCTCGACTTTCTGTGCACGACCTCGGCCGCTGGTGCGTCGAGCGCCGCGTCTGCTCAGACCGCGGTGGCGTCGTCGCTCATGAGCTCCCCCGCGGTGACCGACGCGGCGATGGTGTTGCCCGGCTGGGCCAGCGGGCAGAGCCAGCGGTCGTCGTAGCGGCACGAGGGGTGGTAGGCGAAGTTGAGGTCGACCACGAGCGAGTCGGACGTGCCGCCGAGGTCGGCCCCCTTGGCGGTGTCGAGCACGTAGCGACCGCCGCCGTAGCTGGTCTGGCCCGAGGAGCCGTCCCGCAGCGGCAGGAAGAGCCCGCCGCCGTACTGCTCGAGCCACCACAGGTCGAGGCTGCCGGCCACCGGCTCGGGCAGCTCGACCCGGCCCACCGGTACCAGCGTGGTGACCCCGTCACCACCGGTGTCGAGCTCGACCCGGCGGTCCGGGTCGGTGGGCTCCCGGACGGCCACGGTGAAGCGGAGCGCCGGATCGTAGGGCCCGTACGGCAGCCCGCTGCGCCGCAGCGGGTCGTCCGGGCCGAGCGGGCTCTGCGGGTGGCGGCGGAACAGCTCGTCCCGGCCGGCCCGCCAGAGCGCGTGACCGGACGCCGGGTCGTCGGTGCCGCGGACTCCGGCGTAGAGCTCGGCGACCTGCCGCCGCCAGTCGGCCAGCTCCAGCTGCGTGGTCATCGAACCACCTCCTGGTCGGCGTCCAGGACGGCGGCGAGGGCGGCGATGTCCTCGGGCCTCACCCGGCAGCAGCCGCCGACCAGCCGCGCGCCGTCGGTGACCCAGCCGGGGACCGCCTCGGCGTCGAAGACCGCGGAGCCGGTCCAGCGCCGGCCGACGGCGTCCCAGGCCTCGCCTCGGTTGGGGTAGACCACCACCGGCAGCCCGCTCGCTCCGGCCGCCACGGCGACCAGGGCGCCGGCCTCGTCCGGGTCGGAGCAGTTGACCCCGACCGCCACGATCTCCTCGACCCCCCTGACCAGGCCGAACGCCTCCGCCGCCGGCTCGCCGGCCCGGGTCCGGCCCCCGGCACAGGTCACCGACACCCAGGCGGGCCTCCCGATCCGCTGCACCTCGGCGACCACCGCCTCGACCTCGGCCAGGCAGGGCAGCGTCTCGCAGGCGAGGACGTCGGCGTCGGTGGCGGCCAGCACCTCCAGCCGCGGCCGGTGCCAGCCCCGCAGCTCATCGACGCCCAACCCGTAGTCACCTCGGTACTCCGAGCCGTCGGCACGCGCCGCTCCGTACGGTCCGACCGAGGCGGCCACCCAGCGGGGGCCACCGCCGGCCTCGTCCCGGGCGCGTGCGGCCAGGGCGACGCTGCGCCGCAGCAGCTCTTCGGTCTCGGCCCGGTCGAAGCCCGCGGCCGCCAACCCGTCGAAGGAGGCCTGGTAGGAGGCGGTGGTGGCGACCTGGGCGCCTGCGGCGAAGAAGGCCGCATGCGCAGCCAGGACGGCGTCCGGGTCATCGGCGAGCAGCCGGGCCGACCAGAGGGCGGAGCCGAGGTCGTGACCCTGGGCCTCGAGCTGGGTGGCCAGGCCCCCGTCGAGCAGCACCACGCCCGACCCGAGCGCCGCACCGAGCGCCCGACGGGTCACCGCGCGTTGAACTCGTCGCGGTACTGCACCCAGTCCCGGGTGAGGGAGAGGTCGAAGCCGGCGTTCCCGTCGGTGTCCAGGGTGATCAGCCGCTCCCCCAGAGCCGCCAGGTCATCGGCGACCTCGTCCGGACCCTGCTGCACTGCCGTGGACCGCTCGATCTCGGCCGGGTCGCGACCCACCTCGGCGCACCAGGAGTTGAGCACCTCGTTCTTGTGGGTCAGCTCCTCCAGGGTGCCGAAGCCGTGCCAGATGTCGGCGTGCTCGGCCACCAGCCGCAGCGTCTTCCGCTCGCCACCGCCGCCGATCAGCACCGGGATCCGGCGGGTGGGCCGCGGATTGAGCGCGTCGAAGCGGCTGCGGATCCGGGGCAGCGCCTCGCCGAGGGCGGCGATCCGGCTGCCGGCCGTCCCGAACTCGTAGCCGTACGCGGTGTAGTCGCGCTCGAACCAGCCGGCGCCGATGCCGAGGATGATCCGGCCGCCGCTGATGTGGTCGATGGTGCGGACCATGTCGGCCAGCAGGTCGGGGTTGCGGTAGGAGTTGCAGGTGACCAGGGCACTCAGCTCGACCCGCTCGGTCTGCTCGGCCCAGGCGGCGAGCATCGCGTAACACTCGAAGTTGGGGCCGTCGGCGTCACCGCTGAGGGGAAAGAAGTGGTCCCAGGTGAAGACGATGTCGACGCCGCACTCCTCGGCGGCGTCGACGGCCGCGCGCAGCTCGGCGTAGCTGGCGTGCTGGGGCTGCAGTTGGACACCGACCCGTAGCGGACGGTTGGCGTACGGCAGGTCGGTGAGGTCCGTCATGGCGCGAGCGTAGCCCCGTCCGGTCGGCCCTCGCCCGACGCTCGAGGGCTCCGGGCGAGATGCTGGCTTCAGCAATAGTTGTATCATCAAGTGACTCACAGGTCAGCAGAGCACACTGGTCGTCCCGCAATCCTCGCGATGGAGCCTCATGAACTCATACCTGCGTCCCGCCACCTCCGTCCTCAGCCGCCGCAACGTGCTGGCCCGGGCCGGGCTGGCCGCCGCCGCCCTCGGCACCCTCGCCGCCTGCGGCGGCAACTCCAGCAGTTCCGGCGGCTCGAGCGGGTCCGGCTCGGCAGCAGGGGTCAGTGCGGCGACCAGCGAGATCCCGGTGGGTGGTGGCAAGATCTTCGCCGACGCGAAGACCGTCGTGACCCAGCCGACGGCGGGCCAGTACAAGGCCTTCTCCTCCATCTGCACCCATGCCGGCTGCCCCGTGGCCGAGGTGACCACGACCATCAACTGCAACTGCCACGGCAGCAAGTTCGCGCTGGCCGACGGCGCCGTCGTCGACGGACCGGCGAGCAAGCCGCTGGAGGCCAAGACGGCCACCGTGAGCGGGAGCACGGTCACCGTCCCGGCCTGAGGGCGAGATCCGGGCGGCAGGGGCGTTCCGCAGCGTGCAGGCCTGGACAACGCCGACAGCCCGGACCGATGGTCCGGGCTGTCGGGGTGTTGCGCTGTGCGCGAGGGGGGACTTGAACCCCCACGTCCTTGCGGACACTGGCACCTGAAGCCAGCGCGTCTGCCATTCCGCCACTCGCGCTCGATCCGTCCGGAAGTCCCGGGCGAACCAGCCGAAGAAGGCTAGCACGGCGGCGGCGTCCGGCCCGAACCAGAAGGACGCCGGGGATCGGAGAAGGTGACCCGGCCCCGCGTGCGCCGACCGGGACACGTCGTCACTCCCGTTACGATCTAGCAGGATCGGATCTGGGAGAGGAGGGACATGGGGATCTTCGGACGCTTCGAGCGGAAGGTCGAGGGCGCCGTCAACGGTGCGTTCGCGCGTGCGTTCAAGGGCGACGTCCAGCCGGTCGAGATCGCGGCACGGCTGCAGCGTGAGCTGGACTCCGAGGCCAAGCTCATGTCCCGGGACAAGAGGCTGGTCCCGAACGAGTTCGTCGTCGGGCTGTCGCCGCACGACCACGACAAGCTCGCCCCGTACAGCAAGACGCTGACCAGCGAACTTGCCGCAGAGCTGCGTACCCACGCCTCCGACACCGGATATGTGTTCAACGGCCCGATCCGCATCCACTTCGAGCTCGAGCCGAGCCTGCCCACCGGCCGCTTCACCGTGGCCTCCGAGGCGGTCGCCGGCGTCGAGGAGCGACAGGCCCCGAACCCGAGCGCGCACGGCGGAGCTGCCGCAGAACGAGAGGGCGATGAACCCCGGCCCCCCGCACCGCAGGCGGCGGCCGCCCGCTCCCGACTGGTGCTCGAGGTCAACGGCACCCGGCACCCCCTGGAGCCGCCCGGCCTGGTGATCGGTCGTGGCACCGAGGCCGACCTGCGGATCAACGACCCCGGTATCTCGCGGCTGCACGCCCAGATCCGGGTCCGGGCCACCGAGCAGGCCGTCTCCATCGACATCGTGGACCTCGGCTCGACCAACGGCATCGTGGTGAACGGTCACAAGGTGGCCGAGGCGAAGCTGCAGGAAGGATCGCGGATCGAGATCGGCTCGACCCGGATGCTCGTGCACGCGCCTGCCGGTCGCTGACCCGTGTCCGAGATCGCACTCACGATCATCAAGGTGCTGTTCCTGGCGCTGCTCTGGCTGTTCATCTTCTCCGCGGTCTCGGTGATCCGCACGGACCTGTTCGGGCGGACCGTCCCGGCCCCGGACCAGCCGGAGGCCCGTGAGCTCGAGACCCCGCCGCCCCCGCCCCGGCGGGTCCGGCGGCCGCGCGGCGACCCGCGGGTGCTCAGCATCGTGCAGGGAGCGCAGACGGGCGAGTCGGCCGAGCTGGCTCCGGGGCTGGTCCTGATCGGCCGGGGCGCGGACTGCCAGCTGATCCTGGACGACGACTACGTCTCCACCCGGCATGCCCGGGTGGTCGTGGCCGACGGCGGGATCTACGTCGAGGACCTCGGCTCCACCAACGGCACGTACGTGAACGGCTCCCGGATCACCGCGCCCACGACGATCTCGACCTCCGACACCGTCCGGATCGGCAAGACCATCCTGAAGCTGGAGCCGTGAGGCGATGACGCTGCTGCTGCGCTTCGTCACCCACTCCGAGATCGGGCTGGTGCGCAAGAACAACCAGGACTCCGGCTACGCCAGCCCGCACCTGCTGCTCGTCGCGGACGGCATGGGGGGTGCGGCGGCCGGCGACCTCGCCTCGGCGGTGGCGGTCGAGGCGATCCGCCAGGTCGACGCGGAGACCCCGGGCGACCAGATGCTGTCGGTGCTGGCCGGCGCCGTCGCCGACGCCAACGACCGGCTGGCCGCCCTGGTCGGCGAGGACAGCTCGCTGGACGGGATGGGCACGACCGTCACGGGTGCCCTCTTCGACGGCGTCGAGCTCGGGCTGGCCCACATCGGCGACAGCCGGGCGTACCTGTTCCGCGAGGGCCGGCTGGAGCAGCTGACCCACGACCACAGCTGGGTGCAGTCCCTGGTCGACGACGGCCGGATCGACCCGGCGGAGGCGGCGAGCCACCCGCACCGCTCCCTGCTGCTCAAGGTGCTGAACGGGCAGCCGGGCTGCGAGCCGGACCTGACCCTGGTTCCCGTGCAGGCCGGGGACCGCCTGCTCTTCTGCAGCGACGGACTGTGCGGGCTCGTGCCCGACGCCGACATCGCCGAGGCGCTGCGCGGTGCCCAGCTGGACGCCGTACTGGCCACCCTGGTCGCGGCGGCCCACGCCGAGGGCGGCATCGACAACATCACCGTCATCCTGGCCGACGTCCTCGAGGGACAGCCCGTCGTACCCGTGGACACCGTCGAGGCCGTCGTCCTGGGGGCGGCCGCCGAACGGGCGTTGCCGGCCGTCGGAAGTGCGTCCGCCGAGGCGGCTGAGGACGCGCACCACGGGGACGACGAGCTCGAGGCGCAGGGGGCCACGGCGATGGGCGGCGGGCCCCCCACCACGGGCCGCGAGGACGAGGCCCGGTACAACCCGCAGGCCCCGCGGCAGCGCCGGCTGGGGCGACGGCTGGCCGGGGTGCTGGTGCTGCTGCTGGTCGTCGCGGTGGCCTCGGGCGCCACGTACGCCTGGGGCCGCAGCCAGTACTTCGTGGGAGCGGCCGGCGAGCAGGTGGCGATCTACCAGGGACTGCCCGAGAAGGTCGTCGTGCCGCTCTCCCGGCTGTACGAGGTGCAGCCGGTGACCCTGGCCGGGCTGCCCTCGTTCTACGCCGACCAGGTGCGGACCGGCATCGAGGTCTCCAGCCTGGCCTCCGCCCGGCAGACGGTGGCCGAGCTCACCGAGGCCGCGAAGCGCTGCACCGCCGGCGCCGGCGTCGGGACCAGCCCGACTCCCAAGCCGACGACGTCGACCCCGCCCCGGTCGACCCCAAGCCCCCGGTCCACGCCCAAGCCCGCCCCGACCGTGAAGGCCAGCGCGAGCCCCAGCGCCAGCCCGACCCCGACCAACTCGACGAAGCCGAGCTGCTGAGTGAGCAGCGTCGCCCCGGTCACCGTCCTCCCGCGCAAGCGGCGGGGCGTCGAGCTGCTGCTGGTGGCGTTCGCCCTGGCTCTCGGGTTGGGCGGCTACGCCATGGTCGACGTCAACGTGCTGGGCGCACTGACCCCGCGCTTTCCCTACCTCGCCGGCGGCTGCGCGCTGCTGGCGCTCGTCGCCCACCTGGCCGTGCGCTGGCGGCTGCCGTACGCCGATCCGGTGATCCTGCCCTGCGTGGTGCTGCTCAACGGGCTCGGGCTGACGATGATCCACCGGATCGACCTGATCAACTCCCCACCGTCGGCGGGCGCCCGCCAGCAGCTGATCTGGACCGCCCTCGGGATCGTGATGTTCGTCGTGGTCGCGGTCCTGCTGCGCGACCACCGACCGCTGCAGGGCTACACCTACACTCTGGGGCTGGCGGGCATCGTGCTGCTGCTGCTGCCGCTGGCCCCCGGCCTGGGCACGGCCAAGTTCGGCGCCAAGATCTGGATCCAGGTCGGGCCGTACAGCTTCCAACCCGCCGAGGCGGCCAAGGTGTGCCTGGCGATCGCCTTCGCCGCGTACCTGGTGGAGAAGCGCGACGTGCTCGCGCTGGCGGGGCTGCGGGTGCTCGGGCTGGACCTGCCGCGGGCCCGCGACCTCGGGCCGATCCTGGCGATGTGGGTGCTCAGCCTGGCGATCCTGGTGCTGCAGCGTGACCTGGGAACCTCGCTGCTGTTCTTCGGGTTGTTCGTCATGATGCTCTACGTCTCCACCGAACGGGCCGGCTGGGCCGTCCTCGGCACGAGTCTGTTCGCCGTCGGCGCCTACCTCGGCTACCTGGAGTTCGGGCACGTACGCGTCCGGGTGGGCGCCTGGCTGCACCCCTTCAGCGACTACGACCTGTACTACCAGGTGATCAACGCACAGTTCGGGATCGCCTGGGGCGGGCTGCTGGGCACCGGCCTCGGCCTGGGCCGGCCCGGCCTGACCCCGCTGGCCCGCAGCGACTTCATCGCCGCGGCGATCGGTGAGGAGCTCGGGATGACGGGGCTGATGGCCGTCATCGTCGTCTACGGCCTGGTCGTCGCCCGGGGCCTGAGGATCGCCCTGCAGTGCCGCGAGCCGTTCGGCAAGCTGCTGGCCGCGGGCCTGTCGTTCGCGTTCGCGCTGCAGGTCTTCGCGATCCTCGGCGGGGTCACCCGGCTGCTGCCGCTGACGGGCCTGACCACTCCGTTCATGTCCCAGGGCGGCTCGTCGCTGATCTGCAACTGGATCGTCGTCGGCCTGCTGCTGGTGATCTCCCACCACGTCCGCAAGCCGGTGGTCACCGTCAGCCCGCTCGGTGCCGACGCGGAGACGACCGAGCTGGTCCGGGTCGGGGCGAGGGTCTCGTGAACCGCCCGATCCGGCGCGTGGCGTTCGTCACCTTGATGATGTTCGCCCTGCTGTTGGCCAACGGCACGTACACGATGCTCTTCCGCACCACGTCACTCTCGGCCAACCCGCAGAACCGACGGGTGCGCGACGCGGAGTTCGCCCAGGACCGCGGGGCCATCCTGGCCGCGGGCAAGACCGAGATCGCGGTCACCAGCCCGGCCAAGGACCGCTTCCGCTACCAGCGCAGCTACCCGGCCGGGGACCTGTACGCCCCGGTCACGGGCTTCTACTCCTACGACCACGCCAGCTCCGGCCTGGAGAGCTCCTACAACACCCAGCTGGCCGGCACGTCGGACGCGCTCTTCGTGCGGCGGCTGATCGACCTGGCCACCAACCGGGCGCCTCAAGGCGCCAGCGTGCAGACCACCATCGTGCCGGCGATGCAGGAGGCGGCGGCCAAGGCGCTCGGCAACCAGAAGGGGGCCGTCGTGGCCCTGGACCCGTCGACCGGGGCGGTGCTCGCGATGGTGACCAGCCCCACCTACGACCCGAACGACATCGCCAGCCACGACATCGACGCGGCCGGCAAGGCCTACGACACGCTGGCAGTCGACTCGGGCCGGCCGCTGGCCAACCGGGCGGCCCGGGAGATCTATCCGCCCGGGTCGACGTTCAAGCTCGTGACCGCAGCCGCGGCGCTGGCCGAGGGCAAGAAGCCGGACTCCAAGGTGGCCTCGCCCAGCCGGCTCAAGCTGCCCGGCACGAGCACGTACCTGCCGAACTCCAGCAGCTGCGGCGGCACCACGGTGACGATCGTGCAGGCGCTGAAGGTGTCCTGCAACACCGCGTTCGCCAACCTCGGGCTCGAGCTCGGCCAGGACAAGCTGCGCGAGCAGGCCCAGCTGTTCGGCTTCGACGCCCGGCACCTGCCCGACCTCAGCGGAGCGGCCAGCCAGTTCCCCGACGACCTCGACCCGTCCCAGCTGGCGCTCAGCTCGATCGGCCAGTTCGACGTGGCCGCCAGCCCGCTGCAGATGGCCATGATCACCGCCGGGATCGCCAACGACGGCGTGGTGATGGACCCGTACGTGGTCAGTACCGTGCAGGCGCCCGACCTCAAGCCGCTCTCGACGCACAAGCCGACGGTGCTGTCGCGGGCCATGACGACCGAGAACGCCCAGGAGCTGCAGCAGATGATGGTCCAGGTGGTCCAGTCCGGAACGGGCGTCAACGGCCAGATCGACGGCGTCGAGGTAGGGGGTAAGACCGGGACGGCGCAGTCGGACCCGAAGCGCAAGCCCTTCGCCTGGTTCACGTCCTTCGCCCCGGCGGACAAGCCGGAGGTCGCCGTGGCGGTGGTCGTCGAGGACGCTGACATCCCCCGCGCCGACATCGGCGGTGGTCGGGTGGCCGCGCCCATCGCCCGGGCCGTGATGAAGGCGCGGCTGTGAGGCGGGGCGGGCTCGCCACCGAGGCGTTACCCCGGTGGTTCAGGATGGCTCGGAGCCCGCAGGTGCAGAGGAGGTCGAGATGAGCGAGCCGATGGTCGTCGGCGGCCGGTACGAGCTGGGCGACCTGCTCGGACGCGGCGGGATGGCCGAGGTCCGCGGGGCCCTGGACCGTCGCCTCGGGCGTCGGGTGGCCGTGAAGCAGCTCCGCACCGACCTCGCCACCGACCCGACCTTCCAGGCCCGGTTCCGCCGCGAGGCCCAGTCCGCCGCCGGGCTGAATCACCCGACGATCGTGGCCGTATACGACACCGGCGAGGAGATCGAGCCGCGTACCGGCATCTCCATCCCCTACATCGTGATGGAGCTGGTGGAGGGCTCGACCCTGCGCGACGTGCTTCGCGACGGCCGCAAGATCCTCCCCGAGCGGGCCCTCGAGCTGACCCAGGGCGTGCTGGACGCGCTCAGCTACAGCCACAAGGCCGGCATCATCCACCGCGACATCAAGCCGGCCAACGTGATGCTCACCCCCACCGGTGGGGTGAAGGTGATGGACTTCGGCATCGCGCGGGCCGTGGCCGACACGTCTGCCACGATGACCCAGACCGCCGCGGTGATCGGCACGGCGCAGTACCTCTCGCCCGAGCAGGCCCGGGGCGAGACGGTGGACGCGCGCAGCGACATCTACTCGGCGGGCTGCCTGCTGTACGAGCTGCTGGTGGGGCGGCCGCCGTTCATCGGCGAGTCGCCGGTCAGCGTCGCCTACCAGCACGTCCGGGAGGCCCCGGTCCCGCCCAGCCAGCTCGACCCGGTCATCACCCCCGACATCGACGCCGTGACCCTCAAGGCCCTGGCCAAGGACCCGGCCGACCGCTACCAGTCGGCCCGGGAGATGAAGGCCGACATCAGCCGGGTGCTGGCCGGCCAGCAGACCACGGCGCTGGTACCCCGGGTGGCCGCCGCGGTCCCCGACCCGACTCCGACCCGGGTGGTGGCACCGCCGCCGGTCCCACCGACGCACGTGGTTCGCGACGAGGAGGAGCCCCGGCGACGGGTCGGTCTGGTCGTCGGGGTCGTCGCCCTCATCCTCGTGCTGCTGGGCGTCGGGGCGTACGCGCTCTCACGCACCCTCGGGCCCTCCACCCCGACCGTGCAGCTGGTCGCGGTGCCGAGCGTGCTGACCTACACCGAGACCCAGGCGCGGGACCGGTTGACCCAGCTCGGGCTGCAGACCGCCGTCCAGCGGGAGAACGGCAGCGAGAAGACGATCGGCACGATCACCGCGCAGGACCCGGTGGGTAGCACCCAGGTGGAACCCAACACCGTGGTCACCCTGACCCTCAACGTCGGGCCGAAGTCGGCCAAGGTGCCCGGGGACCTGGTCGGCTCCGACGTCGACGACGCCGCCGAGGCACTGAAGAAGGCCGGCTTCAGCAACGTCACCAAGGAACCCGCCAGCAGCGAGGACGCCGACGCCAAGAAGGACGAGGTCCTCTCGGTCAGCCCGGACGAGGGCGAGACAGCCGCGTTGGACGACAAGATCACGCTGACGTACGCGACCGGGGAGTCCGTCGTGCCGATCCTCACCGGGAAGACCCCGGCCCAGGCCCAGTCCGACGCGGCCACGGCCGGCTTCCCCAACGTGAAGGTCGAGACGCAGGAGACGTCCAAGGAGACCGCCGGCGTCGTCTTCAGGCAGAACCCGGACGCCGGTACGCGCGAGTCGCGGAGCAAGCAGCTGACCATCACCGTGGCCGTCGCGCCCGCGCCCGTCGTCTCACCGACCCCCACTCCGACGCCCACCGAGAAGACCACTCCATCGGTCAGCCCCTCCCCCAGCGCGAAGCCCGGCGGCTGAGGGCCGGCCATCATATAGAACGCCCGTACGATTGAGTGCTAGGCTGGCTGCGTGTCCAGCGTCGTGCAGACCTCGCTCTTCGACCTCGGCGACGAGTCCGGCGTCACCGGCCTGGGGCCGCTCGGCGGCATGGTCACCCGACAGGTGCTCGGCCGCGGGGCCTGGGTTGACCTGCTGCCCGGCTGGCTGAGCGGTGCCGACGCCCTGTTCGACGACCTGCTCACGGGCGTCCCCTGGCAGGCCGAGCGTCGTCAGATGTACGAGCGGGTGGTCGACGTGCCCCGGCTGCTCTGCTTCTACGGCGAGCAGGACACGCTGCCCAGCCCCGAGCTGACCACCGCCCGGCAGAGCCTGAACGCCCACTACGCCGACGAGCTGGGCGAGCCGTTCACCACCGCCGGTCTCTGCCTCTACCGCGACGGCCGCGACTCGGTGGCCTGGCACGGCGACACCATCGGGCGCGGCAAGACCACGGACACGATGGTGGCCATCGTCTCCCTCGGCTCGCCCCGGCACCTGATGCTGCGGCCGCGCGGGGGTGGGACCGCGGTCAAGCACCAGCTCGGCCACGGCGACCTGATCGTCATGGGCGGCTCCTGCCAGCGCACCTGGGAGCACGCCATCCCCAAGACCAGCCGGCCCGTCGGCCCCCGGATCAGCGTCCAGTTCCGCCCCCGCGGGGTGCGCTGAAGCGCGCGCCCATGACCGAGCTGCCGCTGTGGGCTGTCTCGTGGTCGCCTTCGGGACTCCTCTCTCAGCCTTTCTCGGGGTGCTGATCAGTCAGTGGCTCGCACGTCGGACAGCGAGGGAGGCCGACGCACGGAGACTCGGATCTTTGTGACTCAGGAGACCAGGTGTTCATCGACGCCGCCCTCTCGAGCGCGGTCCGTGAGCCCGCAGAGGAGATCGAGACCATCGAGGCTGCGGGCGACGCGGCGGAGGTCGTGGAGGACATCGATGACGACCAGGACTGACGGACAACACGGCAGCCGCCCTATCGTCGGATGTGGAAGACCACGACGAGGAGGCGAGCGGTGAGCAAGGGCAAGACCGTTCACGTGAGCTCAGCCCAGAAGCAGGCGGCCCAGGCTCTCGTCACCCGGAGCGCCAAGACGGGGCGCTCCGTCTCTCCATCCGTGTCGAAGATCGCTAACGCTCGCAACCCACGCGCAGCCGTTCCACCGGCCGCTGACCACCGTGGAGCAGTCTCTTCCTGAGCGGTCCTGGGCGAGGGCCGATGACGGTTTCAGCAGGGTCCTTACCTTGCGTCCAGGAGATGGTCAGCGGCGGGCCGACATCAGCGGCGCCATGTCTACGGCACGGGCCGGCGCGTCGGTGTCGCCGCAGAGGGCGAGCCAGTTGGCCAGCATCTGGTAGCCGCCCTCGGTCAGCACGGACTCGGGATGGAACTGGACGGCCTCGACGGCGAGCTCCCGGTGCCGGACGGCCATGATCACGCCACTGCCAGTGGTGGCCGTGACCTCGAGGACCGCCGGCATCGTGTCGGGCTCGATGGCCAGGGAGTGGTAGCGGGTCGCCGTGAACGGTGAGGGCAGTCCCGCGAGGACGCCCAGTCCGGCGTGGTCGATCAGCGACGTCTTGCCGTGCAGCAGCTCGGGCGCGCGGTCGACCACACCGCCGTACGCGACGCCGATGGACTGCAGACCCAGGCAGACACCGAAGATCGGCACCACCCCGCCCTGCTGCCGGACCACGTCGACGCACACGCCCGCCTCTTCCGGGGTGCCCGGACCCGGGGAGAGCAGGATTCCGTCGAAGCCGCGCACGAAGCCCGGGTCGGCGAAGCGAGCGTCGTCGTTGCGCCAGACCTCGACCTCGGCGCCGATCTGGGCGAGGTACTGCACCAGGTTGTAGACGAAGGAGTCGTAGTTGTCGATCACGAGGATCTTGGCGGCAGGCACCGGACCATTCTCCCTCAGCGTGGCGTGCTGGTGCCCTGCGTGGTGCCGGGTGAGGTGGTGCTGCTGCCGAGCGCCCGGGCGTACCGCAGGTCGAGCGACCCCTGGTGGGCCTCGAACTCGGCTCGCTTCACCGACTTCTCGGTGTAGACCAGCCCGTACGCGGCGACGTACTGCCGGTAGATCTGCAGCGTCGGCGACGCCTCCAGCGCCGCCTGCAGCCGGTCGGGCTCACCGATCGCGCTGATCACGTACGGCGGGGCGTACGGGATGCCGTGCAGCACGACGGTGTTGCCGACGCACTTGATCCCCGTGGTGGAGACGACCCGCTGCCCCTGGATGGTCATCGCCTCGGCACCACCGTTCCACAGCACGTTCGCCACCCCCTGGATGTCCTGCTGGTGCACCACGAGCAGGTCGGCGTCGATGCCGTCGGCGGCGACGGAGGCGGGCGCGTCGTCCAGGGTGACGGTGACGGCGGGCCCGTGGACCGCGGCGAAGCCGGCCTGCTGGGTGGCGCGCTCGAGCTCGGCCTGCAGCGACGAGCCGGAGTTCTGCGCGGCCGAGAGCTGGTCGACCTGGGCCCGGACCGCGCTCACCTGCCGGGTCAGGTCGGCGTTGCGGCGCGACTGCGACTGGACCAGGCTGACCAGGTCGGTGTTGCGACCCGGACGGAGGTCGGTGCCCCGCGCGTTCACCGCACTGACCACCACCAGCAGCCCGGCGAGCAGGCAGACCAGGCCGGTCAGCACCCGGTTGACCGGCCGTCGGTCCCGGTCGCGACGACGCTGGGCCGCGCGGGCCCGGACCAGTACGCGGCGCACCCGGCGCCAGGTCGGCCACACCCGGGCCGGGGACGGGGCCGGCGGCGAGGACGGGGTCGGTGCGGTCACGCGACTCCCTTCCCCAGCTGATGGACAGCCGAGAAATGGCTCCTGTCCAGGTCTTTGACTACGCTACAGACCGTCTAGCAAGGAGAGAGCGTGCCCGAGTCGAGAACACGCAAGTCGGCCGACGACAAGCAGAAGCTGAAAGCCCAGCGCGCCGCCAAGGCGCAGAAGGTCAAGGCACCGTCGAGCCGTCGGTGGGTTCCGCCCACCTTCATCACCGTCGGGCTGCTCGGGGTGGCGTGGCTGATCACCTACTACGTGGCCGGGACGACGATCCCCTACATGAAGGATCTGCGGAACTGGAACATCCTGATCGGGATGGGCGGGATGGCCGCCGCCTTCGGCATCGCCACCCTCTGGCGCTGACCGGCGGAGGGTGGCGCACCGACCCGAATCACAGAGGTGTAGTTCTCCACATCGTGGGGACAACTCTGTGGACAACGTGCCTCCCCGCGCTCAGCTCGACCGGGAGATCTTCGCGCTGGCGCTGCCCACCCTCGCGACGCTGGTCTCAGAACCCCTGCTGCTGCTGGCCGACTCCGCCATCGTCGGCCACCTCGGAACCGGCGAGCTAGCCGGGCTCGCCCTCGCCGCCAACGTGCTCGGCGTCCTGACGGGCCTCTCGATCTTCCTGGCCTACGCCACGACCGGTACCGTCGCTCGGCGGCTGGGCGCCGGGGACCGGAGCAGCGCGCTGAGCGGCGGCTTCGACGGACTCGTCCTGGCCGTCCTGATGGGCGCTGCGCTCTGCCTCGGGCTGCAGGCCCTGGTGCCGGTCGTGACGGCGGCCTACGGGGCCGACCCGGCCGTCACGTCCGCGGCCACCACCTACCTCCGGATCGCGGCCTTCGGGCTGCCGGCGGTCCTGCTGCTGCTGGCGGGCACCGGCGTGTTGCGGGGGCTGCAGGACACCCGCACCCCGCTCCGCGTGGTGGTCGCGGCCAACCTCGGCAACATCGGCCTCAACCTGGTGCTCGTGTACGGCTGGCACCTGGGCATCGCCGGCTCGGCCCTGGGCACCCTGATCGCCCAGACGGGCGCGGCGGCGGTTGTGGCCGCGGTCGTCCTCCGCCGGATGCGCGCCGCCGGCGCGACCCCCCGCTGGCGACCCCGGGCGGTGCTGGGAGCAGCCCGCGCCGGCAGCTGGCTGGTGCTGCGAACGGCCACCCTGCAGGGAGCCGTCACCTTGACCACCGTGGTCGCCGCGACCGCGGGCACGGTGGGACTGGCCGCTCATCAGGTCGTCCTCAGCCTGTGGGTGCTGCTCGCCTTCGCCCTGGACGCGGTCGCGATCGCCGGCCAGGCGCTCATCGGTCGCGCCCTCGGCGCGGGTGAGGTGGCGCTGGGCCGGGCGTTGACGCGCCGGATGCTGCTCTGGGGCGTGCTGGCCGGACTGGCCTTCGGGCTGACCGTCTGGCTGACCCGGCCGTTCTCCGTGGGTCTGTTCTCTCCCGACCCCGGCGTGCAGCAGCTCGTCGGCAGGGTGCTGCTGGTGGTCGCGGTCATCACCCCGCTCGCCGGCGTCGTCTACGTGCTCGACGGGGTCCTGATCGGCGCCGGCGACAGCCGCTACCTGGCCCTCGCGGGGCTGATCTCGCTCCTGGTCTACGTCCCGTTGGCCCTGCTCGTGCAGGCCCGGGCGGCCGGCCTGGTCTGGCTGTGGCTCGCGTACGGCGGCTTCACACTGGCCCGGATGGTCACGCTGACGCTGCGAGCCCGCACCGACGCCTGGATCCGCGTCGGGGCCTAGCCCGACGGCAACGTCCGCCAGTCGGCGAAGTCGAAGCCGGGTGAGACGACGCAGGACACCAGGGCCTCTCCATCGGCTGCCGGCTCGGCCGACTGCCAGGCGGACGCGGCTACCAGCACCTGCGGCTGCTGGCCGCCGACGACGTCGGAGCCCAGCAGCACCTCGGTGATCTCGGCGCCAGGGGCCTCGCCGGTGCCGCCGATCCGCAGCCGCAGCGGGACACCGGCGTGGTGGAGCCACAGCTCGGCGGAGCGGACCTGGTGCCACACCGACTGCTCGCCCGGGCCGAGCACGTAGTAGATGGCCGTGGCGGAGGATCTCGTGCCGCCGTCGGCTGCGGGCACGGAAACCTCGGAGGCCCAGGTCCGGCGGAACCAGCCGCCCTCCGGGTGCGGCTCGAGATCGAGCGCGGCGGCCAGCGCCGGCCGGGTCAGCCGTTCCACTCGACGGCCGCGATGTAGGTGGTCTGGTCGACCCGCTTGCGGGCCTCCATCCCACCGAGGATCATCACGAGCCCTCCGAGCAGGGCGAACGCCCAGGCGCTGCCGAGCAGGGTGGGGACACCCGCGGCCGTCAGCAGCTGGTAGCCGGTGACGGAGACGACAGCGCTGAGGGCCAGGAACCACCCGGACATCAGGAGGATGCGACGGATCCACAGACCGAGGGTCTCCGCGGCGAGGGCCCAGGTGGAGAAGAGCGCCATCAGCAGGCCGACCTCGTGCGCGGCCAGGCCGACATAGGTGATGTTGAGCCCCGCTGCGACGCCGGTCAGGTCGGCGCCGGCAAAGGCCGGGGCATCAGCCTGGGCCTTGATGAAGAACCGGCTGGCGGGGATCAGGGATCGGCCGTAGGCGTGGAAGTCCGCGACGGCGACGTGCGGCAGCAACGCGCTCAGCAGCATCAGCACGGCGGCCACGCCGCACACCACGCCGCGTCGCTGGTAACCGCGACGGCGTTGCTCGAGCGCCTCGGCGGTGGGAAGAATCACGCATCGACCTTACGCGAGGACCCAGACGGCCGGGACGCCCCGAGACCGAGGTCCCGGGGCGTCCGGCTGGCTGAGCTACTGGGCGACGACCGCGAGCTGGACGTGCGCGGTGACCGCGTCGTGCAGCTTGACCCCCACGGTGTGGGTGCCGACGGTCTTGATCGGCTTGATGATCTCGATGGCCCGCTTGTCCACCGAGACGTTGCCGGCCTTCTTGATCGCCGTGGCGACGTCACCAGGGGTGACGGCACCGAACAGCTTGCCGGTCTCGCCGGCCCGGACACCGAGCTCGACCTCGAGGCCCTCGAGTGCGGTCCGGACCTCCTGGGCGTGGTCGAGGCCACGGATCTCCCGGGCGTCACGGCTGCGCTTGATGCCGTCGATCTGCTTCTCACCACCACGGGTCCAGCGGATGGCCACGCCGCGCGGCACGAGGAAGTTACGGCCGTAGCCGTCACGCACCTCGACCACGTCGCCGGCCACCCCGAGGTTGTCCACGGCGGCAGTCAGGATGAGCTTCATCTGACGTCCCTCTCTCAGCGCGCCGTCGAGGCGTACGGCAGCAGCGCGACCTCGCGGGCGTTCTTGATGGCGATGGCGACCTTGCGCTGCTCCTGCACGCTCAGCCCGGTGACCCGGCGGGCGCGGATCTTTCCCCGCTCGGAGATGAACTTCCGCAGCGTGGCGGTGTCCTTGTAATCGATGTGCTGACCGGCGCGGAGCGGGTTCGACTTCTTCTTCGGGATGCGCTTCGCAGGTGGGGTGCTGGCCATTGTGGTGCTCTCCTCTCGAAAGCCCGGCGCGAGACCTGTGCTCGATTGCCGGAATGTGCCTGGTTAGGTGATGTGTCCTGACGCAGGCGTCAGAACGGGGGCTCTTCGCTCTGGGGCGTCGCCCAGGGGTCGGAGCCTTGGGACCGGTTGCCGCCGCCGCTGCTCGCGCCGGTCGCCCAGGGGTCGTCCCCCCCGGCGTTGCCGCCGCCGCTGTTGCTGCTGCTGCCGCCGCCGCTGTAACCGCCGCCGCCGCCCCCGGAAGGACGACCGCCGCCCTGGCCGCCGCCACCACCACCGGTGGTGCGGGTGACCTTGGCGGTGGCGTAGCGGAGCGCCGGTCCGACCTCGTCGACGTCGACCTCGAACACGGTGCGCTTCTCACCCTCGCGGGTCTCATAGCTCCGTGACTTCAGACGACCCTGGACGATGACCCGCATGCCCTTCTGCAGCGACTCGGCGACGTTCTCGGCCGCCTGCCGCCAGACGGCGCAGTTCAGGAACATCGCGTCCCCGTCCCGCCACTCGTTGCTCTGGCGGTCGAAGGTGCGCGGAGTCGACGCGACGGTGAAGTTCGCGACGGCTGCCCCCGAGGGAGTGAAGCGCAGCTCCGGGTCGGCGGTGAGGTTGCCGACCAGGGTGATGGGTGTTTCGCCTGCCATGGGGTCTCCCTGGGTTCGAGGAACGACGTGCGTTGAGTGAGGTGTCCGACCGACACGGATCCTGCCAGTCCGGACTGACGATGAACATCAGCCGGGCGAGCCTGTGGACAGCGCCGGACGGTCGCCTGTCCTGTGGACAGGCCCTCGCTCAGTGAGCGTCGGTGCGGATGACCTTGGTGCGCATGATCGACTCGTTGATGGAGAACTGACGGTCCATCTCCTTGACGTCGACCGAGTTGGCCTTGATCGTGATGACGGCGTAGATGCCCTCGGACTTCTTCTGGATCTCATACGCCAGCCGGCGACGACCCCAGACGTCCAGGCTGTCCACGGTGCCGCCACCCTTGGTGATGACGGTCAGGTACTGCTCGAGCGTGGGTTGGACGGAACGCTCATCGGTCTCAGGGTCGAGAATGACCATGACCTCGTAAGGGCGCATGCGCGAACTCCACCTCCTCTGGTCTCGGCGGCTACGGGACGTCCCCGTAGCAGGAGGGCGAATGCACACCGACCCACACGGGTGGGCGGTGCGTGCTGCCACCGACGGGCGGCAGCACAGCGGGCTAATCTACCGGCCCACCGGCCCAGCTGGCCAATTGCCCGAGGTCCGACCCCCACGTCACAGGCCAACGGACCTCCCTGCGCCGTCTGCAAGGGGCGCAACGGACGCCGCAGGCCTGTGACGTGGGGGTTGCCCGAGCCCCGGTGAGGTAGCGGCGCCATCGACCAGGGCCGGAGGGTCGAGGAGCTTGCCGACCCGGGCGGGAGGGGCGGGTCAGGCCGACGTACGGGCCGCCAGGACCCGGGCGGCCTCGCGGGGGGCGGCGGGGTTGAGCCGGCCGGCGCGCGAACCGGCGAGCTTGGCGGCGATGTGGTGGGCCACGGTCGTCGGGGCGTAGAGCTCCGGCTCGCCGGGACCGGAGCAGCCGGGCAGGGTGGTGATCACCGCGTCGGCGTTGCCGTCGTGGAAGAAGGCCGCAGACCGACGCCGACAGATGCTGCCGTCCACGACCGGCGGCTTCACCCGGTGCAGGGTGGAGAGCCAGCGCTCGTTGGTCCAGCGCGCGGTCAGGTCGCCGAGGTTGACCAGGAGCGCCCCGTCGGCGGGTGAGACGTCGTGCCAGCCGCCGTCGCTGCCGAGGACCTGCAGGCCGGCCACCTGGTCGGCCCACAGCACGGTCACGATCCCGAAGTCGGTGTGCTCACCCATCCCGGTGAGGTCGCCGTCGAGGTCGACGGTGCCGGGCGGCAGGGCGTAGTTGTTCATCCGCAGCACGTCGATGGAGTGGTCGGTGTAGCCGCCGAAGAAGTCCGGCTCGAGCCCGAGCGCGTCGGCGAAGACCCGGGTCAGCGTCCGCGCCACCCGTCCGGCCTCGCCGAAGTAGCGCTGCACCCGCCGCCGGAAACCGTCGACCTCGGGCCACAGGTTCTCCGCGTAGGTCTGGGGGTCGAGGCCGAGGCCCGGATGGTCGCTCGCGCTCGCACCGACGTTGAAGGCCTCGAAGAAGTCGTTCATCCGGGCGGCGGACTCGACCCCGAGGCTGAGGCTGAGCGACTCGCTCCTGGGCGCGGTGTAGCCACGGTTGGCCCCAGCCGGCGCCCGGGCGGCCAGCTTGGCGTCGAGCCCGAGGGCGAAGAAGTCGTCCATCGCTGCGGCGAGGCCGGCGACCACGTCGTCCGGGACGCCGTGACCGGTGACCTGGATGAAGCCGACCTGGCGGCAGGCGTCGTCGACGGCGCGGGCGGTGTCCGCGCGCTGCTCGGCGGTGCCGGCTCCGACGTAGGCCGAGATGTCGACGGTGGGGACGGTGAAGGGGGTGGTCATGACTGCTCCTAACGGCGAACTCGGACGGCGGACGAGTGTTTCCGTTAGCGACGCCCCGAAGGCGCGTCGGTCTCTGTGGGACTCAGGCCCCACGGTAGCCGAGGGACCGGAGCTGGTCGAGCCACTCCGCGGCGAGCTCGCGACCGTGCGGCAGCCGATCGCCCGGCTCCCAGCGCCAGGCCGTGTTCACCGCCAGGGCGAGGGCGCGGCAGTCGGTCAGCAGCTCATCGTCGACGTCCGGATAGTGCTCGGCCACCTCCTCCGGTGCGTAAGCGAGGTCGAACTCGACCGGCCCGCGACAGCAGGTCTCGAGGTCGATGAACAGGGGCCCGTGCTCGGTGGCGAGGACGTTCCCGGGGTGCGGCTCACCATGCAGCAGCTGATCGCGACCACCGCTCCCGCCAAACTCTGCCGCCCAGGGTGCGCAGGGTCTCGACCAGCAGCTCGCGATCCGCCTCCGCGAAGCCTGAGGACGGGTCGGGCCTCGCCACCAGCTGCTGGGCCTCTCGCACGCGGTCCATGACGTGCGGCGTCGCGCCCTCGAGAGTGCGCATCCCGGCGTGCAGCCGGGCGAGCGCCCGGGCATAGCCGGCCGGCGACACGGCGGCAGACGCGACGGACTCGTAGTGGGTCCAGAACGTGACCGCGAAGCCGTCACGCTCGTAGACGCTCGGCTCGACCCGAGGCTCGACCTCGGCCACCGGGCAGCCGACGGCCAGCAGCTGCCGAGCGAGGTCGAGCTCGAACTGCGCCACGTGCTGCCCGACGAGGGCCACCCGGGCGACGACATCGCACGGCAGCAGCCGGAGCGTCTGCTTGGTCGAGTCGTGCAGCACGACCACGTCGTCGACCCGCAGTCCGAGGGACGAGGCGATCCACGTGGCCGCCGTCATCATCGGCGTCACTCGTACACGAACATCTGCTCGCCGGGAAAGATCCAGGACAGGCCCTCGCGCAGCCGGTCGCGCCACGAGACCCAGTTGTGGCCGTCCCGGGACTCGACGTAGCTGACCTCCATCCCCGCGTCGGCGAAGACCTGCAGCATCGAGCGGTTGGGCACGATCAGGTCCTCGTAGACCCCGCAGGAGATGAAGAGCCGGTCCGCCACGCGCGTCGGCCGGGCGCGATAGCGGTTGACGAACCTCACCACGGGGTCGAAGGCCGGGTCCTCGCCGTGGTCCGCGCCGATGTCGGTGAAGACGAACGACCCCGACTGCAGCAGCAGGGCGCCGAACACGTCCGGGTAGCGGACGGCCGCGGACAGCGACGCCACCGCCCCGAAGCTCGACCCCATCAGGCACCGCGCGCCGGGACCCGCGGCGAGCGGCAGCTGCTCCTCCAGCTGGCCGACCAGCTCCGTGGCGATCCAGCGGGCGTGGGCGCTGGAGTTGGGGTACTCGGTGAGCCGCTCCCCGGGGTAGGTGAAGGCGACGACGGTCTCGGCCATGTCCAGGCGGTGGATGAGGTTGTCGAGGACGGTCTTCATCGACGCGTACGCGAGGAAGTCGCCACCGTCGTGCACGACCAGCAGCGGGTAGCGGGTGGTCCGGCGGAAGCGGGCCGGCAGGTAGACCGTGACCCGGTTCTCCCGCCGCTGCGCCCGGCTCGGCAGGGTCAGCTCGATGAGCTCGCCCTGGCGGGCGTCGGGGTCGAAGACGGCCCAGTCGGGGGTGGTGTAGCCCTGGCCGTAGCAGACCGACGAGGCACCGAACGGGCCGTCGGCGGTCCGCGGGTTGGCCGGGTCGTTGAACCGCTGCCACTCCCCGTCCCCGCCGAAGGCGTCTGGATGACGGCGAAGCTCGAACTGGTACTCCACGCGGGAGTCCGGCGGGATCTCGACCACCACGTACCAGAGATCGGTGCCCGTCAGCCGGCGCATCGGCAGGTCGCCGGGCAGCCCGACCACCCGGTGCCGGACGTAGACGGCGTCCGCCTCGCAGCGGACGGCGAAGGTGCAGCGACGGCCCTCGACGATGGGGAACTCGTGCCGCGCGAAGAAGCGCTCGAGCATGGCGTCGGCGGGCTCGCCCTCGGTCGCCAGCCGCCGCAGCCGGTCCCGCAGCCGGTTCACGGCCAGCTTGCGCCGGGTGGACTTGCCGGCGCCCGCGATCAGAGACACGCCCGGTGAGCTGGTCACGCGACCGCCTCGTCGACCACGTCCGCCTCGGCGGCCACCCCGCCGGCGAGGGTCAGCCGCGGAGCCGACGGCGGCAGGGTCCCGTCCGCGCCGAGGTCCAGGCGCGCGCCGTCGTTCAGGATCACGGCCCGGCGCGGGGCCAGCCGGCGGGCCAGCAGGCCGACGTGATCGTGGTCGTCCAGGCGGAGTCGACGCCGCGCGTGCGGCAGGACCACGAGGCCGGAGTAGGCGCCCACCCCCGCGGCGTAGACCTCGGCCGGCCGGTCCCCGTAGGGCGGATGATCATGGAACAGCACCACCCGCTCACTCAGCGCCATCGCCCCGGCCGACCAGGCGATCACGGGGAAGTCGATCATGCCCGTGTTGATCATGCTCGTGTTGATCATGCTCGTGTTGATCATACCCGTGTTGATCATGCCGGTGTTGATCATGCCGGTGCGTAGCCGGTCGGCCACCCCGAACAGGTTCAACAGGTGCAGCAGGATCGCGACGTGACCGCCGGTGACGACCAGGCCGGCGCTGTCGTCGAGCATGCGGGCGACCTCGGCCCGGTGTCGGTCGACCGCTTCAGTGCCCCCGGCGCGCACCCGCTCGGCGGCCTCCTCCCGCAGCTGCTGACCGCAGCGCAGGTTCCACTCGTCCAGCGTCCGCAGGGCCGCGACCTCGTCCTCGTGGGCGGCGGTCCGCAGGCTCTCGTCCCGGACCTGTCGACGGACCGCGGCCACCGCCGTCAGCGACGACAGCAGGCGGAGCCGGTAGGCCGTCCGGAGCTCGCTGAGAGAGTCCGACAGCCACTGTTGGCTCTCGTCGAAGGCGGCGTCCTCCTCGCGGAGCGACTGCCAGCGTCGGTGCAGCTCGAGGTTGAGCAGCCGGCCACCGAGCACCTCGTCCAGCTCCCTGGTGTCGGCCTCGCGCTCGAGCCAGCCGGCGTTGACGGCCGCTACCGGGCCCTGGGGCACCAGCTCCGCGACCGCCGACCGAGCGCCTGAGGCCCGGCGCTGCGGCCCGAGGAGCGTGACCTTCATGCCTGCTGACCAGGGCGGAGCCGCCGGATCGCGGTCGGGGGGCGCTTCACGCCGAGATGTTACCCAGATCGTCTGCCATCTCCCCTCGGCTGGCCCGCCCGCCGGTTACGCTGCTGCCGACTTGATCTCGGGACCTCATCCAAGGAGCACCACTCATGACGCAGTACCCACCGGGCCCCGTCGCTCAGCCGGCCAACGTCCCCGGTAAGACCCTCGGCCTCGTCGGCCTGATCCTGGCGATCATCCCGTGCACGGCCCTGATCGGACTGGTCCTCAGCATCGTGGCCTTCGTGCAGGCCCGCGGCGTGGGCATCAAGAACAACCAGGCCCTGGCCGGCATCATCGTGGCCGCGGCCTGGCTGGTGATCAGCCTGATCGTCAACCTCACCTCCGGTGTCTTCAGCACCCTGATGAACCGCTGACCTCAGCACCCGCAGCTCGGGGCACCGACCTCGTGGTCGGTGCCCCGAACTGTGTCACCGGCCGCTACTAGGGTCGGCGGCATGACATCCCTGGTGATCGGTGGGCACGGCGAGCAGGCGGACCCGGTGGCCGAGGCCCAGGCGCGCTCGGCCAGCCTGGCGCAGTTCTTCCTGGGCGACCCGCAGGGGTGGAAGGGACCGGAGGTCGCCTACCCGGGCGGGCCCGTCGCCCTGCGCGAGGCGGCCGAGCAGGCCGGCGTGACGCTGGTCGTGCACGCGCCGTACGTGCTGAACGTGGCCACGAGCAACAACCGGATCCGCATCCCGAGCCGTAAGTTCCTCCAGCAGTACCTGCACGCGGCCGCCGAGGTCGGGGCGGTCGGCCTCGTCGTGCACGGCGGGCACGTGCTCAAGTCCGACGACCCGGAGACCGGCTTCGACAACTGGCGCAAGTGCGTCGAGCGGCTGGAGCTGCCCGTGCCCCTGCTGATCGAGAACACCGCGGGTGGTGACAACGCCATGGCCCGCCGGCTGGACCGGTTGGCCCGGCTCTGGGACGCCGTCGGCGCGGCCGCGGACGCCGACCGGGTCGGCTTCTGCCTGGACACCTGCCACGCCCACGCCGGCGGCGAGGAGCTGGTCGGGCTGGTGGACCGCGTCCGGGCCATCACCGGCCGGATCGACCTGGTGCACGCCAACGACTCCCGCGACGCCTTCGACTCCGGAGCCGACCGGCACGCCAACCTCGGGGACGGCCACCTGGACGCCGAGGCGCTGGCCGAGGTCGTGCGGCTGGCCGGGGCACCCGTGGTGGTGGAGACGCCGGGGGGCCGCGACGGCCAGGCCGCCGACATCGCCTGGCTCCGACAGATCGCCGGGTGAAGCTTCCGACACCGGGTGGGTTGGGGCTGGGGGCGCCGTCGCCTGCCTCCGCCGGTCGGAGTGGTCGGCTTCCGCCGGACGGCGTGATGACCAAGGTCTGCGCCGGCAGACCTGGTCAGGCTGGCTCCTCTAACCAGGCAGCTGGAGCTTGACCGGGGTGTCCCGCTCGCCGTCGCTGAACAGGCAGCGGAACATCCTGACGTCGCCGTCGCCGGCCTGGGGGGGCAGCACCTCGACCTGCCAGGTGGTGCTCCGGTCCCCTCCGGTGGTGAGCGAGCGTCGCAGCACCTCCCTGGTGCAGAGCCGTTTGACCTGCGTTGCGGCCTCCAGCTGCGACTGCTGACGGACCTCGGTCGTCAGCGGCCCCGCGACGAAGGTCTGCTGCACATGGGTACGGTCGCAGGCCGCCACCGTCCCCTGGTTGGGACTGTCGAACGCCCCGCGCACGCCAACCCAGCACTCCGGCTCCGTGGGGCAGAAGGCCTTCTCTCCCAAGGCCGCCGAGCAGTCGGCGAAGTTCGCCGGCAGGGCAAGGGTCGGAGACGGGCTCGGCGACGAGGGGCTGGGCTCGACGCTCCCGGGTGCACTGGTGCCGGGCGAGACCGGCGCCGGGGCGGCGGCGTCCGGGGTGTCGACGGCCCGCAGGACCACGGCGATCAGCACGATCACCACGGCCAGCGCCGCGAGCACCCCCAGCAGGGCACGACGGGTTCCGCTCCGCTCACGATCACCGTCCGGCCCTTGGCGCGACCCGTCCGCAGAGCCCACGGCGGCCGGCTGGTCCTCGACCCCGGTCCCGGCGGGCCGGCCGTCCAGCGGGAGCGCAGCCAGCCGCCGGCCGAACTCGGCGGCGTCAGGGCGGGCCTCCGGGTTCTCGGCCAGGGCGTCGATCAGCAGCTGCATCAGACCGGGGTCGACCTCGGGCAGCGGCTCGACCGGCAGCTGCTGCAGCTCGAGGACCTCCGCCAGCGTCGGGGTCCCCTCCTCGGGCCAACGGGGCGGGCGGCCGCCGAGCAGCGCGTACATCGTGGCGGCCAGGGAGTAGACGTCGCCGGTGGCGACGGGGGGCTGCCGACGCAGGATCTCCGGCGCCGTGTACGCGGGCGTCAGGGCCTCGAAGGCCTCCTCGGGCGGGGTCTCGGGCCCGGCGATCGCCGCCAGCCCGAAGTCGGCCAGACCGACGTTGTCGTAGCGGTCGACGAGGATGTTGGCCGGCTTGACGTCGCGGTGCAGGACGCCGCGGGCGTGGGTGGCGGCCAGCGCGTCCGCGATCTGCAGACCGATCTCGCGGACCCGCTGAGCCCTCAGCCGCTCCTCGGGCTTCAGGTAGCGGGTCAGGGAGCCCCCGGTGCACAGGTCCATCACCAGGTACGGTCGGCCGTCGGGCAGGATGTTGGCGTCGTGCACGGTGATGATGCCGCGGTGCGCCGACATCCGACCGGCCGCTCCGGCCTCGCGGCGGAACCGTTGCCGCTCCGCCTCGTCGTCGAGCTTCCGCTGGTCGATCTTGACCGCCACCAGCCGGTCCAGGGTCTCCTGGCGGGCCTCCCACACCACGGCGAAGCCACCGCGCGCCAGCGGACGCCAGTCGGTAAGCCCCGGGATGTGGGGAGGTTTGATCGCCACCGGCCCAAGATAGACGGACCGTCCGGTCCCGGTGCCTCATCCCCGAAACCCTCAGCCGTTCCTGAGCCACACCTCCCGGGCCACAGCGAGCCGCCCTGTCACCGGCGCCCGCTACTGTCACCGCATGAGTCGCAGCGTCTACGTGGCCTCACCCGAAGGTCTGACGGGCAAATCGGCCGTGGCGCTCGGGCTGGTCGACGCCCTGACCCGCGAGGTCGGCTCGGTCGGGGTGTTCCGACCACTGACCACCGCCGGCAGCCTGGACGAGTCCGAGGACCTGGACCTCGTCGTCGATCTGCTGGTGAACCAGCCGGGCATGAGCCAGAGCTACGCCGACGCGCTGGGCGTCACCTACGAGGCCGCCCGGCACGACCCCGACGAGGCGCTGCACGTCATCGTCGAGCGCTTCGGACGGCTGAGCGAGCGCTTCGAGGTGGTGATCGTCCTCGGCTCGGACTACACCGACGTCTCGACCGGCACCGAGCTCTCCCTCAACGCCAAGATCGCGGCGAACCTGGGCTCCCCGGTCGTGCTCGTCGTCCACGGCCGGGAGCGGACGCCGGAGCAGATCTCCGCCGCCGCCGAGGGGGCCATCGCCGAGCTGCGGGCCAACCACGCCCAGGTGGTCGCCGTGGTGGCCAACCGGGTCGAGGCCGACGCGGTCACCGCGATCAAGGCCGAGCTGGCCTCGCTGACCCCATCCGGCGCCGACGAGCTGCTGATCGCGGCCATCGCCGACAACCCGATCCTGTCGGCCCCGACGTTCCGCGCCCTGGTCGAGGCCGGCCAGGGCGAGCTGACGCTGGGCAACGAGAGCTGGATGGACCGCGAGGCGCTGGGCATCATCGTGGCCGCGATGAGCCTGCCCAACGTCCTCGACCGGCTCGGACCCGACGTCGCGGTGATCGCCCCCAGCGACCGGACCGACCTCATCCCCGGGCTGATGCTGGCCCACCAGAGCGGCACCTTCCCGGCGCTGGCCGGCATCCTCCTGACCGGCGGCTACCCCTTGCCCGACAGCATCCGGCGGCTGTCGGCGGGCGTCGAGTCCGACCTGCCGATCGCGCTGACCGACCTCGGCACCTTCACCACCGCCGAGCGCCTGACCCGGGTCCGCGGCCCGATGACCAAGACCTCGACGCGCAAGATCGAGGTGGCCCGGCGGCTGTTCGCCGAACAGGTCGACCAGGCAGGTCTGCTGGCCGCGATCGACGTCCCCCGTTCGGAGGTGCGGACGCCACTGATGTTCGAGTACCAGCTGGCCGAGCGGGCCCGCGCCGACCGCCAGCACATCGTGCTGCCCGAGAGCTCCGACGACCGCATCCTCGAGGCGGCCGAGATCCTGCTGCGGCGCGGGGTCGCGCAGCTCACGCTCCTCGGCGAGGAGACGGCAGTCCGCGCGCGGGCCTCGGTGCTGGGCCTGGACCTGGACGAGGCGTCGGTGGTCTCACCGACCGACCCCGAGCTGGTCGAGCGCTTCGCCGTCGCGTACGCCGAGGCCCGGGCGCACCGGGGGATGACCCTGGACAAGGCCCGCGACACCGTCACCGACATCTCCTACTTCGCCACGTTGATGGTGCACCTGGGGCTGGCCGACGGGATGGTCTCCGGCGCCGCGCACACCACGGCGCACACCATCCGGCCGGCGCTGGAGTTCGTGAAGACCCGGCCGGGCGTGGCCACCGTGTCCAGCGTCTTCCTGATGTGCCTGGCCGACCGGGTGCTGGTCTACGGCGACTGCGCGGTCATCCCCGAGCCGACGACCGAGCAGCTGGCCGACATCGCCCTGTCCTCGGCCGACACCGCCCGGCAGTTCGGGATCGAGCCGCGGGTGGCGATGCTGTCCTACTCCACCGGCAGCTCGGGCGCCGGCGCGGAGGTGGAGAAGGTGCGCGCGGCCACCGCCCTGGTCACCGAGCGGGCGCCGGACCTGCCGCTGGAGGGGCCGATCCAGTACGACGCGGCGGTCGATCTCGACGTGGCCCGGGCCAAGCTGCCCGGCTCGGACGTGGCAGGTCGGGCGACCGTCTTCGTCTTCCCCGATCTCAACACGGGCAACAACACCTATAAGGCCGTGCAGCGCAGCGCGCACGCCGTCGCCATCGGCCCGGTGCTGCAGGGTCTGCGCAAACCCGTCAACGACCTGTCGCGCGGAGCGCTGGTGGACGACATCGTCAACACCGTGGCCATCACCGCCGTCCAGGCCCAGGCGGTCCGCCACCAGACCGCGGCGCCCCAGGCCTCGGCATGACCGGGCCCGATGGTCGCGCTCCGCGCTCGGCGGCCCCGGTCCTGGTGCTGAACGCCGGGTCGTCCAGCCTCAAGTACCAGCTGGTCGTTCCCGGTTCCGGCGAGGTGGTCGCCAAGGGGACGGTCGAGCGGATCGGCGAGGACGGCAGCGACGTCGCCGACCACACCGCCGCCGTCCGCCAGATGACCGCGGAGCTCACGGCTCAGGGCCTTGAGCTGGCCAGCGCCGGCGTCCGGGCCGTCGGTCACCGGGTGGTGCACGGCGGACCCGACTTCTCCGACCCGGTGGTTATCACCGACGCGGTGGTCGACCAGATCCGCGACCTCAGCCCCCTCGCCCCGCTGCACAACCCGGGCGCCGTCGCCGGGATCGAGGCGGCGCGGGCCCAGCTGGACGTGCCGCACGTCGCCGTCTTCGACACCGCCTTCTTCGCCGGCCTGCCGCCAGCCGCCGCGACGTACGCGATCCCGCGGGAGCTGGCCGAGCGGTACCGGATCCGCCGCTACGGCATGCACGGCACCTCACACCGCTACGTGTCCCGCGCCGTCCCGGGCCTGGTGGGGCGTCCGCTGGCCGAGCTCAACCAGATCGTGCTGCACCTGGGCAACGGCGCTTCCGCGTCCGCGGTCCGGGGCGGTCAGGCGGTCGACACCTCGATGGGCCTGACGCCGCTGCAGGGGCTGGTGATGGGGACCCGTTCGGGCGACGTCGATCCCGGCCTGCACCCTTACCTGAGCCGGGAGGCCGGGCTGACGGTGGACGAGATCGACACCGTACTGAACAAGCAGTCCGGCCTGAAGGGGCTGAGCGGGGTCAACGACTTCCGCGCCTTGCAGGAGCTCCGCGAGGCCGGGGATGCCGGTGCCGAGCTGGCCTTCGGTGTGTACGTGCACCGGCTCAAGCACTACCTCGGCGCCTACCTCGCCGTCCTCGGTCGGCTCGACGTCCTCACCTTCACCGCGGGGGTGGGCGAGAACAACGCCGCCGTCCGCACTGCCGTCCTGGTCGGGCTGGAGGGACTGGGGATCTCCCTCGAGCCCGCCCGCAACGAGGCAGCCAGCCGCGAAGCCCGCGTCATCTCCCCCGACGGCTCGCCTGTCACCGTGGCGGTGGTTCCCACCAACGAGGAGCTCGAGATCGCCCGCCAGACCCTCGCCCTGCTCGCCCTCCCCGCGCCCTGATCCTGTCGAGGGGCTCCTGACCTACGCTGACCCGGTGACGACGGCGCTGGTGACGGGCGGGACATCAGGGATCGGGGCGGCGTTCGCGCGGGCCCTGGCGGCGCGCGGAGACGACCTGGTCCTGGTGGCCAGGGACGCCGACCGGCTGCGCAGCACGGCCGCCGAGCTGCAGCGGAGCCACGGGATCACCGTCGAGGCCCTCGCCGCCGACCTGGCCGTCCGGGAGGACGTCGAGCGGGTCGCGCAGCGCCTGGCCGAGGTCGAGCGTCCGGTCGACCTGCTGGTCAACAACGCCGGCTTCGGCATCCGCTCGCGGCTGGTCAGTGCGGACCTGTCGGCCTTCGAGCAGGGGTATGAGGTGATGGTGCACGCCCTGATGGTGCTGAGCGCGGCGGCCGGGAGGGCGATGACCGACCGTGGGCACGGCGCGATCGTCAACGTCGGCAGCACGGCGGCCTACACCACCATGGGTTCCTACGCCGCCCTGAAGGCGTTCGTCGGCGTCTACACCGAGGCGCTGGCCAACGAGCTGCGGGGCACCGGGGTGACCGCGACCGTGCTGGCCCCCGGCTGGGTGCGGACCGAGTTCCACGAGCGGGCCGACATCGGCACCGGCAAGATCCCCGCTGCGCTGTGGCTGAACGCCGACGACCTGGTGGCCGAGTGCCTGCGCGACGTCGCGGCCGGTCGCGTCCTCTCCATCCCCTCGAGGCGCTACCAGGCCCTGATCTGGGCGGCGCGGCTGGCTCCCCGCGTGCTGGTCCGGCGCGCCTCGGTGCTGCTCTCCTCCGGCCGGCACTGAGACTCACGCGACGCCGCACCGGCCATTGGATGAACACCGGAGGACGCTTCGGTTACTGTGGCAATGTGTCCAACCGCAGTCGATACACCTCGCCCGTGCACGCCGGCGCGCGGTTCGTGGCGCAGCGGCTGATCCTCAAGCCCTTCATCCGGCGCAAGACCACGGTGACCGTCCGGGGACTGGAGCACCTCGAGGGGGTGCACGGCGGATTTGTGGTGGTGTCCAACCACACGTCGCACCTGGACGCTCCGCTGATCATCACCTCCCTGCCCGAGAAGCTGTCCCGCTACGTCGCGGCCGGCGCCGCGGCGGACTATTTCTTCGACGTGTGGTGGCGCAAGGGCCTGACCGCCCTCTTCTTCAACGCCTTTCCCGTGGACCGGACCGGTCTCCGCGGCCGCAAGGGCCTGGCCACCAGCCTGCTCGACGATGGCGTTCCCCTGCTGCTGTTCCCCGAGGGCACGCGTTCGCGGACCGGCGAGATCGGCGCGTTCAAGCCCGGTGCCGCCGCGCTGTGCATCAGCCGTGACGTCCCCTGCCTGCCGGTGGCCATCGTCGGCGCCGCGGCCGCGATGCCCTACGGGAAGAACTGGCCCGACCGCGGCCGGCCCCCGGTCCACGTCACCTTCGGCGAGCCGTTGCGGCCCGAGGACGGCGAGAGTGTCGCCCAGTTCTCGGAGCGGATCGCCAAAGAGGTCCGTGGGTTGATCGACGACACCACGACCTACATCGCCACCCTCGGCTGAGGGCTCTTGCCCGCTCCGGCAAGATGGACGGCGGACCGCGGCGGCCAGAGCGGGCCGTACCGGGTCATCAGAAGGAGAAACGCATGCCTGCCGTGAAGCACATGAAGTGGTACGGCTGGGGTGTGGAGGGCACCAGCTTCCACCACGAGGACAAACCTGCCCTGCAGCCGTTTGTGCTCGAGATCATCGACCTGGACCTGAACGCCCCTGCCGGCAAGCAGCCCCGGCTGGAGGACCTGCCGATCCCCACCCCCCGCATCGGTGACGAGCTGCTCGAGCAGCTGACCGAGGCGGTCGGCGTCGAGAACACGGTCAGCAGCGACGAGGACCGGATCGTCCACACGTACGGCAAGAGCATCCGGGACCTGATGCGGCTCCGGGGCGGCGACATCCCGCGGGTGCCCGACGTCGTGGTCTACCCCGCGGACGAGGCCGAGGTACAGCTGGTCGTCGACCTCGCCATCGCCGCGGACGCCGTGCTGATCCCCTTCGGGGGCGGCAGCAACATCTCCGGCAGCCTGCAGGCGCCCGAGGACGAGACGCGGACCGTCATCTCGGTCGACCTGGGCCGGCTCAACAAGCTCATCGACATCGACGAGGAGTCCGGGCTGGCCTGGATCCAGGCCGGTGCGCTCGGCCCGGACCTGGAGGAGCAGCTGAACGCCCGCGGCTGGACCCTGGGCCACTTCCCCGACAGCTTCACCCACTCCACGCTCGGCGGCTGGGTCGCCACCCGGTCCTCGGGCATGCAGTCGGACAAGTACGGCGATATCGCCGACATCACCCGGGGCCTGCGGATGGTGATGCCCGGCCGCGTGCTGGTGCTCCGCGGGCTGCCGAGCACCTCCACCGGCCCGAGCGTCCGCGAGATGGTCCTTGGCTCCGAGGGTCGGCTCGGCGTCATCACCGAGGTGACCGTCCAGGTGCACCGGATCCCTGAGGAACGGCTCATCCTCGGCTACCTCTTCCCCTCCTTCGAGGCCGGCGTGGCCGCGATGCAGGAGATCTCGACCAGCGACGCCGCCCCGTCGATCACCCGGGTGTCGGACGCCGGCGAGACGCGCTTCTCCTTCTCCACCCGGAAGAAGAGCAAGGGCATCTCGGTGTCCGGGCTGGTCAGCAAGGGCCTCTTCACGGTGCTGGAGCGCCGCGGCTGGGACCTGAGCGCGGTCTGCCTCTCCTTCGTGGGCTACGAGGGCGGGCCGGACCACGTCTCCCGGCAGAAGTCGATCGTCAAGAAGATCATCGCCTCGCACGGCGGCATCGTCCTGGGCAAGGGCCCGGGCGAGCTCTACGACCAGAAGAAGTTCGACACCCCCTACATCCGCGACTTCCTGCTGGACCGGGGCGCGGCGGCCGACGTCTCCGAGACGGCGGCGCCGTGGTCGAAGCTGGTGCCGATGTATGACAACGTCACCGCCGCGGCCAAGAAGGCCTTCGCCCAGATCGGCGTGCAGGGCTGGATCATGTGCCACCTCTCGCACTCCTACCACTCGGGTGCCTGCCTGTACTTCACCTTCGCCTTCCGGCACGACGGCCAGGACCCGCTGGGCCGCTACGACGTGGTCAAGTCCGCCATCCAGCAGGCGTTCATCGACACCGACGGCACCCTCTCCCACCACCACGGCGTCGGTAGCGAGCACTCGCCCTGGCTGGAGCAGGACATCTCGGCGGCCGGGGTGCACCTGATGGAGGGGCTCTTCGCCGGCGCGGACCCGGGGCGCAACCTCAACCCGGGCAAGATCACCGTCAGCCCACCGACGTCGCGAGCCTGAGCCACCGAGAGTGAACGACGGTGAGGAGTACCCCTCCTTCGTTTACTGCTCATCCGGAGATCTGTCCTCATGCCCCCTCGTGACCAGTTCCGCGCACTGCTGGTCGCCGTCGTCTGGGGCCTGAACTTCCCGGCCACCACGATCGCGCTCGAGCACTTCCCGCCGATGCTGATGGTGGCACTCCGGTTCATCCTGGTGGCCGTCCCGGCCCTGGTCTTCGTGCCGCGACCGCGGGTGCCGCTGCGCTGGCTGCTGGGCGTGGGGCTGGGCATCGGGTTGCTGCAGTTCGCGTTCCTCTACGTCGGGATCGCCGCCGGGATGCCGAGCGGACTGGCGTCGCTGGTGCTCCAGGCGTCCGCGCCGTTCACGGTCCTGCTGGGCGGGCTGTGGCTGCGCGAGCGCCTCAGCCGCCGACAGGGCATCGGGATCGCGGTGGCCGTGCTGGGCCTGGCGGTGATCGCGGTCCACCGCGCGCAGGTGGCGGCGCTGCTGCCTGTCCTGCTGACGCTGTGCGGCGCACTCGGCTGGGCGTTCGGCAACGTCTGCAGCCGACAGGCGCGGGCGCCCAAGCCGTTGCACCTGACCCTGTGGATGTCGATCGTCCCGCCGGTCCCCATGCTGGTGCTGTCGCTGCTCTTCGAGGGTCCGCACCGGATCGCCGACTCATTGCGCACCAGCCTGACCCTCGAGGCGCTGCCGTCGGTGCTCGGCCTGCTCTACATCGTGGTGATCGCCACCGGGGTGGGCTACGGGATCTGGAACATCCTGCTCTCCCGCCACCCGTCCAGCGTGGTCGCGCCGTTCTCGATGCTGGTGCCGGTGGTCGGCGTGCTCAGCTCGTGGCTGTTCTTCGACGAGCTGCCCGACCTCGTCGAGCTCGTCGCCGGCGTGGCCGTGGTCGGCGGCGTGCTCTACGCCTCCCGCCCGCCACGCGTCCTCCTCGAGAACCCGGTCGTAGCGGTTACACACTCGTCACGCACCTCGCCTTGAATAGGGCCCACCCCGACCGGAGGCTGTGAGCGTGGACCTGCACACCGTGACCGCGGTCCGGCCTGCCCGGACGCGCGCGGACCTCGCGGCGTTGGACGAGCGGACCGGGGTGCTCGCGGGGGGGTCCTGGCTCTACTCCGAGCCGCAGGACCACCTGTCCGCGCTGGTGGACATCACCACCCTCGACTGGCCGGCGGTCACCGAGCGGCCGGACGGCGGCCTGAGCCTGGCCGCCACCTGCACCCTGACCGAGGTCGCCTCCCTCTCCGCACGTCTGACCCGGCCGGCCGCGCCGGTGTTCCGGCAGGCGTGCGAGGCGCTCTACGGCTCGTTCAAGGTGTGGCACGTGGCCACGATCGGCGGTAACCTCTGCGCCTCGCTGCCCGCCGGACCGATGACCAGCCTGGCCGCCGGCCTCGACGCCGACGTCGTGGTCTGGCGCGCCGACGGCAGCGACGAGGTGCTGCCCGCCGCCGCGTTCGTGACCGGCAACAAGACCAACGCGCTCGGTCCGGGCGACGTGCTCCGCTCGGTCGAGATCTCGGCCGCCGCCCTCGACAGCCGGACGGCACTGCGCAAGATCGCGCTCTCCGCGCTCGGCCGCTCCGGCGCGGTGCTGGTGGGCCGGCGGGCCGCGGACGGCTCCTTCGTGCTCTCGGTGACCGCGGGAACCGTCCGGCCGGTGCAGCTGCGCTACCCCTCGCTGCCCGCGTCCGAGCAGCTCGACGCCGACGTGGCCGCCATCGACGCCTGGTTCACCGACCCGCACGGTGCCGCCGACTGGCGCCGAGCCGTCAGCCGCCTGCTCGCCGAGGAGATCCGGGGTCAGCTCGCGTGAGGTTCACCGTCAACGACGCCCCGCTCGAGCGGGAGCCGCGGCCGGGCCAGTGCCTGCGGACGCTGCTGCGCGAGACCGAGCACCTCGAGGTCAAGAAGGGTTGCGACTCGGGTGACTGCGGGGCGTGCTCGGTGCTGGTGGACGGCACGCCCGTGCACTCCTGCATCTACCCCGCGCACCGGGCCGAGGGTCGGACGGTCACCACCGTCGCCGGGCTGGGCACCCCGGACGTGCTGAGCCCGGTGCAGCAGCGGTTCGTCGACCACGCCGCGTTCCAGTGCGGCTTCTGCACGGCCGGCATGGTCGTCACCGCCTCCACGCTCAGCGACGCGGACCTCCCCGACCTGCCGCGGCTGCTCAAGGGCAACCTCTGCCGCTGCACCGGCTACCGGGCGATCCGGGACGCCATCGAGGACCGGCCTCAGACCACCGCCGAGCCCGGTGACGGCGTCGGTCGCTCCCTCGGTGCCCCCGCGGGCCGTCGCGTGGTGAGCGGGCGGGAGCCGTATACCCTCGACGTCGTCGTCCCGGGACTGCTGCACCTGGCCGTCCTGCGCAGCCCCCACGCGCACGCGCGGGTCGTCTCGATCGACACGTCGGCCGCCGAGGCGCTGCCCGGGGTGGTCCGGGTCTTCACGGCCGCGGACGCCCCGCACGTCCTGTACTCGACCGGCCGGCACGCCAACCGGCTCGACGACCCGGACGACACCTACATCCTCGACACCGTCGTCCGGTTCCGCGGCCAGCGCGTGGCCGCCGTGATCGCCGAGAGCGTCGGCGTGGCCGAGCAGGCGGGCCGGCTGATCAGGGTCGACTACGAGGTGCTGCCGGCGAACTTCGACCCCGAGCTGGCCCGCGAGCCCGGCACCCCGTTGCTGCACGGCGACGCCGACCCTGTGGCCACGCGGATCGCCAGCCCGCGTCGCAACCTGGCCGCCGAGCTGCACGGCGAGTACGGCGACCTGGCCGCCGGGCTGGCGGAGGCCGACGCCGTCGTCCGCGGCACCTGGCGCAACCAGCGCGTCAACCACGCGCACCTGGAGACGCACGCCACCATCGGCTGGCTGGCCGAGGACGGTCGGCTGACCCTGCGGACCAGCTCGCAGGTCCCCTTCCTGGTCCGGGACGAGATCGCCCGGCTCTTCGACCTGGACTGCGACCGGGTCCGCGTCTTTACCGCCCGGGTCGGCGGCGGTTTCGGCGGCAAGCAGGAGATCCTCACCGAAGACCTGGTGACCCTGGCCGTGCTGGCCACCGGCCGTCCGGTGCAGTACGAGTACACGCGGGCCGAGGAGTTCACCACCGCGCCCTGTCGGCACCCGTTCCGCGTCGCGGTCACCCTCGGCGCCACCGCGGCGGGCCGGCTCACCGCCCTGGCCGTCGACGTGCTGACCGACACCGGCGCCTACGGCAACCACTCGGGCGGGGTGATGTTCCACGGGGTGTCGGAGTCCGTCGCCGTCTACGACGTCCCCCACAAGCGCGTCGACGCGGCGGCGGTCTACACCAACAACCTGCCGTCCGGGGCGTTCCGCGGCTACGGGCTCGGCCAGGTGATCTTCGCGCTGGAGTCGGCCATGGACCAGCTGGCCGTGGAGCTCGGGATCGACCGGGTCGAGTTCCGCCGGCTCAACATGATCCGGCCGGGTGACCCACTGGTGGTCACCCACGTCGAGGGTGACGACCTCGTCTTCGGCTCCTACGGGCTGGACCAGTGCCTCGACCTCGTCGAGCAGGCTCTCGGCAGCGGCCGTGGCGACCCCGCCCCCCAGGGGAACGGAAAGTGGCGTACCGGATCAGGCGTGGCGATGGCCATGATCGCGACCGTCCCGCCGCGAGGTCACCGGGCGGAGGCGAACGTCACCGTCGACCGCGACGGCCGGTACACCATCGGCGTGGGCACCGCCGAGTTCGGCAACGGCACCTCGACCGTGCACACCCAGCTGGTGGCCACCGCGCTCGCGACCACGGCGGACCGGATCACCCTGCACCACGCCGACACCGACGCCACCGGGCACGACGTCGGGGCGTTCGGCTCCACCGGCACGGTGGTGGCCGGCCGGGCGGTGCACGCCGCCGCCCTCGACCTGCTCGAGCGGTTGCGCGCCCGCGCGGCCGCCCTGACCGGCGTCGACGCGTCCTGCGGGCAGCCCGACCGGGACGGCCTGCGCTGTGGTGACACGCTGCTGACCTTCGCCGACCTGCTGGGCCCGGATGCCGGCCTGCGAGGGCACGGGGCGGTGGACGGTGACACCCGGTCGCTCGCCTTCAACGTGCACGGGTTCCGGGTGGCCGTGCACCCCTGGACCGGTGAGATCCGCATCCTGCAGTCGGTCCAGGCCGCCGACGCCGGCTACGTGATGAACCCGGCGCAGTGCCGCGGCCAGATCGAGGGCGGGGTGGCGCAGGCCCTCGGCACGGCGCTGTGGGAGGAGATGATCATGGACGAGGGCACGGTGACCACCGCGGTCTTCCGCAACTACCACCTGCCGCAGCTCTCGGACCTGCCCGAGACCGAGGTGCTGTTCGCGACGACCAGCGACGACCTCGGCCCGTACGGGGCGAAGTCGATGAGCGAGTCCCCCTACAACCCGGTCGCCGCGGCGCTGGCCAACGCCGTCACCGACGCGATCGGCGTCCGCCCCTACGAGCTGCCGATGTCGCGCGACCGCGTCTGGCGATTGCTCGCAGATGGATCGATGAGCGACCCCTCGTCGTAACGCGCGCTGCCTAGGATCGGCCACGACCTAGCAGAGGAGTCGGCATGGGCATCGTCCTGGGCGCGAACCAGTACGGCAAGGCGGAGAACCGGGTCGTCCGGATCTACCGCGACTCGCCGCGGCACGAGATCCGCGACATCAACGTCTCGACCGCGTTGCGGGGGGACTTCAGCCGGGCGCACACCCACGGCGACCAGGCCGACGTCCTGCCCACCGACACCCAGAAGCAGACCGCGTACGCGTTCGCCAAGGAGAAGGGGCTGCAGTCCATCGAGGACTACGGCCTCGCCCTGGCGCAGCACTTCGTCGACGACGTCGAGCCGGTCCAGGCCGCCCGGGTCGAGGTCGAGGAGTTCGCCTGGGAGCGCGCGGTGATCGACGGCGCGGAGCACGACCACACCTGGATCCGCCGCGGCCAGGAGGTCCGGACGGCGTCGGTGACCGTCGAGGGCAGCGGGGACGACCAGCAGGTCTGGGTCACCGGCGGGCTCAAGGACATGGTGATCCTCAAGTCGACGGGCTCGGAGTTCGCCGGCTTCCTGTCCGACCCCTACACCGTCCTGCAGCCCACGAACGACCGCGTGATGGCCACCTCGCTGACCGCGAAGTGGCGCTTCAGCCAGCACACCGACGTCGACTGGGAAGCCACGTACGCAGGCGTGAAGCAGCTCCTGGTCCAGCAGTTCGCCGAGGTCCACTCCCTCGCGCTGCAGCAGACGCTCTACGAGATGGGTCGGGCGGTGCTCGAGACGTACGGGTTCGTGGCCGAGATCCGCTTCTCCGCCCCCAACAAGCACCACTTCGTCTACGACCTCTCACCGTTCGGCCTCGACAACCCGAACGAGGTGTTCCACGCCGACGACCGGCCGTACGGGCTGATCCAGGCCACGGTCACCCGTGACGACGCCCCCGACGCCGGACCGGCCTGGTACGCCTACTCCGGACTGGTGTGACCGCTCAGGTCGTGCGCGGCCACGTCTTCCACGTGGCCGGGAACGCCACTCTGGCGACGGCGGTCGAGGCGCTGGTCTCGCTGCCCGACGGGGCACTGGTGGTCGATGACGCGGGGAGCGTCGCCTGGCTGGGCCCGTACGCGGATCTCCCGCCGGCCTACGCCGACGTCCCCGTCCGGCGGGCCGACTTCGTGCTGCCCGGATTCGTGGACGCCCACCTGCACTACCCCCAGACGTTCGCGGTCGACGCGTACGGGGGCGGCCAGCTGCTGGACTGGCTCGAGCGCTGCATCTTTCCCGCCGAGGCCCGGCTGGCCGACGGGGACACCGCCGGCCGGGTGGCCGAGGAGTTCGTCCGCCGCAGGGTCGCCGCGGGCACCACGACGGCGATGGTGTTCGGTTCGGCCTTTCCCGCCGCCCAGGACGCCCTGTTCGAGACCCACCGCGAAGCCGGTCTCCGGCTGGTCAGCGGGCGCGGCGTGCAGACGGTCGGCCCGCCCGCCGCCGCTCCGTTGCTCACCGGCGAGGACGAGGCCGTGCAGCTCGTCGCGGACGAGATCGAACGCTGGCACCTCGTCGACACCGGCGAGCCCGCGACCTCGAAGCTGCAGGTGGCGGTCGTCCCCCGCTTCAGCCTCTCGGTGACCCGTCGCACGCTGGCCGCCCTCGGCGAGCTCTACGAGGGGGTGCGCGGTCGTGGCGTCTACTTCCACTCCCACCTCAGCGAGAACGACCGGCCGGGGGACGGTGAAGTCACCGCCGTCCGCGCGACCTACCAGGTGCGGGACTACCTCGACACCTACGACGGCCGCTTCCTCCCCGGCTCCGAGGTCGGCGGGCCCGGCTTCCTCGGCCGGCGGAGCGTTCTCGCGCACGCGGTCCACTGCTCAGACCGTGAGCTCGCCCGGCTCGCCGAGACCGGTAGCTCCATCGCCCACTGCCCCACCTCGCAGCAGTTCCTGGGCTCGGGGACGATGCCGTGGCGGCGGACCTCCGCGGCGGGGGTGACCGTAGCCGCCGGCACCGACATCGGGGCCGGGGACGAGTGGCTGATCCCCCGGGTGCTCAACGACACCTACAAGGTCCACCTGTCCGAGCCCGGTACGGACAGTATCGCCCTCGCGCCCGCCGAGCTGCTCTACACCGGCACGCTCGCCGGGGCCCAGGCGCTGGACCTCGACGACCGGATCGGAAACTTCGACGTGGGCAAGGATGCCGATTTCGTCCTCGTCGAGGCCTCCGGTTGGGACCCGCTGGCACGTGCGCTGGAGTACGCAACACAGCAGGCGGAGGACGAAATCGTCGCCGCCGACCAGACCCTATTCGCCCTGCTGATGGGATTGCGCGAACCGGCTCTCAAAGCAGTCCTTGTCGCTGGTCACGAGATCAATCTCCGTCCACTACGGTGGGGTTGAACCCGGGGGGTCCACGGACGCCCGGGATAGGCCGTACGCATCCGGCCCGCTCCGCGTTCCCCGCGCGGCCGGGCCCATCCCCTGTGCGGGCGCCTATCCCGGGTCCTCTGCAGAGCCGATGGCTCAGCCCACTGAGTCGGTCGAGACCCTCGCCCCCGAGCCTGTCGAGGGGCCCGTCAGCTACCGCGGTAGGTGGAATAGGCAAAGGGGCTAAGTAAAAGCGGGACGTGATAGTGGGCGTCCCGGTCATCGACGGTGAAAGTCAGGACGACCTCGGGGTAGAAAGCGCTCGTCCCGGCCTCGCGGAAATAAGTTCCGGTATCAAAGGTGATCCGGTATCTACCTGACTCGAGGTCGGCCGGCCCGAGGTCGGCGATCCGGCCGTCGTCGTCGGTGGTGCCGTTCGCGATGGTCAGCCAGCCGTCGGCGCCGACCTGACCGTCCAGCTGAGCGGACACGCCGACGGCGGCGCCTCCGGACACCGCGTCCAGGACGTGGGTGGTGACGCGGCTGCGGGTCACTCCGCCGCCTCGGGCAGGTTGTAGCCGGAATGGTGGTCGAGGTGGGCGAAGAGCTGCGGGATCCGGAGCAGGGCGATGTCGCGGAGCTCGCTGGCCACGATCGCGATCTCGGTGTGGTCGTCCAGCTGCAGGCGGCGCTGGAGCTCGGCGAGGATCTGCGGCCGGCTCCGACCGGCGGCCCGGATCAGGAACACCCGGCCGAACCGGTCCTCGTACGCCCGGTTGCCCGCGGCCAGCGCCTCGGCCAGGTCGGCGTCCGACGACGAGCTGCTCGCCTGCTCGGCCCGCGAGAACGACGCCGACGAGCCCGAGCCCGTCGGCCGCTCGCCGATCCGCGGGTGCGAGGCCAGGGCCTGGTCGACCTCGTCGGCGGTCAGCGGGTTCGCCGCCGCGGCCGCGGCGTCCAGCAGGGCGGTCATCGAGCCGAACGGGGCGGCGGCCGCCACCTCGTCCACCCAGCGCGGGACGGCGAGACAGGCCGTCAGCCCTTCACGCAGCTCGTCGTCGGTCAGCTCAACCGGGGGTGAGGTCATCGGCGGTTCCCTCCGCACAGAGCAAGCCACAGGGCAGGTACGTGAACGAGGGTAGGCGAGCGGTTAACCTTGTCGCCCGTGACCCTCACCGTACGGACCATCCCCGCGGACCGGCACATCCTCTTCAACGCCAGCCAACCGTCGGTGAGCTTCCTCCAGACCCCGGCGTGGGGACAGGTGAAGAGCGAGTGGCGCAGCGAGTCCCTCGGCTGGTTCGACGAGGGCGACCACCTGGTCGGCGCCGGACTGGTGCTCTACCGCCAGCTGCCGCGGGTCAAGAAGTACCTCGCCTACCTGCCCGAGGGACCCACCATCGACTGGGACGCCGAGGACATCGGCGCCTGGCTGCGACCGCTGGCCGAGCACGTCCGCGCCGCCGGAGCATTCGGGGTGCGGATCGGCCCGCCCGTGATGGTGCGCCGTTGGAGCGCGGACACGATCAAGGCCGCCATCGCCGACGAGCGGGTCCCCCGGCTCAGCGAGGCCATGCCCGACCAGGTCAACCACCGGACCACCCACCTCCGCGACACCATGCGCGAGCTCGGCTGGCGTCACCCCGAGGACGAGGAGGGCTTCGCCGTCGGCCAGCCCCGTTTCGTCTTCCAGCTGCCACTGGCTGGTCGGACGGCCGAGGAGCTGCTGGCGGGGATGAACCAGCTCTGGCGGCGCAACATCAAGAAGGCCGCCAAGCTCGGCGTCACCGTCCGGCAGGGCGGCCTCGAGGACCTGGCCGCGTTCCACCGGGTGTACGAGGAGACGGCGCAGCGCGACCAGTTCACGCCGCGCCCGCTCTCCTACTTCCAGACCATGTGGACCGCGCTGCGGGCCGAGGACCCGGACCGGATCCGGCTCTACCTGGCCGAGCACGAGGGCGACCTGGTCGCTGCGACCACCTGGGTCCGCGTCGGCCAGCACGCCTGGTACTCCTACGGCGCCAGCTCGACGGCCAAGCGGGAGGTCCGTGGCTCCAACGCGGTGCAGTGGCAGATGATCACCGACGCGGTCGAGGCGCGCTGCACCATCTACGACCTGCGCGGGATCACCGAGGGCCTGGAGGCCGATGACCCGCACCTCGGCCTGATCCAGTTCAAGGTGGGCACGGGCGGTGAGGCTGTGGAGTACCTGGGCGAGTGGGACCTGCCGCTCAACCCGCTGCTCTACAAGGCGTTCGACGTCTACATGAAGCGCCGGGGCTGAGCTCGAGCTCTTCTGGGTGAGTGAATGCCGCGTAGTCGCGGCCGCCACTCACCCAAAACCACGCCGCCGCTACGCTCACCGGATGAGCGGTCTGACCCTGCACCTGGACGTCGACCGATGGCGTCGGCACCTGCGCGCCGAGGCCGGCTCGACCCCTGGACTGGTGCCGGTGATCAAGGGCAACGGGTACGGCTTCGGCCTGCGCCGGCTGGCCGAGGAGTCCGCGCTGCTCGGCGTCGACACCATCGCCGTCGGCCTGCCCAGCGAGGTCGACCAGGTCCGCGACGCGTTCGGCAAGACGGTGGTGATCCTCAACCCGTGGGACGCGCACCTGCCGCTGGCCGTCGAGCTGGCGGAGGACCCGCAGGTGCTGACCACGGTCTCCCGACTCCAGGACCTGGCCGCGCTGGCCGACCTGGAGACCCGGCCCCGGGTGCTGGTGGAGGTGCTGACCTCGATGCGTCGGCACGGCATCGCCCCCACCGACCTCGACCGGGTCGCCCTGCTGGCGGACCGGGTACGGATCGAGGGGTGGAGCCTCCACCTGCCGCTGCGCCAGCAGGGCCGTTCCGCCGAGGCCGAGTCGCTGGCCCGGGCGGCGCTGGCTGCGCTCCCGGCTCCGCTGTGGTTCTCCCACCTCCCCCCGGGTGAGGCTGCGGTCCTGGCCTCCGACCTGGCCGCGCCAGGAGCCCCGCCGGTCCCGCTACGGTTGCGCAGCGGCACCCAGCTCTGGCTCGGCGATCCAGGCAGCCGGCACACCACCGCCACCGTGCTCGACGTGCACGAGGTCTCCCGGGGGATGCGCGTCGGCTACCGGCAACGGCCCTGTCTATCCGACGGCTACGTCGTGGTGGTGGCGGGCGGCACCTCCCACGGCGTCGGCCTCGAGGCGCCCACCTCGGCCAGCTCGCTGCGGCAGCGGGCCGTCGCCCTCACCAGCGGCGGTCTGGAGGCGGCCGGCCGGGCCCTCAGCCCGTACACGATCGCCGGTCGCAAGCGCTGGTTCCTGGAGCCTCCGCACATGCAGTCCAGCCAGGTCTTCCTGCCTGGTAACGCCACTCCGCCCAGCCTCGGCGACGAGGTCCCCGTCGAGGTCCGGCTGACCACCGTCACCGTCGACCAGATCGTGCCGACCCACGCGCCCTGAGCCCGTCGAAGGGCTCAGCCCCGCAGCTTGGCCCGCAGCCGGGTGGTGTCGTCGGCGGTCCAGCCCGCTTTCGCGAGCAGCGCCTCGACCCCGCCGAACTCGTCGTCCAGGTGGCCGAGCAGCGCCCGCATCGTCTCGGGGTGCGTGAGGTGGGAGGAGAGAGGACGGTCCCGGAGGTTCTCGTTGTACGTGGGCGAGGCCAGCAGCCGGTCGAGAATGGCCTGCATCCGCTCCGAGCTGGCGGCGTAGTCAGCGATCACCGCCTCCCGGTCGGCTCCGGCCAACGTGAGGGCGAGAGCGACGATCGTGCCCGTCCGGTCCTTGCCGGCGGCGCAGTGCACCAGCGTCGCGCCGGGAGCGCCGGCGATCACCCGTAGGGCCTCGAGCACGGAGTCCGGCCGGTCCATCAGGTACGACAGGTAGTGCGAGGCCACCTCGTTGCCGATCTCGACGCTGGGCTCGAGGTCCACCCAGGGCAGTGCCTCCTCGGGCAGCACCTCGGGCCGGTCGCCGTCGGCCGCCTCGTCCTTGTCCTCACCGACTCCCTCACGCCACTCGCGAAAGAGCGACAGCTGGTGGACCGAGACCTCCGGGTGCTTCGACAGCAGGGTCGGGCCTTCCATCTCAGCCTCGTAGTCGCTGCGCAGGTCGACGACGTCACTGAGCCCGCGTCCGAGCAGAGCGGACACGTCGTCCTCGGTCAGGTCCTGCAGGTTGTCCGAGCGCAGCAGCCGACCTGGAGCGATCGTGCCGCCGTCGGTGGTGGGGATCCCCCCGACGTCCCGCAGGTTGACCAGGCCGTCAGCGTCGATCCACATCCGTTGCACCGGGACAGTGTAGGGAGCGGCGGTGGAGACTAGCTGGCCCAGTGGCCGGTGAAGAACAGCCAGCACCACCACACCAGCGCGACCACGGACAAGCCGAAGCCCAGCACCACCGACGCCCGGTGCAGGACTGCGGCCAGCGGTCCGGAGGGCTGCCGTGTCCCCCAGCGGGCGAGCATGATCCACAGCGGGAACCAGAGCAGCGTCGCCCGGTTGACCGAGAAGAACCAGTACGACAGCGAGAACGCCAGCACCTGGACCCCGACCCAGGCGGCTTCGGCCCAGAGGCGCCGGCTGAGGCACCAGACGGTGACGGCCAGGCCGACGGCCATCGAGACCATCTCGCCGCGGAAGACCGCCGCCCACCAGGGGTGATCGGCGTACGCGCCGGGGACGATCGCTGGGACGGTGTTCAAGAAGGACTGCCACGGGGTGGTCAGCTGGCGCACCCAACCGGTCGACTGCGCGGTGTACCAGGCGGTCCAGCTGCCGGTCAGGGCGTGCAGGTAGGCCGCGAACCCGAGGATCGCTGCGGCCGGCAGCAGCAGCCACGCCCCCCGACGCAGCCGGTCGACCAGGCTCAGCCCGGCGGCGGTCAGGACCATCACGCCGAGCGCGCCGATCAGGAACAGGCCGGACACCCGGACGGTGCAGGCCGCCGTCGCCAGCAGGGCCGCCGCCCCCCAGCGGTCGGCACGAGCCCGTTCCCAGGCCCAGAACGCGACCGCGCAGAACAGCGACTCCGTGTACGGCACCGTGGTGAAGACCGCGGTCGGCGCGAACAGCCAGATCACCGCGGCCCACGGTCCGCCCAGCCGGGCCAGGGCGGCCGCCGCGATCCCGGAGCAGGCCAGGGACAGCAGCACCCCGCCCACCGCGACGGGGACGCCGACGGCCAGGCCGGCCGCGAGCAGGGCGGGCAGGCCGGGGAAGAAGGCCATCAGGATGTTGTCGGGCTCGGCGCCGTAGCCGCCCTCGGCCAGCCGGGTGAAGTGCTGGACGTCCCAGTTGCTGACCATGTCGGTCACGCTGCGGCCCTCGCGCACCGCGAGGACCAGGGCGACCAGCGCCACCAGTCCGCGGCTGGCCAGCCAGGCCTGGACGACGGTCCGGCCGCCGACGCTCGGTGTTCGCGGTACTGGTGCCAGGCGAGCCAGCCCCATCCGGGACCGGCGCTCGACGAGGCGTGGCTCGGCCACCGTGGTCACGCCGATCCACCCACGACCGCCGCCTGCAGCCGTCGCACCCAGCCGGCGTCGGCAGCCCCGTCCAGCACGCCGCCGGCCGGGTCGTCCAGCCGGCCGCGCCGGACAGGATCACGGTCGGGCCGCAGGACGTCGCGGATCACGATCGCCACCAGCCAGCCCTGGGTAGCGAGCCGGACCAGCACGGCGAGCCAGTAGAGCCGGTCGGGCGAGCCGTCGCCCGAGGCGAGCAACCCCCCGAGGTGCCACCAGATCGCGCCGAAGTAGAGCAGCTCACCGACCGTGAAGATCCACCAGTCGCGCCAACGCGGCCGGGCGAGCACGACCAGCGGCAGCAGCCACAGGACGTACTGCGGGGAGTAGACCTTGTTGGTCATCAGGAACGCGGCGACGACCAGAAAGACCACCGAGCTCAGCCGCGGCCGTACCGGGGCCAGCAGGATCAGCAGGCCGATGGCCACGCAGGCCAGCGCGAAGAGACCGCCGCTGACCTCGTTGAGGCCGGAGACCGGGTGACCAGCGAGGTCGAGGACATACCAGATCGACCCGAAGTCGCCGCTGCGGTCGGCGTTGAAGCGCCAGAAGTCCAGCCAGGCCTGCGGCGCCAGGACCAGTACCGGCAGGTTGACCGCGCCCCAGCCGAGCACGAACGTGGCCAGGGTGGTGGCGAAGTCGCCCATCCGCCGGCTGCGCAGGCACAGCAGCAGCAGCGGGCCCAGCAGCAGCCCGGGGTAGAGCTTCGCCGCCATCCCCAGCCCGAGCAGCAGTCCGGCCAGCCACGGCCGGCGACGCGACCAGGCCAGCAGGGCGGTGGCGGTGAGGGCGACGGGCAAGAGGTCCCAGTTGACCAGGGCCGCCGCGGCGACACAGGGCGAGGCCGCCAGCAGCATCCCGTCCCACGGACGGCCCGGTACCGTCCGGACCTGCGCCCAGACGGCGACCAGGAACAGCGCGCCCAGCAGCACCGCGTTGATGTCGACGAAGCCCAAGGTGGCGTCCACCCCTTGCTGGTCGGTCAGCCCGGTGCCGGACGGGGCGCCCAGCAGCACGTTGATCCGCCGCTCCAGCTCGAGGAACCAGCCGGTGAGGACGGGATACTCCAGCACCGGGTAGCTGCCGGAGTCGAGGTAGGGGGTGTTGCCCTGCTGCAACCCCCGGCCGGAGTAGAGCAGCCCGATGTCGGAGTAGCACATGTTCTTGTACTGGTCGATCGACTGCCCGGCCGTGGTGATCCGGCACGGCAGCCGGAAGACCATCCCCGCCAGGTAGACCACGGTGCTGACCAGCAACGCCACCCGGCTGGGGTTCCACCAGACCCCGAACCGGGCCGCGTGCCGCCCGACAGGGCCGCCGAACCGACGGCTCACCTCGGCGACGAACGGGTCACTCAACGAAGGCGCATCTGCGTCACGGGCCGGCGCCGTCACGCTCAGCCGCCGCCGCTGGAGCTCGCGCTCGGCTTGGGGGTGCTGGAGGCGCTGGGCTTGGCCGTCGACGGGCTGCTGCTCGGCTCCGGGCTGCTGGATGAGCTCGGGGTCGGCGAAGCCTGAGTAGTGGCGGACGTGGACGGCTCCGGCGCCGGCCCCTGGGGAGCCGGGGTCTGCGGCGCCGAGCTGGCGTTCACGTAGGCGGGGTCGTCGAACTGCTTCACCGCCTGCCCGTCGGTCGCGACCTCCATGTACTGCGCCCAGGTCAGTGCCGGGTAGGTCGCGCCGAAGAAGGTGCTGTCCCCCGGCCGGCGGTAGTCATCCAGGCTGGAGGTGCCGGCGTTGCCGGCCACGTACATCACGGCGGTGGAGATCTGCTTGGTGTAGCCGACGAACCAGGAGGCGTTGACGACGTTGTTCCCCTGAGCGTCGTCGACGCCGTTGGTGCCCGTCTTGCCGGCGACCGGACGGTTGAGCGTTTGGACGGTCCGGCCGGTGCCCTGCTCGACGACGTTGGAGAGGGCGAACGTGACGTCGCGGGCGACGTCCTCGCTCACCGCCCGCTTCTCCTTCGGGTCGGCCTGGTAGAGCACCTTGCCGCTGGCGTCCTGGACCTCCTCGACGACGTGGGCGGCCACGGACGTGCCGCCGTTGGCGAAGGTGGCGTAGGCGTTGGCCTGGTTCAGCGGGCTGACCTCAGGCGTGCCGATGGGGACGTTCCGAGGGGCCGCGTCCCAACCCACGCTCTTGGGGGCGCCCGCGTCCTTGGCCACCTGCAGGACCTTGTCGGCGCCGTCCTTCATGGTGGTGGTGAGGTCGACGAAGGCGGTGTTGATCGAGTAGGTGGTCGCGTTCAGCAGGCTGGTCTGGTAGCCGTAGCTCTGCCCGTACTCGTTGCGCACGACCTTCGGGTCGCCCGGCAGGTAGAAGCTGCTGCCGTGGAAGGTGGAGCGCAGGCTGTAGCCGTCCTCGAGGCCCGCGGCCAGGGCGAACGCCTTGAAGGTCGAGGCGGTGGGCCGGTGGGTCGTGGCCCAGTCACGGGAGTTCGCGACGTAGTCCGGGCCGCCGTACAGCGCGAGGACGTTACCCGTCCCGACCTCGACGGAGGCGACCGCGGCGTGCAGGTTCTTGGCCTTCTTGCCCGAGGCGTTGGCGGCCTGCTCGGTGTTGTCCTGAGCGGCCTTGACGGCCGCGTTCTGCGCGTCCTTGTCGAAGGTGGTGGTGATCTTCAACCCGCCGCCGTTGATCTGGTCGGAGCTGAAGCCGGCTGCCCCGAGCTCGTTCTCGACCAGCTTGAGCAGGAAGCCCTTGGGTCCGCCGTACCGCTCGTTGACGGGCACATCGGGAAACGTGGGCAGCTTGGCGGCGTCCTTGGTGGCCGCGGCCGCTGTGATGGCGCCGGTCTCGCCCATCGAGGTGACCACGTACCGGTAGCGGTCCAGCAGGTGCTGTTTCCCCTGCTTGCTGGAGGGGTCGAAGTACGTCGGGTTGTTGATCACGCTGGCCAGCACGGCCGCCTGCTTGACGGTCAGGTCCTTGGCGTCCGCGTCGAAGTAGGCCTTGCTCGCCGCCTGGATCCCGTACGCGCCGTGGCCGAAGTAGATCGTGTTGAGGTAGCCCTCGAGGATCTGTTCCTTGGTCAGCTGCTTGTTGATCTTGTAGGCGAGGAACAGCTCCTTGAACTTACGGGTGGCCGTCTGTGAGGAGTACAGGTACTTGATCTTGATGTACTGCTGGGTGATCGTCGAGCCACCCTGCAGGCTGCCGCCGCGTGCGATCGCCCAGGCGGCGCGGGCCATGCCGCGGATGGAGATGCCCTTGTCGGTCCAGAAGGAGCGGTTCTCCGCCGCCACCACCGCGTCCTTGATCGTCTTCGGCATCTCGTCGAAGCTCAGCGGCTGACGGTTCTGGATGGCAAAGCTGCCGATCTCGGACTTGCCGTTGTCGTAGTAGACGAAGGAGGTCGCGGTCTCGAAGTCGGCGTTCGGGTTGGGCAGCTTGGTGGTGGTGTAGCCGACGAAGACCACCGCTGTCGCGCTGACGAGACCAAGGGCGATCAGGATCGCGAGCGTGGCAAAGATGCGTCGGGCCCAGCGCTTTCGCGGCTTCTTGCTCACCGGACCCACAGGTCGCTTCTCCACCGGCCCCCACTGGGGGTCAGCCATAGATGTCCTCGACGGTCTGCTGCCGGCGCGGCGGCTTGCGGCGGACCCCGTCGCCGAGGAGGTAGGACAAGATCATGTGGTTCCACGAGCAGGTCTGGCACACCTCGACCACGACGACCTTGAACTCGCCGTACTCGTGGGCCATCTCCTCAAGCTCGGCCTTCCGCTTGATCCGCCCGGAGTACTGACCGAGCTGCTCACCGAAGACGTAGCTCAGCGTGCTCAACGCCGGCGCCTGGCAGACCGGGCACGCGTTGGTGGTCGGCTCCCCGTGGTACTTCGCCGCCCGCAGCAGCATCGGGTCCGCGTCACACGCCTCGAGGCGCGCCAGCTTCTTCCCCGGGCGGCGCAGCTTCTCCAGGCTGGAGCGTCGCTGCAGCGCATAGTCGATGACCTCCCGCTGCGACCACATGGCGTCAAGGGTACGACTCCTGACTGAGGACAGGCAGGGATGTGAGGTCTTCGACAGCCGGGAACCTCGGCCTGGCCTGGGGCGTTACGAGGCCCGATGACGTAGCATCGGGGACTCGTCGACCACCGCGGGGCCATGGCGCAATTGGTAGCGCACCTGCTTTGCAAGCAGGGGGTTAGGGGTTCGAGTCCCCTTGGCTCCACCCCGCATCTCGCCTTGTCAGAACTGGTTTCACCAGTAGATCGGGTGCTTCCCGAGACCGTCCAATGGGTTAGCGAGTGACTAGCTCTGCGAGTTGAGTGACTACAGCCCTGGACGCAAGCGGACTCCGTGACCTCTTGCCGGGCAGCGACGCTCAACGCTCGCAAGCCGCAAGGAGCAGCTCCGCGACAAGGTCGAGATCTTCCACTGTCACCTCGTCGCCACCGGAGTCGCGAATCCAGCGGATGGACTGACGGCGGTTTCGTTTGAACCAGAGATCGACATGCATGGCCATGTCACGCGCGACGCCGACATCGACGTGCCCGATCTGGGCCAGGGCGACTGGCCGCGTGGCTTCGTCAAAGGTAAGCCGGACGATGTCACTGAGATCGGTTCCTTGCTTCGCGACGGAGCGGTTCATCACCGCTTGCAGCTTCATGGCAATCAATGGCCCGGGTTCGGCAATCAGGGTTGTCTCCTCGAATCTTCTCCCGTCCGAGCGCCGGACCTCGATCGTCACATCCGAGGCCGTGTCGTTCGCCCACGCATGTGCAGCTGCATGGAGCCGATCGCCTGGATCGTCACTTGGCCGATCAAGCTCGACCTGCCGGACTTCCAGTACGTCGACCTTTACCGGGCCGTAAACGGTCGAGAGAATGACCGCCGCCGGCTCGACCGCTTCAGCGCCGGCAGCGGCGCGGAGCACCTCCAACTGCGGTACATCACCGAGAAGACGATCGACGACATCGAGGTCGACTGTCGCGCGGTACGGATTCGACAATCTCGAGAGCACCGCCAGACCACCGACAATCACCGGTGGATGTCCGATGAGCGCGCGGACTTCCGCAACACCTTGCACGACCGCCGCCATCTGGTCGCCGATGAACGTGACGCGGCTACCAGACACGTGGCCATCTGCTTTCGGGGGTCCACGCGTCCAGGATTTCCCGCCCGCGGCCAGCATCTTGGGCCAGGTCCAATGCGACGAACAGCGGGTGCGCCAGCGGCCATTCAGTCGGGTTGCGGCTCAGGTCGACGCGGTGCTCGGACACGGCGGGCACCGGTGCGACGCGCACGGTCGCCCGGACCTGAGAGGGGGAGACGGCCGATCCCAGCAACGTTGTCGCTCGACGGACGATCAGCTGATCGGGAACGAAGAAGTCGAGGACCTGGCCCGACCGGAAAGGCAGAGGTGCCCCGTACGCGGCGGCGGCCGCCGAGTCGGTCAGTGCCCACCCAGATTCATGCGTCTGGCCAAGTCCGAGACGCAATGGTTGAGTGAGAGTCGCATCACCAGCTGGTGGAGGGTTCGCGAGCTGGATGCGTTTGGTCGGCCAACGCTCAGCGGCCCTCCAGAACAGGTCTGTACCGACGACCTTGCCGTCTTCAATCAGCCCATCGCCGCGGAGAGCAGCCACAATGTCCGACACAGTGCTGGGGGAACGACCGAGTCTCCTTGCCAGCTCTCGGACGGCCACCGTCTGCTCCGGTTGCATGAGCAGTGCGGTGGCTATCTCGAGGCCAGCTTTGCCGCTGAGGGCGTCGGAACGGTCGGGACGTTCCTTGACCGGCTGGACGTCAGCTTCGACCACGAGCCGATCAGTGCGGATCGCCAGACGGCCGCGGAGGTCGAGGTAGCCACTCCGATGAGCCACCAGGACTTTCCGTGCGGTGTCGGTCACTCGGTCGGCGACGACGAGCAGCGTTGTCCCGTTCGGCCGAATCTCAGCGAGAAGCCGCTCGGCGACTTCGTCGGTGACCAGGGAGCGGTGCTTCACCTCGACAACGATGGCGGCGCCCTCCGGGTCAAGCACAAAATCGACGCCGGGGTCGGACGCGCCAGTGCGCAGTCGGGATACGATTCCCAGCTGTTCAAAGGCGTCGATCACAACGGCCTCAGTGTCCACGCCTCATGATGACTCGTGTTCGGTGTCCGGTCAATACCGAACAGCGAACATCGAACCTCGAGGCGACCGCTCGTGCTCTGTCCTTTATTGCGCGGTCAAGGGTCGATGGCGCTACCGCCGGATGGCAGCCGACTCGTGATCCATCGGGACTACCGAACAGACGCCGGGCACCGTGCTGCAAGCGCACTCGCAGCGCTCGCCAGCGATCCGGCCCGAGTGACTACCGTGTCAGTGCTGCATGGTCATCGGTGCACCCCGCTGGACAGCATCCGCGCTCAGACGACGACTCCGCAGACCTGGCTTACGTCGTTTGCAAGCAGGGGTTTAGAGGTTCGAGCCCCCTTGGCTCCACCGAGTATCTACCCTAGTCAGAGCCGACCGGACTGGCTAAATTGGACGGGCCGACTCCATTCGGGGCGTTTCCTGAGTGACTGACTCCTCAGACCGAGTGACAACGCTCCCGGATCGCTGCTGACTGACGGCTGACTGATCGCCGACGTCCGCACGATCAGGGCAGCTGACCGAAGCGCACGGAGTATCATCCGAGACAGGCGATGGATTCCGCCTGGAGCCAGCGAGCTCCGAACCGCCAGCCCGGCTGATGACTCCTCCCGACGTCGATCGTCTGGAGTATGCCGTGACTGATCCTGCAGCTACTGCCCGTGACCATCTTGCCCATGGCCAGGCCCTCATCTGCCATGACAAGCCGCACCGCACAGAACGCCGACGTCCAGCTCCGGCGACGGCTCGACCCGCCGCTCGGAGAGGTTGGCTGGCAGCATGTCCAGGCGCTTGCCTGGCCCTGGAGCCCGGGCTGGTCAACCCAGGGGCGACGTGGTCCCCGTCGTTCACGGCAGGTGATCCGCGCAGTGCTGGCGCCCTCGACCCGCAGGTCTGTGGGGCAGTGCAGGGCATCACCTGTGGAAACGAGCGGCACCCGATACCCAATGGCTGGTCCGAGCTGCACGTCGACCGGCGTCCAGGCGCGAACCTGACCACTGCCCCAAGCTCGAGTCCGAGCGCGGCGGTCCCGCTGGGACGAGTAGGTCGAGCACACGTAGGTCGTCGACGAGGAGCAGGCGAGCGACACCGAGGAGACGAGTGATGGGCGAGACGAGAGTCGCAGCGGTGGTCCTGGGCATAACGCCGCGGCAGCCCCCAGAGGTGCTCGCCGCCGCGTTGGGGCTGGCGAGCCGCTCAGGCGGCGTGGTCGTCTGCGCCTACGTCGATGCAGGCAGCTACGTGGTCGAGGAGCACGCGGACGGCTCGGTAGACGCGCGTCCGATCGACCCTGACCAGTTCGACTGGACGAGCGACACGTTCGACCCCGACCTGGCGAGACGCGTGCGCGCGGCCGGGGCTGCGCAGGGGGTTGAGGTGCAGCTACGGGCCCTGGCCGGGGACGTGGGCAAAGCGCTCGCTCGGCTCGCGGAGACGGTGGATGCGGAGGCGATCGTGGTCGGCAGCCGCCGGGGTGGGGTGCGGGCTAGCATGCACGACTTCTTCGGCGGCTCGGTCGCCGTACACCTCATCCACCGCCAGCCCCGACCGGTGCTGGTGGTGCCGGTCGAACCGTCACCGCCCGGCATGAGCCTGCCGTGGGAGGAGGTTTCGTGAGCAAGCCCCACGACCGGGCAGTCACCACCGACTCACACGCCGAGCTGCCGCTGGATCCCGACGTGGAGGCGGCCGAGACGGCGGGGTCACGTCTTCGACCGGTCCACCTGTCAGCCCGCAACATCGTCCTCGTGGCCACGGGGGGTGCGATCGGCACGGGTCTGCGGCTGCTGCTCGAGCAGAGCGTGCCACGGTGGGCGGGCGTCCCGGTGGTGACCGTCGTCATCAACGTCGTCGGCGCCTTCCTGCTCGGGGCGCTGCTGGAGACGGTCGCCAACCCGGAGCTGGACGAACGCTGGAGCCGCCGGGCACGGCTTGGGTTCGGAACAGGGGTTCTGGGTGGCTTCACCACCTACAGCTCCCTGGCCACCGACACGGCGATGCTGGCCGGGGGCGGTCACCCGGGGCCCGCGGTGGCGTACGCACTCGTCACGGTGATCGTCGGGCTGATGGCCTCTCTCGGCGGTATCCGAGCCGCCCGCGCGCAGTCGCGACATCGCGCCGGCGCCCTCGGCGCGGTGGAAGAACAGTGAACGCCACACTCGCTGCAGTGCTGGTCTGTCTCGCCGGCGGCGTGGGGGCCGCGGCCCGGTTCACCCTGGACGGGGCCATTCGCGGCCGGGTCCGCGCCGCCTACCCCGTCGCGACGGCCGTCATCAACCTGTCGGGGTCCTTTGCGCTCGGGCTGGTGACCGGGCTCGCCCTCGGTCGGTTCCTCGACCCGTCGTGGCAGCTGGTGATCGGTACCGGCCTGCTGGGCGGGTACACGACGTTCAGCACGGCCAGTTTCGAGGTGTCCCGACTCCTGGAGGAGCGGCGTTGGCTGGCCGGCGGCGTGCATCTCCTTGGAACCGTGGTCGCGGCCGCCGCCCTCGCCGCCGCCGGCCTCGGGACTGGGCTGGCCGTGGCGCGATGACCGGACCCGCCTGGCAACCCTCCAGACGGCGTCCAGTGCCCGCGTAACCCACCCGGGGCGAGCGCGAGCTCGACGCGTCGCCGGCGAGGTCGGCCAGACTGACGCTGCATCCGCCGTTCAAGATCGTTCGTAACGGCGGTTATGCTCAACTTGTATCTGGTCGAGTTCGGAGGAGAAGCCATGGGAGACGTGCTGCTGTTCGCCGCGGTGTTCCTGGCCTGCCTCGTCGAAGCCGTGGAGGCGTTGACGATCGTGGTCGCCGTCGGCGCCAGCCGCAGCTGGCGGTCCGCAGGTCTGGGAGTCGCAGCGGGCTTGCTCGCCCTCGCGGCGATCGTCGCCGCCCTCGGGCCTGCACTGACCCTGGTGCCGCTGGACGCGCTGCGGCTCGTCGTCGGCGGCCTGTTGCTGGTGTTCGGCTTGGGCTGGCTGCGGAAGGCGATCCTCCGGGCCGCCGGTTGGAAGCCGAGCCATGACGAGGACGCCATCTTCGCGCGGCAGGAAGCGGCTGCCCGGCTCGCCACCTCCGGGCGCCGCTGGATCGTCACTGACTGGTACAGCTTCACGCTGTCGTTCAAAGGAGTGCTGCTGGAAGGGCTAGAGGTGGTCTTCATCGTCCTCACCTTCGGCACGAACCAGGGCAGGGTGTCGCTGGCGGTTGCCGGTGCCGCGACGGCGGTCGTGCTCGTGACCGCGGCCGGCTTCGCGGTCCGGCGTCCGCTGGCGCGGGTTCCGGAAAACACCTTGAAGTTCGTGGTCGGGGTGATGCTGACCGGGTTCGGCACCTTTTGGGGGGCAGAAGGAGCGGGTGCTCGTTGGCCGGGCGGCGACGTCGCGTTGCTGGGGGTACTCGCCGTCGTCCTCGCTGCGGCGCTGATCCTGACCGCGGTACTGCGTCGATCCCGGGCCGCGTTCGTCAGCTCGACCACGGCCGGCCGCCTGGCCGGGGAGGCACGCTGATGACCGGCCTCGGGGAACGGTTGCGCGGGTTCGCCGCCTTCTGGTGGGACTTTGTGGTCGGCGATGACTGGCGCGTCGCGGTCGGCGTCGTTCTTGCACTGGCGGCCACGGCGGCACTCGTCGTGACCGGCCTGCCCGCCTGGTGGTGCACCCCCGCCGTCGTCCTGGTCCTACTGGCTCTCTCGGTGAGACGGGGCATGCATGATGCCCAGAAGTGACGACAGACCTGACAGCAGCGGCCAAGGCTCCGAGAACGAGTCGGGCGCGAGCGACCAGGACGTCCGCTCGGACACCGGTTGGCTACTGCTCACCTATCGGATCCCCAGTGAGCCGTCACGGCTCCGAGCCGGGGTGTGGCGCAGGCTGAAGAGCAACGGCGCCATCTACCTGCAGAACTCGGTCGCGGCCCTGCCCGACAGACCCCCGCACGAACGGCTGCTCCGCGGACTCCGTGCCGAGATCAACGAGCTGGGAGGCACCGCGCAGCTCTTCCGCGCCGCCGCCCTCACCGGTGGTGGCGATGTCCTCACCGCCTACAACGCTGCCCGCGACGACGAGTACGACGAGCTTCTCGACAAGTGCCAGGACTTCCTCGCCGAGATCGCCCACGAGACCGCCGCCGGCCACACCACGTTCGGCGAGCTGGAGGAGAACGACGAAGACCTGACCAAGCTCCGCCGGTGGCTGGTCAAGATCAATGAACGCGACGTCCTCGCTGCGTCCCGAGCCGCCGAGGCAGCCGCGCAGATCGAACGCTGCGCCGCGGTCCTGGAAGAGTTCGCGCAACGTGTCTACGGAGCCGACCCCGATGCGGGCTGACACCGACCGCCCGACCTCGACGGACGCGAGCCCGACGAGGTTGCGCCACCGCCACGGGGACCACGCCCACCAAGCCTGCGCCGCACAGTTCCCGACCGGCCTCCAGACGCGAGACCCGAATCCGCTGCCGCCGCGGCGACCACGACCACGATGACCTCCGGCGCCACGAGAGGGGCCCGCCTGTGAACGTTCTCGACGCACTCATCCTCGGCGTCGTCGAGGGATTGACCGAGTTTCTGCCGGTGTCCAGCACCGCACACCTGACCATCGCGGAGAAGGTGCTCGGCCTTCCCGTCGCCGACCCCGGAGTCACCGCCTTCACCGCCGTCATCCAGGTGGGGGCCATCGTCGCCGTCCTCGGCTACTTCCGCGGCGACATCATCGCCCTTGCCTCGGCCTGGCTGTCGGGACTCGCCCGCCCCGCCGCACGGCGCGACCCCCAGTACACCGTCGCCTGGTGCGTCATCCTTGGCTCGGTCCCGATCGGGATCGTCGGACTGGCAGCCCGCCACCTCATTGCCGGCCCCCTGCGGAACCTGTGGGTCGTGGTGACCGGACTGGTCGTCTGGAGCATCGTGATGTACGTCGCCGAGAAGTTCGCCCGGCAGAACCGCGCCGAACGAGACCTGTCCCTGCTCGACTCGGTGGTGGTCGGCCTGGTCCAGTGCCTCGCGCTGGCCCCCGGGGTCTCCCGATCCGGGGCCACCATCAGCGCCGGCCTCCTCCGCGGCTTCGACCGGGTCACCGCCACCCGTCTGTCGTTCTTTCTCTCCATCCCCGCCCTCGTCGCGGCCGGAGCCTACGAGGCCGGCACCGCCGCTGACAGCATCGCGGCCAGCGTCGGTTGGACACCGACCGTCGTGGCCTCGATCACCAGTTTCCTCGTCGCCTACGCCGCTATCGCCTGGCTCCTACGGCTCGTCGCCCACCACCGCATCACAGTGTTCATCGGATACCGGCTCGCCCTCGCCGCCCTCGTCGGCATTGCCCTCGCCAGCAGGCTGCTCAACCCGACCTGACCACGACCCCCGAACGAGAGGGCAGACTCCTCCCGCACCCAAGCGCCCTCGGCTCAGGCCTGGGCCCGCGGCGAACACGTTCGCGCCCCGGCATCGTCGCGCGACCGACCGATCAGGACAGCGTCGCCCAACTCAACTGACGTCGCAGTGTCGGAGGATCATGCCGCGTTGCCGGCCCGAGTGTGATCACCCTCGGGGTTCGGCTTGCTGCCAGCGGCGTCATCAACCTCGTCGCCCTCAGCCTCTGCCTCCTCGGCCCAGATGAGGTGCAGGCCGGCGGCCTTGGCGTTGTCGAAGTTGTCATCAACCACCACGAGCTGCCGGTTGGCCGCGGAAAAGGACGGGGCCGCGACCGAGGCGCGGTGGCCGCCGGCCTATTGCACCCACACCTTCGTAGCGGCTGGCACTTCCTGAACCCGCACCGGCAGCTCGTGGAGGGGGATGTTGGGGGCGCCCTCGATCCGGGCAGCCGCGAACTCGGAGGCGCGGCGGACATCGAGGACGACGACGTCGCGGTGGTGACGGACCTGGTCGAGATCGGTGAAGGTGGCCTGGCGGAACGAGGACAGCGGCCGGTCGGTCCAGCCGTCCGGATCGCCGATGGCGGCGGCGGCCGGTCGGTCGATGCCGATCCGGACCAGCTCACGCTGGGCCCGCGCGACATTCGTCCTCGGTCTCTCCCAGCAGGGTGAGGGGGTGCCCCACTCGATCAGCCAGCCGAGGTAGGTGGTGAAGCCGCCATCGATGCCGAAGTTCAACGTGCCAGCCATGTGCCCGGCGGCGAACCGGTGCGATTGCGCAGGTCCACCACCCAGTCACCAACCTCGATCCGGCGACGCAGATCCTCCGGCTTCGCCGTCGCCGGCGCGCGCCCACTCGGCCAGGGCCAGCCCGCCGGTGGCGTCGTCGTTGTGGATGTGGGTCTCGCACACGTGCGTGATCAGCGCCCCTCCGCGGCGACGAGCTCGAGGACCCGGTCGATGTCGCGCTGTGGGTCGATCACGATGACGACCTCACCGTCGTGGACCAGGGAGCTACGGTCCCCCAGGGTCGGGGTCTCGATCAGGATGACCGTCGGAATCTAAGTTTCGGAGATGGTCCTCGGGATCATCTTCCTTTCGGGGTGCCGGACTCGACCGGGCGGCCGGCCTTGGTCCAGGCGGCGGTGCCGCCGGCGACCGAATGGGCGTCGAAGCCGTGGTGCAGCAGCGCATCGGTCATCGCCGCACTGCGGCCACCGGCTTGGCACACCACGAAGACCGGCTTCGACCGGTCGATCTCGGCCAGCCGATCGGGCAGCTGACCCATCGGGATCGACGCGGCTCCAGGCACGTGGCCGGCGACGTACTCGGCGGGCTCACGCACGTCGACCACCTGCGCGGCACCGGTTGCGTGGGCGGTGGCGAAATTGTCGAGGGAAATCTCGGTCATGAAGCAGCTCCTCGGGGTCGGATACCCCTGGGGGTATAGATCCGACTCTAGCCCACCCCGAGAGGATCCGAGGGGGGCCGACGGACAGCTTGACGCCGGTCCCGTGCTATACCCGTTGGGGTATCCGCACCGACACGCAGGAGGCGACCGCAGATGAGCGTGCCCCGGAACGCCGTCGACCGGCAGACCAAGCAGCCGATGACCAACGGCAGCGAGCTCCGGGGCGTCGCGGCCAGTGCCGCGCAACTGCTCCACGCTGCCCTCGACTGCCTCACCGCGGAGGCGACCCGCTGATGGTCCAGCTCGATTCTGAGGCGGTCCGTCCCGTGGCCAACCGGCTCAAACGTGCCCAGGGGCAACTAGCCGGGCTGATCCGGATGCTCGACGAAGGCCAGGAATGCGAAGCCGTCGTCACCCAGCTCGCCGCCGTCAGCCGTGCCCTCGACCGAGCCGGCTTCGCCATCGTGGCCACCGGGCTCAAGCAGTGCATCGCCGAGGACGGCGCCGAGAGCCTCGACACCCAGAAGATGGAAAAGCTGTTCCTCTCCCTCGCCTGAGCACGATGGGAATGCCGGAGCCGCCCCTTCTGTTCACCTGCATATCCGTCCAGCCGTACGGATGACCGGCCTACGACGGAGAAGCGGAAGGAAGAGTCGTGCCGAACACTCGAAACAGCTCAATCAACACGGAGCCCCACGACCATCCCGTGGACCCCGAACGGGTCGCCAAAGCGCGATCCCGGGGTCTCTCGGCCGACGACGCCGGCCGACTGGCGGCACTTCTGTCGCTGTTAGCCGACCCGGTCCGCTCGCGTGTCCTCTACGCCCTGGATGAGGTCGACGAGCTCTGCGTCGGGGATCTCGCGCTCGCGCTCGACGCCACCGAGGACGCGGTCGGCTACGGCCTCAAGATCCTGCGCACCGCCGGGCTCGTCGCCACCCGCAAGCAGGGCCGCGTCGTCTTCTACCGCCTCGCCGCCGGCTTCCCTGAGCCGCTCCGCGACCACTGCTTCCGCCAACTGGTGCAGATCACCCGGGCCGACCAGGACGGGGAGGACGACTGATGAACATCTGGCACGCCGTTCTGCACGCCCTCGAGCTCACCGGGTCGATGACCTGGGAGATCACCTGGGCCCTCATCCTCGGCTTCACGCTCTCCGCCGCGGTCCAGGCCGTGGTCCGCCGCGAGTCGATCACCAGGCTGATGGGCAGCAGCAGCCCGAAGGCTCTCGCCATCTCCTCCGGCCTCGGCGCCGCGTCCTCGTCGTGCTCCTACGCCGCGGTGGCGCTGGCCCGCTCGTTGTTCCGCAAGGGCGCCAACTTCGCCGCCGCGATGGCGTTCCAGATCGCGTCGACCAACCTCGTCATCGAGCTGGGCATCATCCTGGTCCTGCTGATGGGCTGGGAGTTCGCCGCCGCTGAGTTCACCGGCGGCCCGGTCATGATCATCGTGCTCGCGCTGCTGTTCCACTTCTTCCTCAAGCCCCGTCTCCTTGACGAGGCTCGCCAGCAGGCTGCCCAGGGCGTCGCCGGGTCGATGGAGGGCCACGCCGCCATGGACATGACGGTCGGCGGATCGGGTTCGCTGTGGCGCCGGCTCACCTCGACCAAGGGCTTCACCTCGGTCAGCCACATCTTCGTCATGGAGTGGGCAGCGGTGCTCCGCGACATCGTCATCGGCCTGCTTATCGCCGGCGCCGTCGCGGCCTGGGTGCCCGAAACCTTCTGGCGGTCCTTCTTCCTGGTCGACCACCCGCTGCTGGCCAAGATCTGGGGGCCCATCATCGGGCCGGTCGTCGCCGTGCTCAGCTTCGTCTGCTCCATCGGCAACGTGCCCCTGGCCGCGGTCCTGTGGAACGGCGGCATCAGTTTCGGCGGCGTCGTCAGCTTCATCTTCGCCGACCTGCTGATCCTGCCCGTCCTGGTCATCTACCGGAAGTACTACGGCGCCAGGATGGCTGCCTTCCTGGCCGGAACCTTCTACCTCGCCAGCGTCGTGGCCGGCTACGTCGTCGAGATCCTCTTCGGCGTCCTCGGCCTCGTCCCCGCGCAGCGACACGCCCGCGTGGAGATGGCCCAGATCTCCTGGAACTACACGACCTACCTCAACATCGCCTTCCTGCTCCTCGCTGCCGTCCTCGTCGTGCGATTCCTGCGCAGCGGAGGCCCCGCGATGATGAAGATGATGGGCGGCGGCCCCGACGACATGGCCGGCGGCGACCACGCCGGCCACGACCAGATGAACCACTCCGGAAGCCAGGTTCACCATCACGACGACTCCGCTCAGGAGCGCCCGCACTCTAGCGATCCGCACCACGACCACCGCTGACCAGAGCCAACCACCAGCGGACGCTCGCAGATCGAAGGAGCGCCCTGACTCAGGCGGGGCCCTCTTCTCAGTAGGAGGTGATGGTGATGTGGCCCCAGGCGTTGTTGATGTAGCCCTTGGGGTTCCACAGCGCCGCTGCGCGTTCGGGCTGGGTAGCGCCGGTGGAGTCCCAGGCCCGGACGGTGATGCGTGACGTGCCGACTGGCAGTTGCAATGAGGCTCGCCAGAGCGACCAGGCCCACGGTCCGCTGTAGGTGAGGTCCGCCTGCTGCCAGCTGCTGCCGTCGTCGGTCGAGAGGTCGACCCGGACGACGCTGCGGTCGTCGCCGGCGTAGGCGTACCCGCTCACAAGGCTGGGGCCGGCGGGTAGGACGGCGCCGTCGGCCGGGCTGAGGATGTCGCAGTTGAGGGCGACCGAGCTGAGTGACAGGCCGTCACCGGGACCTGCGGTACTGGGGTCGGCCTCGGCCGGCAACAAACGGTACGCGGTGGCTTGGAAGTAGTTCGAGGACGGCTCGGTCTGGGCGGTGATGCGGCTGACCCACTTGACGCTGCGGGCGCCGATGTAGCCGGGCACGACGACGCGGACCGGGGCGCCGTGGGCGGCCGGTAGCGCCTGCCCGTTCATGCCCCAGGCCAGCAGCACCTCGGGGCTGGTGGCTTTTGGGATGCTGATGGAGCTTCCGTAGGTCTGCGGCGGGTTGGCGATCTGAGACGAGTCGGGGGCTTCGAACGCGACATGCTCGGCGCCGCTCTGGAGGCCCGCGTCGGCAAGGACGTCGCACAGCGCGACACCGGTCCACTCGGCGGTGGAAGTGGCCCCAGGACCCCACGGGGCTTCACCGGGGATCTCGCGCACATCCATCAAGTCGACGCGGCGGGCGCCGGCGTACTGCAGGGTCGCGACCATCGTCCGGATGGGGTAGCGCCGCTGCAGCGCGGCGAGGGACAGGTCGAGGGAATGCTTGACGAGCCCGTCGACCCGAAGCCGCCACCGGTCAGGGTCGAGGGTCGGGATGGGCCCGTGGTTGCGGCTGTAGAACGTATCGAGGGGGGTCAGCAGGTGCCCGTCGAGGGCCTGCGGAGTCGGCTCGGCGTTGTACGGGTCGTCTTGGTGGACGATCGAGTCGGGACGCTTGGACCAGTTCATCGGTACTCCTTCGTAGCAGGGCCGGCCGGGACGGATCGGTCGTTGGGGCGTTCAGGCCTGGTCGACCACGAGCAGGACGAGGGCAGCGACGAGGGCGAGGACCAGCAAGGTGGAGGCCGCGACGGCAAAGCCGGTCTGACCGCTACGCGTCCGGCGGTGAGCCTCGATGTCGGCAGCGACGCGACGGCAGCGAAGGGTGCCGTAACCGATTCCGACCGCCCCCACCGCCACCAGCAGCGCGCCGGCCAGTAGTGGCAGCAGGTCGACGCCGGCCGCATCGGCCCGGTCGTTGTCGAGGAAACGGGCTACGGCCAGCCCGACGAGCATTGCACTTGCCCCGGTTCGGAGCCACGCAAGGTAGGTCCGCTCGTTGGCGAGGTGGTCACGCGTGCGAGTGTCTGAGCCGGGCTGCGGCGGGTCGCTCATGAGGCGTTCGAGCCCTTCCTGTTCGGGTGGCGGCTGGGCGGTTGCGAGGTCGGTCAGGTCCGGACGAGGAGCACTCCCGCGTAGGCAGTGGCTCCGACGAGGACCCACGAGAGAAGCGCGAGAACGAGCGCCCGGCCGCCGGTGCGGCGGAGGGTGGACACGTGGATGCCTGTACCCAGACCGACGAGCGCAGCCACCAGCAGCACCACCTGGACCTCTTTGGCGACCGCGAGCACCTCAGCCGGCAGGACGTCGGTGCTGCTGACGGCGATGGCGGCCAGGAACCCGACCACGAACAGCGGCACCACCGGCGCCCGCCTACTGCCGCCGGGCGCAGCGGCGGAGGCGCGGCGACGCGCGACCAGCCCGACTCCGGCCACCAACGGGGCCAGCAGGACGACGCGGCTCAGCTTCACCACGACCGCGGTGGTCAGGGCGCCGGGAACCCGGTTGGCGGTGGCAACGGTCTGGCCCACGTCGTGGACGCTGGCACCGACCCAGCGGCCGAAGTCGGACGGGTCGAGACCGAGCGGTCCACGCAGCAGCGGCAGCAGCACGATGGCGAGGCTGCCGCAGAGCGTGACCAGGGCGATGGCGACGGCGGTGTCGTCCTCGTCGCCATCGGCGACATCGGACATGGCTGCGACCGCCGAGGCCCCGCAGATGGAGAAGCCGGTGGCGATGAGCAGCGAGCGGGCGCGGGGGATGCCGAGGAGCCGGCCGATCAGCCGGGTCCCGAAGAAGGTGACGGCGACGGTGGCCACGACGACACCCAGACCGGCAAGCCCGAGGTCGACCAGCTGCGGCAGCGCCAGCTGGAGCCCGAGCAGGACCACCGCGATCCGCAGCAACCGGTGCGAGGCCACATGGGTTCCGGCGTGCAGCAAAGGCCGGTGGAGGCCGAGGTTCGCGGCCAGGGCTCCGAGCACGACGGCCACCGTCGACGGGTTCAGCGCGGGCACGAGGTGGGCGACGCCGAAGGCGACGGCGGTCGCTGCGGCCACGGCCAGCAGACCCGGCCACGCGGCAGCTCGGCGGTCGCCCGGTTGATGGTGCCCGAACAGATGCCGCAGGTCCATTGGCGCGAGGTCGCACCCAGGCCGGCACTGGCTCCGGCGCCGCAGGATGGGCGTGGCGCCGGACCTCTGCAGAATGGGGGTGTCACCTGGTGCAGTCATAGGTCCATCGTCGGTGCTCCTGGCGGCGTGCAGTAGACGTCGCGGACCGATGGACCCATTGAGTGACTGGATGGCTTGTCATAGGTTGGCTGCATGGTCTCGCCCCATGTTCCTGGGCTCGACAGCCTGGCGCTGCTGCTGCAGGTGGCCGTAAGCGGTTCCCTGGGTCGTGCGGCCACGGCGCACGGCATCAGCCAGCCGGCGGTGTCGGCCCGGATCCGAACCATCGAGCGGCTGGTCGGCGTCCCGCTGGTCGAGCGGACGGCACGTGGTTCCTGCTTGACCCCGAACGGCGTCCTGGTGGCAGGCTGGGCCCGGACCGTGCTGGAGGCGGCCGAGGTGCTGGACGCGGGCATCGCCTCGTTGCGGGCGACCAGCGAGCAGCAGCTGCGCGTCGCCGCGAGCATGACCGTCGCGGAGCACCTGCTGCCGCGCTGGCTGGTCCGGCTCACCGCTGAGCGCCCGGAGACCGCGGTCAGCCTGCACGCGATGAACTCGGCACAGGTCGAGCAGGTCATGCTCGCGCACCAGGCGGACCTCGGCTTCGTCGAAGGCCCGCAGGTGGGTCACGGACTCGACAGCCAGGTGGTCGCCACCGACCGGCTCGTCGTGGTCGTCGCACCAACGCACCCCTGGCGGCGCCGTCGCGGAGGCATCGACGCGCAGGAGCTGGCGGGCACGCGGCTGGTTCACCGCGAGCCGACCTCCGGCACCCGGACCGCACTTGAGGCGGCCCTGTCCGCCTACCCACCCATGGCCGCACCCCTGCTCGAGCTCTCCACCACCAGCGCAGTCCGGTCCGCCGTCGCCGCGGGCGCCGGCCCAGCCGTCCTCAGCCGGCTCGCGGTCGGCGACGACCTGAGCCGCGGCACCCTCGTCGAGGTCACGGTCCGCGGGGCCGATCTGACCCGACTGCTCCACGCGATCTGGCCGACGGGCCAACGCCCCAGCGGCCCCGCCCGCGACCTGCTGCGCATTGCCACCCCGAACAAGGGATCAGGATCAGCTAGGCCAGGACCGCGCAGCCAGAAGCCCGCTATGTGAGATATACCCCCTGGGGGTAGGCTTCGCCCCGAAGCCGATCACCGCTACACCCCCCCAGAGGTGTACAGGGATGCTGACCAGGAAGGGGCGGTGCGGTGCGCGTACGGCCAACGACCACCCCTCAGTTCACGCAGTCCCGGCTCGAGCGCGCCGGGTGGCACCGGCTGTTCGTAGGCCTGGTACTGGGCGTCGCCGCACTCGGCGTCATCGCCATGCACCAGCTCTCCCTCGGCCACATGTTCGTGGCGCCCTCCAGCAGCCACGACCACCCGACCGGCATGAGTATGGCCACGGCCACCGGTCCCTCATCCCGCATGGCCGTCGAACCCGGCGTGGCCGTTGAACCCAACAAGGCGACAGAGCTGGTCCAGGCGGCGGGTTCAAGGCCCGAGAAGGTGTCGGCGGTCGGATCGGCCGGCGACAACGGCTGTGCCGGCTGTGCCGGGGACCACGCGATGATCTTCGCCTCATGCGTTCTCACGTTGACGCTGCTGGTGCTGTTCTGGTGGTTGGTGCTGCCGCGGCTACGTCTTGCCCCGCCACTACCGCGGTGGCGGCCGCATCTCGGGCTGGTGGGTCGCCGCCGCGTCCCTGCGATGTCCCTGACGGAGCTGTCGATCCTTCGGACGTGAGCCGGTCCGAGCAGCTCAGCGTCCACCTCATCCCTCCGCGGTACACCTGACCCTGTCGGTCCGTGGCATCTCGCTGCTGCCGCCGACCCGTGCCGCGTCGAGGGGTGACCCTCTCACCAGCTGAGGGGGTCCACCATCTGCACGGAAGAGACAACCGATGAACACCAAGCACGTAGCCAGGGCCGGGCTCACTGCTCTCGCCCTGAGCCTGACCCTCGGGCTCGCCGCCTGCGGGAGCAACGACAACTCCGCCGGGATGGGAGGCATGGGCTCCGGCACCGCCGCCGCCCCGATGTCACCGATGTCGCCGGCGCCCTCAGGCAGCCCAAGCGCGGCGGCCGCGTTCAACGACGCCGACGTGATGTTCGCCCAGATGATGCTTCCTCACCACGAGCAGGCCGTGGCGATGAGCGAGACGCTGCTGGGCAAGAGCGGGGTGAGCGCGGAGACGACCGCACTCGCCCAGCAGATCAAGGACGCCCAACAGCCCGAGATCACCACGCTCAAGGGCTGGCTCACCGCCTGGGGGCAGAGCGCCGACGGTGGCATGAACGGCATGGACCACGGCGGCATGGACGGGATGGCCACCGCGGACGAGCTGGAGAAGTTCGACCAGGCCAAGGGCAAGGACGCCGAGAAGAGGTTCCTGGAGATGATGACCACACATCACCAGGGCGCCATCGCGATGGCCAAGACCGAGATCAGCGACGGGAAACACTCCGACGCGATCGCCATGGCCAGGACCATCGCCACCTCTCAGCAGGCTGAGATCGCCACTATGAAGAAGCTCCTCGACGGGCTCTGACCCGGGCCGCCCCCCAGCAACGGGTGGGTGCCGGGCCGGCCCATCATGACCCGGCCCGGCCCGGCCCGGCCCGGCCCGGCGCTCGCCCGCCCATCTCCGCCGACAGATGTGCCGTCGCGTCGCGACCACCGCGCGTTGGCCCCGCCCCACCCGGCCCCTTTCGCCGGCACCAAGCTGGCTGGAGTCCACTCCGCACAGCTCCTCGATGTCGGCCTCCCGACCTTCTCGGCTTTCCCGGTTTTACCGAAGCAGATTCCGTCCAGGGCCGGGAACGTCTGCGGACACACGCACACCGTCTGGCTCCATTCCTCAGTTGGTGGCTGACGCCATCCGCTTAGTGACCGTGAACATGCGAGGGGGAACTGTCGTCGACGGGCCTTTCGCGGCGATGTCCCGGACTATCGGTTGCCTGCAGTTTCGCGAAGCGGCGGGACGTCGGCCAACCCTTGACCCACCGGACCGAGCAGCGCCACCGCGCGGAGGCACCGCAAGCCGTTCGCAGCGGTCGCAAGCAACCAGGACCGAGTGACTAAGTGAGCGACTACCCTCCCGAGGCTGGGTGGTCACAGCCGGACCGTGCTGGACACTTTCACGCTCAGCCGGCGCCTCCACCCGTGTGGCCCTTGTCGTTTGCAAGCAGGGGGTTAGGGGTTCGAGTCCCCTTGGCTCCACCCACTGTCGCGGGGTTGCTCGGCTCGACGGCACTCCGGCCATGTCACCACATTCAAGACGGACAAAGTGGATGTCTCGCCGGCTCGGCCACACTCGATTCTGTTTGTGTACCCGGCTAGAGCAATACACATGCCAGGCGCCGGTCCGGCGACTTGCTCGGCACCGAGCTGGACCTCGAGTGGCTTCGCCATCAGATCCACCTGCGAGCCCTCGGGCGACGACCGGGACGCGGGGGAGAACCCGAGCCAGGGGTGCGACGCGGGAGCCCAGGCAGGGCCGCGACGCGGTGACCGTCGAGCCCGCTGTCCTCAGCCGGGCGCGGGCCCGGCGCCGGCGGCGCGGCTGACCTCGACCAGGCGCTGCTCCAGGAAGGCGCGCTCCGCGGCGTTCGCCGTGAGCTCCATCGCGCGCCGGTACGACTGAGCCGCGCCGGCGGCATCGCCGAGACGGCGCAGCAGGTCGGCGCGGATGGCGGGGAGGTAGGGGTAGTCGGCGAGCCGGCGATCGTTCGCCAGCTCGTCGAGGAGCGGCAGGGCGGCGGCCGGACCGTCGGCGAACGCCACGGCGGCGGCCCGGTTGAGCGCGACCACCGGGGTGTTCCACACCGCCAGCAGCCGGTCGTAGAGATGCACGACGCGCGGCCAGTCGGTCTGCTCCAGGGACGGCGCCATCGCGTGCACGCCGGCGATCGCCGCCTGCAGGGTGAACCGCCCCGGTGGGCCGGACGCCAGCGCCCCGGCCGTCACCGTGAGCCCCTCCAGAATCGCGCGCTGGTCCCAGCGCGTCCGGTCCTGGTCGGCGAGCAGGAGCAGCCGGCCCTGCTCGTCGGTCCGGGTGACCCGGCGTGCGTCGGTGAGGAGCAGCAGGCCCAGCAGGCCGCGGGTCTCGGCCCGCTCGGGGAGCAGCGCGGCGAGGGTGCGCGCGAGGTGCAGGGCCCGGTCGCAGAGCTCCTCACGGACGAGCGCGTCCCCCTCGCCGGCCGTGTGGCCGGTGCTGAAGAGCAGGTGGACGGCGGTGAGCACGCTGTCCAGGCGCTCGGGCAGCTCCGCCCGGCCCGGAACCCGGTAGGGGATCCGCGCTTCGGAGATCTTCTTCTTGGCCCGGGTGATCCGTGCCGCCATCGTCGGCTCGGACACCAGGAAGGCCCGGGCGACCTCAGGCGTGGGAACGCCGCAGACCAGGCGCAGGGTGAGGGCGACGCGGGCCTCGGGGGCGAGGGTGGGGTGGCAGCAGGTGAAGACCAGCCGGAGCCGGTCGTCCGGCACCGCGTCGGGCCAGTCCAGGTCGGCCGGGTCGTGCGGGTCGACGGTCGCCGGCTCCACGAGCAGCGGGAGCTTGCGCCGGAGGGTGACCTCGCGACGCAACCGGTCCAGCGCCTTGTTCCGCGCCACCGTGGTCAGCCACGCGCCGGGTCGCTCCGGGACGCCGTCCCGGGTCCAGGCCTGCAGCGCGCTGACGTACGCCTCCTGCGCGCACTCCTCCGCGACGTCCAGGTCGCCCGCGACGCGCACCGTGGCGGACAGCACGAAGACCCACTCGGAGCGGTGGGCCTGCGCGAGCGCGGCCGCGACCGCGTCCGCCTGCGTGGCGGACGCGGTCGGCTCGTCGCTGGGAGCGATCAGAACGGGTTCGTCGACGGGTCCACGAGCGGGCGGACCTCGACGCCGCCGAAGGGGGCCGGGCAGAGCTTGGCGATCTCGACGGCGTGGTCGAGGTCGCGCGCCTCGAACGAGTAGTAGCCGCCCAAGGCCTCCTTGGACTCGACGAACGGGCCGTCCGTCACCGTGCCGCCACCCTTGATCGTGGTGGCCGTCGTCACGGACGCGAGCGCCCCCCCGCCCGTCATGGACCCACCGAGCTCGGAGATCTGCTTGACGAACGTGCTGTGCGCATCGATCAGCGCGCCCCACGCCTCGGGCGACATGGTGGCGTAGCGCGTCTGGTCTTCGTAGATGAGGACGATGTACTGGGACATGGAACTGCCTCCTGCACTGGGTCGCGGGCCGGCCTGTCCGGCTCCGTCATAGCTACGACGAACACTCTGCCGCCGGATCGACAGCCGAGCCTGAATCTTCTTCAAGACTTTTTCCGACGCCGCCGCCGCGCGTGCCGGCGTCCGCTGGGCGTGCTTGAGCCTGAGATGACTCCGCCAGGAACCGTCGCCTCGGCTGCCAGGGGTCGCGCGCCACGAGGCCTTCGTGACGGCCAAGAGCCGAAAGGTCGACCTGTGGACAAGGACGAGGTGGAGCTGCTCCGCGAGCGCCACCCGGCGTGGCGGCGGTTGGGGTCAGGAAACGCGGCACTCACCCTGTCGTTTTTCGGCCTGTTCTTGGTCGAGCAGGGCCGCGGCGACCGCGGCCAGCGTCGTGAGCGAGGCGCTCGACGACGAGCTCTTCCGCCCCGACGTCGACTCCCCGGAGGAGCCTTGCTTCCCCCGTCGACCGGAGCACTACCTCGACGACGGGGCGGAGTCCGGCTGGCTCCGGCGGTTCCACCCGTTGGGCTCCGACGAGGTCCACGACGCCGTCGCCGGCAGAGCCGAGCCAGATCATGTCGGCAGGAACAGTAGGGAACCCGGCCGCCGCGGCTAGGGTGGAGCACGATGTCGCACGCATGCCCCTGGTCGTCGACCCTGTCCGCCGACTCCACGACGGACCCGGCGTGACCGCCGCGGCTCTGGTCGAGGTCACCCGGCGGCTTCTGCCCCAGATCGCCCGCGGGGCCGCGGAGCGCGACCGCAACCGGCAGCTGCCACGGGCCGAGCTGGACCAGCTCTCCCGGGCGGGTGTGCTGGCCGTCACGGTCCCCCGCGCGCACGGCGGTGTCGGCGGCGGGGCCGCCGCCGCCTTTGAGATCACGCGGCTCCTCGCGACCGCCGACCCCAACCTCGCGCAGATCCCGCAGAGCCATTTCGTCTACCTCCGCCTGGCCGCGCTGGCGGGCTCGGTGGAGCTGAAGGACGAGCTGTTCGCCGCGGTGCTCGCCGGGGCGCGGGTCGCGAACGCGCAGTCCGAGCGCGGCGGCCGGACGATCACCGATCTGGCCACCGCGGTGAGGTTCGACGGCGAGGACGCCGTGGTCGACGGCGAGAAGTTCTACTGCACGGGAAGCCTGTGCGCCGACTGGCTGGCCGTGCTGGCCCGCGACGCCGAGGGCAACGACCAGGTCGGCTTCCTGCCGGCGGACACTCCCGGCGTCTCCATCGTCGACGACTGGACCGGCATGGGTCAGCGCACCACCGCCAGTGGCACCGTCCTCTTCTCGCGGGTCCGGCTGCCGCGTTCACACCTCGCGCCCCGGCGGGCGGCGGTCACCGGCCCCTACGGCTACGGCGCCCTGGCCCAGGGCCTGCATGCCGCCATCGACGTCGGAATCGCCCGCGCGGCTCTCACGGAGACGGCCGAGTTCGTCCGGACCTCGTCGCGACCGTGGTTCGAGGCCCAGGTGGACCGGGCCGACCTCGACCCGCTGCTCGTGCAGCGCTTCGGCGAGCTGGAGGTCGAGGTCCGCGCCGCCGAGGCGGCCCTCGGCGTGGCCGGGCACGCCTGCGACCTGGCTGAGGAACGACGTGACGACTCGGCGTCGAGCGAAGCGTCGCTCGCGGTCGCCACGGCGAAGGTCCTGGCCGACCGGGCCGCGATCTCCGTCACCAACGCGCTGTTCGAGCTGGGCGGCACCCGGGCCAGCGACGATCGGCTGAACCTGCACCGCCACTGGCGCAACGCGCGTACCCACACCCTCCACGACCCGGTGCGCTGGAAGCTGCAGCACCTCGGGCGGTGGGCCGTGCGGGGCGAGCGTCCGCCCCGAGGTCCGCAGCTGTGACCGCCGCCCTCACCGGCTCCCGCGACGTGACCCACGCCCCGACCGAGAGTGACCGATGACCCTGACCTTCGACTGGTTTCTGCCCACGACCGGCGACAGCCGCTCGCTCGTCGGCGGCGGACACAGCGTCCCGGCCGACCTCGGACGGGCCGGCGGCTCGATCGACACCGCGGGCCGCTTCCGTGAGCCCGACCTGCGCTACCTGGCCCACGTGGCCCGGACGGCGGAGGGCCTCGGCTTCGATGCCGTACTGACCCCGACGGGCACCCCGTGCGAGGACGCCTGGGTGGTCGCCTCAGCGTTGCTCGCGGAGACCGAGCGCCTCAGGTTCCTCGTCGCGTTGCGGCCCGGGCTCATCACCCCGACGCTGCTCGCGCAGATGGCCTCGACCTTCCAGCGGCTCTCGGGCGACCGGCTGCTGCTGAACGTGGTGGTCGGCGGGGACCGGTCCGAGCAGCTGCGCTTCGGCGACCGGATCGACAAGGACAGCCGCTACGCGCGGGCCGCCGAGTTCCTTCAGGTGTTCCGCGGCTGCTTCGGCGCGGAGGGCACCGACTTCTCGGGCTCCTTCTACGACGTCGAGGACGCCCGTACGCGGCGGCCCGCCACGGTCCCGCCGATCTATCTCGGCGGCTCGTCCCCGGCTGCCGGCGTCGTCGCGGCCGAGCACGTCGACGTCTACCTCACCTGGGGCGAGCCGCCGACCGACGTGGCCGAGAAGGTCGACCGGATCCGCGACCTGGCCGCCCGGGCCGGCAGGACCGTGCGCTTCGGGGTCAGGCTGCACACCATCAGTCGCGACCACTCCGAGGACGCGTGGCGGGTCGCCGAGGACATGCTCGCGCAGCTCGACCCGGCCGAGGTGCGACAGACCCAGGCCGTGCTCGCCGCCAGCGAGTCCGAGGGCCAACGGCGGATGCGCGCCCTGCACGGCGGCACGACGCCCTCAGACGCGCGGGCCCTCGAGATCCACCCCGGCCTGTGGTCGGGCATCGGGCTGATGCGCAGTGGTGCCGGCACCGCGCTCGTCGGCAGCCACACCGAGGTCGCCGGCCTCATCGGGGAGTACGCCGCGGTGGGCGTCGAGGAGTTCGTCATGTCGGGGTACCCCCACGTCGAGGAGGCCTACTGGTTCGCCGAAGGGGTGTTGCCGGTCCTTCGCCGCCGAGGACTCCTCGCCGAGGCCTGACGCGGCGCGCTGAGCCATGATGGAGCCATGGATCCCGGGTCACACTCCGTGGCGTTCCCGCGGCGTTGGTGGTATCCGGTGGCCCGGTCGACCGAGCTCGGCCGCAAGCCGCTGGCCGTCACCCTCATGGACACCCCGCTCGCGGTGTTCCGGGATGCGGCCGGCGTCCCGGCCGTCGTCCTGGACCGGTGCGGGCACCGCAACTACCCGCTGTCGCTCGGACGGGTCACCGGCGACGGCCTGCTCCAGTGCGGCTACCACGGCTGGTCCTACGACGGCGCCGGGCAGTGCCTGCGGGTGCCCGGGCTCCGTCAGGTGCGGACGCAGTCGACCTGGCACGTCCCCGCCCACCGATGCGTCGAGCAGGACGGGTTCGTCTGGGCGTGGGGTGAGCCGGACGCCGAACCGACCCGGTCCCCGTACTCCCTACCGGTGGTGGACGGCCGCGGAGCGGGTGAGACCGTCTTCCGGTGCGACCTCGACTCCACTCTGCGAGCCTCGCTGGAGAACGCCCTCGACGTCCCGCACACCGCCTTCCTGCACGGCGGGCTGTTCCGCGGGAAGACGCGCAACACCATCACCGCGGTCCGCCGGCCGATCGAGGGGGGCGTCGAGGTGCAGTACCTCGGCGAGCCCGCCGGGATGGGTCCGCTCCGGCTGCCGGAGACCTCGAGCAGGACCTTCGACCACTGGGACCGCTTCCTGCTGCCGTCGATCGCCCAGATCGAGTACGCCGTCGAGGGCTGGTTCCGGGTCGTGAACACGCTCGTCCAGCTGCCGCTCTCACCGTTCCGCACCCGCGCCTGGTTCGTCGTCCGCTTCTCCTCACCCCTGCCGGCCCCGGTGGTGCAGACCGTGGTCCAGCTCCAGGGCCGACGGATCCTCCGGCAGGACGCCAACGCCCTCGCGCGACAGACCGAGCGGACCCGCAGCCTCGGCGGTGAGCGCTACGCCTCGACCGAGCTGGACCTCCTCGGCACCGCGATCTGGCGCCTCCTGAACCACGCCGAACGCGCCGAGCGGACGAACGGGAGCGACCTGCCCCCCGCCTCGGTCAGCGAGCGCCGGGTCGTGTTCGAGGCTTGAGCCGCCTCGACGGGGAACGGCTGCACCGGGAGTCGTTCGTGCTCGACCTGCACACGCACGGTCGCGGCTTCGTCCCGCAGCCGTTCCACGCCCTCTGGCGGGCGGGGACGCCTGCGGCTCCGCCGCAGGTCGGCTTCGACGCGTTCGGCGAGGGCGGGGTCGACGCTGCCGTGGCCATGGCGGTCGGCGATCCGGTCGTGACCCGCTGGTACCTCGGCCTCAGCCCGTGGGACGCCGTCGAGCACCAGCTCGGCCGGATCGAACGCCAGGCTGCGCGGGCCGGCGTGGTGGTCGTCAGCTCGGTCCAGGGCCTGGCGCGGGCTCGGGCCGACGACGTAGCGGCCGTGCTCCTCGGGGTCGAGGGTGGCGACGCCCTCGGGGACGACGTCGACCGCGTCGACGCCTGGTACGAGCGGGGGGTGCGGGCGCTCGGGCTGGTCCACCTCGGCGACAACGCCCTCGGCACGACCTGCCTGCCCTGGCAGCGGTACGCCGGCCCGCTGCCGGTCCGCCGCCGCTCCGAGCCGGGACTGACCCCGCTCGGCGTCCGGGTCGTCGAGCGTCTGAGCGAGCGCGGCGTCCTGGTCGACGTCGCGCACTGCGACCGGGCGACCCTGCTCGGCGTGGTCGACGCCGCTGCGGCCCCGGTCGTGGCTTCCCACGCCGGCGCCCGGGCCCTGCAGGACTTCCCGCGCTACCTCAGCGACGTCGAGCTCGCGGCGGTCGCCTCGACGGGAGGCGTCATCGGCCTGTGGCCGTTCCGGGCCCGCCGCACCGGCGTGCGCGACCTGCCCGAGCTGGTGGCCCACGCGAGGCACATCGCCGGCGCCATCGGTCCCGAGCACCTCGCCATCGGCACCGACCTGAACGGCGTACCGGGAGTGATGGCCGGGTACGGCGGTGAGGCCGACCTGCCCCGCGTGACCTGCGCCCTCCTCGACGGCGGGTTCGTCCCCGCAGAGGTGGAGGGGATCCTCGGCGGGAACGCCCTGCGGGTGCTGACCGCCGTCGAACGTCACGCCCGCCCGATGCCGACCTGACCTGGACCCAGGGTGGGGACCAGGGTCCTCACGGCTCGAGCGGGAGCGCCGTCCACGTCGAGGTGAACTCCAGGCCGCTGCGCTTGAAGAGCTGGGTGACCGGACAACGCCGTTCGAGCTCCGACACCAAGGTGGCGAAGGTCGCGGCGTCGGCGTCGGTCTGGACCGACGCCTCGACGGTCACGGAGTCGAAGTTCGCGTTCCCCTCGACTCCGCCCACGAAGACGGACGGGTCGAAGTCGCCCACCGCCGAGATCGTGAACTCCCCGAGCCGTACCCCGAGGTCCTTCGCGACCAGCTGGGCGGCGATCTGGTTGCACGAGGTCAGCGCACCCAGGGTGTAGGCGAGCGGGCTGGGAGCGGCGTCGGCGCCTCCGAAGGCCGGGTAGGTGTCCGAGGTGAACGTGTGCGCGTGCTCGCCCACCACGGTCACGTTCTGGGCGACGCCGGTTCCCTGACCACGGACAGCGAAGGGGACGGTCTGCTTGGGCACGAGGGCCTCTTTCGGTAGGTGAGCGGCGGGGGGGCGCCCCGGTAGCCGGTATTCCCTATCAGTTAACCAGGGAATCCCGACGACGGGCGGCCGTGCCCACTCAGAGAGCGGTCGACTCGTCGAGCCGGTGGTAGGCGTGGTCGAGGTAGACGAGCGGGTCCGTCTGCTCCGCGCCGCCCGTGGCCACCACGCGGACCGCGACCAGGTACGACCCCCCGACCGGGATGCGTTCGACCACCGTGCCCCGCAACCAGGAGGCGGCGCCTGTGACCACCGGCTCGCCACTCGGTAGCCGGTGCCAGCCGCCGGCCGCGAAGCGGTCGATGCCGCGGGTCGCGAAGCGGGCCGACAGGTCGGCCTGAGCGGCCGAGAGCAGGCTGATCACCACGGAGTCCGCGGCGGCCAGCCCTGGCCACGAGGACGAGCTCGCCTGCACCGAGAAGGCCACGACCGGGGGCGCGGCCGACACCGAGATCACCGAGGTGGCGGAGAAGCCGAACGGCCGGTCACCCGACCAGCCGGTAATCACCGCCACGCCGGCCGGGTGCCTGCGGAAGACCGACCGGAACTCTTCCGGCGTGATGGCAGCGTCGTCCTCTCCGAGCGCCGGGTGGTTCGAGGTCAGTGGGGACGTCACGCGAAGGCCTCCTCACGCGCCGGGGCGGCCTGCTCGGGGCGCGGCCCGGCCGCCCGCCGCGCTGCGGCGTAGCGGTTCTCCGGAACGGGCAGCCCCAGCAGGCCGCGCAGAGTGGTGGCCTCGTACGCCGTCCGGAAGATCCCCTTGGCCTGCAGCCTCGGCACCACCTGCTCGACGAACTCCGACAGCTGCTCGGTCAGCCGGAACGACACGTTGAGCCCATCGAGGGCACCGGCGTCGAACCACTCCTCGATCGTGTCGGCGACGGTGTCGGGAGTGCCGGCGAACGGGTTGCCGCGGTACTGGCTGAACCGCTCGACGGTCTGGCGGAGGGTGAGCCGCTCCTCCCGCGCCACCCGCTTGATCTCCTTCACCCGGTCCCCGCGACTGTTGTCGCCGGTGGTGCCCAGGTCTGGGAACGGGGCGTCCGGGTCCAGCACGGCGAAGTCGACGCCGAAGGGACGGGCAAAGCCTTCCAGCTTGCGCGGGAAGTCGTTGTCGGACTCCCACTGCTCCCGGTCCAGACGCCGCGCGGCGTCCTCCGTCGGCCCCAGGACGGGATGGCCGCCGGGGAAGATCCGCAGCTGCTCCGGGTCGCGACCTTTCGAGGCGATCCGCCGACGGATGTCGCGGCCGAACTCGGCACCCTCGGCGATCGACCCGGCGTGGGTGTAGATGCCCTCGGCCACCTCGCCCGCGAAGTTGCGGCCCTGCTCGGAGACGCCGGCCTGGAAGATCACCGGCTGACCCTGGGGCGACCGGGAGACGTTGAGCGGCCCGGCGACCTTGAAGAACTCTCCCTCGTGGTCGAGAGCGTGCAGCCTGTCGGGATCGAGGAAGCGGCCGGCCGCCACGTCGGCGACGAACGCGTCGTCCTCGTAGGAGTCCCACAGGCCCTGGGCGACCCGCACGAACTCCAGGGCGCGGGCGTAGCGGGTGTCGTAGTCGTAGTGCTCGTCGAGCCCGAAGTTCCCGGCGACGCCGGGGTCGAAGGAGGTCACGACGTTCCAGCCGGCCCGGCCGTGGCTGATCTGGTCGAGGGAGGCGAGCCGTCGGGCCAGGTTGAAGGGTGAGTTGTACGACGAGGTCGCGGTGGCGACCAGGCCGATGTTCCGCGTGGCCACGGCCAGCGCCGACAGCAGGGTGAGCGGCTCGAGCCGATTCAGGTAGTGCGGCGGGTAGGTCGCGTTGATGTACTGGCTGTCGACGACGAAGATCAGGTCGAAGCGGCCCTCCTCGGCGATCCGGGCGTTCGCGATGTACCAGTCGATGTCGGTGCTGGCGTCGTTCGGGACGCGCGGGTCCTTCCACAGGTTGCGCTGCCCGGGCCCGCCGACCCCGTAGAGGGCCAGAGCCAGGTGGAGCTTGCGGTCGGTCATGAGATCAGCTGCCTTTGCGTCGGGGGTGGGGTACGGGATGGGTCTGAGGGGTGGGTGCGATGTCGCCCCGGGCGGCGAGGTGCCGGTTCACCGGGACCTCCAGTTCGAGGTGGTCGCGCAGCGTGGCGCCGAGGTAGCCGTCGCGGACGACGCCGCGGGCCACGAGCTCAGGGACGACCTCGGCGGTGAACCGGTCGAAGTCCCCCGGGTGGTGGACGAAGACGTTGAACCCGTCGGCGGCCCCGGCGACGTACCACCCCTCGAGCTCGTCGGCGATGGTGCGTGGCGAGCCGACGAAGGTGGCCCAGTGCGGGTCGGTCAGGCTCAGCAGCACCTCGCGCAGGGTGAGCCCCCTCTCGACGGCGTCCTGCTGCAGGGCGGCGGCGCCGCTGAGCGCCCCTCCCGAGCTCGACGCGTCGACCAGCGGGAACGCGACGTCGAGGTCGTAGCACGCGAAGTCGTGGCCGCCGAAGGTCCGGCGCAGCTGGAACAGCGGCACGGCGAGGTCGATCCCGGCCCGCCGCTCAGCGGCGATCTCCTGCGCCCGCTCGTCCGTGTCGGCGATCACGATCGAGGCCGCCGGCAGGATGATCACCTCGTCCGGGCTACGGCCGTGAGCCGCGAGTCGGCCGCGGATGTCGTCGGCGAAGTCCTTGCCCTCGGCGGCGTCGCGGCAGAAGTTGAAGATCACCTCACCGACCCGCGCGCTCAGCTCGCGTCCGGCCTCCGACGCGCCGGCCTGCACCAGCACCGGTCGGCCCTGCCGCGAGGCGACCAGGTTCAGCGGGCCGCCGACGGTGTAGAACTCCCCGACGTGGTCGAGCCGGTGCTGCTTGGCCGGGTCCAGAAAGCGGGGTGCTGTCCTGTCGGTGCTGAACGCGTCCGGCTCGTAGGAGTCCCAGAGACCCGTCACCACCTCGACGTTCTCCTGGGCGCGGCGGTAGCGGGTCGGGTAGCCCTCGTGCGCGTCGCGGCCGAAGTTGCCGGCGGTGCCAGGGTCGATGCTGGTGACGATGTTCCAGCCGGCGCGGCCACGGCTGATCAGGTCCAGCGAGCCGACCTTGCGGGCGATGTCCCACGGCTCCGCGTAGGTCGTGCTGACCGTGGCCACCAGCCCGATCCGGTCCGTCCGGGCCGCCAGGGCCGAGAGCAGGGTGAGCGGCTCCAGCCGGTTCAGGTGGTGGTGCGGGTAGTCGGCGTCGACGTACTGGCTGTCGACCAGGAAGACGAAGTCGAAGCCCGCCGCCTCCGCCTGGCGGGCCTGCCGGGTGTACCAGTCCAGGTCCACGCTGGCGTCGGTCGGGACCGCGGGGTCGCGCCAGAGGTTGGGCACACCGCCGTCCCCCACCCCGACCAGGACGGCACCGAGCTTCAGGCTCCGGGTCATCGGTCCGCCGACCCGACCCCGGCCAGCTCGCGCCGACCCGGAGCGAGGTCGTCCGCCGCAGTCGAGACGCGGCCGTAGACCAGGTCGAGCAGCGCGCCGGCCTCGCTCTCGGAGCCGGCGACGATCCCGTCACCGCGCCACGCCACGTGCAGGTCGGGCCGGACGAGCGCGTAGTCGCGGCCGTACGCGGCCCGGGCGTCCGCGTCGGCGAGATGGATCACCTCCAGGCCGATCCTCCGCTCGCGCGCTGCCGCGAGGAAGGGCGCCACCGCCGCCTGGTCCTGGCCGAGCACCAGCAGTGTCAAAGAGGAGCCCAACCGGTCGTAGAGCGTGCCCCCGTACGGGTCGAGGTAGCCGTTGGGAGCCCGGTGTCCCGGGGCGCCGGTCGGTGAGTAGACGAACGGACTCCACGGCGGGTCTGCCTGGTGCTGCCCCGGCTCGTAGGCGACCACCGGCGAGGCGTCGTAGCGCTCGTCGAAGGTGACCCCCGGCGTGGGCCCCTCGCCGTCGAGCAGTCGGCCGATCTCCACCCGCCTGGCGTCCGCGGCCTCGCTGGTGTCGTCGTCGGTCGGCACCCCGCCGGCGCGGATCCGCCGGACCGCGTGCTCGGCGGACTCCGCCCGCTGCAGGGCATGGTCGGCGACCCGCCAGTTGTGCGGGCGCCGCTCAGCGTCGTAGGAGTCGAGCAGGGCCTCGCCCGCGTCGCCACGGAGCGTCGCCGCCAGCTTCCAGCCGAGGTTGGCGATGTCCCCGAAGCCTTCGCCGAGGTTCCCGCCCGGCGTGCGGACGTGGGCGGCGTCGCCGACCAGCAGCACGCGTCCGCGACGGAACGTCTGCGCGATCCGGGTGCTCTTGAAGTACGGCGTCGCGCTGATCACGTCGAGGTCGACGTCGAACCCGAACGCCGACCGGCCGAGCGCCCGCAGCTCCTCCTCGGTCGGTTGCTCCCCGAGCGCGTACGGTCCGGCGTACGCTCGCCAGTGGGTCTCGTCCAGCGCGGCCAGGAAGCCGGCGTACGTCTGGTTGACGATCACGTTGGTGCCACTGGGCTGGGGTCCGAGCACGGCCGAGGTGTCGGACCGGGTGCGGACCACGAACCGGAAGTGCCGCTCCGTGGCGTACGCCCCGTCCCGCTCGATGCCGGCGGCCCGGCGCACGAAGCTGCGACCGCCGTCGGCGCCGACCAGGTAACGGGAGTGGATCCTCCGGATGCGCCCGGTCTCGGTGTGCTCCACGGTGAGGACGACCCGGTCGGCGTCCTCGGCCAGACCGATCGCGCGCCACCCGCCGGCGACCGCGACCCGGCGTTCGGCGAGCCGCTCCAGGAAGACCTTCTGCAGCACGGTCTGGGGCCGGCGGATGCCGGTCTCGGTGCCGCCACGGCCGCCCCGGGGGTCGGAGGTGAACGAGCGGTGCCGCGTCCCTGCGAGCTCGTGACCGGCCAGCGACGTGAGCACCAGGTGACCGCGGTCCCACTCCGGCGGGATCGTCCACTCGTCGCGGATGCGCTGCAGGAGTCCCCAGCGGCGGAAGAGCTCGACCACGCGGGCCGAGTGCCCCATGGCGCCGGCCCGGACCAGGGAGGCCTGGGTCGCGCCGTCGACCACGGCGACGGACACGGCGTGGCGTTCCAGCTCGACGGCGGTCCCCAGTCCGGCCGGACCGGCTCCGACGACCAGCACGTCGACGATCTCGGGTGGTTCGTGGGTGGGGAACCGGACCAACTCGACGGCACGGCGGCCGGTGGTGGCGGGGGGGTCAGAAGCGGCAGGCACGGGGTTCTCTCTCGCAGCAGGTCAGGCAGGGACGGGGACCGCGCCGGCGCGGGTCCAGCCGAGCTCGGGCGCGATCTGGGTCGCGATCAGCTCGAGGGCGCGGATCGACGCGTCGAGGGTGGGGCGGCCCGGGTTGAACTGGGCGAGCAGGTCCGTGGCTACCGGCAGCACGCGCTCGGTCTGCAGTCGGGCGGTGATCTCGTCCGGGTGGCCGTAGTAGGCGTTGAAGCGGAACAGCGCGTTCTCCAGCTCGGCGGGGCCGAGGTCGGTGGTCCCACTCATCCGCCGGACGCCCTCGAGCACCCCGTCGGCCAGGTGCCGGAGCGACGTCGCCCGGTCCGCGGCGGGGAAGATCAGCCGGGACAACCCGATCCTGGGAGCCCGCTCCTGACGCCAGCCCGCCAGGTAGGTCTCGGCCCAGGGCCGCTGCACGACGTCGGTGGGCTCCTGGTAGCCGTAGGCGGCCCGGTTGAGCAGCAGGTTGCTTCCCTCGTCGGCGACGTGGGCCGCACCACCGGCGGAGAACACCGCGTGCCAGGACCGCGTGCGGACCAGGTCCGGGGACGGGGCCTTGATCACCGTGCCGAGGTCGTCGATCGGTTCACCGAGCAGGGCCGAACGGGTCCGTGCGAAGTGCTCGGTGGTCAGCTCGCGCCGCCGTTCGTGGTCGCGGCCGAAGGCGCGGAAGGTCGATTCGCCGAAGCCGCTGCCGACGCCGAGCTCCACCCGCCCGCCGGAGAGCGCCTCGACCACGGCGACGTCCTCGGCGAGCCGGATCGGGTCCTCGATCGAAGCCAGCGTGATCCCGGTGCCGAGGTGGATGCGCGAGGTGCGCGCCGCGGCGTGGGCGAGGAAGACCCAGGGGGACCCGAGCCCACCCGCCGGGTCGTCGGAGAAGTGGTGCTGCGCGACCCAGCCGGAGTCGAACCCCAGCTCGTCGGCCGCGACGAACAGCTCCGTCGCGTTGCGGTAGCTCTCGGCGATGTCGGCGCCGCCCTCGACGTGGGTCAGGAAACCCAGCCGGAGGTTTCCGCGCCCTGAGCTCGTCGAAGGACGCGTGGGTCGAGCCTGTCGAAGCGTCATCCCCCCGCTCCCAGCGACTCGAGCTGCTGCAGCTCCGCGCGCAGCTCGTCGCGACGGACCCGGTCGACGGCGCCGGAGGCCAGGGTCGGGGCCGACCCGATCAGGAGCCGGGTGTACGGGTGGCGGGGATGCAGCACGACCTGCTCGGTCGGCCCCTCCTCCACGACCCGCCCCTGGTAGAGCACCACGACCCGGTCGGCGATGCCGGCCACCGAGCCGAGGTCGTGGGAGATGAAGACCAGGCTCGTCGACGCGGTGTCGCGGAGGCGGCGGAGCAGCTCGAGGACCTGGACCCGGTTGGCGGCGTCGAGCGCGCTGACCGGCTCGTCCAGGATCAGCAGCCGGGGCTCCGCGATCAGCGCCCGGGCGACGGCCGCGCGCTGCCGCTGCCCCCCGGACAGCTCACCCGGCAGCCGGCGGAGCAGCCCCGGGTCGAGGTTGACCCGGTGCGCGAGCTCCTCGACCTGCCCGGTCGCCACCCGCCGCGCGGTTCCCCGGAGCACCAGCGGCTCGGCGATCGAGGTCCCGACCGCCAGATCGGGGTCCAGGCTGCGCAGCGGGTCCTGGAAGACGTAGGAGAGGAGGCCCTGCCGGCGAAGGTCGCGCCACTGCCGTCGGCTGAAGCGGGTGAGGTCCTCCCCGGCCAGCCGCACCGAGCCGGCAGCCGGGCGGACGAGGCCGAGGACCGTGCGGGCCAGGGTCGACTTGCCGGAGCCGGTCTCGCCGATGACGCCGATCGACTGGCCCGGCTCCACGGTGAGCGAGGCGCCCCGCAACGCGGCCGTGCGCCGATGGCCGCGACCGTAGGTCACGTCGAGTCCCTCGACAGCGAGCAGTGGTCGGGAGGCACGTGGTTCAGACACGGTCGAGCACCTCGGTCCGGGGAGCGACGCCGGACCGGAAGCGGTCCAGGCCGTACTGGTGGTGCTCGGAGATCAGCAGCCGGGTGTAGGGATGCTGCGGTGCGCCCAGGACCTGGTCGCAGGTCCCGTGCTCGACCACCTCGCCGTCCCGCATCACCAGCACCTCGTCGCAGAGCTGGGCGACCACCGCGAGGTCGTGCGCGACGACGATGAGGGCGAGACCGATCCGCTCCTTGAGCTCGATCAGCAGGTCGAGGATCTCCGCCTGGACCGTCACGTCGAGCGCGGTCGTCGCCTCGTCGGCGATGAGGACCTCCGGCTCCAGCGCGATCGCCGAGGCGATCAGCACCCGCTGCAGCATGCCGCCGGACAGCTCGTGGGGGTACTGCTGGTAGACGAAATCCGGGTCCGGGAGCCGCACCGCCCCCAGCAGCTCGACCGCGCGGCGGCGAGCGTCCCGGCGTCCCAGCCCGGCCTTGACCCGCAGCACCTCCGCCACCTGCGGGCCGACCCGGATCGACGGGTTGAGGTAGGAGCCCGGATCCTGGAACACCGCACCGATCCGGGTGCCGCGCCACGCCGTCCACTCCTTCGCGCTCAGCGTGGCGGTGTCGCGTCCGAAGAGCTCGATGGTCCCGGCGCTGACCTGCAGCCGGTCCGGCAGAATGCCGAGGACAGCTCGGCAGGTCAGGGTCTTGCCGCTTCCTGACTCGCCCACGATGCCGAGCACGGCACCACGGCGCACCGTGAAGCTGATCGGGTGGACGAGCTCGACGCCGTCGAGAGGGTCGGTGACCGCGACCCCGTCCAACCGGAGCAGGACCTCCGCCGCGTCAGCCACGGGCCACCTCCTCGATCTGGGGAGCCGTCACCGGAGACGGCGTCGTCGCACGACCCGGCGGCCGGGCGGGCCTGGCACCGGAGCTGCCCGCCACGTCGCGGATCGCGTCGGCGAGCAGGTTGAACGACCAGACGGTGATCATGATCAAGACGGTCGGGAACAGGGGCGCGTACGGCCGGTACCCGAGGTAGCCGAGGTCGGAGGCGAGCACACCGCCCCAGGTGGGCTCCGGCGGTTGCACGCCGATGCCGAGAAAGGTCAGGCTGGCCACCACCACGAGGCCGACGCCCATCGTGTTCGCCAGCGCGACCGCGACCGGCGGCAGCACCTTGGCGATGACGTGCCGGCGGACGATCCAACCGGTCGACGCGCCCGCCAGGACGGCTGCCTCGACGTAGGGGGAGCGCGAGACCGACAGGGTGGCGGCGCGAGCGACCCGGTAGAAGACCGGCGCGACCAGGATCCCGACCGCGAGCATCGCCTGGGTGATGCCGTTGCCCATGAGAGCGGTCATCGCGACCGCGAAGACGAAGAACGGCAGCGCGATCAGGGTGTCGGCGAATCGGAGGGTGAACCACTCGAAGACCCGGCCCAGGTACACCGAGATGATCCCCGGGACGGCACCGATGCCGAGACCGATCAGCGCGACCTGGACAGCGCTGAGCACACTGACCGGCGCACCCCAGAGGATCCGGCTGAACACGTCCCGACCGAGGTAGTCGGTGCCCAGCGGGTGGGCCCATCCGGGCCCGGAGAGCGTCAGGTCGGTCTGCGCGATCGGGTCGTAGGGGGCCAGCACGCGGCCGAAGACCGCCAGCAGGACGATGCTGCCGAGCAGCACCACGGCAAGTCGTCCGGAACGGAGCCGGAGCACGGAGCGCACCATGAGTCACACCCCTCCGGAGGCGGTCGGGATCAGTCGGTGCAGGAGCACGTTGACGGCGACGTTGAAGGCCACGACCAGGACGACCGCGACGACGAGCACGCCCTGGACGGCCGGGACGTCCCCGATGAGCGCGGACTTGGCGGCGAACATGCCGTACCCGGAGAGCCCGAACACCTGCTCCAGGACGACCGCGCCGCCAAGCAGGTTGGCGAACTTCAGGCCGAGGACGGCCAGGGTCGGCCCGAGCCCGTTGCGCAGCACGTGGACCCAGAAGATCCGTCGGCGGCCGAGCCCACGCACCACGGCCCCGAGGACGTAGTTCTCCCGGTTGGCCTGGATCAGGCCGACCCGCAGCTGCCGGGCCACCTCGGCCACCGTGTCGAGACTGAGCGCGACCGCCGGCAGGATCAGATGGACGACCCACGTGTCGAAGCCCCGGTCCAGCGGCACGTACCCGGCCGAGGGGAGCAGTCCGAGGCCTACGGCGAAGATCGCGACCAGCACGATACCGACCACGAAGGCGGGCATCACCGAGATGGCCGTGGCGAACGCCGTGATGCCCCGGTCGAGCAGGCTCCCCTGCCTGGCCACCGCCAGGACGCCGAGGGCGAGCCCGCCGACGACGCCGATGAACAGGCCCAGACCGGCCACCGACAGGCTCACCGAGGCCCGCTGGAAGATCTGGTCGGCGACCGACTGATTGTTCGCCCAGCTCCGGCCGAAGTCTCCGGTCAGCAGATGGCCGAACCAGTCGGCGTAGCGGACCCAGAACGACCGGTCGAGACCCCAGTTGTGCTCCAGCCGGGCGATCGCCTCAGGGGTGGCCGACTCCCCGAGCTGCAGGGCGGCCGGGCTGAGCCCGCTCAGCTCGCCGAGCAGGAAGGTCACGAAGGTGCCGAACAGGAAGACGGGGAGGAAGACCCCCAGCGGCTGCAGGACGGTCAGCAGGAGCCGGCGTCCGCCCAGGCCCCACCCCCGGGCCGGGCGTCGCGCGCTCGGTTCGGCCTGGCGCTCCGGTGTGGCGGGGGGCACCAGGGGCGGCGCCAGCGCCAGCGGGGTCTGGGTGGCCATCGGAGTCTCCTCTGCTTGTTCGTGTCGGGGGCGGGAGCGAGCGCTCGCAGGCGGTTAGTCGGCCTGGATCTTGACGCCGGTCCAGTGGACCTGGCCCGGGACGGGCGGGATCGCGGTCAGACGCTTGGTCTTGGCGAACAGCGTCGGCGCGCCGATGGTGAAGACGGTGGCGGTGTCCCGGACGCCCGCCCGGGTCGCGGCCTGCAGGTTCTTGGCGTAGTCGGGGTCCTCCAGCGGCGTCTGCCGGGCGATCGCCACCCGCCGCTGGAACTCCTTGGAGGTGAACGGTCCGCTGAGGTTCAGCGGACCCTGCGGGCCGAAGTGCGCCGTCAGGGTCTGCACCGGTGACTCCCGGCCGGTGGTGCCGTAGGTGGACAGCACCAGGTCCTTGGCGAAGAACGGGGTCTGCCAGTTCGTGTCGACCTTGATCGCGGCCTTGATGCCGACGGCGGCCAGCTGCGCCTGCAGGATCTCGTTGGACGCCGCGTCGGTGGGCACGACGAACGGGATCTCCAGCCGTGCGTCGTTCTCGGTGTACCCGGCGTCGGCGAGGATCTTCCTGGCCTTCTCCGGGTCGTAGGGCCAGGGGTCGGCCGATTCGGGGTCGTAGGCGATGTGCCCGGGCGGGAAGGGTTGTGAGGTCTTCCAGCCGGTGCCGAAGTTGACCTTCGCGAGCAGCTCGTCGCGGTTGACCGCGTGCCGGACCGCCTCGACCACCCGGGGGTCGGTGAACGGCGCCAAGTTGGCGTTGATGCTGAGGTTGGACGCCGAGTTGACCGGGTGCTCGATCACGTCGAGCCCGGCTCCCTTGGCCGCCTGCACCTGGCTGGCCACGACGTCGGCGAAGTCGTACACCCCGGTCTGGACCGAGGACACGACCGACGCCGCGTCGATGCCCCAGGAGAGCTCGAAGCGGTCGATGAAGATGTTGGCCGCGTCGTAGTAGTCGGGGTTCTTCTCGAAGTAGGCGTGGGCGCCGGGCACGATCTCCAACGCCTTGAACGGGCCGTGGCCGACCGGCTTGGTGGTCAGCCCGTCCGGCGTCCTCCCTGCCTCCTCGCTGGTGATCGCCGCGATCCGTTGCCCGAGCAGCAGCGGGATCTGGTAGTCGACCTGGGCCAACCGGAAGGTGACCTCGGTGTCGCTCTCGGCCACCACCTCCTTGATCGAGGTCAGGTCACCGGCGATCGCGGAGTTGGCCTGTTTCTGCGCGCGGGCGATGTAGGCGCGGACGGCGCTGGAGTTGACGGGGCTGCCGTCGGTGAACGTCAGGCCCTCCCGCAGCGAGAAGGTGATCGCGTCGCCCTTGGCGTTGTACTTCCAGCTCTTCGCCAGGCCGGGCTGCGCCTCGCCCTGCTCGTTGATGGTGGTGAGGGAGGTGTAGACGAGGGCCAGCTGGTTGTACTGGAAGCCGCTGCCCTGGACGACGAGGTCCCAGCTGGTCGGTTCGGAGCTGCTCACCCAGCGGACGGTGGCGGTGCTGCTGCTGCTGCCGGACGACCCGCCGGAGGCGCCGCAGGCGGCGAGACCGGCCAGGACGGGTGCGGACAGCGAGGCGCCGAGCAGGGTACGGCGGGAGATGGGGTTCATCGGGATCGGCCTTGTCTTTCTCCGGTGCCGGGAAGGCACCTCGTGGGTGGGTGGAGGAGCGGTCGGGCGGGCGGGCCTCAGACCGAGACCAGGTCGGCCGCGTGGCGGGCTCGGGTGTGGCGGTTCTCGACGAAGGGCAGGCCGAGGTTCTCGCGCAGCGTGGAGCCTTCGTAGCTGGTACGGGCCAGCCCGCGCTCGCGCAGGATCGGCAGCACCTGCTCGTTGAAGCGGCGGGTCTGGTCGGGGTGGCCGAGGTGGATGTTGTAGCCGTCGACGCCGCCGGCCTGGAACCAGAGCGCCAGCTCGTCGGCGACGGTCTCCGGTGACCCGGCGAACGGGCTGGGCTTCGGGCTCGACACCACCTCGACGGTCTGGCGCAGGGTGAGCCCGCGTTCGGTCGCGAGGTCGGTGATCCGTTTGGCCTGGGTGTAGAAGGAGCGCTCGGCCGACGCCAGCGCCTCGACCGGGAACGGCGCGTCCAGCTCGTAGCTACGGAAGTCGTGCCAGCCGAAGGGGCGGCCGAACTCCGCGAGCGCCCGCTCGAAGCTGGTGTCGGCCTGATGCCAGCGCCGCTCGATCTCCCGGGCCTCGCGGTCGGTGTCGCCGACGTAGACCGCCACCCCCGGCATGACCAGGACCTGGTCGGGATCGCGGCCCTTCGCGGCGGCGCGGCCGCGGAGGTCGGCGCGGAAGGCGACGGCCTGCTCGAGCGAGGCGGCGTGGGTGAAGATGCCCTCGCCGATCTCGGCGCCCAGGTCGCGGCCGTGCTCGGAGTCGCCGGCCTGGAAGATCACCGGCTGACCCTGCGGTGACCGGGACAGGTTCAGCGGGCCGGCGACGGAGAAGAACCGACCCCGGTGGTCGAGCGGGTGCTGCCTGGTGGGATCGAGGAAGGTGCCGGTGGTCCGGTCGCGCGGAAAGGCGTCGTCCTCGTAGGAGTCCCACAAGCCCTGGGCGACGCGGACGAACTCCAGCGCCCGGGCGTACCGGGTCTCGTAGTCGAAGTGCTCGTCCAGGCTGAAGTTGGCTGCGGTCCCGGCGTCCCCGGTCGTGACCACGTTCCAGCCGGCGCGGCCACCACTGATGACGTCGAGCGAGGCGAGCCGGCGGGCCGTGTGGAACGGGTCGTTGTAGGAGGTGGAGAGGGTGCCGACGAGGCCGATGTGCTTCGTGGTCACGGCCAGCGCGGACAGCAGGGTCAGCGGCTCCAACCGGTTCAGGTAGTGCGGCGGGGAGTCCCGGGTGATGAACTGGCTGTCCACGATGAAGACGAGGTCGTACCCGGCGGCTTCGGCCTGCTGTGCCTGGGCGATGTACCAGCCGATGTCGACGCTCGCGTCGCCCGGGATGTCCGGGTCGAGCCAGGTGTTGACCCGGCCCGGCCCACCGACGCCCGTCAGCACGGCACCGAAGGCGATCTGGCGTCGCTGCCTGGCGACAAGTGGTGAGGTCATGCGTCACCCCTGAGGTTGTTGGTCCGGGATCGTTGATCACGTTCCGGGACGGCTGGGCGGAGATTTCGAGGCGGCGTCAGCGGCGGCGAGGGCCGCTTCTGTGGCGCTGTGGTCCGGCGTGTCCGGGTCGTCCCCGTCGCCGGACGTCGGGCGGGTGGCTCCCTGGGGGCTTCTAACCCAGCTGCCGGTCGGGCGTGCAGGTCTGGAGTCGCCCCCGACACGAGCCGCTTGCCGTACCCGCAGGGTTGATCGCGCGGCAGCTGATCCGAACTCCAGACATGACTAGACCATATTTCCTAGTAGGAACATAGGAAACTGGATCTCACCATTTGGTCATGTGTCCAAATGATGAGCAAGAAGCAGGTGATGCTCGGTGCGACTCCGAAACGTCTCGTTCAGTGAACTTGAAGTTCTTCCGGGGCCTCCCCGTCCACGTCAGCTGCGTCGGTGTCGAGGTGGCCTCGCCCCGAGCGCTCGAGTGCGGCCCGGATCGTCGCAGCGCGGTGGTCAGCGCGGGCCGGGGGTGGTGCGAGCGAGATCGACCTCGGCCATGTGCGCTTCGGCCCATTCCCGGATGGCCGCGAGCGGTGCCTCGAGAGAACGGCCGAGGCTGGTCAGCTGGTAGTGGACCCGGGGTGGGACCACCGGTTCGACCCGTCGCGCGAGGAGTCCGTCGGCCACGAGCTGCTGCAGGGTGCTGGACAGCATCTTGTGCGAGACCCCTGGCATCCGACGCTCCAGCTCGGCGAACCTCAGCTCGCCCTGCTCGGCGAGCACCGTGATCACCATGGCCACCCACTTGCCTCCGATCCGGTCCAGCAGCTGCCGGGTCGGGCAGCCGGGATCGAACAAGTCCCCGCGGCGTCCCTGCGGAACCAGGTCACCCACCCGACACCACCTTTCCGATCTGTGCGGTCTTACCGTCCGGGACTGAGTCTCTTACGGTGACCATGTCACCACAAGGCAAAGGATGGGGCTCGGCGTGGACATCAGAGAACAGCACATCTCGGTACGCGACACCGTGCTCAACGTGGCGGTGAGCGGAGCCGGTCCGCCCGTCGTGCTGCTGCACGGCTTCCCGCACACCTGGCAGGTGTGGACGCCGGTGATCGAGGCGCTCAGCGTCACCCACCAGGTACTGGCGCCCGACCTGCGCGGACTCGGCGCCAGCGGCCCCGGCCGGACGGGCTATGACGCCGGCCAGATCGCGGCCGACGTCATCGCCCTGCTCGACTCCCAGCGCGTCGACCGTGCCGACCTCGTCGGACTCGATCTCGGCGTGGTGCCGGTGTTGCTCGCTGCTCTCACGACCCCGGAGCGGGTCCGGCGCCTGGTCGTCATGGAAGGGCTGGCCGGTTCACTGCCCGGTGCCGAGGACTTCGTCACCGGCGGCCCGCCCTGGTGGTTCGGCTTCCACGCGGTGCCCGGCTTCGCCGAGCAGGTCCTCGCCGGACACGCCGTGGAGTACGTCGACTTCTTCCTCCGGTTGGGTACTCGAGGCCGCGGCGTCGATCCGATCGCCCGGGACGCCATCGCCCGGACGTACGGAGCACCGGCCGGGCTCGCCCGGGCGTTCGAGCACTACCGTGCGCTACCGGCCAGCAGCGACCAGCTGACCACGGCCGCCGGAGCGCGGCTCCGAATACCGACCATGGCTATCGGCGCGCAGCCGGTCGGTCGGGCGCTGGAGCACCAGCTCGCCACGATCGCCGACGACCTCACCGGACACCTCATCGAGGACTGCGGTCACATCATCCCGCAGGACCGCCCCGACGCACTGACCGCGCTCCTCGTCCCCTTCCTTCGTTGACGCGAGCACCACGGCCGCCGGGACCCGGTCGGAGAGCGGCCCGACGGTCCGGACCAGGCCCGTCGCCACCAGGGCCGCACGGGCCGGCCGGGCTGATGGAAGCTCCGCCAGGCCCCGCCGGGCCGCGAGCACCGTCCTGCTAGGTTCAAGCCAATCGAGGATTGGGAGCCACTCATGCAGCTCGGAATGATCGGTCTTGGCCGGATGGGTGCGAATATCGTGCGCCGCCTGATGCGGGATGGCCACGAGTGTGTCGTCTACGACGTCAGTCCCGACTCGATCGCCAAGCTGGAGGGTGAGGGCGCCTCCGGGGCGCCCACGCTCGAGGAGTTCGTCGCCAAGCTGGACCGGCCACGGGTGGCCTGGGTGATGATCCCCGCCGGCATCACCGGGAAGACCGTGGAGGCGCTCGCCGCGCTGCTGGACGAGGGCGACGTCATCATCGACGGTGGCAACTCGAACTACCACGACGACGTGCGCCGCGCGGCCAAGCTGCGCGAGCAGGGGATCCACTACGTCGACATCGGTACCAGCGGCGGGGTCTTCGGACTCGAGCGCGGCTACTGCATGATGATCGGGGGCGACGACGACGCGGTCGCCCTGATCGACCCGATCCTCAAGACCATCGCGCCCGGGCCGGGTGAGGTCGAGCGCACCCCGGGCCGCGAGGGCGACCTGGCGGCTGAGGAGCAGGGCTACCTGCACTGCGGTCCGTCCGGGGCCGGCCACTTCGTGAAGATGGTCCACAACGGCATCGAGTACGGCATCATGGCCGCCTTCGCTGAGGGCCTGAACATCCTCGACAACGCCGACGCGGGAATCAAGTCCGGTGAGCACTCCGCCGAGGTCGCTCCCCTCGAGGAGCCCGAGTACTACCAGTTCGACATCGACACCGCGAAGGTCACCGAGCTGTGGCGTCGTGGCTCGGTCATCTCCTCCTGGCTGCTGGACCTGACGGCCGCCGCCCTGCAGGCCAACCCCACGTTGGACGGCCTGGCCGGCCGCGTCTCCGACTCGGGCGAGGGCCGCTGGACCGTCAAGGCGGCCATCGACATCGGCGTTCCCGTCCCCGTGCTGGCTTCGTCGCTCTTCGAGCGGTTCGCCTCCCGTGGCGAGGACCACTTCGCCAACCAGGTCCTGTCGGCCATGCGCCAGCAGTTCGGCGGCCACAACGAGCTGCCCGCCGGCAGCTCGCTCGAGGCCGGTGCCGAGAAGGCCGACCAGGTCGGCGGGTCTCACCAGGAGTCTCCGACCGAGGGTGCTCCCGCTACTTCCTGAGGCTCGGTTCGCTGCGCAGGGAGGACGGAGCAACCTCTTCGAGGCCTTCGACGAAGGTCAGGGCGCGTCAGTGGTGCTGAGCCTTGACACGTTCCTTCTCGGCGACGACCTCGGCGTAGGTGCGGCGTTCCTTGAGCAGCCACGGCGGCGGGTCGGCGAGCAGGACGCCGATCTCGTCGGCGTCCATGGCGTCGGCTACGCCGGCCCGGGCGAGACCGGCTCGTGAGATGCCCAGCTTCTGGGCCACCACGTCGCGCGGGAAGGGTCCGGTCCGTCGGAGCTCCAGCAGCCAGGCGGGCGGGTCGTCGCGCAGGGCCTCCAGCTCGTCGCGGGTGAGGCTCGACTGCTGGAACTCCTCCGGCGTCGCCGGCAGGTGCACGCCGAGCTTGCCGGCCGCGGTGATGGGCTTCATGGTCTGACTCACCGGCCCAGGGTAGCGATCGGCGTAGCCTGCGCGGGTGACGAAGACCCCGCCCCCGTTCGCTGACGAACCTAGGGATGTGCCGACCCTGCGGCTGGGGTACGTCCCCGGCGTCACGCTGACGAAGTGGCGGCGGGTCTGGGACGAGCGGTTCCCGCGGCTGGGGCTGGACGTGACCGAGGTCGCAGAGGCCGACCAGACGTCGGTGCTCCAGCAGGAGCAGGTGGACATGTGCTTCGTCCGCTTGCCCCTGGACGAGGCGCGGCTGCACGTCATCCCGCTCTACGAGGAGGCCCCGGTGGTCGTCGTCCCGCGGGACCACCCGGCGGCCCTGTTCGACGAGGTCTCCCGAGCCGACCTGGACGACGAGGAGGTGCTGGAGGGGTTCGCCATCGCCGAGGCGATGGATCTCGTCGCGAACGGCGCCGGGATCGTCTACGTCCCGCAGTCCGTTGCCCGCTCGGCCAGCCGCCGGGACGTCGTCCACCGACCGGTCTCCGACGGCACCCCGACCCGGGTCGCGCTGGCGTGGCTGCGCGAGAACCCGCACGAGATGATCCAGGAGTTCGTCGGGATCGTCCGCGGCCGTACGGTCAACAGCTCGCGGACGCCGAGGCCCGAGCCGACCGCTCCTGCGAAGACCTCGGACCGGACGGCCGTCGCCCGCACCGCAGCCCGCGGTCGGCGCCCGCGCGAGAGGCGCCCCGGCCGCGGTCGCTGATCAGCCGAGCTGCTGCGCGAGCGCACGTCCCAACGCCACCCCCGACAGGTAGGCAGCCTCGACTCGGGGCTTGTCCGACCAGGCGTCACCACAGAAGCCGACCCGGTTCTCACCGAGCCAGAACGTCTGCTCGCGGCGGCCGGTGGGACGGGCGAACGACCACCGGTGCACCGTGGCGGACTCGGCGGGAGCACTGATGCCGAGGACGTCCCGGACCGCCAGCTCCATCATGGCCACCGCGGCCTCCGGATCGCCGAGGTGCTCCGCGGCGAACTCCGGCGTCGAGTGCGCCACCAGCACCGGAGCGAAGTCGTCACGCCGCCGGCCGTCGTCAGCGATCCAGGACAGGATCGGGTTGCCGCTGACGAAGGCTCCGTCGAACCCCCGCCACGAAGCCTCGGCCCACCGGGCGGTCAACGCCAGCACCGGCTCGAACGGGTCGTCGAGGGCGGCCAGCTCGCCGCTGAGCGAGGGGTCGAGCAGCCGCCTCGCCTGGGGGTCGGGCATGGCCAGGACGACTGCTTCGGCAGCCTCACCGTCCACGTCCAAGCCCGGTGTCACGCCTTCGACGGTCCTCTGGCGCACGTCGAGGCCCTCGGCCAGGTCCTCGACGAGGCTCCGCAGCCCTCCTCGCGCCGCCCAGCGCATCGGTCCGGACTTGGGGCTCAGCTCACCGTCCCCGGCGACGGAGAACGTGTCGGTCCACGGCCGGGCCAGGCCGCGGTCCTGCCAGTCGTCGGCCACCTCCGCGAACGCCGGGTCGGAGACGGTGAAGTAGGAAGCACCGGTGTCCACGACCCGGCCGTCCGTACGGCGGCTGGCCATCCGGCCGCCGATCACCCGTCCCCGGTCCAGCACCACCACCGGCAAGCCGGCGCCCCTCATCGTCCGGGCCGCCGCCACGCCCGAGATCCCGGCCCCCACCACGATCACCGTCATGGCGCCATCCTGCCAGCGCTCACAGCATCGGTCCTGGCCGGCCGCCGCAGTTAGCGCAGCATGCCGTACGCCCGCGTGGGCAGCAGCCGGACGACCAGCCGGCGGTCGGCCACCATCGCCGCCCGGTAGGCCGCCCAGTCCTCGTGCTCGCCGGACTGCGACCGGTACAGCGCAACCAGCTCCTCGACGGCCACGTCGTCGGGAGCGGCCGCCACCTCAGACAGCTCGACGTCGCCCTCGAGCACCGCGTAGGACCAGAACGACTCACCGTCCACCTTGAGGGCGGCCCACGGCCGTCGTCGCAGGTTCGTGTACTTGGCCCGGTCCGCCGTGGTGGAGACGCGGATGACCCCGGCCTCGTCCACCGCGTGCACGACATTCGAGAGCTGCGGCAGGCCGTTGCCACGGATGGTGGTGAGGACGGACTGGTGGTTGGCCCGAGCCGCCCCGAGCGCCTGGCTGAGATCCATGCCTCAGCGTAGGACCCCCCCCCCGTGGTATGGCACGAGCGCTACGGTCGTCGCATGACCACCGTGGCCGCACGGGACCTGCGCCACCGCACGGCCGAGGTTCTCCGGCAGGTGGCCACGGGAGCTGAGGTGACCACCACCGTCAACGGCGCTCCGGTAGCCGATCTCACCGCCCACCGCGGGCCGAGGCAGGCGTACCTCCGCCCGGTCGACCTGGTGGCCCCGATCCGGCACGGCCAAGCCGACCCCGGCCTCCGGGCCGACCTGGACCGACTGGCCGGCGACACCACGGACGCCGGCTTCGACGTGATCGAATCGGTTGGCGGCCCCTCGGTGCTCCGCCGCTGACGAGCAGATCCCGGCTCAGGCGCCGCCGTCCTTGAGCTCGACGGTGAGGGGCGTGAAGCCCTTGCCGTCGACGTCGACGCCCTCGTCCCGCAGCTGCTTGAGCGCGGCCTCGAGGAAGGTGGTGTTCTTCGCCGTCGCCGGCGGCTCCTTGGTGATGATGGTGGCGCCGGTCTCGTTCTTGGTACCCATGGCGATGTCGACGGTCTGCTTCCAGGCGGTGTCGCTGATCGAGCCGATGCCGCTGGTGGAGGGCCAGATGAGCTTGTTCACCTCGTTGGCCTGCCAGAGCTGGTGGCTCTGCCCCAGCTGGGAGCCGGCCGCCACCACGATGTCGGCCGCCTTCTCGGGGTTGTCGCGGGCGTAGACCCAGCCCTTGATGGAGGCCTTGATGAACTTCGTGGTCTGGTCGGCGTACGCGGCGTCGGCGAGCTTCTCGGAGTTGGCCCAGATCGCGTCCTGCAGCATGGCGGTGCCGACGTCGTTCCAGTTGATTACGTTCAACTCGGCCGCGGTGTAGAGGTTGCCGGTGTCCGGGTTCTTGGTCTCCAGCACCTGCGCGTACTCGTTGTAGGTCATCGCCTGCGCCGCGTCGATGTCGCCGGCCAGGAAGCCGTTCATGTCGAAGGCCTGCTGCACGAGCTTGACGTCCTTCACGCTCACGCCGTCCTTCTGCATTCCGGCGAACAGCTCCCACTCGTTGCCGTAGCCCCAGCTGCCGACGTTCTTGCCGGCGAACTGGTCAGGTGAGGTGATGTTCTTGGTCTTGAACGAGATCTGGGTGGTCCCGCTGCGCTCGAAGATCTGCGCCACGTCGGTGATCTTGGCGCCCTTCTCGATCGAGCCGAGCACCTTGGGCACCCACGAGATGGCGTAGTCGACGTCACCGGTGGACAGGACGTCCTGCGGCACGATGTCCGAGCCGCCCTCGACGATGGTGACGTCCAGGCCCTCGTCGGAGTAGTAGCCCTGGTCGACGGCGGCGTAGTAGCCGGCGAACTGGGCCTGAGCCACCCACTGCAGCTGCAGCTTGACCGGGACGGGGGCCGTGCTGGCGCCACCACTACCGCTGGCGGCCGGGGCGGCGGCGTCCTTGGTGCTGCTGCCACAGGCCACCGCCGTGGTCGCGACAACGGCGGTCCCGGCCAGACCGAGGGCGGTGCGTCGGGTGAACAGCTTCGGGGTCATCGGGTCTCCTTGGGTGCTGAGCGGTGGGTCAGGACGGGCGGTGTCGGGTGGACCACGACTCGACGGCGAGCGCGGCGCAGTAGAAGAGGAGGCCGAGGCCGATGGCGCCGAGCACGTAGGCCCAGGCCAGCGGGTAGTTGCTGCTCGAGGCGGCCGAGGTGATCGACTTCCCCAGCCCGCCGACGGGACCTCCGAAGTACTCCGCCACCAGGGCCGAGATGACCGCCAGCGACGAGGCGATCCGCAGCCCGGTGAAGAGGTACGGCGCGGCGGTGGGCAGGGTGACCGCCAGCTGCTGCTGCCGGGCCGTGGCGGCGTAGGCACGCATCAGGTCGCGGTGCACGGGCCGCACCTGGCGCAGCCCGCGGAGCGTGTTCAGGTAGACCGGGATCAGCACGGCCAGGGCCGCGACCAGCTGACGCGCGGTCTCGACGTCTGCGCCGTACATCGTGTAGAGGACCGGCGCGAGGGCGACGATCGGCATGACCGCGAGCGCCGCCACCAGCGGCGCGCCGAGGGCGTCGGCCGTCCGCCACAGGCTGGCCACCACGGCCGCGAGCACGCCGACCACGGTCCCCACCGCCAGCCCGACCAACGCGTTGGCGCCCGTACGGAGCGACCCGGCCAGCACGGTGTCGAGGTTGCCGAAGAACTCGGCGGCGATGGCGCTGGGCGCGGGCAGCAGGAACGTGTCGACGTGCAGGGCCGTCACCAGCAGCTGCCACAACCCCAGGAACACCACCCCGAACGCCACCGGGGCCAGCACCGTCGAGGTCCCGGAGCCGCCGCCGAGGACGCGCCGGGGCACCGTGACGTCCTGGGTCGCGACCGGCTCGGAGATCAGCGTCACCGGTTCTCCACCCCACGAGCCCCGCGCCCTGAGCTTGCGGAAGGCCTCGAAGAGGTGGCCGGCGTGCCGTGCAACGCCTCGCGGACGGCGGCGACCGAACGGAAGAACGTGTCGTCCTCCCGCAGCGCGTCGTCGCGGGCTGCGTCGGCCACGTCGACGGCCACCGTGTCGGCGATCCGGCCCGGCCGGGGCGACATCACCACCACCCGGTCGGACAGGAAGACCGCCTCGGGGATGGAGTGGGTGACAAACACCACGGCCGCGCGCGTCTCCGCGCAGATTCGGACCAGCTCGTCCTGCATCCGCTCCCGCGTCATCTCGTCCAGTGCGCCGAACGGCTCGTCCATCAGCAGCAGCCGCGGGCTCTCGGCCAGCGCGCGGGCGATCGCCACCCGCTGCTGCATGCCGCCCGACAGCTGGTCGGGGTAGGAGCCGGCGAAGTCCTTCAACCCGATCAGCTCGATCAGCTCGGCCACCCGGCCACGCCGGGTCGTGCGGTCGGCGCCGTGCAGCTTGAGCGGCAGCTCGATGTTCGCCGCGACCGTCCGCCAGGGCAGCAGCCCGGCCTGCTGGAAGGCGATGCCGTAGTCCTGGTCGAGGCGGGCCTGCCGGGCGGACTTGCCGAAGACGGTCAGCTCGCCCGACGTCGGGGTGTCCAGGTCGGCGATCAGCCGCAGCAGGGTGCTCTTGCCACAGCCACTCGGCCCGATCAGGGAGACGAACTCCCCTGGCGCCACCTCGAGGTCCACCTCCGCCAGCGCCTGGACGCCTGGTCCGCGCTTGCTCGGGAAGATCCGGTTGAGTCTGCGGACCCGGACCGCCACCTCGGGGACGGCGGTCACGCGGGTACCTCCGAGCGACGGTACGGCCGCAGGGCCAGGCCGAGCAGCGAGACGAAGCCGGCGGCCACCAGCCCGACGGCGACGGCGCCGAAGATCGGGGCCCATGGCTTGGCCGGGTCGCCGCCGGAGGCCGACGCGTACTCGATCACCATCCGACCGATGCCCCCCCGGAGACCGATGGAGACCTCGGCCACCACCGTCCCGATCACGGCGGAGGCCGCGGCCAGGCGCAGGGCGGGCAGCAGGTACGGCACGCTGGCGGGCAGCCGCAGGCTCAGCAGCGTCCGCCACCAGCCGACGCCGTAGGTGCGCAGCAGGTCCAGGTGGGTGGCCTCGGGCGACTTGAGCCCCCGCAGCGCGCCGACGGAGACCGGGAAGAAGGCGAGGTAGGCGGCGATCACGGCGACGGAGTTCTCGTTGCTCCACGTGAAACCGCCGACGTGGATCTGGGAGCCCCAGCGCCGGACCAGCGGCGCGATCGCGATCAGCGGCACCGTCTGACTGAGCACGATCCAGGGCAGGATCGCCGCCTCGGCCAGGCGTAGCCGCTGCATGACCAGCGCCAGCCCCAGGCCGACCACCACCCCGATCAGCCAGCCGGTCGCCGCGATCTTGAGCGAGAACAGGCAGGCGTGCAGCACCGACAGCCACAACGGGTCGCCGCGCCGGCCGACCGTGAAGCCGCCCAGCCGCGTCACCATCTGCCAGACGTGCGGCATCGCCCGGTCGCTCGTCCGGGGCAGCACGGCCCGGTCCCCGACCAAGACGCCCGTCTCCGGCCCGACCGCCTTGTAGAGCTCCCAGACGGCGATCATCGCCGCCACGCCGAGCAGCCCGAGCCCGATCGCCCTCCAGCGGATCACCGACGCCCCCCGCGCGTGCTGGCTTCGCTCAGGGCGGATCCGGGGCTGGTCAAGATCGGGCCGTCACGTGGTCGCGGAGGGCGGGGATGACCGTCTCGCCGTAGACGCGGAGGGTCTCCTCCTTCATGTCGTGCTGGAGGTAGCCGGCGAACTGGTCGCAGCCAACCGCGCGGAGCTGCTCGAGCTTGGCGATGTGGGCCTCGGCCGGGCCGAGCAGGCAGAAACGGTCGATGATCTCGTCGGGGACGAAGTCGGTGTGGGTGTTGCCCGCGCGGCCGTGCTCGTTGTAGTCGTAGCCCTGCCGGTTCTTGATGTAGTCGGTGAGCGCTGGGGGGACCGCGGCCGACTCGCCGTACTTGGCCACGATGTCGGCGACGTGGTTGCCCACCATGCCCCCGAACCAACGGCACTGGTCGCGCTGGTGGGCCAGATCGTCGCCCCCCGGATCCCGTGACACGTACATCGGGGCGGCGACGCAGAAGGTGATCGCCATCGGGTCCCGGCCGGCGTTGCTCGCGGCCGTCCGGACGGCCTCGATCATCCAGGCCGCGATGTCGACGTCGGCCAGCTGCAGGATGAAGCCGTCGCCCACCTCACCGGCCGCCTTGAGGGCCAGCGGCCCGTAAGCGGCGACCCAGACCTCCAGCGAGGACGTCCGCGCCCAGGGGAACTGCAGCCGGCTGCCCTTGTAGTCCACCGGCCGACAGTTCGCGAGCTCGCGGATGACGTGAGTGGCGTCGCGGACCTCCTTCAGCGTGGAGGGCTTGCCGTTGGTCACCCGGACGGCGGAGTCGCCGCGGCCAATGCCGCAGACCGTGCGGTTGCCGTACATCTCGTTGAGGGTGGCGAAGAGCGAGGCGGTGACCGTCCAGTCCCGGGTGGCGGGGTTGGTGACCATCGGGCCGACCTTGATCCGGTCCGTCCGGTCGAGGATCTGGCTGTAGATGACGTACGGCTCCTGCCAGAGCAGGTGGCTGTCGAAGGTCCACACGTAGTCGAAGCCGTGCACCTCCGAGAGCTGCGCCAGCTGCACCGTGCGCTGGGCCGGAGGGTTGGTCTGTAAGACGACACCGAACTCCATCAGACGAGGTACTGACTGAGGGAGCGCTTCACGTACCGGCCGTGACCCTTGGTGCCGACGTACTCGCCGTCGTCCACGACGACTGCCCCGCGCGAGATCACCGTGTCCACGTGACCGTCGATCTCGAAGCCCTCCCACGCGGAGTAGTCCATGTTCATGTGGTGGGTCTTGCCCTCGCCCAGGCCGATGGAGGTGTGGCCGTCCGGGTCGTAGATGACCACGTCGGCGTCGGCGCCGGGCTGGATCACGCCCTTCCGGCCGTACAGCCCGAACATCCGCGCCGGGGTGGTCGAGGTCAGCTCGACCCAGCGCTCCAGGCTGATCCGGCCCGTCGCCACGCCTTGGTACATCAGGTCCATCCGGTGCTCGACCGAGCCGATCCCGTTGGGGATCTTGGCGAAGCTCCCGATGCCCATGTCCTTCTGGTCCTTCATGCAGAACGGGCAGTGGTCGGTGGAGACCATCTGGATGTCGTTGGTCCGCAGCGCCTGCCACATGTGGTCCTGGTGGCCCTCGGCGCGGGCGCGGAGTGGCGTCGAGCAGACCCACTTGGCCCCCTCGAAGTCACCCCACTCGGGCCCCTTGGCGCCCAGCTGCTCCTCCAGCGACAGGTACAGGTACTGCGGACACGTCTCACCGAACACGTTCTGCCCGGCGTCGCGGGCGGCAGCGATCTGGGCCACGGCCTGCTTCGCGCTCACGTGCACCACGTACAGCGGGGCGCCGGTGAGGTTCGCGATCATGATCGCCCGGTGCGTGGCCTCCTCCTCGGCCTGCCAGGGACGCGAGATCCCATGCCAGTAAGGGTTTGTCTTGCCCTCGGAGATCAACTGAGCCACGAGGACGTCGATCATGGCGCCGTTCTCGGCGTGCATCATGATCATCGAGCCGTTCTCGGCGGCCTTCTGCATGGTGCGGAGGATCTGGCCGTCGTCGGACAGGAACACGCCCTTGTAGGCCATGAACAGCTTGAAGCTGGTCACGCCTTCGGTGATCAGCTCGTCCATCGCCTTGAGCGAGTCGTCGTCCACGTCGGACAGGATCTGGTGGAAGCCGTAGTCGATGGCGCAGTTGCCGGCGGCCTTCTCGTGCCACAGGTGGTACTGGTCCAGGATGTTCTCGCCGGCGTACTGGACGACGAAGTCGATGATCGACGTGGTCCCGCCCCAGGCCGCGGCCCGGGTGCCGGTCTCGAAGGTGTCCGAGGCGAACGTGCCGCCGAAGGGCATCTCCATGTGGGTGTGCGCATCGATCCCGCCGGGGATGACGTACTTGCCGGCTGCGTCGACGACCGTGTCGCAGGCCGCCTCGAGGTCGAAGCCCAGCAAGGTCGAGCCCGGAGCCAGGACCGCCGCGATCGTCTCGCCGTCCACCAGCACGTCTGCGGTGGCGGTGCCGGTCGCGTTGACCACGGTGCCGTTCTTGATGAGCGTCTTCACGGGGTCACGCTCCTCACGGCTTCGGGATGGACGTGTAGGACTCCGGCCGCCGGTCGCGGTAGAACTGCCAGGCGTTGCGAACTTCGCGGATCAGGCCCAGGTCGAGGTCGCGGATGACCAGCTCCTCGTGCTCGCTGCTGCCCATCGGACCGACCAGGTTGCCCCGGGGATCGACGAACTGGCTGGAACCGTAGAAGGAGACCGCGGCCTCGCCGTACTCGTTGTCCTCCCGGCCGACCCGGTTCGGGGCGGCCACGAAGTAGCCGTTGGCCGCCGCGGCCGCGGGCTGCTCGATCTCCCAGAGCCGGTTCGACAGCCCGGGCTTGGTGGCGTTGGGGTTGAAGACGATCGAGGCACCGTTCAGGCCCAGCTCGCGCCAGCCCTCGGGGAAGTGCCGGTCGTAACAGATGTAGACGCCGATCTTGCCGACCGCGGTGTCGAAGACCGGATAGCCGAGGTTGCCCGGGCGGAAGTAGAACTTCTCCCAGAACTTCTCCAGGTTCGGGATGTGGTGCTTGCGGTACGTGCCCAGGATGCTGCCGTCCGCGTCCACCACCACCGCGGTGTTGTAGTAGACGCCGGGCAGGTCCTCCTCATAGATCGGCAGCACCATCACCAGGCCGAGCTCGGCGGCCAGGGCGGCGAACCGCTGCACGATCGGGCCGTCGGCGGGCTCGGCGTAGTCGTAGTACTTCGCGTCCTCGGTGATGCCGAAGTACGGCCCGTAGAAGAGCTCCTGGAAGCAGATCACCTGCGCGCCCTGGGACTTCGCCTCCCGCGCGAACTTCTCGTGCCGGTCCAGCATCGAGCCCTTGTCACCGGTCCAGGTGGTCTGGGTGATGGCAGCACGCACGGTGGTGCTGCCGGCAGTCTTGGGGCGGTCGCTGTCCAGGCCACTGGTGCTCACGTCGGTCATGCCCCCACCCTCGCGCCAAGTGATGTCGCCGTCCACCACCACGGGCCGCGTCGCCCCGTCGTGGCATTGAACGACGCGTGAGTTTCGGCGCTGTGTCGCCACGTCACAGCCAGATGAACGTCGATGCATCCGCGAGGTGTCGGGGCCGCGAACACTTCCTCGCGGCCGGTCGACAGGGCCGCTACCCGTCTCAGGGGGAGATGCAGCGATGGACCTGATGCTGACCGCGCCGGCGGCGGCGACCTGCCTCCCCACCCAGCACGTCGACCTCGGACCACAGGCCGACGCCGCACTGCGGAGCCGGATGGTGATCGGTCAGGCCGTCGGCATCCTGATGCAGCGCGACGGCCTCGACTCCGACGCCGCGTTCGCCTGGCTCGTCGACACCTCGCAGCGGACGAACACCAAGCTCCGCGAGGTGGCGCGACAACTCGTCGATCGGCTGGACGGGACCAACCGGCGCCGCTGAGCACCACCGGTTAGGCCGGGGGCACCCGGTCGGTCGCCTGGGCCCACTGGTCCCCATCCGCCAGGTCGGCGCGGACGCGTCGCCGGGCTGCCCACCAGACCGCGCCCGTCGCGGCACCCACGGCCACCATCAGCTTCCAGTTCATCCCGGCAGCCTAACGGGCCGGTGGCACCCGGGTGCCGGACGCCGGACGCGGGGTCAGACCGTGGACCGATGGTCGACGGGTCGGTCGGCTCTAGGCTGACGAGGTCATGAGCACCGACCTCCGTTTCCGTCTGGACTTCGTCCTGGCCGTGGTGGTCGGCGTCGTCGTGACCGCGCCGTACGCGAGCCAGCCGGCGGACGCGGCTGCGGCCAGCGTGGTCCTCGCCAGCTCGCTGATGATGCGGCGGATCCTGCCGACGGCAGCGTTGGCGGTGGCGACCCTGGGTGCGATCGGCCAGCTGGTGACGTTCGGCTCGCCGATGATCGGCATCGTGGTCGTGCCGATGATCATCTACGGCAGCGCCCGGTGGGGGGACGCCCGTCTCGGGCAGGCCGCGCTGGTGCTGGGGCTGGTGGGCTCCGTGCTCGGGCCGGCCGCCTGGGCGCTCAACCGGAGCTGGTCGACCACCGCCCTGATCTACTTCGCGATGGGGGTCACCGGCTGCGCCGGCATCGTCCTCGCGGCCTACCTGGTGGGACGGCGACGGCGCGAAGGGCTCGAGAACACCCAGGAGCGACGGTTGTCCGAGCTCGAACGCTCCCGGCTGCGGCTGGCCGAGCAGGAGCAGCGGGCGACGGTCGCGGCCGTCGACGAACGCAACCGGATCGCGCGGGAGCTGCACGACATCGTCGCCCACTCGCTGTCGGTCGTCGTGGTGCAGGCCGAGGGGGGCCGGGCGCTCGCGGCCAAGCGGCCGGAGCAGGCGGCCGAGGTGCTCGGCACCATCGCCGAGACCAGCCGCGAGGCCCTGGAGGAGATGCGTCGGATCGTCAGCCTGCTGCGCAGCGGCCGGACCGAGGACCCCACCAGCTACGTGCCGACCCCGGGACTGGCCGAGATCCCCGAGCTGGTGCGCAAGACCAGCGACACCGCCGAGCTCGTCGTCTTCGGCGAGCTGCCGCAGACCGGTCAGGCCCTGGGCCTGACGGTGTACCGGATCGTCCAGGAGTCGCTGACCAACGTGCTCAAGCACGGCGGTCCCGCCGCCACCGCCCGCGTCACGCTCGCCTTCACCGCGTCCTCGGTCGAGATCGAGGTGAGCGACACCGGACGGGGGGCCGCGGTCGAGGCGGACGGCCGCGGTCACGGGCTGCAGGGGATGGCTGAGCGGGTCGCACTGCACGGCGGCACCCTCACCGCGGCTCCGCGCCCGCAGGGCGGGTTCACGGTCCGGGCCTCCCTGCCGCTGGCCGGTGAGCCCACCGTCGGCCTCGCGCCGCTGAACGTGGTGACACCGTGATCCGCGTCTTCCTGGTCGACGACCAGGCCCTGGTCCGGGGCGGCTTCCGGATGCTGATCGAGGCAGAGGACGACCTGGTCGTGGTCGGGGAGGCCGCCGACGGCCAGGACGCCGTCACCGCGTTGGCCCGGACGACCGCCGACGTGGTGCTGATGGACATCCGGATGCCCCGGATGGACGGCGTCGAGGCCACCCGCCAGCTCGCGGCGGCCGGCAACCCCGCCCGCGTCCTCGTGCTGACCACCTTCGACCTCGACGAGTACGTCTTCGCCGCCCTCAAGGCCGGGGCCAGCGGCTTCCTGCTCAAGGACGCGCGCCCGCCGGAGCTCCTGACCGCGATCCGCAACGTGGCGGCGGGCGACGCGGTGGTGGCGCCCAGCGCGACCCGACGACTGCTGCAGCAGGTGGTGCCCACCCTGCCCGGACGCCCCCGCGACTCCTCCCCGGACCCGCGGCTGGCCCTGCTGACCAGCCGAGAGCTCGAGGTGCTCAACGAGATCGCCGCCGGCGCCAGCAACGCCGAGATCGGCGCACGCCTCTACCTGGCCGAGGGGACGGTGAAGACCCACATCGGCCGACTGCTCGCCAAGCTCAGCGTCCGCGACCGCGTCGGCCTGGTCCTCTTCGCCTACGAGACGGGCGTCGTCGACCGCTGACCAGTCGGGAGTACGGCGGCCGGCGGAGTTCATACCTGGGTCTGAGGCGGTGGGGCCCGCGCTCCGACGCGGCGTCCCGGGCCCCGTTCCTACGGTGAGATGACCTCGACCGGAAGGCACCTCGTGCACCCGTACCCCGCCCCCTCGGCACCCGCCCGCGACACCCCGGAGCCAGCCCGGGGCAGCTGCAGTGTCGCCGTCAGCGCGCTCAACCTGGTCAAGGCCTTCGGTCGCGGCAGCACCGCCGTCCGGGCCCTGGACGGCGTCAGCGTAGCCATCCGACGCGGCCAGCTCACCGCGGTGATGGGGCCCTCGGGCTCGGGCAAGTCGACGCTGATGCACTGCCTGGCCGGGCTGGACACCGTGACCGAGGGCCGGGTGTTCCTGGGCGGCCAGGAGATCTCCGCGCTGACCGAGCGGGAGCTGACCCGGGTCCGGCGGGACCAGGTCGGCTTCGTCTTCCAGGCCTTCAACCTGCTGCCGACCCTGACCGCCGAGCAGAACATCCTGCTACCCCTCGACCTCGCCGGCCGCCAGGTCGACCCGACCCTGTTCACGGCGACCGTCGGGTCCCTGGGGCTGGGGAACCGGCTGTCGTACCGGCCGAGCGAGCTGTCGGGCGGCCAGCAGCAGCGGGTGGCCATCGCCCGTGCGCTGATCACCCGCCCACAGGTGGTCTTCGCCGACGAGCCGACCGGCGCCTTGGACTCCCGCACCGGCCACCAGCTGCTGGCCCTGCTGCGGACCGCCAGCCGCGAGCTCGGCCAGACCGTCGTGCTGGTGACCCACGACCCGGTGGTCGCCGGCTACGCGGACCGGACCCTGCTGCTGGCCGACGGCCGGCTGGTCGACGACCTCGACCGGCCCGACACCTCCGTGCTGCTCGACGCGCTCCAGCGGCTTGGCGGCTGACGTGCGGCGCGCCTGGACCGAGCTGCGGTCCCACCCCGAACGGCTGGTCGCGGTCGGCCTCGCCATCACGATCAGCGTGGCCTTCCTGGTCGCCTCGCTGGTCTTCGTCGGCACCGAGAGGAACGCGGTCGGCCGGCGGCTCACCGCCGCCACCTCGACCAGCGACGTGGTCGCCCAGCCGGCCGGCGGGAAGGACCGGACGGCCGAGGTCGCCGCCCTGCCCGGCGTGGCGGCCGTGGCCAGCACCACCAGCGGATACGTCGACTTCACCAGCGCCGAGGGGCCGGGGGTGATCGACCTGCGGTCCTTGCCCGACCGGCCGGAGTTCCGCTGGTCCCGGCTCTCCTCAGGTCGCTGGCCGACCGGCACCACCGAGGTCGCCGTCAGCACCGTCACCGCCGACAACTACGGCCTCGGCGTCGGCTCCTCGCTCACGGTCCAGGTCGACGCTCGCACGAGCCGGCTGCTGCAGGTGACCGGCGTGGTCGACGAGGGCCACCTGCTGCTGGCCGATCCGGGGGGACTCCGGCACCGTCGACCCGGCGTTCTTCTCCTCGCCCGACGCGAACCCGCCCACCCTGCTGGTGCGGGTCGGCGCGGGCAGCACGCCCGACCAGGTCGCGGACCGGATCCGAACGCTGCTCGGCCCGGACTCCCAGGTCCAGACCGCCGTCGCGGCCAGGGCCGAGGCGCTGACCGCCACCACAGGCGTCCGGGACGTCTTCGGCTACCTGGTGCTGATCTTCAGCGCCATCGCCCTGCTCGTGGGCTCCATGATCATCATCAACACTCTCGGCATCATCCTGGGAGCGCGGCAGCGCGAGATCGGGCTGCTTCGAGCGGTCGGAGCGAGCACGGCGCAGGTCAGGCGCCGGCTGCTCGCCGAGGCGTGGCTGGTCGGCCTGATCGGCTCGGCAGCGGGCGTGCTGCTGGGCGTCGCCGTGGCTGCGATCGGCAGCACACTGACGGGGGCGACCCGGTTCGGGCTCGTCGTACCGTACGGGCGGCTGCTGCTGGTGGCGGCCGGCGGCGCCACGGTCACGGTGCTGGCCGCACTGGTGCCGGTGCTGAGGGCGAGCCGGGTGGCGCCGCTGGCGGCGCTTCGTCCGTTGGCCGGACCCGAGCAGGCCCGGCGGGGCAGTCGGCACCGCTTGGTCGCCAGCGTCCTGACGGCCCTGCTCGGCGCCGGGCTGGCCATCGCCGGGCTGCAGCAGGCCACCGGCATCGTCCGGCTCACGGTGGTCGGCGCGTTCCTCCTCGCCCTCGGGGTGCTGGTCCTGGCTGGCTGGTTCGTGCCGCCGCTGCTGCGCCTGGCCGGTCGTGGGGTCCGTCGTGCCGGCCCGATCGCCCGGCTGGGGGCGACGAACCTGGCCCGCAACCCCGGCCGGGCCACGGCCACCTGCACGGCGCTGATGCTGGCCGTCGGGCTCATCGTCACCCTGCAGGTCGGGGCGGCGAGCCTGCGCAGCACTTCCGCCGCCGCCCTGGACCAGCAGTTCCCCGTCGACGTCACCGTCACCAACCCGTCCGGTCCGGTGTCCAGGACGGTCCAGACGGCCGTCGCGGCCACGCCGGGCATCACCGCGACCGCCCCGGTGCGGATCGTGACCGCCGGCATCGGACCCGCAGCCGAGGTCCAGGACGGGAGCGACGCGCGATCCGTCCAGGTCGCCGCACCCGGGGAGGGTGCCGACCGGGTTGTCGCCGCCGGCCTCGACCGGCTCACCGACGGCACCGCCCTGGCCCATCCCCACACGATGAGCGAGCTCGGGCTGGCGGCGGGCGCGCCGCTGGTGCTGCGCTACAACGGTGTCCAGCGCCGTCTGGTGCTGGTGGCCAGCGACGTCCCCGATCTGGCCGTGGTGGTGGTGTCCGGAGCCGTCATGGACGAGCTCGCCCCGACGGCACCGACCGCGGCCGTCTGGGCCGCCGCGGCCGACCCCAGTCGAGCCGCCGAGACCATCGCAGGCGTCCGCAAGGCGCTCGTGGCCCAGCCCGGACTGGTGCTGGCCGGCTCGCTGCCGCAGGTGGCCGCGCTGGACGGGGTGCTCCGGACCGTCCTGGACGTGGCCACCGGACTGCTCGGCGTCGCGGCCCTGATCGCCCTGCTCGGCGTCGGAAACACCCTCAGCCTGTCCGTGCTCGAGCGTGGCCGCGAGTCGGCCCTGCTGCGGGCGCTGGGTCTGGAGCGTCGCCGGCTCCGCGGCATGCTGATGGTGGAGGCGGTGCTGCTGGCCCTGGTCGGGGCGGTGGTCGGCGTGGCCGCCGGGCTGGTCTTCGGCAGCCTCGGCGCGACCGCCCTCGCCCGCGAGACCCACCTGGGACCGGTGCACCTGAGCGTTCCGCTGGCTGCGGTGGCGGTGGTCGTGCTGCTCAGCGTGCTGGCGGGTGCGCTGGCGTCGGTGCTGCCTGGTCGCCGGGCGGCGCTCAGCAGTCCGAGCATCGCGTTGACGGCCGGCTGAGCCCTCGCCACCCCTCGGGGTGGTCCGGCCCACGCCTCCGGCCTGACAGCATCCAGGAGCGGTGCCCGACGCGAAACACCGACGACATACGCCGGTGCTAGGTTCCGCGTGCGACGTCGGAGTGAGGTGTGGCGGCCTGGCGGGATGAGTCCCGACCGACCGCCGCGTCCCGCCGCCGACTGACCGGCCGCCGGCAGAGAGGACGGTCCACGATGAGCGTGTCCTACGGCGTGCTGAGCACGTACCCGCCCACCCAGTGTGGTCTGGCGACCTTCAGCCATGCCCTGGTGACCCATCTGACCGCGGCCGGCAAGGACGTCGGCGTCGTCCGGGTCGTCGACGCCGGCGAGGTGGTAGCTGGGCGTCCGCTCAGCCGGCACGGGCACGGACCCGGCGGCAGCCTCTGGGTCCGCGACCGTCCCGGTGGCGCCGCTGCAGCGGCCGCAGCCCTCAACCGGCACGACGTCGCGGTCATCCAGCACGAGTACGGCATCTTCCCCGGGCCGGACGGCCGCGAGGTGCTGCAGGTGGTGCGGGGCCTGCGCGTGCCCACCATCACCGTCCTGCACACCGTCCTCGTCACCCCGTCGGAGTCGCAGCGGCAGATCCTCGACGAGCTCGCGGCCCACTCCAGCGTCCTCGTCACCATGACCCGGACGGCCCGCGACCGGCTGGTCGCGCACTACGCTGTCGACCCGTCCCGGGTGGTCGTCATCCCGCACGGCGCCGAGCCCTCGCCGATCGTCGGCGAGCGACGCCTCCGCGATCCCGACGAAGCGCCCACGGTGCTCACCTGGGGACTGCTCGGTGAGGGCAAGGGCATCGAGTGGGCCATCGACGCCATGCCCTTGCTGGCAGACCTGCGCCCCCGACCCCACTACCGTGTCGTCGGCGAGACCCACCCGAAGGTCAAGGCCCAGCACGGCGAGGCCTACCGGCAGCGGCTGGTCGAGCGGGCCCGGACCAGCGGGGGAACGGTCCACTTCGACGGCCGCTACCTGACCGCCACCGAGCTGCACCAGGAGGTGGCGCGGTGCGACGTCGTGCTGCTGCCCTACGACTCGCGTGAGCAGGTCACGTCCGGGGTCCTGATCGAGGCCGTGACCGCGGGCAAGCCCGTGGTCTCCACCGCCTTCCCGCACGCGGTCGAGCTGCTGTCCTCCGGCGCCGGCCTGCTGGTCGAACGGCAGAACCCGGCGGCGATCGCGGCCGCCCTGCGCCAGGTGTTCACCGAGCCCGGACGCGAGGCCGCGATGGCCGCCGAGGCGGGCCGGATCGCGCCGGACCTGCTCTGGCCGGCGGTGGCGGACCGCTATCGCGAGCTGGGTTCGCGACTGGTCGCCCCGGTCGACGTCCTGGCCAGCGCGTGAGCAGCGCCCCGGTGCTCCACGGCCAGGGCTCCGGGGTCTCGTTCGCGCACCTCTTCCGGCTGAGTGACGACGGCGGGCTGTTCGAGCACGCGCGGCTGACCGAGCCGAGACCCGAGCACGGCTACTGCGTCGACGACATCGCCCGCGGTCTGGTGGTGGCCACCCGCGAGCCGGCGCCGTCCGCGGCCCTGCGGGAGCTGGCCGGGTTCTACCTCGACCTCGTGGTCGACGCCCAGACCGAGGACGGCCGGGTGCACAACCGACGCGACCTGGACCTGCGCTGGACCGATGAGCCGAGCCTGGAGGACTGCTGGGGCCGCGCCGTCTGGGGGCTGGGGACGGCCGCCGCCCGCCTGCCCGCCGGCAGCGGTGCCGCCGCTCTGGCTCTGGAGCGGTTCCGGCGCAGCGCGGTACGCCGGTCGCCGCACCGTCGCGCGATGGCGTTCGCCGGGCTCGGGGCGGCCGAGGTGCTGGCCGTCCGACCGAGGGACCGAGCGGCCCGGGCACTGCTCGGGACGGCGGCCGACCAGCTGCGCGCCGACCTTCCCCGCGACCCGGCGTGGCCGTGGCCAGAAGACCGGTTGCGGTACGCCAACGGCTGCGTGCCCGAGCTGCTGCTGGCGGCCGGCGCCCTGCTGGGTGATCCGGGCCTCCTCACCGACGGGCTGGCCCTGCTCGCGTGGCTGGTCGACGTGGAGACCGTCGAGGACCACCTGTCCGTCACCCCGGTCGGCGGCTGGACGCTCGGTGAGGCACGACCCGGCTTCGACCAGCAGCCGATCGAGGTCGCGGCGCTGGCCGACGCGTGCGGCCGGGCGTACGAGCTGAGCGGCGAACGACGCTGGCTCGACACGCTGCTGCGCTGCCGCGCGTGGTTCCTCGGCGACAACGACGCTGGCGTAGTTTTGCTCGACATGACCAGCGGTGGTGGGTGCGACGGGCTCGAACGGCACGGACGGAACGAGAACCAGGGAGCCGAGTCGACCATGGCCCTGATCTCCACGTTCCAGCGCTGCGCCGCCCTGCTCCCTGTCCCCGCGTGAGCCCCGACTTCCTGGCCCGGCTCGTTGTCCGCGGCGACACGGTGCTCGCACCGGACCCGCGCCGGGTGCTCGCCCGTCAGTTCCTGCCGGGCCAGGAGATCCTGGCCGACGGCCGGGCCCGCGTGGACGCCGTCATCGGCCGGGTACTGGCGATGCCCGCGGCCGAGGTGGGGCAGACGCTGGCCGCCACGGTCGCGGCCTTCACGGACCGGCACGACGACCTGGCCGGGATCTTCGGCCGGCACGCGGACGCGGTAGCCGGCCGGCTCCGGGACGAGACGGTCACCGACGACCAGCGAACGCTGATCGGCGCCTACCTCACCCAGGAGTACGCGCTGGAGGCGGCGGCCCTGTTCAACCCCTCGATGGTGACCCACCCCGACCAGAGCGGCCTCGAGGCCGGGGAGCTGCGCTTCCTGATGACCGTCCGCTCGGTCGGTGAGGGGCACGTGTCGAGCATCCAGCTGCGCTCCGGGGTGCTCGGTGCCGCACCGAGGGACTTGTGGGTGGACCCGGCCGGACGGCCGCGGCTGGCCCAGACGTCCGCCGCCACCATGAGCCGCGAGGTGCTGCTGGCGGCGCTCGTCGACCGGGCCGGCGTCCGCTCCGACCACCTGGCGTCCCTGCTGCCCGACCCGGTCGACCGCGACAACCTCGGCGTCGCCCTCGACGCGGTCCGGCAGGACTTCGTGGACCGGGGTCGCGGGTCGGCGGCCGCCGAGCAGCTGAACTGGGCGTTCTCGTGCGACTACGTGGCCGAGCTGGGCGAGGGCCCACTCGCCGACGCCGTCCTCTTCCCCACCGCACCGGATGAGTCGCACGGGATGGAGGACGCCCGCTGCACCCGCTTCGTCGAGGACGACGGCACCGTGACCTACCTGGCCACCTACACCGCCTACGACGGCGCCGACATCACCTCACACCTGATCACGACCGCGGACTTTCGCCACGCCGAGGTGTCTCAGCTGCTGGGGCCCTCGGCCAAGAACAAGGGAATGGCGATCTTTCCCCGCCGGGTGGGTGGTGACCACCTGGCCCTGGTGCGCTGGGACCGGGAGAGCATCGGCGTGGCCCGCTCCGACGACCTGCGGTGGTGGCAACCGGCCGTCACGGTGGAGCAGCCGCGTCGGCCCTGGGAGCTGATCCAGCTGGGCAACTGTGGACCGCCGATCGAGACCGAAGCCGGCTGGCTGGTACTCGACCACGGTGTCGGGCCCGTCCGGCAGTACGGGATCGGGGCTCTGCTGCTGGACCTGCACGACCCGACCCGGCTGATCGGCGCGCTGAGCAGGCCATTGCTGCTGCCGCAGGAGGACGAGCGGGCGGGCTACGTGCCCAACGTCGTGTACTCCTGCGGCGGCCTCAGGCACGGCGACACGCTGGTCATCCCGTACGGCTGCAGCGACTCCGCCATCCGCTTCGCCTTCGTCGACCTGCCGGGCCTACTGGCCGAGCTGAGGGCCTGAGGTCCCCGGAGAACGGAGCCGGGAGCCGCGGCGTCGTGACGGACCGCTACGGGGCGGCAGCCCGCAGCCGGTCCAGCAGCGGCACGGCGGCCTCGGCCAGGAACTCCGTCTGACCCTCGTCGCCGACCTGCACGAGGGCGATGTCGGTGAACCCGGCCTCCCAGTAGGGCGCGACGGCCTCGACGATGGCGTCCAGGTCGGGTCCGCACGGGATCTGCTGCGTCACGTCCTCGGGCCGGACGAACTGGCTGGCCCCGGCGAAGCCGGCCGGCGTGGGCAGATCGGCGTTCACGGCCCAGCCGCCGGCGAACCACCGGAACTGGTCGTGCGCCCGCGCCGCCGCCTTCGCCTCGTCCGGATCCCAGCAGATGGGGATCTGGCCGATCTTGCGCGAGGAGGTGTGGCCCTTGGCCGCGTCCCAGCCCTGGACGAGCTCGGGCTTGGGCTCCACCGCCACCAGGTGCTCGGCCAGTGGGGAGAACCGCTCGATCGACTTGGGGCCGGAGACGGCGATGCCGATCGGCACCCCGCCCTCGGGCGCGTCCCAGATCCGGGCGCTGTCGACCCGGAAGTACTGCCCCTCCCACGTCGTCAGCTCACCGCTCAGCAGCTCGCGGATGATCGTCGTCGCCTCGACCAGCATGTCCTGGCGCTGGTCGACCGGCGGCCAGCCCTCACCGGTGATGTGCTCGTTCAGGTTCTCTCCCGAGCCCAGCCCGAGGGTGAAGCGGCCGTCGCTGAGCAGCTGCAGGGTGGCGGCCTTCTGCGCCACCACGGCCGGGTGGTAGCGCTGGATGGGAGAGGTCACGTAGGTCATCAGCTCGACCCGCGAGGTGGCCTGGGCGACCGCGCCGAGCACCGTCCAGGCGTACGGGGCGTGGCCCTGGGACACCAGCCACGGCGAGAAGTGGTCACTGGAGACCTCGAAGTCGAAGCCGGCCCGCTCGGCACCGGCCGCGTAGCCGACCAGCGCCTTCGGGCCGCTCTGCTCGGTCATCAGGGTGTACCCGAAGCGCGTCATCGCGTCTGCCTCCGCTCGTCTCCGGGGCTCAGTCCTGGGCGGACTTGAGCCGGTCGATGTGCTGGGACGCCTCGGCCTTGTTCAGGTTGGCCGGCAGCTCCTCGCCGGCCTGCTTGGCCAAGGTGTCGAGGTAGCTCTTCTGCGACGGGGTCATCGGGTCCTCACCGCTGACCCAGTCGGACGGGTCCTTCTCCAGGGCCGGGTTGTCGGTCTCGGTGGTGGCGCCGATCGTGCCCTCTTCCTGGGCGGCCTGGCTGGTCTCGGATGCGAATTCACTCATGCCGCCCACCGTATGCGGCCCCTCCGACAGTTTGCGGCGAGGTCGTCCCTGGGCTCCGGGCGAGGGTTTGCCGCCCCTCTCGCATCTCCTGGGCCGCTCCGGGTAGAAGCATATAAGTGCCACGTCTGAAAACGGTCTCACCGCGCGACCCCGGCTGGACCCGCCGGCGTCGCGGCGAGGACTTCGTCTACCTCGATCAGCTGGGCCAGAAGCTCGCGGCCCAAGAGAGCGAGCGGTGTCAGCTGCTGGTGATCCCGCCGGCCTGGGAGCAGGTCTGGATCTGCCCGGTGCCGAACGGCCACATCCAGGCGGTCGGGACCGACGACGCGGGCCGGCGGCAGTACATGTACCACGAGTACTGGCGGCTGAAGCGCGACCGCGACAAGCACGACCGGGTGCTGGAGGTCGCCGCCCACCTGCCGACGGCGCGCCGCCGCGTGGCCAAGCACCTGCGACTGCCGGGGATGCCGTACGAGCGGGCGCTCGGCACCGCGTTCCGGCTGCTGGACCTCGGCTTCTTCCGGATCGGCGGGGAGGCCTACGCCGAGTCCAACCAGAGCTACGGTCTGGCCACCATCCACAAGGAGCACGTCAGCCTCGACGGCCGCCAGGTCGTCTTCGACTACATCGCCAAGTCGGGCAAGGAGCGCTACATCGCGCTGGGCGACGACCTGGTCCGGGCCGCCGTCAGCGAGCTGCTGGCCAGCAGCACGGCCGGCCCCGAGCTGCTCGCCTACCAGAGCGAGGACGGGGAGTGGCACGACGTGAGCTCCACCGACATCAACGCCTACATCAAGCAGGTGGTGGGTGGTGAGGTCTCGGCGAAGGACTTCCGCACCTGGCACGGGACGGTGATCGCCGCCGTCGGCCTCGCGCAGGCCAACGAGACCGCCACCACGCCCAGCAAGCGCAAGCGCGCCGTCTCCGCCACGATGAAGCAGGTGTCGAGCTACCTCGGCAACACCCCGACCGTGGCGCGCGCGTCCTACGTCGACCCGCGCCTGGTGGACCTGTTCAACGACGGCATCACCATCGACCCCGCCCTGGCCGGCAAGGACAAGGACCTTTCCGACGGGGTGACCCACGGCAAGATCGAGAAGGCGGTCCTCGCCCTGCTGGAGACGCCCAAGCGCGAGCTCAGAGCAGCGGTGAGGGGCCGATGAGACTCCTCCGGCAGCGACGACCGCCGGGTCGCGTCCTGCGTACGGTGGACGGCAGTCGGGCAGGGTGCCGCGGAGGCGGATCCCTGTCCCCGGTCAGAGATGAGGGAGCATGGCGGATCTGACCGAGCTGCACCAGGACCTGGCCCGGGTGGTGCTGGCCGGACGCGGGCTGAGTGACGTCCTGACCGAGATCACGGCGATCGCCCGCCGGGCGATGCCCGGCACGGAGGCGGTCTCCATCACGCTGATCCGGCGCGACGTGCCCTTCACCGCCGCCTACGACGGTCTGTTGGCCATGCGCGCCGACGAGGTGCAGTACGGGCTCGGCTACGGACCGTGCGTGGACGCCGGCCGAGCGGGTCTGGTGTTCCTGATCACCGACATGAAGCGCGAGGAGCGCTGGTCCGGCTACGCCCAGCAGGCGGCTGAGTTCGGCATCGGCAGCTCGCTCTCGGTGCCCCTGCCGTTCCAGTCGACCACCATCGGCGCCCTCAACTCCTACGCCGCGGAACCGCACGCGTTCGACGAGCCGGACGTCGCCCTGGGCGAGGAGGTCGCGACCTGGGTGGCGCTGGCCGTCAGCCGCGCCCAGGCCTCGGACCTGACCGCTCGCGAGCTGCAGGAGATGCGCATCGCGATGGCGTCGCGGGCCACGATCGAGCAGGCGAAGGGCATCCTGATGGAGCGGTTCAAGGTGACCCCCGACCAGGCGTTCACCCTGCTCAGCCGCACTTCGCAGACCACGAACACCAAGCTGCGCGACCTGGCCGAGGATGTCGTCCGCACTGGCGTCCTGATGGCCCGGGCGATGCCCGGGGAGCCCTGACCGCGACCTGTCGGGGTGGGTCTCGGGGTGTCGTCGACGGATGACACCCGGACGTCATCCGCTCCTCCTACGATGAGACCGGCCGGCCACCGGGCGGCCGAAGGAGGATCGATGAGGCGGATCGCCCGGCGCAACCTGCTGGCGGGGGTGGCAGGGGTGGCGGCGCTCGCGGTCACCGCGTGCTCCAGGGCCAAGCCCTCCCCGACCGCGCCCAGCGTCGCCCCGCCGACCTCGGCTCCACCCACGACCGTCAGCCCGAAGCCGGTCACCCCGTCGCCGCCGGTCGACAACCGTCCCCGATGGCCGTTGACCGGCAAGCTGCTCAAGGACAAGTCCGACGCCCGGCACGCGGCCGTGGCCGTCAAGGTGCCGGACAACCGCGTCGAGCACCCCCAGCGCGGGATCGACCAGGCCGACATCGTGTTCGTGGAGCTCGACGGCTACCGTGACAGCTCGGGCCACAGCGGCACCCGGCTGGTGCCGGTCTTCCACTCGCGGATGCCCGACACCGTCGAGCCGGTCCGGTCGATCCGTCCGGTGGACATCCCGCTGTTGAGCCCGATGGACGCCATCATCGGCAACACCGGCGCGGCGCCCTGGGTGGTCAAGTACGTCAAGCACTACCGCGCCCACCTGGAAGGTGCGCTGTCCTACCTGGCCACGTACGGCACCGGTTCCTACGGGACGGACCCGTCGCGGGTCTACCACTACAACGGTCAGACCTACTACGACCGTGCGACCACCTGCCACCCGAAGATCCTGGCCAAGCAGACAAAGCGCTTCCGCGCCGGTCCTCCGCAGCTCTACTTCCCCTACGCCTCGACGGCGGACGACGTGAGCGCGGCGAAAGGCAAGCGCGGTCGTTCGGTCAAGGTGCCGTACAAGGGCGACGACTACTTCATGGGGTATGAGTACGACGCGAAGTCCCAGCGCTACCTGCGGAGCATGCCGTGGGGTCCGCACGTCCTGGCCGACGGCACCCGGGTCTCCACCGACAACGTGCTGGTGATCTTCGCCCACCAGCACTACGGCAAGATCTTCCGCGGCAAGGGCCACGACGAGCCCTTGCACGACGTGATCCACTCCTCGGGGAAGTTCATCTACTTCCACCGCGGCCGCTACGTTCGGGGGACCTGGAAGAAGGGCGGCATCACCAAGCCCTTCACCTTCACGGTCGCGGACGGCAAGCCGCTGCAGATGGCCACCGGCCAGACGTTCGTGGAGCTGCCCGACACTCACGCCAAGGTGCGGATCTCCAGCTGAGCTGCGGGCTCAGCCTCCGAGGTAGGCCACCGCCCGGCGGGCCATCTCGGCGTTGCCCGCGTCAGAGGCGTGCAGGCCGTCCGAGGCCCAGCTGCCGCCCGGGGCGGAGGTGCCCATCGACGACATGTCGAGGATGCCGACGCCCAGCTCGGTGCCCAGGGCCGTGGTCGCGGCGACGTAGTCGTCCCAGTGGTAGTCGGCATCGCTCGACCCGGGGCCGATGCGGTAGGGCAGGACGAGGACGATCGACGGCGTCCTGTCGGGCAGCGCGGTCCGCAGACCGGTGACCAGCTGCCGCAGGTTGGCTTGCACCTGCTGCGGGCTGGCGCTGGCGCGGAGGTAGTCGTTGGTGCCGAGCTCGATGGTCACCAGGTCCGGCGCGACCAGCCTGAGAACCGGGTTCAGCTGCGGCTGGGCGGCCACGAACTGGGTGGAGGTGTAGCCCGAGTGCGCACTGTCGAAGAGGTGGACGCCGCTGGCTTCGTCGCCGTCGAAGATCGCCACTCCGGCCAGCCGGACCCTGCCGGAGCGGGCGCTGATCACCAGCTCGTGCGCCCCGGCCGCCCCGAACCTGACCCGCCGCCGTCTCGTCTCACCTACGGTGCCGGCCGTGTCGATCGTCGTGGCGGTCCCGCCATCGACCGCGTAGCTCAGCGAGCCGCCGCCCCTGAGGTAGTAGAGGTCGACGCTGGTGCCGGTCAGCCGGTAGGTCTGGGTGGCACCCGCCGCCATGGTCGCCGTCCGCAGGCCGAGCGGGCCGGCACTGTCGTTGCTGATGCTGCCGCTCCGGGACGCGTAGGGCTGCCAGCGGGAGTCGGGCGGAAACACCGCGGCCCAGCCGGGCAGGTAGCCGACGTCACCGGCCGAGCTGTAGTTGCGGAGCTGGGTCGCCGTCTGGTCGATCCAGCGCCTGGACTGGAGCGAGGCGCCCTGACCTTCGGTGATCGAGTCCCCGACGGCGACCCAGACCGCCGGTGACGAGCCGCGGCCGGCCAGGGCGGTCCGCCAGTGGGCCAACGGGTCGGCCGCAGCGGGCGCCCCGGTCGGGGTCGCCGAGCACGAGATCAGCCCGGCCAGCAGGCTCCAGACCACGGTCAGACGGACGCCTGGCCAGCGCACGTGGGCAGCCACAGATCCCCTCGAGTCCCGGTGAGCACGCTCGGAGCCGACATCGTGGCACGAGGAGCGCGGCTGGCCGCTGCGCTCCTCGTGTGATCTTGACCGTCGGGCCCACGTCAGGACCCAGGGTCAGGACTTACCGGGTCGGGGCCACGTCGAACCGGTCGAGCTCCATCACCTTCACCCAGGCGGCGACGAAGTCGGTGACGAACCGCTGCTGCGCGTCGTCGCTGGCGTAGACCTCGGCCAGCGCCCGGAGCTCGGAGTTGGAGCCGAAGACCAGGTCGACCCGGCTGCCGCTCCACCGCGTCGCCCCGGAGGCGTCGCGCGCCTCGAAGAGGTCGGAGCCGGAACCGAGCGGACGCCAGGTCGTTCCCAGGTCGAGCAGGTTGATGAAGAAGTCGTTGCTCAACGTGCCCGGCCGGTCGGTCAGGACACCATGGGTCGAACCGTAGTAGTTCGCCCCGAGGACACGCAGCCCACCGACCAGGACGGTCATCTGCGGCGCGCTGAGGGTGAGCAGGTTGGCCCGGTCGAGCAGCTGGTACTCCGCGGGCAGGTTGCCCTTGCCCGGGTAGTTGCGGAACCCGTCGGACGCCGGCTCCAGGGCGGCGAACGACTCGACGTCGGTCTCGTCCTGGCCGGCATCGGTACGACCCGGCGTGAACGGCACGACGACCTGGTGACCACCGGCCGCAGCCGCCTGCTCGACGCCCACCCCACCCGCGAACACGATCAGGTCGGCGAGTGAGATCTGTACCCCGCTGCCGCCCTCGCCAGCGCGGCCGGCGTTGAAGGTCTGCTGGAGGCCCTCGAGCGTCCGGAGGACGCTCGCCAGCTCACCGGGGTTGTTGACGTCCCAGCCGGCCTGGGGCTGCAGCCGGACCCGGGCTCCGTTGGCGCCGCCCCGCTTGTCGCTGCCCCGGAAGGTGGACGCGGAGGCCCAGGCGGTACTGACCAGCTGTCCGACCGAGAGGCCCGACCCGGCGACCAGCTGCCGCAGCTCGTCCAGCTCCGCCGGCCCGACCAGGGGGTGGTCGACCTCGGGCAGCGGGTCCTGCCAGAGCAGCACCTCGCTGGGCACCTCAGGTCCGAGGTAGCGGGCCTTCGGACCCATGTCACGGTGGGTCAGCTTGAACCAGGCGCGGGCGAACGCGTCGGCGAACTCCGCCGGGTCGGCGTGGAAGCGACGCGAGATCGCCTCGTACGCCGGGTCCACCCGCAACGCGATGTCGCTGGTGAGCATGCTCGGCGCGTGGCTCGTGGCGGGATCGTACGCGTCCGGCACGGTGCCCGCGCCTGCGCCCGCCTTCGGCGTCCACTGGTGCGCACCGGCGGGGCTCTGGGTCAGCTCCCACTCATAACCGAACAAGTGGTCGAAGTAGTCGTTGCTCCACTGGGTCGGCTTGGTGGTCCAGATGACCTCGAGCCCGCTGGTGATGGTGTCGGCACCCTTGCCGGTGCCGTAGGTGTTGCGCCAGCCGAGGCCCTGCTCCTCCAGCCCGGCTCCCTCGGGCTCCGGCCCGACGTGCGCGTCCGGGTCGGCGGCGCCGTGGGTCTTGCCGAAGGTGTGGCCGCCGGCGATCAACGCCACGGTCTCCTCGTCGTTCATCGCCATCCGGCCGAACGTCTCCCGGATGTCGCGCGCTGAGCCGACCGGGTCTGGGGTGCCGTTGGGGCCCTCGGGGTTGACGTAGATCAGGCCCATCTGGACCGCGGCCAGCGGGGTCTCGAGCTCCCGGTCGCCGGTGTAGCGCTCGTCGCCGAGCCAGGTGGTCTCCGGGCCCCAGTAGACGTCCTCGTCCGGCTCCCAGACGTCGGGTCGGCCGCCGGCGTAGCCGAAGGTATCGAAGCCCATCGACTCCAGCGCGACGTTGCCGGTCAGGACGATCAGGTCGGCCCAGGAGAGGGACTTGCCGTACTTCTTCTTCACCGGCCAGAGCAGTCGGCGGGCCTTGTCCAGGTTGGCGTTGTCCGGCCAGCTGTTGAGCGGGGCGAACCGCTGCTGCCCGGCGCCGGCTCCGCCGCGGCCGTCCTGGATCCGGTAGGTGCCGGCGCTGTGCCAGGCCATCCGGATCATGAACGGGCCGTAGTGACCGAAGTCGGCGGGCCACCAGTCCTGCGACGTGGTCAGCACCTCGGCGATGTCGGCCTTCACGGCCGGCAGGTCGAGGGTCGAGAACGCGGCGCCGTAGTCGAAGTCGTCACCCAACGGGTTGGCGACGGCCGGGTTCTTGGCCAGGATCTTGAGGTTGAGGTGCTGCGGCCACCAGCCGCGGTTGCCCCCGCCCTCGGTCGGGTGGGCCGCACGGTCGTGCATGACCGGGCACTTCGCGGCGTCGACGTCGACGTTCATCTCTTTGACGACGGTTTCGTGGTCCTCGACCATGGCGGTTCCTCTTCCTCGGTGGGGCTGTTTCAGGACGGGGTGGAGCAGCTGGAGCAGAAGCCCCAGTAGGTGATCTCGGCCTCGCTGATCGCGAAGGCGTGGCCGTCGGACGGGGTCAGGCAGGGCGCGGCGCCGACCGCGCAGTCGACGTCGGCGACGACCCCACAGGAGCGGCAGACGAGGTGGTGGTGGTTGTCGCCGGTCCGCGTCTCGTAGCGGGCGACCGACCCAGCGGGCTGGATCCGTCGGAGCAGGCCGGCGTCGGTCAGCACCCGCAAGCAGTCATAGACCGCCTGGTGGGACACCGTCGCGAGCTCGGACCGGACGGCGGCCAGCACCGTGTCGGTGTCGGCGTGGGGGTGGACGCTGACCGCGTCGAGCACCGCCAGCCGCTGCCGGGTGACCCGGAGCGCGGCCTGCCGCAGCAAGGCGGTCGATCCACTGTCCGGCACCCCACCATCCTTGCGACTTGTCTTGATCGAGTCAAGAATAGGGAGCTGGCGCGGTGTGAGCGCACCTGACTGCCCGCTGACCCCCGGCTCGCGGGCGGAAGGACGCCGGCCGGAAGCGATCAGCGCCGACGGGCGTCCGGAGCGTGAGCCGATCGGCCCGCGTAGTCGCCCTCGGCCGCGGTGAGGAGCTGCTGAGCGACGTCGACCAGCTTGTGGTTGTTGTCCTGGGACTGACGGATGAGGTAGCCCAGGGCTGTGGCGCGGTTGAGCTGGAAGCGCTCCATCGCCACGCCCACCGCAGCACCGACCGTGCGGTTACTGACCACCGCTTCTTTCAGTTGAGCGATGGTCGCCTCGAGGCCTGCCAGCTGGGTCCCTACTGCAGTCGCCGGGCCGGGAGTCGGTCCTGCTGAGGTGTCGGTCGCGGACTGAGCGTCGCTGCTGACTGCGCGGCGCCTCGCGGCTCGTGATCGAGTCTGGAGCTCACTGCTGAGGCGGGTCAGGCGCCGGCTGTCCGCCAGGGCCGCCTGGGCTCGGTCCTGCGCGGCTTCGGACTCCTGCAGCGCGAAGAGCCGGCGAGCCCGTCGGACGGCGGCATCCTCGATGGGCGAAGCAGCAGGAACGGCGACGATTCCCAGCAGGGTGTCCGGGCCTGGCACCTCATCGCTACCGACGCCGAAGTCGGCGCCGAACTGGAGCAGCAACTCCAGCACCCAGCCGCTCGGCGGGCGCCAGCCCGAACGGACCAACAGCTCGAACACGTCGAGAGTCCGATCCACAGACACGTCACTCGGGGGTTCGGGGGCCTCGAGCAGTCGAACCAAGCTCTGCATTGTCCGCAACGCGCCTGCCACCACACCCTCCATGACCCCTTGCCGGACCTGCTGTCAGCCGAAGGCAGCTTAATACGCAGGTCGACGACGGGGACAGATCGCGTACGACTCGTACGCGCGCGACATTCCACGAGAGGACGACATGCCACGACGACAACGACGTGGGAAAGATCCCCGGCGACGGAGACGACGGGTGGGCCTAAGTGGACTTGAACCACTGACCTCTGCCTTATCAGGGCAGCGCTCTAACCGACTGAGCTATAGGCCCGCGTGTGCGGCGGGGTCGAGACCTGGGACCGGCCCGGGCACGAAGGGCAAGGCTAGCCCATCGCCGCGGAAGCGCTCAAGTCGCTTCCGCGGCACGGACCGTCAGTCCTCAGCCAGGGTGATCTCGAGGCCACCGAGCATCGTGGCGGCCAGGTTGTAGAGGAACGAGCCCAGGGTGGCGAGGGCGGTGAAGATCAGCACGTCGATGCACGCGACCAGCGCCGCGACCCCCATCACCCGCTGCGTGTTCACGTAGTCCTCGATCCGGAACGGGGTGGTGTCGCCGGGGTTGGAGGTCAGGGTGCCGACGATGTCGTTCAGCGAGCCGAACAGGCCGGACGCGCTCAGCACCAGCCAGATGCCGTACACCGCGACGACCAGCATGATGCCGGCGGCGATCGAGAACAGGAACGACGTCTTCATCACCGACCACGGGTCGAGCCGGCTCAGCCGCAGCCGGGCCTTGCGGGTGCGCCGCGTCACGGGTCGGGGCGTAGCGCCGGCTGCCAGCGACTCGGTCGCCGCGCCGGCCCCGACCGCGGGAACCACCGCCGTCGCACCTCCGCGCACACCCGGTGCCGGCTGCCGGACCTGACCTGGAGCCGGCACAGGCTGAACCGGCGCGTTGGCCGGCGTGCGGTTCTGCGGGCCGGTCTGAGCCTGGCGGAACTGGGGACCGGGGTTGGCCGGAGCACCGGCCGGCACAGCTGGTCCGGGCGCCGGCTTGCCGGTGACCGGGAACGCCTTCGGCGACGGGGTCGTCGTGGGTGCCGGACCGGCCTTGGCCGGGGCAGTCGGGGCGGTCGCAGTCGCCACCGGAGTGGTGACAGGAGTCGAGTCCGCCGCGGCCACCGGGGCTTCTTCGGTCTTCTTCTCGATCCCCAGACCTTCGGCGATCCTCGACCAGAACGAGGGCTTCTCGTGGGTCGACGCATCGCCGGGTTCCGCCGCCGACACGTCCGCGGTCTGCGGCGTCGTCGCGACGGGGGCGGGTTTGGGTGCCGAGCCGTTCGTCGGCGGACGCGGCGTCGTCGCCGGGGCGGCGGCCGGCTGCGCCGAGCCGGCGACCGCGGGCTTAACGGCGGCCGGCTTAGTGGCAGCCGGCTTGGTGGCGTCGGGCTGCGGCACCGTCGAAGGAGCAGCCGGCTTCTGGACGGGTTGCTTGGCTGCCGCGGGCGCCGGCTTGCCGGACCTGGCCGCGGCGGGCGGCGCCGGAGTCTGCCGACCGGGAAGGGGCGGCGGGGTCCAGCCGGACGCCGTCGGCTGCGGACCCGGCCGCGTCGGGCGACCAGGAGCCGGGGGCGTCGACCCGTTTCCGGCGGTCCGGCCGACGGGCGTCATCTCGGCCGTGGGACGGTCGTCCTCACCGTTGCTCGCCGCACCACTACTACTCGCCGAACCGTTGCTCGCCGGGGCACGACCGTTGGTCGCCGGAGGACGGCCGTTGGGGCTCTTCCCCGCATTGCCTTCACTCACTGTCTTCCTCCTCGCCGTCGCTCGTGGGCTCGTCGCCCCCGAATGCGGTGTGCTCGGGTGTGCTGTCGTCCTCGACCGAGGGGTCGTGGGCCTCCCCGGTCTCCAGCACACCAGGTTCTGCTGTGACCTGCGAATCGTCCTCAGCCGCGGCCAAGGCTGCGGCGGCCTGCTGGACCTCGGCGGACTCCTCGGCCGCGGCCTCGTCGATGGCCGCCACCTCCGCGCTGGTCTCCGGGTTGAGCGCGATGACCACGACGGAGTCACCGTCGCGGACCCCCACGAACTTCACCCCCATCGTGTCACGGCCCTTGACCGGAACCCCCGCCACCGCGCTGCGGGTGATCTGACCACTCGCCTTGATCGCGATCACCTCGTCGTTCTCGAGCACCACCAGGCCGCCGACCAGCGAGCCGCGGTCCTCGTTCAGCTTCATCGCCTTGATGCCGAGGCCGCCGCGACCCTGCAGCCGGTACTCCGACACGGCGGTGCGCTTGGCGAAGCCGCCGTCGGTGACGGTGAAGACGAAGTGGTCGTCCTCGGTCTCCCCGGCCCGGATCACCGACATGCTCAACAGCTCGTCGCTGACCCGGAACTTCATCCCGGTGACGCCCGAGGTGGCCCGGCCCATCGGCCGCAGCTCGTCGTCGCTGGCTCGGAAGCGGATGCCCTGGCCCTTGCGGGAGATGAGCAGCACGTCGTCGTCGGCGCCGCACAGCTCCGCGCCGATCAGCTCGTCGTCGTCGTCGCGGAAGTTCACCGCGATGATGCCCGCCTGCCGCGGGGAGTCGTACTGGCTGAGCGCGCTCTTCTTGACCAGCCCGCGCTTGGTGGCCAGCAACAGGTACGGCGAGCTCGCGTAGTCGCGGACGGCCAGCACCTGGGCGATCTCCTCCTCGGGCAGGAACGACAGCAGCCCGGCCACGTGCGAGCCGCGGGCGTCCCGTCCGGCCTCAGGCAGCTGCCACGCCTTCGCGCGGTAGACCCGGCCCTTGTTGGTGAAGAACAGGATCCAGTGGTGGTTGGTGGTGGCGAACAGCTGGTCCACCTCGTCGTCGGTCCGCAGGCTCGCCCCGCGGACACCCTTGCCGCCGCGCTTCTGCACCCGGTAGAGCGCGGTCGGGGTGCGCTTGGCGTAGCCGCCGCGGGTGATCGTGACCACCATGTCGGAGTCGGGGATCAGGTCCTCGTTCGACAGGTCGCCGTCGGCGGAGATGATCTCGGTCCGGCGCTCGTCGCCGTACTTGTCGACGATCTCGGTGAGTTCGTCGCTGATGATCTGCCGCTGCCGCTCCGGCCGGGCCAGGATGTCCTCGAGGTCGGCGATGATCCGCTCGTACTCGGCCAGCTGGTCGATGATCCGCTGACGCTCCAGGGCGGCCAGCCGACGCAGCTGCATGTCCAGGATCGCCGTGGCCTGGGCGTCGTCGATGTCGAGCAGCCCCTTCAGCCCGTCGCGGGCCTCCTCGGTCGAGGGGCTGCGCCGGATCAGCGCGATCACCTCGTCCAGCGCGTCCAGCGCCTTGACCAGGCCGCGGTAGATGTGGGCGCGGGCCTGGGTGTCGGCGAGGCGGTGCCGGGTGCGGCGCTGGATGACCTCGACCTGGTGCGCCACCCAGAAGGAGATGAACTGGTCCAGCCGCAACGTGCGCGGCACGTCGTCGACCAGGGCCAGCATGTTGCAGCCGAACGTGTCCTGCAGCTGGGTGTGCTTGTAGAGGTTGTTCAGCACCACCCGCGGCTGGGCGTCGCGCTTGAGCACGATGACCAGCTGCTGGCCCGTCCGGGCCGAGGTGTTGTCGCGGATGTCGGCGATGCCGTTGAGCTTGCCGGTGTTGACGAGCTCGGCGATCTTGAGCGCCAGGTTGTCCGGGTTGACCATGTGCGGCAGCTCGGTGACGACCAGGTTCGTCCGTCCGGCCCGGTCCTCGTCGATGTCGACGACGGCGCGCATGGTGACCGAGCCGCGACCGGTGCGGTAGGCGTCCTCGATGCCGGACCGACCGACGATCAGGGCGCCGTTGGGGAAGTCCGGACCGGTGATCCGCTCCATCGACGCCTCGAGCAGCTCCTCGGCGCTCGCCTCGGGGTGCTGCAGGGCCCACTGCACGGCGGAGGCGACCTCACGCAGGTTGTGGGTGGGGATGTTGGTGGCCATCCCGACCGCGATCCCCGTCGAGCCGTTGACCAGCAGGTTCGGGAACCGGGCCGGCAGGACGACCGGCTCGGACTCCTTGCCGTCGTAGTTCGGCTTGAAGTCGACGGTGTCCTCGCCGATGTCGCGGACCATCTCCATGGCCAGCGACGCCATCTTGCACTCGGTGTAGCGCATCGCGGCCGCGGGGTCGTTGCCCGGCGAGCCGAAGTTGCCCTGACCCGAGACCAGCGGGTAGCGCATCACCCACGGCTGCGCGAGCCGGACGAGGGTGTCATAGATCGCGCCGTCACCGTGCGGGTGGTACTGCCCCATCACCTCACCGACGACGCGGGCGCACTTGTTCCAGCCGCGGTCGGGCCGGTAGCCGCCGTCGAACATGGCGTACAGGATCCGCCGGTGCACCGGCTTCAGCCCGTCCCGGACGTCCGGCAGCGCCCGACCGACGATCACGCTCATGGCGTAGTCGAGGTAGGACTTCTGGATCTCTTCCTGCAGATCCACCGGCTCCCGCCGGTCCGTCACGGGGCCCTCGGGTGGTGTGGTGCTCACGCGGTACTCCTTTAGAAGCGCAACCTCTGACGAGGCCTTCGACTAGCTCAGGGGCGCGGTGGTCAGATGTCGAGGAAGCGGACGTCCTTGGCGTTGCGCTGGATGAAGCTGCGGCGCTGCTCGACGTCCTCGCCCATCAGGATCGAGAACATCTCGTCGGCGCGGGCGGCGTCGTCGAGGGTGACCTGCAGCAGGACCCGGTTGTCGGGGTCCATCGTCGTCTCCCACAGCTGGTCGGGGTTCATCTCCCCGAGGCCCTTGTACCGCTGGATCTTGTTGTCCTTCGGCAGCCGCAGGTTCCGTTCCTCGCCGAGGCGCAGCAGGGCGTCGCGCTCGGAGTCGGTGTAGGCCAACTCGGCCGGGGCGTTGCTCCAGTTGATCTTGAACAGCGGCGGCTGCGCCAGGTAGACGTGGCCCGCCTCGATCAGCGGCCGCATGAAGCGGAACATCAGGGTCAACAGCAGCGTCCGGATGTGGGCGCCGTCGACGTCGGCATCGGCCATCATCACGATCTTGTGGTAGCGCAGCTTGGCCACGTCGAAGTCGTCGTGCACGCCGGTGCCGAGGGCGGAGATGATCGCCTGCACCTCGTTGTTCTGCATGATCCGGTCGATCCGCGCCTTCTCGACGTTGAGGATCTTGCCGCGGATCGGCAGGATCGCCTGGATCCGCGGGTCACGGCCGCCCTTGGCCGAGCCGCCGGCGGAGTCACCCTCGACGATGAACACCTCGCACTCGGTCGGGTCGGTGGACTGGCAGTCGCTGAGCTTGCCCGGCAGGCCACTGCGGCCCAGCAGACCCTTGCGGTCGCGCGCGGCGTCGCGGGCCTTGCGGGCGGCGACCCGGGCGATGGCCGCCGCCTGACCCTTGCGGATGATCTGACGGCCTTCGGCCGGGTTCTGCTCGAACCAGGCGCCGAGCATGTCGTTGACCACCGTCTGGGTGAACGAGCGGGCCTCGGTGTTGCCCAGCTTGGTCTTGGTCTGGCCTTCGAACTGCGGCTCGGCCAGCTTGATCGAGATGATGGCGGTCAGCCCCTCGCGGATGTCCTCACCGGACAGCCGGTCCTCCTTCTTCTTCACCAACCCCCAGGTCTCGGCCCACTTGTTGGCCGTCAGGGTCAGGGCCGCCCGGAACCCTTCCTCGTGCGTGCCGCCCTCGTGGGTGTTGATGGCGTTGGCGAAGGTGTGCACCGACTCGTTGTAGGAGGTGTTCCACTGCATGGCCAGCTCGAGACTGAGTCCGGACTCGGGACGCTCGGCCTCGACGTCGATCACCGACGCGTGGATGGTCTCCTTGGTGCCGATCAGGTACTTGACGTAGTCCACGAGGCCGTCGGCGTAGCAGAACGTGTCGGTCAACGGCCGGCCCTGGTCGTCGACCCGGTCGGGCCGCTCGTCGGTGATCGAGATGGTCAGGCCCTTGTTCAGGAAGGCCATCTCGCGGAACCGGGTGGCCAGGGTCTCGTAGGTGTAGACCGTGGTCTCGAAGATCTCGTCGCTGGCGTAGAAGGTGACGGTGGTGCCGGTGCGGTCGGTCGCCTCCAGCTGCTCCAGGGGCCCGTCGGGGACGCCGAGGGAGAAGGACTGCGTCCAGTGGTAGCCGTCGCGGTAGACCTCGACGGTCAGGTGGGTGGAGAGGGCGTTGACCACCGAGACGCCGACGCCGTGCAGGCCGCCGGACACCTTGTAGCCGCCGTCGCCGAACTTGCCGCCGGCGTGCAGCACGGTCAGGGCGACGGTGACGGCCGGGATGCCTTCCTTGGGGTGGATCTTGACCGGGATGCCTCGGCCGTTGTCGATCACCCGGATCCCGCCGTCGGCCAGGACGCGGACGTCGATGGTGTCGCAGTAGCCGGCCATCGCCTCGTCGACGGAGTTGTCGACGACCTCCTGCACCAGGTGGTGCAGGCCGCGTTCACCCGTCGACCCGATGTACATGCCCGGACGCTTCCGGACGGCCTCGAGGCCTTCGAGGACGGTGATCGACTCGGAGTCATAGACCCCGGGGTTGTTGGAGCTGGTGGTCCGGGGCGCCCCGACGGTCCGGTCGGTAGCGCCCTGCTCGTCGGTGTCGGCGTCGGCGTCGGCACCGAGGCCGGCCTCGCCGACACGACCGGCGTCGACCTCGGCTTCGGAGGACACGAGGTAGCTCTGCAGCGCCTCCGCTGCCTCAGCAGGCCCGGGGTCGCTCGGCGTGGGCACGGACTCGGCGTCCTCGGGGATCTGGTCCGGCACCGGCACGAGCTCCTGTCACAGGTGTGCCGCCAGGGCGATGCGCAGCGCCGCCCGGGCTGGGCACGCGTGCAGGGAAGAGGCGGCACGGCAGCGAAGGTCGGACCGGCAGGCCCGACCGTGCGCAGTCCTCGCCGAGAGCACGTCACCGCTCTTGACCTGTCGAACCGCGCAGGGACGATTCTAGCGCGTCCAGCGCGATGTCCCGTCATCCGGCGGGGGTCTGCGGGGGCCGGATAGCGTCTCTTTGGCCCTCGCGGGCCGCCTGGCGGCTTCGGCGTGCCTCCGGACACTCCCGATACGCACCCCGCTGCCAGCGAGGGCCCGGGGCGGCGCTGGCGGCCGGCGGGCTCGGACGTGGACGCCGGACGCGAACCCGACCCTTCCCTAGGATGGTCCGGTGCCCGCCTCTCCCGTCCCGAGCCCCGCCACGGCCTGGTGGGACGAGGGCGCGGTCGACCCGCAGTGGGGTCCACCGGGACCGCCGAGCCGGACCCTCAGCCCCGCCGCGGTGGTCCTCGCGGTGTCGCTGGTCCTGGTGCTGCTGCTCGGGCTGGTCTGGCGGCTGGGGGGCTTCGAGGCGCGGACCGACGTGGTCGCGGACGCCGCCGTGGGGTCGACCCTGGACACCGGTCCCTACCAGCTGCGGTTCACCGAGGCGACGGCACAGCAGCGCACCGACTTCCAGAACCGGGTCACCTGGCGGGTCACCATGGTCGGCGAGGGCCTGACCACGGGCGATGAGAGCATCACGCCCGACTACGACGGCGACGACGGCATGTTCGTCGCCAAGGACCCGGCCGGCGGAGAGGTGCAGACGCCCAGCTCGGTCAGCTTCCGGCCGGGCTCCAGCCTCTTCGGTGGGAGCTTCACCCCCGGCCTGCCGCTGCAGCCCTTCTCCGTCACCTTCGACTTCTCCGAGGGCTACCGGCCGCCGGCGACGGTCACCTTCCTGGTCTACGACGTCGAGCTGCGCGACACCTCGCTGCTGGGCAACCAGGATCCCGAGTGGGCGAACACCGCGTACGCCTCCCGGCTACGGCTGCCGCTGCGGGTCCTGGCGCCCGTGACCAGCTGACCCCGCTCAGGCCGGGTCTGCCTGATGAGGAGGCTAGGAGGCGACGGTGCGGATCCCGAGGGCGACCAGGATCGCTCCGCCGAGCCGGTCCACCGTCGCCGCGAGACCGCCCGAGGTCGCCACCCGGCGGCTGCGACCGAGGACCAGTGACCAGATGGTCAGCCAGACCGCCATGGTCAGCACGTGTACCCAGGCCAGCACCAGCAGAGACGCCAGGCCGACTTCTCGGGCGTCGAGAAACTGCGGTGCCAGCGTGAGGTAGATCGACGCCGCTTTCGGGTTCAGCACGTTGGCCAGGACCGCTTGCACGTAGGTGTGGTGACCCGACCGCGGAAGTATGTTCGCGGCGCGGCAGTGGCCGCTCATGACGCGTCCTCCAGATCGTCAGGACGCCCAGGCCGATCAGGTAGATCCCACCCACGATCTTGATCACCATGAACGCCTCGGACGAGCGCATGACCAGGGCAGACAACCCAGCGGCGGCGAGCAACGCGTGCGTGAAGATGCCGGTCGCGGTGCCCGCGACGACCCATCCCGTGGCATGACGCTGCCCGGCCAACGTCCGCTGGGTCGCCAACGTCAGGCTCGCACCAAGGGTCAGCACGAGCGGGATGATCGCGACGAGAAATCCGGCGACCGCGACCCAGCTCACGAGGACACCCGCCGCTCAGGCCGGCGCCCGGAGCACCGGCGTCCGCGCCGGCGTCGAGACGTCCACCAGCGCCACGCCGGCCACGGCGTCGGCGTCGCGCAGCGGGACCAGGTAGACGGTCTCGTACCGGTACGGGTGCCCGATCACCACGTCGTCGGAGTCGCAGAAGGGCACCTGGCGCTGGACGTCGGTGATGATCGACTCCCACCGCCGACCACCCGGTCCGAGCAGGTAGGCGTCGGAGCAGTTGATGAACGTGGTCGGCTGCCGCTGGACCATCTCAAGCTCGGCGACCACGAACACGGCCCCGGCGTCGACGATCTGCGGGTCCTGCCCGGACCTGTCGGCCAACCGGTCGGTGCGGACGAGGCTGAGCACCCGGAAGTCCGCGCCGTCGCGGGTGCCGGACGTGCCCGGCGCCAGCTGGCGGTAGCGCTCACCGGTGTGCACCGCGGCGTAGGTGCTCCACACGGTCAGGTAGACCAGCACCAGCAGGGCGACCGCCGCCGCGAGCAGCCAGGCTCGCCGCCGCGACGGTTCACGCGGCGGTGCGGGCTGCGGCGCCGACGGCGGCGCGGCCGGGCGAGGTTCGAGCACCGCCGGCCGCTTGAGGTCGGTCTCGGGAGGTTGCGTCATCACACCGCCCGGGTGCTGCCGTAGACGTCGGCCTCGACGGCCTGGTCAGGCGCCGCGGCCCGCCACTGGTCGGCGTTACCGGGGGTGATGCCGAGGTGCACCTGCATCCGCTGCTGGTAGCCGTGGATGATCTCGGCCTGCCACACCTCCAGCGTGAGGTCGTCGATGTCGGCGGGATCGGCCTCGAAGACGAGGTCGATCCGCTCCTGGAAGCCCGGCGGGGCCACCAGCGTGGCCTGGCCGCCGTAGGCGGCGTAGACCCGGTCGCCACGGGCCAGCAGCCGCGCGTCCCCACGGCGGAAGGTGTCCCGCCCGGTGGCCGCCACGGTCACCGCCACGACGACGAACATGCCGGGGGTGGTGTCGGTCACCGAGCCGTCCCGCGTCAGCTGGCTCCCCACCCGCACGTCGCCCACCGTGATCGTCCCGTCCTCCACCGTCACCGCTGTGCCGGCGACCCCCCGGACGATCTCGTACGGCGGTGCCGCCTCTGCCGTCCGCAGCGCAGCCGCCGCCAGGGCCACGCACAGCAAGGCCGCCACCAGCGCCACGACCCGCGACCGCCGCAGCCTCATCCGGCTGTTCCGGCCGCGCGGGACCGCCGCTGGAACAGCTCCAGGCAGCGCCGGAACGCGACCGCGAGCAGGCACAGCCGCAACGGCTCGAACGGCAACGTCTCGAGCAGGTCGATCCACGGGTTCCACACCGTCCAGAACGGCAGCGTGTGCCCACCGAGCAGCCGGTCGATGGCGGTGCCGGCGTCATCGGTGACGGTCTGCAGCACGCCGTAGACCAGGACGAACGAGCCCAGAAACACCAAGCCCGCTCGCAGCACCAGGCGCAGGGAGTGGAAGGTGGGCAGGTACTTGTCGTCGACGTCGCCGAGGAACGCCTCCTTGGCCTCGCCGGCCACCCGGAGCAGACCCTGCGGCGCCGGCGCGATCCGGCCGGCCGCGCGCTTGTCCCGGCGGCGGGCGAAGACCCCAGCTCCGGGCACCCGGTCGGCGTAGCCCTGACCCTTGCGCCACAGCTCCGCCAGCGACAGCACCTGGGTGCCATAGATCAGCGCCGCGACCGCGAGCCAGATGATCGGCTGCGACACGACCTCCCACAGCACCGGCCAGACCTGCTCGCTGAGGAACCCGGCGAGGGTGTGCAGCACCGCCGGCAGGTTGATGGCGAAACGGTCGAGGAAGGCCGCGGCCGCGTCGCGGGCGTCGGCCAGCCACCCCCAGAAGGCCCGGTCCCGCAGCCAGAGGACGACCCGCTGCAGCAGCCGGATGGCGCCCAGGAGGACCAGCAGCATGAAGAACGACTCCACGAAGGCGACGAGCAGGCCGAGGAGGCGGCGGCCGGTGTGCTCGTGCAGCAGGTCCAGGCCGCGGCGCAGCACGTAGACCCCGACGACGACGGCCAACAGTCGCCACGGATGGTGCAGGCTCGCGTCGTTGAGCACGTCGAGCACGCTGCCGGAGGCGCCGAGCCCGTTCCGGATGCCCTGCTCGACGGTGAGGGTGTTGGCTGCCTCGGTTGCCTGGCCGAAGGCGGCGTAGATGCCAAGGAAGGGCAGCAGGGTGACCGCGAGCAGCGAGGTGATGCTCTCGTCGCGGCCGTCGTTCTCGGCCTCCTCCTGTGGGATCAGGGCGCGGACGCCCAGCTCGCGGCCCGCCATCTGCAAGATCACGACCAGCGAGGCGAGCAGGGCGACGAAGTTGAACGAGAAGAACACCAGGGCCAGCCAGGCGCTGACGTCGCCGGCGATCACCGCCAGCCGGAGGGCGAGCTGGGAGCCGAGCCAGCCGAGCAGGTAGACCGCGAGCAACTGGGGCAGCAGTCGCCACCAGACCCGGACGGTGTCCACGACGAGCACTCGGACGTCGGTGAGCAGCCCGGCCAGCTCGGACTGACGCGGGGACGCCGGACCGGAGGACGGCGCCACCTCAGAAGTGACGGTGAGGGTGGCCTCAGCCATACGTGTCCCGGGGCCCCCGCCCGTCGCGTACCGAGAGCCGGCCCCGCTTCCACGAGGGCGCGTCGGGTCCGAGCACGTTCACGCGGGTCACCGTACCCTCGCCCAGGGCCGTGTTCAGGGTGGCGACCAGCCGGGGCGCCAGCAGCCGCAGCTGCGTCGCCCAGGCGGTGGTGTCGGCGCGGACGGTCAGCACCGCGTCGGTGTAGGACTCGGGGTGGGAGTGCGCGGCGTTGACCGGCCCCACCAGGGTCGACCAGCGGGCCAGCATGCTGCGGACGTCCACCTGCGCCGTCCAGCCCTTGCTGTCCACCAGCCGTTCCATCGCGGTGCTGAGCAGCTGCGGGTCACGCTCGTCGGGGTGGCTGCCCGAGACCTGCGGCCCCAGGCCGATCCGGCGGGGATCCCCTCCGCGGCCGCGCGTGGTGCGTCGGCCCGGTCCGCGGCGGCGACCGCCCCCCAGGGATCGCGCCACCGTCTGGGCCAGGCCGAGCCCGGTCGGGTCGTGCGGCTCCGACGCAGGATCCGATGAGGCGGTCTCCGTCGAGTCCGGCTCGTCCGTCGTACCCACCACCCGCACCTCTCCCCTCGTGCCGGTCGTCGGCCGTTGTCCGAGCATCCTAGGTCGGCTGAGCCTTGCGATGGCCGGGACGGCCCGTCATTCCTGCGGGGTGACCTCGCCGGCGAGGACCTCGAAGCGCCGGCCGCGCAGCTGCTCCGGGACGTCGGCCCCGACGGCCGCGGTGATCAGCACCTGCTCGGCCGCGCTCACCCCGTGGGCCAGCCGCTGGCGACGGGTCACGTCCAGCTCGGCGAAGACGTCGTCCAGCACCAGCACCGGCTCGATCCCGTCGGCGCGCAGCAGCGCGAAGCTGCCCAGCCGCAGCGCCAGGGCCAGCGACCACGACTCCCCGTGGCTGGCGTACCCCTTGGCGGGCAGCACGCCGAGCGCGAGCGCGATGTCGTCGCGGTGCGGTCCGACCAGGGAGACGCCGCGCTGGATCTCGTCGGGCCGCCGGTCGCGCATGGCCGCCACCAGCACCTCGGCCAGCTCCTCGCGGGAGTCGGCCCCCTGCAGATCGACCGAGGACCGGTACTCAGCCGTCGCGTCGTTGTTGGTGGGCGCGATGTCGGCGTAGGCCTTCGCGGTGTGCGGGCCGAGGTCGGCCAACGTGGTCAGCCGGGCCGAGAGCAGCTCGCCGCCGGCCCGGGCGAGATGGGTGTCCCAGACGTCGAGGGTCGAAGCGGCCTCCGGCGCCGGCGGCCCGCCACGGGAACGTCCGCTGAGCGACTTGAGCAGCGTGTTGCGCTGCCGCAGCACCCGGTCGTAGTCGGCCCGGACGCCGGCCATCCGCGGCCAGCGGGTGACCAGCAGCTCGTCCAGGAAACGTCGTCGCTCGCTCGGGTCGCCCTTGACCACTGCCAGGTCCTCCGGGGAGAACACCACGGTGCGCAGGACCCCGACCAGCTCCCGCGCCCGCCGCAGCGGGGACCGGTTGAGCTGGGCCCGGTTGGCCTTGCCGGGCGTGATCTCGACCTCCAGCTGGAGCAGCCGGGGGTCGTCGCGACCGGCCTGCACCCGGGCCCGGACCACGGCCCGCTCGCAGCCGGCCCGGACCAGCGGCAGGTCGGTGGAGACCCGGTGGGAACTCAGCGTGGAGAGGTACTCGATCGCCTCGACCAGGTTGGTCTTGCCCTGCCCGTTGGCTCCGACGAACGTCGTGACGCCGTCGCCCAGGCCCACGTCGACCGTGGTGTAGGACCGGAAGTCGGCCAGCTGCAGGTGGTCGACGAACATGGCGAGAGCCTACGTGTTGCCCGACCTACTCCCTGCGGAAAGGCAGCGGACCAGAGGGGCACGCGGACCGCGCGCCTCCGTCGAAAGGAGGAGCCGGTGAACACGTTCTTCGTTCACCGGCGACGACGTCGACGGAGGGCTGGAGCACGGTCCGCGCCCGAGCGGAGCGAGGGCAGACAGGTCAGCCAGGCAGGCGCATGAGCATGATGACGTGGCGGTAGTCGGTGCGGATCTCGCCGTCCAGCTCGGGGACACCCGTCAGCTGACAGGGCTTGCTGGGCGCGGTGAAGGCGAAGTTCACGTACGGGGTGTCGAACGCGCCCAGTGCGTCCAGCAGGTACGTCGGGTTGAAGCCGGCGGCCGTGACCGCCTGGTCGCCGCCGCCGGGCTGGTCGACGGTTGCTTCGATCGACTCCGAGGCCTGCGCCTGGTCACCGGTCGCGGCCTCCAGGGTGACCACGCCGTCGCCGATGAGCATCCGCAGCGAGGTGTTGCGCTCGGCCACCAGCGCCACCCGCTTGGCCGCGGAGATCGCGTCCGCGGTCGCGACCCGCACGTTCAGCACGGCCGCCGTGTTCATGATGTGGCGGACCTTCGGGAACTCCCCGTCCAGCAGCCGGGTCGTGGTCTGCCGGGCGCCGGAGGCTCCGTGGCCCTCGAACCCGATGATCCCGTCGCCGCTGCCCGAGCTCGCCAGGCTGAGCTGCACCTGCTCGCCGGCCGTCATCGAACGGGACGACTCGTTCAGCACCTTGGCGGGGACGAGCGCGGTCGCCGAGATCTGGGTCGAGGTCGGGTTCCAGCTGAGTTCCTTGAGCGCCATCCGGTACCGGTCGGTGGCGAGCAGGGAGATGGTGTCGCCCTCGATCTCGACCCGGACTCCGGTGAAGACCGGCAGCAGCTCGTCGCGACCGGCCGCCACGACCACCTGGGAGACGGCCTGGGCGAAGACGTCGCTCGGCACCGTCCCGGTGGCCTCCGGCATGCTCGGCAGGGTCGGGTAGTCCGCGACCGGCAGCGTCTGCAGCGTGAACCGCGCGCTGCCGCAGACCAGCTCCATCCGGTTGTCGTCGGCGCTGATGTCGACCGGCTTGCCGGGCAGGTTGCGTGAGATGTCGGCCAGCAGTCGACCCGAGATCAGGGCCTGACCCTCATCGTTCACGGTCGCCGCGACGGTGATCTGGGCGGAGGTCTCGTAGTCGAAGCTCGAGAACGTCACGCCCTCGGCGTCGGCACGAACGAGCAGCCCGGCCAGGATCGGTACGCTGGGCCGCATCGGCAGGCTGCGCGCCGCCCACTGGACGGCCTCGGCCAGTACGTCGCGTTCGAGTCGGATCTTCACGCTGGTTCCCTCACCCCTGATCGGGTCGTACGAGACGGGCTCGGGAGCCTGCCGTAGGACGTGCCCAGGACGGGCCCGACGATCATACCGACGCGGGGCGGGACCGCCAGACGCTCAGCCACGCTCGTGCGGCAGCAGCTCCCGCAGATCCTCAGCGGCGGCCATCACCTCGTCCTGCAGCGGCACCAGACCCTCCAGCCCGGCCGGCACGGCGCCGGTGAACACGGGCCGGACCTCGAAGACGAGGTCCAGCAGCTGCTCCCGGGTGGGCAAGCCCTTGCGGCTCAGCATCGCCTCCCCCGCCAGCCGGCTGTACTCGTTCACCCGGCCTCGCCAACCGGGGTTGTCCACCGACTGCGACTCCCGCATGGCGGCAGCGAGGGCGTCCAGCGCCTGCTCCAGCCGGACCAGCTGCGGCCGTCGCCGCTCGACGTCGATGGTGATGGGCACCTCCGCCTCGTCGTCATCGTCGTCGCGGTTTCGGCCCAGCAGCTTGCCCAGAAAGCTCACGCCGACGATTGTGCCCGACCTGGCCTCACTGCGGGTCCGCGGTCAGGGACCAAAGCCTCTTGTGCACAGCCCGGGGTCCCTCAGACTTGTTCTTCTCGCCCTCTACGTATGACATCTCGTCGTAGTCGTAGGTGCTGTGGATCCTGGGGACAACTCCCGTCCGCCCACGTCACACCGCGAGTCGCGAACGGCCCTCGCTGTGGAGTTCTCGAAACTACACGGGGAGTATCTGCGGACGACCTACGAACGACCGCCCCGCCCTCCCTGCTCCGTCCCCCACCCCCAGCCCGGCATCCACAGTTGTCCACAGGCTTCTCCCCAGCTGTGCGGAGTCAGAAACACAAAGGAGATAAACCCTCCCGACCGGAAGAAGGACGCTCGTTCACCCAGGTGCCCGAGCTGACCCACCGGACCAAGCACCAGGTCTCCCAGGCACTAGCGGCACGGGGAGCGACGCGGCCGAAGGACAGGCAGGAGGAGAGGAAGCGCCGGACGTGGATGGGGCTGGCGGGAGCTCGCGCGCCACATTCGTGACGTCGGCCCTGACAGCAACGTCGTGCGAGCGGATGGTTGTCCGGCGCTTCCTCTCCTCCGGACTGACCGAAGGCCGCACCCGAGCACCCCGATGCGAGGCCTCAGCGCTGCGAGGCCTGCTGCTTGATCCGGTTCGTCAGCTCGGTCACCTGGTTGAAAACGCTCCGCCGCTCGGCCATGAGCGTCCGGATCTTCCGGTCGGCGTGCATCACCGTGGTGTGGTCGCGGCCGCCGAACTGCTGACCGATCTTGGGCAGCGAGAGGTCGGTGAGCTCGCGGCACAGGTACATGGCGATCTGCCGGGCGTTGACCAGCACGTGGGTGCGGCTCTGCCCGCAGAGGTCGTCCATGGTCAGGCTGAAGTAGGCGGCTGTCTGGGCCATGATCATCGGCGTGGTGATCTGGGCCTCGCCACCCTCGGGGATCAGGTCCTTCAGCACCACCTCGGCCAGGCCCATGTCGACCTGCTGCCGGTTCAGGCTCGCGAAGGCGGTGACGCGGATCAGGGCACCCTCGAGCTCGCGGATGTTGGTCTGGATCTTGCTGGCGATGAACTCGAGCACATCGGGGCCGGCGGTCAGCCGCTCCTGGGCGGCCTTCTTACGCAGGATGGCGATCCGGGTCTCGAGGTCGGGCGGCTGGACGTCGGTGATCAGTCCCCAGCCGAACCGGCTGCGGAGCCGCGGCTCCAGGTTCTCCAGCAGCTTCGGCGGCCGGTCGGAGGTCATCACGATCTGCTTCTGGGCGTTGTGCAGCGTGTTGAAGGTGTGGAAGAACTCCTCCTGCGTCTGCTCCTTGCCCTCCAGGAACTGGATGTCGTCGATCAGCAGCACGTCGATGTCACGGTAGCGGCGACGGAAGTCGGCACCCTTGTTCTGGCTGATGGCGTTGATGAAGTCGTTCGTCAGCTCTTCGGTGGAGACGTAGCGGACCCGGACCCGGTCGAAGTAGTTGCGGACGTAGTGCCCCAGCGCGTGCAGCAGGTGCGTCTTGCCCAGCCCGGAGTCGCCGTAGATGGTGAGCGGGTTGTAAGACTTGCCCGGGTTCTCGGCGACGGCGATGGCCGCGGCGTGGGCGAACCGGTTCGAGCTGCCGATCACGAAGGTCTCGAAGCTGTACTTGGCGTTGAGCCGGGCGTCCGGTTCGCGGCGGCGTCCCGGGTCACCACCGGGCTGGTCGCCCGGACCCTTCGGCGGAAGCCCGCCACCACCCTCGGCCTGCCGGAAGTCGGTGTCCGGGTACTCCTCGGCCCGGGCGAACTCGTCGCGCGGCAGGTTCTCCCGGCCGAACTCCTCCCGCGGCTGGGGCGAGCCGTAGCCGGGCTGGCGGTCGAAGCCGGGCCGCTGCTCGTACGCGGCGAAGTCCCCGCCGCGGTCCCCGTCGATCCCCTCGTCGATCCCCCCGTCGCGGCCCTCCCCCGACAGCCCGACGGCCGAGAGGTCCGAGGGCGAGGTGAGGGACTCATCGACGATGACGGCCAGCTGGATCGTGCGGCCGAAGAACGCGGCCAGCTCGGACTCCATCACCGCGCGGAAGCGGCCCTCGAGCTGGTTGCGGGTGAAGTTGTTCGGTACCGCCACCATCAGCAGGTCCTGGTGCAGGGCAACGGCCTTGCCGCTGTCCAGCCACCGGCGTAGCTCCGGGGCGGCGGCGTCGTGCAGGTGCACGTACGCCTGGTCGATCGACGCGTCGGCGCTTTCAGCAGGTTCGCTCACTCAGATACTCCGAGAAGTGTCGGGCCTGGCACCGGCGAGCCGTGGAGATGGCGGGGGACGGCGGCCTGGGGTCGCGTTCCCACCCGTGCTCGGCGTGTCGTGCGGTTCGGGGGGTTTGGTCACCATATCCCTTCCACACAGTTATCCACACCTGTGCACGACCGCAGGGACGCCCGAACCCTCGCACCCGGGGCGTCGGAGTCGTGACCGGCCGCCAGGGGGAGGCGGCCCCGGTGCGAGGCGTCGGTCGGGGTGAGAGCTGACTGTCGAGATGGGGTCGTTCACGAGCGGTGGATCGGGGCAGCCGACAGAAACTCGGACGCTCCGGGACGCTAGCAACCTCGCGGTTCTTCTGCAAGGCGTTCGACCCGATTCTCGGCGGCGCCACGGCGCGTCGGCTGGACGCGCGGTCTCGTTTGACCCCGGTGATACCGCCCCGTACCGTTGGCAGGTCGCTGTCTCGCAGCGACCGCTGTCGCTCACCCGGTTGCGGTGGTCCGACGGCACTGACGAAGCCTGTACATCCTCAAGCGATCCTGGAGCTCTCCCGTGAGCAAGCGCACCTTTCAGCCGAGCCTGCGGCGTCGAAGCCGTACCCACGGTTTCCGTCTGCGGATGCGGACCCGCGCCGGCCGTGCCATCTTGGCCGCGCGTCGTCGCAAGGGCCGCTCCGAGCTGTCGGGCTGAGCCCGACGCCCACTGCGGTGCTGCCGCGCGCGTCCCGGCTCAACACCTCGGAAGACTTCCGCACGACGATCCGAGGCGGGATCCGAGTCGGTCGACCGACGCTGGTCCTGCACGCCGGGTTGCGGCCGGGCGTGGACGGGGTCCGGGTCGGGCTGGTGGTGTCGAAGGCCGTGGGCAACGCGGTGACCCGCAACCGGGTGAAGCGCCGGCTTCGCCACCTGGCGGCCCAGTATGTGACGACGCCGCGTGCGAGCGCCTCTCCGGCGGGGGTCGACGTCGTGCTGCGAGCGCTGCCGGCGGCCGCGGGTGCCGGTGCCGAGCTCGGGACCGATCTGGCCGGCGCCTGGGTTAAGGCCCGGGCTCGACTGCGGTGACGGTCCACTCGTGAAGGTCCGGCCGTGAGGTACGTGCTGATCGGCTTCCTCAAGGCGTACCGGCTGGTGATCAGCCCGTTGTACGGTGACGTCTGCCGCTACTACCCCAGCTGCTCGGCGTACGCGCTGCGGGCGGTCGAGGTGCACGGCGCGGTCAAGGGCACCTGGCTCGCGGGTCGGCGGCTGTTGCGCTGCCACCCCTGGGCCTCGGGTGGGTACGATCCCGTACCCGGTACCCCGGAATTCGCCGAGGAAGTTCGCGATCAGGCGGTTCGAGCGGCGACAATGGCTGCAGTGCCTCCCGGGCACTCCTCCGCACCTGGCCGGTGCACCCACCATGGGCACGCGTCGGTGCCCCGAGTCATGGACGCGGAGAAGGCGTCACAACGAGGTGTGAACTGATGGAATCGCTCTTTCCCATGCTGGTCACGATGGGCATCTTCGACCCCTTCAAAGCGGTCGGCAGTGCCATTCTGCAACCGCTCTACTGGGTGGTCTCCGGCGTTTTGGTGCTCTTCCACACGGTGTGGTCCCCGGTCTTCGGCCCGGACAGCGGCTGGACGTGGGCGCTGGCCATCATCTCGCTGACCATCCTCATCCGGGTCGCGCTGATCCCGCTGTTCGTCAAGCAGATCAAGTCCTCGCGGGCGATGCAGCTGCTGCAGCCCAAGGTGCGCGAGCTGCAGAAGAAGTACGGCCACGACCGGGAAAAGCTCGGCCAGGAGACGATGAAGCTCTACAAGGAGCACAACGCCAACCCGTTGGCCTCCTGCCTTCCGCTGCTGCTGCAGTCCCCGATCTTCATCGCCCTGTTCCGCGTCCTCGACGGTGCTTCCCGCCTGGGGACCAACGGGCAGCCGCTGGCCCGCGGCCACTGGCTGAAGATCCACCCCGAGCTCGTCACCTCGCTGAACAAGTCCGAGATCTTCGGCGCCCGGATCTCCGACACCTTCACGAAGGCCGGCTTCTCCAACGGGATCACCAGCGTCCACATCGTCACGATCCTGTTGATCCTGGCCATGACGGCGACGCTGTTCATCACCCAGCTGCAGCTGATGCGCAAGAACATGCCGGCCGAGGCGTTGACCGGCCCGTTTGCCCAGCAGCAGAAGATGATGCTGTACCTCTTCCCGCTGATCTTCGCGATCGGCGGCATCAACTTCCCCGTCGGCGTGCTGATCTACTGGTTCACCTCGAACCTGTGGACCATGGGGCAGCAGTTCTACGTGATCCGCCGCAACCCCGCGCCCGGGACGCCGGCGTACGACGCTTGGGAATCCCGCCGCAAGGCCCACCACAAGGACCTGCACGAGCCCATCGTCTCCGACCTCGAGCTCGAGGCCGAAGCGGCCGGGACCAGCGTGAGCCGCGTCATCCGTCAGCAGCCCCGCAAGCAGACGCGCTCCCAGCGCAAGGTCTGACCGCAGGCCGGACCACCGCGCGACCGCGAGGTCCGGCCTGCACCCACGACGTCCCGCGGACGCTCTCCGACGCCTCGCGGGCCCAACACCGAGTCGGGCGAACGCCCCCTCGCGAAGGAGCAACGATGACCGACGCCACCCTGAGCAGCACCGACGAGCTCGATCCGACCGATCACGCCGAGACCGATCACGCCGAGACCGGGCCGGTCGAGCCGGCGACGCCCGAGGCGGGACCGGATGAGGTGTCGGAGGCCCCGTCGTCGGAGGCCCCGTCGTCGGAGGCCCCGTCGTCGGAGGTGGCGTCGGCTGCGGTCGAGTCCGGCGACGACCCCGGCTCGGAGAACCCGCTCGAGACCGAGGCGGAGATCGCCGCGGACTATCTCGAGGAGCTGCTCGACATCGCCGACCTCGACGGCGACATCGACACCTTCATCGAGGGCGACCGGGCGCACGTGTCCATCGTCAGCGAGTCCCAGGTGCTGGTGGGCAGCAACGGGGAGATCCTCGACGCCCTGCAGGAGCTGACCCGGCTCGCGGTGATGACCGAGACCGGCGACCGCAGTCGGCTGATGCTGGACATCGCCGGCTACCGTGACCGCCGGCGGGCCGAGCTCCTCACCCTGGCCGCCGACGCCATCGCTGAGGTGAAGAGCTCCTCGGACCGGGTGCCACTGCCGCCGATGAACCCGTTCGAGCGCAAGATCGTCCACGACGCCGTGGCGGCCGCCGGGCTGACGAGTGAGTCCGAAGGCCAGGAGCCGCGCCGGCACGTGGTCGTCCTGCCGGCCTGAGCCTCCGAGCGGCTCGGGTGCAGAATGCTTGTTGTGCCTGACGCCCTCGAACAACGACGCGTGCTCCGAACCGAGATTCCTGGTCCCCGTTCCGTCGAGCTGATGGCGCGCAAGTCCGCGGCCGTGGCCTCAGGCGTCGGTACGACCATGCCGGTCTTCGCGGCCCAGGCCGGCGGCGGGATCGTGCTCGACGTCGACGGGAACTCCCTGATCGACCTCGGTTCCGGTATCGCCGTGACCACCGTCGGCAACAGTGCTCCCCGGGTGGTGGCCGCCGTGCGGGAGCAGGTGGAGTACTTCACCCACACCTGCTTCATGGTCACCCCCTACGCCGCGTACGTGCAGGTGGCCGAGGCGCTGAACGAGCTCACCCCGGGTGACCACGACAAGCGGACGGCGCTGTTCAACTCCGGCGCCGAAGCGGTGGAGAACGCCGTCAAGATCGCCCGTGCCTACACCGGCCGTTCCGCGGTGGTCGCCTTCGACCACGCCTACCACGGCCGGACCAACCTCACGATGGCCCTGACCGCCAAGAGCATGCCGTACAAGTCGGGCTTCGGGCCGTTCGCGCCGGAGGTCTACCGCGCTCCCCTCTCCTACCCCTACCGCGACGGGAAGGAGATGGACGGCGAGCGCGCTGCCCGCCGGGCGATCGACGTGATCGAGAAGCAGGTCGGGGCCGCCAACCTGGCCGCGCTGGTGATCGAGCCGATCCAGGGCGAGGGCGGTTTCATCGTGCCGGCCGACGGCTTCCTGCCGGCCCTGGTCGACTGGTGCCGAGCCAACGGCGTGGTGTTCGTCGCCGACGAGGTACAGAGCGGCTTCGCCCGCACCGGCGCCTGGTTCGCGTCCGAGCATTTCGGCATCGTGCCGGACCTGGTGGTCACCGCCAAGGGCCTTGCCGGCGGGTTACCGCTGTCCGGGGTCACCGGCCGGGCCGAGATCATGGACGCCGCCCACAGCGGCGGGCTCGGCGGCACCTACGGAGGCAACCCGCTGGCCTGCGCGGCCGCGCTGGCCGCGATCGAGACCGTCGTCGACGAGGGTCTGCTGGACCGGGCCACCGCCCTCGGACGCGTGATGCTGCCGCGGCTGCACCGGATGCAGGCCGAGGACAGCCGGATCGGCGACGTCCGCGGCATCGGCGCGATGATCGCCGTCGAGTTCGTGCACCGCGACACCAGCGACCCGGACCCGCAGCTGGCCAAGCTCGTGGCCAGTGCGGCCCACCGACAGGGCGTCATCCTGCTGACCTGTGGCACCTACGGCAACGTGCTGCGGCTGCTGCCCCCGCTCAGCATCTCCGACGAGCTGCTCGAGGAGGCTCTCGACGTGCTCGCTGACGTGCTCGCCGAGAGCGACGAACGGCATCCGCAGGTAAGTCTCGACCAGGAGGTCGCCTCATGAGCGTCGCTGCCACCCCGGCCACCGAGACGGTGCTGCGGACGGTCCAGAACTACGTGAACGGCGCCTTGGTCGACTCCGTGGCGACCGAGTTCACCGAGCTGGTCGACCCGACGGACGGTACGGTCACCGGCCGCTCCCCCAAGTCCACGCCCGAGGAGGTCGACGCGGCGGTCCGCGCGGCCGAGGCGGCGTTCCCCGGCTGGCGGCGGACCACCCCCTCGCAGCGGCAGCTCATGCTGCTGCAGCTGGCCGACGCGATCGAGGCCCACTCCGACGAGCTGGTCGAGCTGCAGAGCCGCAACACCGGGCAGGTCAAGGCCCTGATCGCCTCCGAGGAGGTGGCCGTCGGCGCCGATCACCTCCGCTTCTTCGCCGGAGCCGCCCGGATGCTCGAGGGCAAGGCGAGCGGGGAGTACATGACAGGTCTGTCCTCCTCCGTCCGGCGGGAGCCGATCGGCGTGGTCGCCCAGGTCACGCCGTGGAACTACCCGTTGATGATGGCGCTGTGGAAGATCGGCCCCGCGTTGGCGGCCGGCAACACGGTGGTGCTCAAGCCCAGCGACACCACGCCCGAGTCGACCGTCCTGCTGGCGCAGCTGGCCGGGGAGATCTTCCCGCCCGGGGTGTTCAACGTCGTCAACGGCGACGGCCAGACGGGCAAGGTGCTCGTCGAGCACCCCGTCCCGGGGCTGGTGGCCATCACCGGGTCCGTCCGGGCCGGGATCTCGGTCGCGGTCTCGGCGGCCCAGCACCTCAAGCGCGCCCACCTCGAGCTCGGCGGCAAGGCGCCCGTCGTGGTCTTCGCTGACGCGGACCTTGCCTCGGCCGCAGCAGGCATCGCCACGGCGGGCTACTTCAACGCCGGCCAGGACTGCACGGCCGCGACCCGGGTGATCGTCCACGAGAGCGTGCACGACGCGTTCGTCGACGCCTTGGTCGCCGAAGCCGCGCAGACCCGGCCCGGCGGCCGCGACGACGAGGACGCCGCGTACGGACCGCTCAACAACGCCGCCCACTTCGCCAAGGTCACGGGGATGCTCGCCGACCTGCCCGCGCACGCGCAGATCCGGACGGGCGGCCGCCAGGTCGGATCCGAGGGCTTCTACCTCGAGCCGACCGTCATCACCGGCCTGCAGCAGGACGACCAGTGCATCCAGGAGGAGATCTTCGGCCCCGTCATCACGGTGCAGAGCTTCACCGACGAGGCCGACGCGCTGGCCAGGGCCAACGGTGTGCCGTACGGGCTGTCGTCCAGCGTCTGGACCACCGACCATGCGACGGCCCTCCGGATGTCCCGCGACCTCGACTTCGGCTGCGTCTGGGTCAACACCCACATCCCGTTGGTCGCCGAGATGCCCCACGGGGGCTTCGGCGCCTCCGGTTACGGCAAGGACCTCTCCGGCTACGGCCTGGAGGACTACACCCGGGTCAAGCACGTGATGAGCGCGCTCGGGTGAGCTCGCACCCCCTCGATCCACTCACCCCTGCAGAGTTCGACCTGGTCAGAGGCCTGTTGGCCAACGAGAGGGGCGTCGGGGTCGGTTGGCGGTACACCACCCTCGAGGCGGTGGAACCGGTGAAGACCGAGCTGGAGGGCTTCCGCACCTCCGGGAGGCGACCCCCGCGGCTGGCGCACGCCGTCTGCCTGCAGCGTTCCACGGGCTCCGTCTACCGCGCTCGCCTCGACCTCGACGCCTCCCGCGTGGTCGCCTTCGACCACGTGCCCGGAGTCCAGCCGAACTTCACGCTGGACGAGTGGGAGGAGGCCAACGCCATGCTCCTGGCCCACCCTGAGGTCAGGGCGGCGCTGGCCCGACGCGGGGTGCACGACCTCAGCCTGGTCTTCATGGACACCTGGACCTACGGCGCCTCCTTCGTCCCCGAGCGCTACGCCGGGCGCCGGGTCGGCTGGTCCGACACCTGGGTCCGCGGTCAGGTCGGGGCCAATCCGTACGCGGGGCCGGTCAACGGGCTGCACTGCATCGTGGACATGAACGCGATGACCCTGCTCGAGATCGAGGAGGGTCCGACGACACAGCGGCCGGCGGTGATGGGTGAGTACGTGCCCGGGCTGGTGCCGGCCGAGCTGCTCGGCCGCCGCCCGGAGCGCCGGCCGCTGGAGATCAGCCAGCCGAGGGGTGTGTCCTTCGGGGTGGACGGCCAGCTGGTGACGTGGCAGCACTGGTCGTTCCGGGTCGGGTTCAACGGCCGGGAGGGTATGACCCTGCACGACGTCCGCTACTTCGACCCGTACGCCCCGGGCGGCCCCCGCGACCGCACCGTCGCCCACCGGATGTCCTTCGCCGAGATGGTGGTCCCCTACCGCGACCCGGGGCCGGACCACGTGCGGCGGACCGCGTTCGACATCGGCGAGTGGGGGCTCGGGTTCCTCACCCAGTCCCTCGAGCTGGGTTGCGACTGCCTGGGCGAGATCCGCTACCTGGACGCGACGACCCACGACAGCCACGGCGTGCCGCGGGTGATCAGGAACGCGATCTGCCTGCACGAGGAGGACAACGGCGTGCTCTGGAAGCACGTCGACCACGAGGGCACGGCCGAGGTGCGGCGGATGCGCCGGTTCGTGGTCTCGTTCCACGTCACCGTGGCCAACTACGAGTACCTCGTCTACTGGCGCTTCTACGAGGACGGCAACATCGAGTGCGAGGTGCGTGCCACCGGGATCATGGTGGTCACGCACCTGGCCGAGGACGGCGGCTCCCCGTACGGCGTGCTGGTCGACGAGCGGACCTACGCGCCCCACCACCAGCACTTCATCGTCGCCCGGCTGGACCTGGACGTCGACGGGCCTGACAACACGGTGCAGATGACCGAGAGCCGTTCGGTGCCGATCGGTCCCGACAACCCGTACGGGATCGCGGTGGCCATCCACAACGAGCCCCTGCGGACCGAGTCCGAGGGTCGTCAGGACTACTCCTGGGAGAGCCAGCGCGCCTGGAAGGTCGTCAACCCCCACGTGCGCAACGGTCTCGGGACGCCGGTGGCGTACAAGCTCGTCCCCGGCTCCGCCATCCCGACCTTCTTCGACCCCGCCTCGCCGGTCTTCGGCCGCGCCCAGGTGGTCGGCCACACGCTGTGGGTGACGCCGCAGGACCCGGACGAGCGCTGGCCGGCCGGGGAGTTCGTCACCCAGAGCAGACCCGGCGAGGGCCTTCCGGTCTGGACCGCGGCGAACCGTGGCATCGAGGACACCGACGTGGTCCTCTGGTACACCTTCGGCATCCACCACATCCCCCGGCCCGAGGACTGGCCCGTGATGCCGGTGGACATCGTGTCGTTCTGGCTGAAGCCGGTCGGGTTCTTCGACCGCAACCCGGCGCTCGACGTCGCCCCGGCCGCTGAGCACTGCGCTCCCGGCTCCAGCGACCCCGGGGCGGTCGGATGAACGTCGCAGAGGAGCTCTTCGGCTCGCACCTTGAGTCAATCAGTCTATATGTCGATATATTGGCCGGTAAGGGTATCGAATGGGGTCTGATCGGCCCGCGGGAGGGCGACCGGATCTGGGACCGGCACATCTTCAACAGCGTCGCGATCTCCGATCTCCTTTCTCAGGGCGCCACGGTCGTCGACGTGGGTAGCGGGGCCGGTCTGCCCGGTCTCCCCCTCGCGATATTGCGCCCCGATCTGCGGGTCACCCTGCTCGAGCCGCTGCTGCGGCGGGCGACCTTCCTCGCCGAGACGGTTTCCGAGCTGGGTCTGGACGACTCGGTGGCGGTGGTCCGGGCGCGGGCCGAGGACCATCGCCAGCGGTACGACGCCGTGGTCTCGCGAGCCCTGGCTCCGCTGGATCGTCTGCTGACCTGGTGTGGTCCGCTCCGCCGCAGGGACGGGATCATCGTGGCGCTCAAGGGTCGTACCGCTGCTGACGAGCTTGCGGCGGTCACCCCGGAGCTCAATCGGCAGGGACTGGTGGGCGCGGTCCTCGCCGTGCGGGCGCATCCTGCGACGGAGGTCACCAGCGCTGTGCGGCTGCGTTCTCGTTGACGGCGAAGGTCCTTTACCCTGCGTGCCTGACCGGCAGCGTCAGGGCAGACCAGTAGCGTGAGGCGTCACAGGGACAGGGGAGGTCATGACGGTCGGACCGGTACGTAGGAACCAGGTCAGCAGTGGGTTGGGTTGGCCGGCAGCGGTGGAGGTTGATCGGTACGTCGGTTGGCCGTTCGTTCCACGTGAAACGTTGACCTGGCCCAGTGAACTGCCCGTCAGTTCCGGGGCCGTGGCCACGGCTGCTCCGGCTGAGGAAGCGGCGACGGCGCCCGCCACCTTCGTGCGACCGCCGGGCCCGCGCCGTGCCCGATTCGACGAGGACGAGCAGGGCCCAGCACCCGCCGAAGAGCCTGAGGCGGATGTTCCACGTGAAACGCCGTCATCGCGACTGCCCGCTCCCCCGGCGACCCGAACCTTCGTGGTCGCCAACCAGAAGGGCGGCGTGGGTAAGACGACCACGTCGGTCAACCTGGCTGCCGGACTGGCCCTCGGCGGCCTCAGCGTCCTGCTGATCGATCTCGATCCGCAGGGCAACGCTTCCACTGCCCTGGGGGTCGACCACTCCCCCGGCACGCCCGGAACCTACGAGGTCCTGATCGGGGGTGCGGCCATCGAGAGCCACGTCGTCCCCTCCACCGAGGCTCCCCACCTGATGGTGCTCCCCGCGTCCATCGACCTGGCCGGAGCCGAGATCGAGCTGGTCTCGGTCGTGGCCCGGGAGAACCGCCTCCTGCGGGCCCTCCGGACCTACCTCGCGGACCACCACGTCGACTACGTGTTCTTCGACTGCCCGCCCTCCCTGGGGCTACTGACCCTGAACGCGTTGGTGGCCGCGACGGAGATCCTGATTCCGATCCAGTGCGAGTACTACGCGCTCGAGGGTGTCTCGCAGCTGATGAGGACGATCAACCTGGTCAAAGGGGAACTCAACCCCGACCTGCGGCTCAGCACGGTCCTGCTCACCATGTTCGACGCCCGGACGCGGCTGGCGGCCCAGGTGGCCGCCGAGGTGCGAACCCACTTCGCCGACGAGACGCTACCGACGGTGATCCCTCGCTCCGTCCGCATCTCCGAGGCGCCGAGCTACGGCCAAACCGTGTTGACGTACCACCCCGACTCGGCGGGGGCCGTCTCCTACCTCAGAGCCGCCCAGGAGATTGCCGTACGCGCCGCAGACCTCACCCCGACGACGCCCTCGACGAACGGAGCACCACGATGACCATCGCCACCGACCGGCGAGGCGGGCTCGGCCGCGGGCTCGGCGAGCTCTTTCAGCGCACCGAAATCGCCGAGCCGACCCGATCCGGGACGTCGAGCGTGCCCACCGCACCTCCGGCAGCGCCGGTGCACCCGGTCCCCGAGGGGTCCTACTTCGCGGAGCTGGACCTCGCATCCATCGTGCCGAACCCCCGGCAGCCGCGGACGGTCTTCGACGAGGACGCCATGGCGGAGCTCATCGGTTCGATCGCCGAGGTGGGGCTGTTGCAGCCGGTGGTCGTGCGGCCGATCGGCGCGGAGGACGGGCAAGACCGGTTCGAGCTGGTGATGGGGGAGCGGCGGTGGCGGGCGTCGCAGGCCGCCGGACTCGCCACCATCCCAGCCATCGTCCGCCGCACCGAGGACCACGACCTGCTCCGCGATGCCCTGCTGGAGAACCTGCACCGGGCCCAGCTGAACCCGCTCGAGGAGGCGGCGGCCTACCAGCAGATGCTCGAGGACTTCGGCTGCACCCAGGACGAGCTCGCCTCGCGGATCAAGCGCTCCCGGCCGCAGATCTCCAACACGATCCGGCTGCTCCGGCTGCCGCCCACCGTACAGCGACGGGTTGCTGCCGGGGTGCTGAGTGCCGGCCACGCTCGCGCGCTGCTCGCAGTCGCCGAGCCGGCCGGTCAGGAACGGTTGGCGCAGCGGGTCGTGGCCGAAGGCCTGTCGGTTCGGGCCGTCGAGGAGCTCGTGGCTCTCGGGGAGACCGGCACGGACGACGTCCCGCGGCGGCGCCCGTCCCGGCCGACACCCGAGGCCGCGGCGGACGTTGCCGCCGAGCTGTCGGACCACCTCGACACCCGGGTACGGGTGGAGATGGGGCGCAGTCGCGGCCGTATCGTGGTGGACTTCGCGACCCTGGACGACCTCCGCCGAATCAGCCGGACCATCCAGGTAAATAAGTCGACAAATAGATAGGGTGCCCAGCTCCCTATAGGCGCGGGTCAGTCGGCCGGGGTGGAGCTGAGGTCGGACTGCACGGTCGGGGTGGGCGTGGCGGTCGGCTCCAGTGCAGCCAGCTTGGCCTTGACGTCCTTGGTGGCGGACCGCTCGGCCACGAAGGAGAGGAAGGGCACCGTGCCGGCCAGGGCGATGGCCAACAGTCGCCAGAGGCTCCATTTCGCGCGTCGACCCAGGTCGAACGCGGTGATCAGCAACACCATGTAGAGCCAGCCGTGGGGGATGGCGGTCCACAGCACGACGGTGTCGTCACCGTAGATGTACTTCAGCGGCAGCCCGACCAGGGTGAGGACGATCAGCAGGGTGCCGACCGTGTAGGCCATCACGCGATAGCGGATCAAGGCGTTGCGCATGCGAGTGAGCCTACGTCGCTCGGGCGCGCTCCTCGGTTGTGACGTCGAGCACCTCGGCAGCGGCGGGGTCCGTGTCCGGGTCCGCCGAAGTGGGTTCGCCCGTGTCATCAGCCTCCTCGCCGAGGCGCTGGTCGCGGGCCACCTTCACCGCCATGCCCACCGCGAACGCGGCGAACACCCACCACTGCAGCGCGTAGGCGCCGTTTCGTAGCCGGCCGCTGGACTCGGGCAGATCGAGCGGGGCGGGGGAGAGACCCTGACGGGTCGCGTCGGCGGCCGGCAGGGTGACGTACCCGGTCAGCAGCGGGCCGGGCCACTGCTGAGCCAACGTGGGGATGCGCACCGAGCTGATCTGGCCCGCCGGCAGCCCCCCAGACGGCGCCTCTTCCGACGGCAGCAACACACCGGTCTCGTTCTCGGTCCCGCTGGGCAGGGTGGGCAGTGCGGCGGTGCCGACCACGCCGCGCACCACGGGGAGCACGCCGCCGGTGTCCAGCTGGAGCGCCGACACCACGCGGTAGCCGGCGGCCGGGTCGTCCATCGTCACCAGCAGCTGGACCCCGGGCAGGTAGTGGCCGGAGAAGGTGACCTGACGGCCGTACCCTTCCCCGATCACCGCGGCAGGCTGGGCGACCGAGGCGAGCGGGACCGCGGGCTCGGCGGCCCGGCGTTCAGACTGCGCGCGGCCCTGGGAGTGGTAGACGTCGAGCTGCCAGATCCCGAGCACGACCATCACCCCGGCGAGCACCAAGCCGACCAGGATGACGCCCAGCTGTCGAAGCCAGATCACCTGGTCAGAGCCCCCGGGGGTCGAGCGCTCGACGCGGCGGCAGCACCGGCCGGCCGGCCGCGACCCGGACCAGGTCGGCGCACATCTTGCCGAGGCTCCAGCCGGCCGCCTCGATGGCCAGCGGCACCGCAGAGGTCTCGGTCATGCCGGGGGCGACGTTGACCTCGAGGAAGACCGGCTCGCCGCTGGCGTCGATGATCAGGTCGGTGCGGGAGAGGTCGCGCAGGCCGAGCTCCTCGTGCACCTGCAACGCCAGGTCAGCGATCCGGGTGGCCACCTCGGGGTCGAGCTCCGCCGGGCACAGGAACCGGGTCGCCCCGGCCGTGTAGCGGGCGGTGTAGTCGTAGACGCCCGAGTCGGGTCGGATCTCCACCGCCGGCAGGGCCGTGGGTCCGGCTCCGCGGTCGACGACGGCCACCGTGACCTCGGTGCCCTCGACGAACTCCTCGACGACGGCGACGGCACCGTAGGCGTAGGCGCCGACCATGGCCGAGGGCAGCTCGGCTGCGGAGGAGACCTTGCTGCAGCCCAGTGCCGACCCGCCGCGGGAGGGCTTCACCATCATCGGGAAGCCGATCTGGTCACCGAGGGCCGCCACCAGGGCCGCGGCCCCGAGCTCGCGGAAGATCTCGTGCGGAAGTGCGACCTGGGCCGGGGTGCGCAGCCCGGCCTCGGCCACCACCGTGGTGGCGATCGACTTGTCGAACGCGACCCGCGACGCCGCGCCCACCGAGCCGACGAAGGGCACCTCGAGCAGCGCGAGCACCTCGCGCAGGGCCCCGTCCTCGCCGGCCTCGCCGTGCAGCACCGGGAAGACGACGACCCGGCCCAGCTCGGCCAGCCGCGGCAGCAGGGCGGAGTCGACGTCGGCCTCCAGCACGTCCAGACCTTGGGACCGCAGGGCCTGGCCGACCCGGCGACCGGACCGCAGTGAGACGTCCCGTTCGTGCGAGAGCCCCCCGGCCAGCACCACGACGGTGCCCGGTCCGTCCGCCGACCCGTCGGCGCTCATGCGGCGGTCCCGCCCAAGATCAACATGCGCAGGCCGATCGCAATCGCTGCCCTGCTTCGAACAACCATGATCAACTCCGGGTCTCGCTCACGTCTGGTTGGCCCCGGGAGCCTCGTACGGAGGCAGCGGCGCCCGGCCCGGTCCGGCCGCCCCGGCGGTCCCGAAAGTGGCGAGCACCCCGGCCTCGTGGGTCAGCACCTCACCGAGCCGGCGAGTGCCCTCGATGATGCGTTCCGGAGTGGGGAAGCAGTAGGAGAGCCGCATGAAGCGGCTGCCGAAGCCGTCGGCGAAGAACGCCGTACCGGGGACGTAGGCCACCCGGGCGGTCACGGCCCGGGCGAGCATGGCGTGACTGTCCAGTCCGGGCGGCAGCGTGGCCCAGACGAAGAAGCCCCCGCTGGGGACGGTCCACGACATCCCGGCCGGCATGTGGTCGGCCAGGCCGGCGAGCATGGCGTCGCGCCGCTCGCGGTACATCTCGCGGAACACCTTGATCTGGCCGCGCCAGTCGTGGGTGTCGAGGTAGGCGGCGATGGCGTACTGGGAGAAGACCGGGGGACACAGCGTCGCCGACTCCTGCGCCAGCACCAGCTTTTCCCGGACGGCGTGCGGGGCCAACACCCAGCCCACCCGGAAGCCCGGCGCGAAGGTCTTGGAGAAGGAGCCGAGGTAGACCACCCGGTCCTCGTCGAGGGAGCGCATCGCCGGCGTCGGCTCGCCCTCGAAGCCGAGCAGGCCGTACGGGTTGTCCTCGACGACCAGCAGGTCGGCCTCCGCCGCCACCCGCAGGATCTCGGTCCGCCGCTCCAGGCTCTGGGAGACCCCGGCCGGGTTCTGGAAGTTCGGGATCGTGTAGAGGAACTTGACGGTGCGGCCGGCCGCGCGCAGGGCGTGGACCGCTTCGGCGAGCGCCACCGGGTCGAGCCCCTGGTCGTCCATGGCCACGTGGGCCACCTCGCACTGGAAGGAGCGGAAGACCCCGAGCGCGCCCACGTAGCTGGGCGCCTCACAGAGCACCACGTCGCCGGGGTCGCAGAAGATGCGGGTCACCAGGTCCAGCGCCTGCTGGGAGCCGACGGTGACGGTGACGTCGTCGGGGTGCGCGCTGATCCCCTCCAGCCGCATCACCTCGCAGATCGCCTCGCGGATCATCGGCTCGCCCTGGCCGGAGCCGTACTGCATCGCCCGCATTCCCTGGCCCGCGACCAGCTCGTGCAGGGTCTGGCCCACCACGTCCAGCGGAAGGTCGGCGATGTTCGGCATCCCGCCGGCCAGCGAGACCACCTCGGGCCGGTTCGCGACCGAGAAGAGCGCCCGGATCGCCGAGGCCGTCATCCCGTGGGTCCGGGCGGCGTAGCGGTCGACGTAGGTGTCGAGGCGGGTGTCCCGGCGCCGCGGCTGCGGCTCGCCCGCGCGCTCCAGACCGGACCCGGGTCCGGTGGGCAGGGGAGAGTACGCGCTCACCCCCCTAGGGTGCCTCATCGGTCCGCCGACCGCACGCGGGATCCTCGGCCGGCAGCGCCGGCGGACGTGCTGTCGGGCACATCGCCTTTGCGGGGGTCGCCGCTTACGATGGGCGCAGTGCAACGTCCTCTCGGGTGGGGATGACGAGCCGAGAGCGAGGCGAGCTGATGGCACGACGGTTCCGGCCGATGACTGCCGCCGACGTGGCCGAGCTGGCCGAGCCGTGTCGCAGCTGCACCTTCTGGGAGGCGAGCCTCTCCGACCTCGCGACCCCCGCCGACCAGCACCGGACGGGGAGCAAGGCCGACTGGGCCGAGGCGGTGACCGCCCACTGGGGCTACTGCGGCGTCGCCGCGTACAACGACCACGAGCTGATCGGTCACCTGACCATGGCGCCGGCGATGCACGTGCCGCGGCTCGGCGCCTTCGCCACCACGCCGGTCAGCCCCGACGCCGCCGTGCTGATGTCGGTCCGGGTGGCCGAGGAGCACCGCGGCCACGGCGTGGGCCGGCACCTGGTGCAGACGGCCGCCGCGCTGGTGGCCCGCCGCGACATCCGCGCCCTGGAGGCGGTGGGCACCCTGCACGACGGCCCGTCCTGCATGCTGCCCGCGGCCTGGCTGCAGAGCGTCGGTTTCGCTGTCGTCCGACCGCACCCGGTCACCCCGCGGCTGCGGATGGACCTGCAGACCACGCTGCGCTGGAAGCCCGACCTCGGTGCGGCCTGGAGCCGGCTGACCGGACTGGTCACCCAGCCCGCCCTGCCCGAACCCGCGGGCTACGCCAACTCCGAACCGGTCGTTCCGCTTCCCTCCACCGCGGTCTGACGCTGTCCCCTGAGCCTGTCAAGGGCGAGGTCACGAGTACGGAGGGCACTAGGGTCGGGCGCATGACCGCCCGCGCCCTGGCGCACGCCGAGCCCGTCCCGTACTGGTTGGACCGCCCCGAGCGGCCGCCGGCCCGGCCGCGGCTGGTCGAGGACATCGAGGCGGACCTCGTGGTGGTCGGGGCCGGTTTCACCGGCCTCTGGGCGGCCCTGCAGGCGGTGGAGGAGGACCCGTCCCGCCACGTCGTGCTGCTCGAGGGCGACCGCGTCGCCGAGGGAGCGTCCGGACGTAACGGCGGCTTCTGCGCGGCCAGCCTGACCCACGGCCTCGGCAACGGGGTGGAGCGCTTCCCCGACGACATGCCGACCCTGCTGCGGATGGGGGCGGAGACCCTCGACGCGATCGAGGGCGCTCTCCGGCGGCACGGCATCGACTGCGACTTCGAGCGGACCGGTGAGCTCGACGTCGCGGTAGCGCCGTGGCAGGTGACGGCGCTGGCCGAGCAGCACCGGCTCGGCGCCGAGCTCGGCCTGGACCTGGAGCTGCTCGACCGCGACCAGGTGCAGGCGGAGGTGGCCTCGCCCACCTACCTCGGCGGGCTGTACGACCCGGACGGGGTGGCGATGCTCGACCCGGCGCGCCTGGCCTGGGGGCTGGCCGCCGCCGTCGAGCGTCTCGGGGTCACCATCCACGAGCACAGCCGGGTCAGCGACCTCCACGCCGACGGGGCGGGCGTCCGCGTGACCACGCCGCACGGCAGCGTCCGCGCCGCCAGGGTGCTGCTGGCCACCGCCGCGGCCCCGCCCGTGCTGCGCCGCATCTCCGCCTACGTGGTGCCGGTCTGGGACTACGCGCTCATGACCGAGCCGCTGCCGGCTGACGTCCGCGCGTCCCTCGGCTGGGCCCGGCGGCAGGGGATCGGGGACGCGGGCAACCAGTTCCACTACTACCGGCTCACCTCCGGCGGCGGGGGTTCGAGGGGGTCGTCCCCCTCTGTGGCTCAGGGCGACCAACGCGTCTTGTTCGGTGGGTACGACGCGCTCTACTTCGCCGGCGGCAAGACCGACCCCCGGCTGGCGCAGCACCCGCCGACCTTCGCGCTGCTGGCCGAGCACCTGGTGGAGACCTTCCCGCAGCTGGCCGACGTGGCCATCTCGCACGCGTGGGGCGGCACGATCGACACCTGCAGCCGGTTCAGCCCGTTCTGGGGGCAGGCGCTCGGCGGCCGGGTCGCGTACGTGCTCGGGTTCACCGGGTTGGGCGTCGGCGCCTCGCACTTCGGCGCCCGGACGGCGCTGGACCTGCTCGACGGTCGGGACACCGAGCGCACCCGGCTGGCCATGGTGCGCAGCAAGCCCCTGCCGTTCCCGCCGGAGCCGGTGCGGTGGGCGGGGATTCAGCTCACCCGTCGCGCGATCGCGGCCGCCGACCGCAACGAGGGCCGTCGCGGCCCCTGGCTGCGGACGCTGGACCGGCTGGGCCTCGGCTTCGACAGCTGAGTGCCCGGATCGCCGGTTACAGTGCCAGGCATGCGCATCTTGTTGGTGGGGGCGGGCGGCGTAGGGGACGCGTTCGCCAAGATCGCGGTCCGCCGGCCGTTCTTCGAGCAGATGGTCGTCGCGGACTACGACCTGGCCCGCGCCGAACGGACCGTCGCCGCGGTCGTGCAGTGGCAGGGCCCCGGGTCGGACCGGACGGCAGAGCGGTTCACGGCCGCCCAGGTCGACGCCGGCGACGCCGGCTCGGTCGCCGCCCTGGCGCGCGAGCACCAGGTCACCCACGTGATGAACGCGGTCGACCCGCGGTTCGTGATGCCGATCTTCCGCGGCGCCTTCGAGGCGGGCGCGGACTACCTGGACATGGCGATGTCGCTCTCCGAGCGCGACGCCGAGCAGCCGTACGCCCGGACGGGGGTGATGCTCGGGGACGAGCAGTTCGCCGAGGCCGAGCGGTGGGAGTCCGCCGGCCGGCTGGCCCTGGTCGGAATGGGGGTGGAGCCCGGCCTCAGCGACGTCTTCGCCCGCTACGCCGCCGACCACCTGTTCAGCCGGGTCGAGGAGCTCGGCACCCGGGACGGCTCGAACCTCACCGTTGACGGGTACGAGTTCGCGCCCTCCTTCTCGATCTGGACCACGATCGAAGAGTGTCTCAACCCGCCGGTGGTCTGGGAGAAGAACCGCGGGTGGTACGTCACGGAGCCGTTCAGCGAGCCCGAGGTGTTCGACTTCCCGGGCGGAATCGGACCGGTCGAGTGCGTCAACGTGGAGCACGAGGAGGTGCTGCTGATGCCCCGCTGGGTCGACGCCAAGCGGGTGACCTTCAAGTACGGCCTCGGCGCGGAGTTCATCGACGTGCTGAAGACGCTGCGCAAGCTCGGCCTGGACCAGACCACGCCCGTCACCGTCAAGGGCGTCGATCCGCAGGGGTTCGAGGGGTTCGCCCCCCTCAGGGTCGGCGTGAGCCCACGCGACGTGGTGGCCGCCTGCCTGCCCGACCCCGCCACGCTCGGGCACGCGATGCACGGCTCCACCTGCGCCGGCCTGTGGGTGACCGGCACCGGCAAGGACGGGCAGCCGCGCGAGGTGTACCTCTACCACGTCGTCGACAACGAGACGACGATGGCCGAGTACGGTGCCCAGTGCGTGGTCTGGCAGACCGCGGTCAACCCGGTCGTCGCCCTCGAGCTGCTCGCGACCGGCGTCTGGGGCGGGAGCGGGGTGCTCGGGCCGGAGGCGTTCGACGCCGAGCCGTTCCTGGACCTGCTCGCCGGTGACTACCGGTCGCCCTGGGGGATGCAGGAGCGGACGGCTCGCCCCTGACCGGCGTCGTCGCCCCCGGCGGGTCACGAGTGGGGCACGGGAGCCCGACGGTCTTCGATCGGTGTGTCAGGCTCGTCGGGTGCCATCTCGTCCCCACGATCGAGTCGTACCGACCCCACCTCATCTCGCCCGGCTCGAGCTGGGGTACGTGACCGCAGGTGCTCCGGACGATTTCGTGTCGGCGGCGATGCGGGTGTTCTCGATCGATTTCGACCCCGAGACCTGGCCCAACCGTGCCGTCTTCGAGCCCGACCGCAGCTTCGGCTTCCGGGTGGACGGGCGCTGGGTCACGACCTGTACGGCCTACTCCCGCCATCTGACCGTGCCCGGTGGCGCGACCCTGCCGGTGGCGGCCGTCACGCTGGTCACCGTCGCGCCGTCGTACCGGCGTCGGGGGCTGCTCAGGCAGATGATGTCGGAGCAGCTCGCCGACAGCGTGTCCCGGGGCGAGCCGGTGGCGCTGCTGTGGGCTTCCGAGGCCGCGATCTACGGCCGCTTCGGCTACGGTCCGGCGGTCGCCTCCCTCGACGTCTCGGGTCCCACCCAGCAGCTCGGCTTCCGCCCCGAGGTCGATCTCGGGGCGGGCTCGGTCGGCGAGGTCGACGCTGCGGAGTGGCGGGCGGTGGTGGAGCCCCTGCACGCCAGGCTGCTGTCCGACCGGCCCGGCAGCCTGACCCGGACGTCGGCGTGGTGGCACTCGGTGACGTCTGACCACCCGGCCCGGCGCGCCGGCGCGTCGCCGTACCGGTTCGCCCTGCACTACGCGCTCGACGGAACCCCTGACGGCTACCTGGCCTTCCGCACCAGGGGCGGCGGCAACGGCCTGATCAGCGCGGACGTCGAGGTGCGCGTGGGTGCGATCGACGCCGTGGACCCCGCCGGCTACGCCAGGCTCTGGCGCTTCGTGCTGGACCTCGACCTCGTCCGCACCGTCCGGGCCAGCCTGGCCCCCGACGACCCGCTGCCACACCTGATCGGCAACCGCGACGCCCTGGTCGCCCACCTGGGTGAAGGCACTTTCGCCCGCCTCGTCGACGTCCGGGCCGCGCTCGAGGCCCGTCGCTACGCCGCGCCGGTCGACCTCGTCCTCGGGGTGCGCGACGTCGTGCTGCCACACAACGACGGCACCTTCCGGCTGCGGGGCGGATCCGACGGGGCCGAGGTGCGGGAGGTGGGCGACCCGCCCGACGTCGAGCTGGACGTGCGCGAGCTGGCCACGCTCTACCTCGGCGGGACGGCCGCGACGGTGCTGCAACGGGCGGGACTGATCCACGAGCGCACGCCTGGCGCGGTGGCCTCGCTCAGCGCCGCCTTCTGCTGGTCGCGGCTGCCGTTCTGTCTCGACTACTTCTGAGGCCGGGTCCCGGTACTGGACAAAGACTGTCCCCGAGCACGGCTCAGAGGTACTCCTCCAGGGCGTTGAGCAGCACCGACTTGGACTTGGCGCCCTTGAACGCCTTCACCAGCTCGCCGCCGACGTAGACCTGGATCGTCGGCAGCCCGAGGACGTGGTTGTTCGCCGGCGTCACCGGGTTGGTGTTGGTGTCCATCTTGACGAAGGTGACCTTGTCCCCGTGCTGGGTGGCGAGCTCCTCGATGATCGGCGCGACCTGCTTGCACGGTCCGCACCAGTCGGCCCAGAAGTCGACGACCACGGGCCGGTCGGACTTGAGGACGACCTCGCTGAAGTCGGCGTCGGTGACGTCGGTGACTGCGCCCATGGAATTCTCCTCGTCGGGTTGAAGTACGTGCGTGAAGTATGGCGATGGCCACTGACAGTGTCGGTCGGACGCCGCTCGGTGCCTCAGTAGTTGGCGCCCAGCAGTGCGTCGGCGAGGACCGTGTCGCCGACGTCGTCGAGGTCAGCCAGGTAGCGCTCGGCGTCCAGGGCGGCCGAGCAACCGGTGCCGGCGGCGGTGATGGCCTGGCGGTACGTGTGGTCGACGAGGTCCCCACAGGCAAAGACCCCGGGCAGGTTCGTCCGGGTGGACGTGCCGTCGGTGAGGACGTAGCCCTCACCGTCGAGGAGCACCTGACCGTCGACGAGCTCGGAGCGCGGGTCGTGCCCGATGGCGATGAACAGGCCGTTGACCTCGAGGTCGCGCTGCTCACCGGTCGTGGTGTCGCGCAGGGTCACCCCCGACAGCGACTTGTCGCCGTGCAGGGACTCGACCGCGGAGTTCCAGGCGAACCGGATCTTCGGGTCCTTCTCGGCGCGCAAGGCCATGATCTTGCTGGCCCGCAGCTCGCCGCGGCGGTGGACCAGGGTGACCGAACGGGCGAACCGGGTCAAGAAGGTGGCTTCTTCGACGGCGGAGTCGCCGCCGCCGACGACGGCGATGTCCTTCTCGCGGAAGAAGAAGCCATCGCAGGTGGCGCACCAGGAGACGCCGTGACCCGACAGCCGATCCTCGTCGGGCACGTTGAGCTTGCGGTAGCTGGAGCCCATGGCCAGGATCACCGCGCGCGCGGCGAAGGTGTTGCCGTAACCGTCGGTGACGCTCTTGACCTCACCGGTCAGGTCCATCGACACGATGTCCTCGCTGACCAGCTCGGCGCCGAAGCGCTCGGCCTGGCTGCGCAGGTTGTCCATCAGCTCGGGCCCCATGATGCCGGCGGGGAAGCCGGGGAAGTTCTCGACCTCGGTGGTGTTCATCAGCGCGCCACCAGCAGTGACGGAGCCCTCGAAGACCAGCGGCGAGAGGTTGGCCCGGGCGGCGTAGATCGCGGCGGTGTAGCCCGAGGGACCGCTCCCGACGACGATGACGTCGCGCACCTGCTGATCGTTGTTGCCGCTCATCACTGCTTCCTCACCGCTGCCCGTCTCGTCGGGCCGCACTCCGCGTGCCGGGGCACCGGGGCCCCACACCTTACCCCGGCTCAACCGGGGAGACGGGTGCGCTATTCCGCCCTTCGCCAGGCTCAAGGAGCGGTGGGAGGAGAGTTTCCGCTCAGCGGGGGAGGGGGGCAGAGGCGATCGCCGAGGGCGGCAGCGCCCCGCAGCCGGTCACCACGGTGACCACGTCGGCGCCGTCGGAGCGGGTGTAGACGAGCAGGGCCGGCGAGCCGTCGACGCGGGCACCGGCCAGTCCGGTGATCCGGCCGTGGGTGACCGAGCGGGCGCAGAACCAGGCGTTGGAGAAGCGGTGGGGGTCCAGGTCCCGGCTCTGCTCGATGCTCCGGGCCTGGGCGGCCAGGTCCTTGGTGCTGACGGCCGCCGCGACCACCGGGGGCTCGTTCAGGCCGGCTGTCGCGCTGAGCACGTAGCCGCCGAAGCCCACCAGCGTGGCCGCGCAGGCCGCCGCCAGCGCCGGCACCCAGTGCCGTCCCCGGGCCACCCGGCGCCGGTCACCGCCGAAGTGTCCGAGGGTCACCCGTGCGGGTGCTGGTCGGCGGGCCGGTGGTGGGGTGCGGGCCGCCTCGGCCTGGCGCCGAGCCGACTCCTGCGCCAGTGCGGCCTCCAGCCGGCCGGCGACCGCCGCCGGCATGGGTGGGGCGGGTGCGGCGGCGAGGATGCCGGTCACCGAGCGGAGGGCCGCGCTCGACTGCTGGCAGGACGGGCAGTCGGCGACGTGCGTGGCGACCTCGGCGGCCCGCGCCGGTCCGAGCAGGTCCTCGGCCGCGTCGGCCAGGTCGTCGAGGGAGGGATGCTCAGCCATCGAGGTCTCCTCCGGGTCGGGTGCTGGGGGCGGTGCCTGGGTCGGTGGTTCGCCGGTCCGGGGTCATCCGACCAGCCCCCGCACCTTCAGCTGGTCGAGGGTACGTGCGGACCCCCGGTCGAGCTCGGCCTGCGGGGCCCGCGCCAGTATCCAACCGAAAAGGGTCGAGTGGCCGGTCCGCAGCAGGGCCACCGGGGCGACGAAGCTGTGCTCACGGCCGTCGGCGTCGCGGACCACGAGCCGGTACGAGGGCCCGCGCCGGGTCAGGAACTGGCGTACCCGGACCAGCTGTGAGGCGTCGACGGTGTGCATCCGGCGGACCCGGCGGACGGTCAGCCGGGACCCGTCGACGCGCAGGTAGGCGCGGCTGCGGGTCCAGATCAGCGCCACCACCAGGGCCCACAGCGCGACGACGACCGCGACCACGGCCGCCCGGCCCGGGGCGTCGCTGCGCGCGACGCCGGCGACGCAGAGCGCGGCGACCGCGGTGGCCACCAGCGCGGGCGGCTGCCAGGCGTAGGAGAGCACCAGCGGCTGGCCCATCAGGTCCTCCCGCCGGCGGTCGGCGCCAGGTCGGCCAGCAGCGGCACCAGCCGGGCCCGGCCGCGAGCGCAGCGGCTCTTCACCGTGCCGGCGGCGCAGCCGAGAATGAGCGCCGCCTCCTCCACCGAGTAGCCCTGCATGTCGACCAGCACCAGCGCGGCCCGCTGGTCGGGGTTGAGGTGGGCGAGCGCGGCCGAGACGTCACTGCGCTGCTGAGAGGCCAGCACCGGGTCGTCGGGGCTGACGCCGAGGTCGGGGTCGCGGTCGAGGTCCTCGGGCAGCGGCTCGGCGGCCCGGACCTTGAGCGCCCGCAGCCGGTCCAGGCACGCGTTGACCACCACCCGGTGCAGCCAGGTCGTCACCGCCGCGTCGCCCCGGAAGGTCTCCGCCCGCCGGAAGGCCGAGAGGTAGGCGTCCTGCAGGGCGTCAGCGGCGTCTTCGGGATTGCGCATGGTGCGTAGCGCGACCGCCCAGAGCCGGTCGGAATGTCGTCCGACCAGCGTGGTGAACGCGTCCGGGTCACCGGCGACGTGCCGTTGCAGCAGCTCGGCGTCGCTCGGGCCGTCCGCCGGCGGGTCGTCGGGGCCGACCGGGAGCGGGGCGACGGAGGAGATCGGGCGGGAGGGGGCGGTGGGGGGGTGCCCTCCGCTCACCGGCGCACCACGACCTCACTGATCCCGCCGCGGTAGCGTCCGTCCTCCTTCGGCAGGGAGGTCAGGTAGACCAGGACGAACCGCGTGCTGACGGCCTCCTTCGGCGTCAGGCTGGCGGTTCGGCCGGCGTCGGACTGCTTGGCCACCACCTGCCAGTCCCCGTCGGAGCCCAGTGGGGCCTTGGTGGTGCCGGCCGGGTCGTCGTCGGGCACCCGGAGGTCGAGGTCGGTACCGTTCCCGCTCAGCGTCACCGTGACCGAGGTGACCGGCTGCGGCGTGCCCAGGTCCAGCACGAGGCCCACACCGCGCTTGAGTCCGCCGAGCTTCGGGTTGCCGATGTAGGCGACGGTCCGCCACCGGGTGCTCGGGTTGCCGTCGTAGGCGAGCTTCACCTCACCGGGGTTCTCCCGCTTGTCGTCGGCGCCCTGGGGGTCGAAGTCCCGGCCCGCCACGATCGGCACGGTCGTCGGGGTGGACGGCGGTGCGCTGTCGGCCGGCGTGGTCGGCCGGGCGGGGGTGGCCCGCTGACCGGGGTCGGGTGCCGCGCTCAGCTGGTCATCCAGCACCAGTGCCGCCACCAGGCCGATACCGGTGACCAGCACGACCAGCATCACCAGGGCCGCGATCCAGCGGCGCGGCGGGTGCGGTGGCCGGACGCGGTGGGCAGCGGACTGGCTGGGTACCGGGGTCCGGACGGCCGTCGCGGTCGGCGAGGTCGCCGGGGCGGCGTCGGCGGCGGCAGACGTCGGCGGCGTGACGGGACGGCTGACCTGCAGCGGGCCGGCGTCGGCGGCGGCCGTCCGGGCGACGGCGCGACGGACTGCCGTGTCGCCCTCGGCCTCGTCCTGGACGACCGGGTTGGGCTCGGTCGGCTGGTCGAGCAGCGTGGAGACCGGGCCGGTCGGAGCGGGGCGGCTCGCTCCGACTTTGGGGATCGGCTGCCGCAGCCGACGCTCCAGGTCGCCGGACGCGTCCGCGGCACCGAGCACCTTGGTCAGCGCGTTCACCAGCTCGTTCGCCGTGGTGATGGGGGCGGCACGGTGCCGGGGCGGGTCGCCCAGGATCTGGTCGCAGATGGTGTCCAGGGCGGGCGAGACGCCGGCGCGCACCTGGCGCGGCGACATCCAGTGCCGGCCGACGACGGGCGCGTCGGCCAGACTGAACGCCGGGCCGCCGGGCCAGCGGCAGACCAGGGCCGCGTACAGCAGCCGGCCCAGGTCGAGCACGTCGAGCAGCTCGGGGTCGCGGGCCGCCTGCTGCAGCCGGGCGGCCGCCGTCCGGGACGACCGGGCCGGGCGCAGGGTGGCCTCGATCAGCAGGCCGACGATCTTGACGTTGCCGGTGGGGGTGATGATCACGGTCTCGGGGCTGATCCGGCGGTGGTGGAGGCCGAGGCTGTGCACCCCGGACAGCGCGTCGGCGACCTCGCGGAGCACCCAGCCGGCCTCGAGGCCCGACAGCGGCCCGTGGCTGAGGATCGCCTCCAGCGACTGGCCCGTGGCGTACTCGCAGACGATGTAGGAGCCCAGCTCGGGGTCGTCCCCCTGAGCCGCGGCCGTGCGCTGGGGTACGGCGTCCAGTACCCGCAGGAAGCGTGAGTCCGTGGCCACCGAGGCCCGACGGGCGGCGGCCATCAGGTCCGGCTCGGCCTCGTCGCCGGGGGGCAGCAGGTGCACCAGCACGGACCGGGACAGGACCTGGTCGAACGCGCGCCAGGTGATGGCGGGATCGGAGACCGCGAGCAGCTCCTCCAGCCGGTAGCGCGCCGCCAGGACCGTGCCCGCGGGCAGGCTGGCGGCGCGGACGACGGGCGCAGCCGCCACGTCGGTGGCGATCAGCGAAGGCTCCCCCAGGTAAGCCTCGCCGTCTGGGTCCCGACGGAGCACGTCCGTCCGGGTCATCTCGGCCTGAGCCATGCTGTCTGCGCATCCGTTCGTGCCGGTCGGTGGCTGGGTCGCCGGGCCGGCGGTGGGTGGTGGCTCGATCGTAGGTGGCCGCGCACCCCGATCGGCCCCCAAACCGCCGGAGGATGCCGAATCGTGAGGTACCCGGACCCGCCCTCCGCGACGCAGCATGGTCGCGACGATGGCGCTCACCTCGGTGATGTGCAGCAGCCGGGCGGCCACACCGAAGACGACGACGGCGGCGATCCCGGCCACCGCCAGCACCAGGGCCCGGAGCGGCTGGGTGTCGGCGTTGCGGCCCAGCGCCCAGCTGAGCAGCACCGCCACCGCAGCGGCCGGGGTCACCGCCAGCAGCAGCCGGACGCAGTGCTGGACCAGCTCGAACGGCTTCAGCCCCGGCAGCCGGCGGCGCAGCCGGGCCAGCGAGATCGGCACCCCGACGACGTAGGCCAGGGAGTAGGCCAGGCCCAGCGCCGCCGCCACCAGCGACGGTCGGGCGACCAGGGCGACGGCGGAAAGCCCGAAGGCCACGTTGGCCGCGGCGATCACCACCTGCAGGAAGAACGGCGTCCGGGTGTCCTCCAGGGCGTAGAACGCACGCAGACAGAGGTACTGGATGGTGAACGGCACCAGCCCCACGGCCAGGGCCATCAGCGCCCAGCCCACGAAGCGGGCGTCGCCGGCGCCGCGGCCGAAGCCGAACACCAGCTGGGCGATCGGCACCCCGAGGGTGACGAAGGCGACGGCGGCCGGCAGCAGGGCGGTCAGGGCCAGCCGGAGCGCCCGCATCGCCTCCCGGGCCACCCCGTCCAGGTCGCCCGCCGCGGCCAGCGCCGAGGCGGTCGGCAGCATCGCGGTGGCCAGCGAGAGGGTGATGAGGGAGTGCGGCAGGATCCAGACCGCGTAGGCGTTGGAGTAGGACAGCAGGCCGGCGCCCTCGCCCCGGACGGTGGCGCCCGAGGCCAGCTTGGAGACCACGACGACCGCCAGCTGGGTGACCAGCACGTAGCCGAGCGTCCACTTGGCCAGCGTGAAGGTCTTGCCGAGCCCGGTGCCGCGGAAGTCGAAGCGGGGCCGGAAGTGGCACCCCGCCCGGCGGAGGAAGGGGACCAGCACCGCCGCCTGGGCGACGATCCCCAGCGTCGAGCCGAGGCCGAGCAGCAGCTCCTGGCCGGACGTGAAGGCTGCGGCGCTGTCGGTGTGGCCGAAGACGGCGAAGAAGAGTCCGAGCACCGCGATGGAGATGACGTTGTTGGCGATCGGTGCCCACATCATCGGCCCGAAGCGCTCGCGGGCGTTCAGCACCTGACCGGCCAGCACGTGCACGCCGTAGAAGAAGACCTGGGGCATGCAGTAATACCCGAGCATCACCATCGAGTGGTGCTGCGCGGCCAGCGCGGGGGAGCGGTAGCCGTCGGCGGCGTAGAGGTCGATGATCAGCGGCACGGCCAGGGTCAGGCCCACGGTGATCACCCCGAGCGCCAGCAGGCCGGCCGTCATCACCCGGTGCGTGTACGCCTCACCCCCGTCGCGGTCGCCCTTGATCGCCCGGACGATCTGGGGCACGAGCACGGTGTTGAGCACGCCGCCGGCCAGCAGGATGTACATGCTGTTGGGCACGGTGTTGGCGATGGTGAACATGTCGCCCTGCCGGCTCGCGTTGCCGAAGAGGGCGGCCAGCAGCACCATCCGCAGGAAGCCCAGCAGCCGGGAGACCAGCGTCCCGCCGGCCATCAGGGCGCTGGCCGAGACCAGCCGGGAGGTGCGCGTCGGACCGGGCTCCGGCGCGCCCGGCGGTCCACCCTCGACCGGGACGGCGACGGTGGTGGTGTCAGGCATCGACGTTCCCCCGGTCCTCAGGCCGCGTCTCGGCCGTGGAACCCCGCTCGAGAGCGTCGGCGTCGGTCGGCGGGGCCGAGGTCAGGGCCGACGGTGGCCCGGCCTGGCCCTCGGCCTGGGCCTCGGCCGTGGCGGTCCGGGCCCGGCCGACCCGGCGGATCCGCAGCGCCGTCCCGCCCAGGAACACCACCATCGCCGCGCCGGCGATCGCCCAGCCGGTGGTGCCGTTCTGGGTGACGCGGACGTCGATGGTGAGCGGACGACCGACCGGCGTGCCGCTCATCGTCTCCAGCTGCGCGCGGACGGGGACGGTGCCGTTGGCCCGGGCGGTGACCAGGGCGTTCTCGGTCGCGCTCTGCCCGGCGCTCAGCGGGTCGAAGGCGATCGGCTTGATGGTCAGCCGCTGGGGGTTGTCGGAGACGAAGACCAGCCTGAGGTTGACGACGTTGACGTCGTCGTCGTCGGGGTCGACCGGCAGCAGGTTCTTGACCGTGATCGGGAACCTCACGCCCTGCTGAGCGATCGTGCTGACCTTGCGCTGGCTGCGGATCTCCAGCCCGCCGACCAGGACGGCGTCCAGCGCCGACTGCTGCGGAACCAGCAGCAGACGGCGCTGCCGGTCGTCGCCCCGCCACGACGTGCTGGCCGCGGCGGCGACCGCGGCCTGGCCGCTCTCCCGGGCGTCGCCGGGGTGGGCGAGCAGCTCGGCGTAGGTGGTGCTGCTGTGCGCGAAGGTCCGGAGGCTCCTGAGCTGGCCCGCCGTCAGCTCGGCCGCCAGGGCGGCATCGGGGTAGTCGAACGTGGCGTCCCAGGCGGCCGGCGTGCCGTCCAGCAGCGCCCCGAGCGTGCTCGGCGTCACCCACGGGGCCTGGACGCCCGGGTCGTCACCCTGGACCTGCTTGGGGCTGGTGATCAGCCGGACCCGGCCCTGGGTGCTGCTGGAGGTGGCGCTGGCCTGGACCCAGCTGTCGGCCAGGGCCCGCTGCCGGAGCTGGACGGGGGTGGTGCGGGGGTCGGGCCCGGGGCCGCCGCCCCCGGAGGTGGCGCTGCTGTACCGGACGATCGGGGCCGCCTCCCCCGTCGTGCCGTCCGGGGCGGCGAGCAGCGGGTTGTCCTCGGCGACCGAGGCGTCGGAGAGCACGATCGCGGCCGGGTGCAGCCGCTCGGCGGCCTGGACGGTCCCCGCGTCGGCGTAGCCGTTCCCGGGCAGCACCAGCAGCGGCAGGGAGGCGGTGCTGCTCACCCGCCGGCCGGCCTCGACGGCGTCGGTGAGCACATCGGTCTGCCGGGCGTGCACCAGCGCGGCGACGTCGGGAGAGCCGTACAGCAGCCGGAAGCCGTCCCGGGTGGCCTGCACGGAGGCGAAGCGGGCCAGCCACGCGGCCGCGGAGCTGCGGCCGCGTCCGGTGGTGCTGGCGCCGTCCCCCTTCTGGACGGTGTACCCGTCCTTCATCGTGTCCAGCTCCTCGATCAGCGCCGGGTCCACCGCGAAGCTGGTGCCAGGGCTGTCCGCGGCGCTGAGCAGGTCGTCCAGCCGGCCGCCGGCCTCCACCTCGGCGGCCAGGTGGTCATCGACCAGCACCCCGCGACGCATCAGTGACGGGCGTGAGCTGAGCACCACCAGGGACGTCATCTGCAGCCGGCTGGCGGGTGGCTCCTCCAGCACCGGCACGAACGTCCGGGCCCGGCCCACGGCCACCGGCACCCCGTTCTGGAGCACGTGCACGCCCATCAGGTAGATGCCGTCGCTGGGTGAGAGCTGCAGGTCGGCGACCTTGACGCGCAGGGTGAACGCGGCGGAGGCGCCGGCCTCCAGGTAGGGGTCGTCCGGGGCGTAGAGGTCGGTGTAGACCTGCTGCTGGCGGGCCCCGAGGGGGACGTTGGAGTCGGAGTCGAGCGCCTGCTCGATGCCTTCGGCGGTGGTGATCGGGGCCTGGTTGCGCCAGAAGATGGCCTGCAGCCGGTAGAGCCGGTCCTTGGTCACGTTGGTGACGCTGCCCGTCACGGTGATCGTGCTGTCCCGCGTGGGCAGGGCGGGGGTCAGGGAGTCGAGCCGGATCCGGACCAGGGCCTCCGGCTCAGCCGCTGCCGCCGGCGACGCCGGCAGCAGGGTCAGCACGACCGGCGCGGCGACCACCAGCAGCGCCAGCAGCACGCGCAGCACCCTCATGCGCGCAGCCTCCTTCACCTGAGGCATCCTACGGCCGGACACCGTCTGGACCCTCCGTCGCGCTCCCGCCGGTAGAGTGCTTCCACGTGTCTCCGGCGGAACTGAACGCGGCCCTCTCCGAGCTGCTGCGCATCACTCCGGTCGCGGGCCGGCTCGGCCGGCTCTTCGCCGACGCGGGCCACGAGCTCTACCTGGTGGGCGGCAGCGTCCGGGACGCGCTGCTCGCCCGCCTCGGCTCCGACCTCGACTTCACGACCTCCGCCCGACCCGATGAGGTCGAGGCGCTGCTACGTCGCTTCTCACCGGCCGTGTGGACGATCGGCAAGGAGTTCGGCACCATCGGCTGCTCCGTGGAGGCCGACGGCACGAGCTGGGTGGTCGAGGTCACCACCTTCCGCGCCGACGCGTACGCCGCCGACAGCCGCAAGCCGGTGGTCGCGTTCGGCGACACCCTCGCTGAGGACCTGGTCCGCCGCGACTTCACGGTGAACGCGATGGCGGTGTCGTTGCCCCAGCTGCGCTTCTCCGACCCGTACGGCGGCCTGGACGACCTCGAGGCCAAGCGGCTGCGGACGCCGGCGGCCCCCGAGACCTCGTTCAGCGACGACCCGCTGCGGATGATGCGGGCGGCCCGGTTCGCCGCGCAGCTGGGCTTCACGCCGGTACCCGAGGTGGTCGCGGCGATGACGGCGATGGCGGACCGGATCGACATCATCTCCGCCGAGCGGGTGCGCGACGAGCTGAGCAAGACCCTGCTGGCGGACCGGCCCCGCGCCGGGCTCGACCTGCTGGTGGGCACCGGGCTCGCGGACCGGGTGCTGCCCGAGCTGCCCGCGCTGCGGCTGGAGCGCGACGAGCACCACCGGCACAAGGACGTGTACGAGCACAGCCTGACCGTCCTCGAGCAGGCGATCGAGCTGGAGCACCGGTTGACCCCGGCTGAGGCGACCGAACCGGCCGGGCCCGACCTGGTGCTGCGGCTGGCGGCACTGCTGCACGACATCGGCAAGCCCGACACCCGGCGCTTCGAGGCCGGCGGCAAGGTCTCCTTCCACCACCACGACGTGGTCGGGGCCAAGCTCGCCCGCCGGCGGCTGACGGCGCTGCGCTTCTCCAGCGACGACGTCAAGGCCGTGGCCGAGCTGATCACGCTGCACCTGCGCTTCCACGGCTACAAGCCCGGGGACGGTGAGGGTGCGGCGTGGACCGACTCCGCCGTCCGCCGCTACGTCCGCGACGCCGGTGACCAGCTCGAGCGGCTGCACATCCTGACCCGCGCCGACTGCACCACCCGCAACCGGGCCAAGGCCGCCCGGCTGTGGGCGGCCTACGACGACCTGGAGGCCCGGATCGCCGAGCTGGCCGAGTCCGAGGAGCTGGCCGCGCTGCGGCCCGACCTCGACGGACGCCAGATCATGGCGCTGCTCGACATCCCGCCCGGCCCGTTGGTGGGCAAGGCGTACCACTACCTGCTCGAGCTGCGGATCGACGAGGGCCCGCTGGCACCCGAGCAGGCCGAGGCCGCCCTGAGCGTCTGGTGGGCCGAGCAGCAAGCCTGACGGTTTCTGGGTGAGTGAGTGCCGCGACTACGCGGCGCCCACTCACCCAATGTCCCTGAACCCGAAGCCGAGTCACCGAGTGATCGGTGCGGGCCGCTCGGCACGCAGCGACTCGGTGCCCTCGTCCATGCTCAGCCCGCGGCTGACCAGCGCGAAGGCGGCGGCGGTCAGCAGGTAGCAGCCGGCCAGCAGCGCCAGGATCAGCACCGACTTGCCGTCCTCCGGCAGGATGACCGCGCCGATGACGGCGGCCAGCACCAGCGCGACGTTGAAGACCATGTCGTAGAGCACGAAGACGCGGCCCTTCAGCTCGTCAGCGACGTGCGCCTGCACCAGGGTGTCGACGCAGATCTTGACGTTCTGCGCCGTCACGCCGAGGACGAAGGCCGCGACCAGCAGCGGCACCTTCGCATAGATCGCGCCGGGCAGGATCTGGAAGATCGCCGACGCGACCAGGCACAGCACCATCCAGCGGCGGACCCCGAGCCGTGCGGTCACCGGTGGCGTGACGACGGCGGCGACCACGAAGCCCGCGCCGGTGACCACGGCGAGCACGCTGAGGTCCGCCAGGGCCGCGTCCACCTGGTCGAGGGTGTGGAAGTAGTTGCGGTAGACCAGGATCGTGGCCACGGTGACGATGCCGAAGACCACCCGGTGCGCCCCGATGGTCAGCAGCCCGAGCCCGGCTGCGCGCTGGCGGCGCAGGTGCCGGAGTGCTTCGGCCAGACCCGCGAGCACCTCCCGCGCCCGGGTCGGTGCGGTCGAGCCCTGCTCACGCTCGTCCGGACCCAGCTGGTGCCGGCCGATCCGGAGCGCGAGGCTGGCGCTGAGCACGAAGCCACCGGCGGCGACGGCGAACAGGATGGCGTTGGCGCTGTAGTCGGGCATCGAACGGCCGAGCAGCAGCCGCAGGCCGGTCCCGACGCCAACGCCGATCACCGCTCCGGCCGGCCCGATGGTGGGCACCACCGAGTTGGCCACCATGTACTCGTCCTCGTCGATGGTGTGGGGCAGCGAGGCCGAGAGCGCCGCCAGCAGGAAGCGGTTGAGGCTCATGGCCAGCAGCACGCCGCCGTAGAAGAGCGTCTCGACGCCGGGCGTCCGCAGTCCGGTCGCCACCACCGCGGCCAGGCCCAGCGCCAGCACCGAGCGGGTGAAGTCGACCACCACCAGCACCTGACGGCGGGGCACCCGGTCCAGCACCACGCCGACGAACGGCCCGAGGACCGAGAACGGCAGCAGCGTGATCGCCAGCACCACCGCGATCGAGCGGGCGTCGGGCTGCCGCTCGGGGGAGAACAGCACGTAGGAGGCCAGCGCGATCTGCAGCAGCCCGTCGCAGGACTGGGTGGCCACCCGGACCGCGAGCAGCCGGCGGAACAGGCGGTGCCGCCAGAGCCGGCGGAGACTGCGGACGAGCTCCATCGAGGGGACCCGCTAGCCCTTCGGGTACTTCTGCACGTAGTCGTCCATCGTGTCCTTCTGCAGCGCCTTGGCCAGCTCGGCCATCTTCGCGGCGTCCACCACGTCGATGCTCTGTCCGTCGGAGGAGGTGCCGAAACCCGAGAGCGGCGCCTGCAGCAGCTCGATGTTCTGCGACTTCAGCCGCAGCGACAGGGCGGTCTTGCGGATGTCGGCGTCGGTCAGGCTGTTGTCCACGGTCAGGTGCTTGGCGAGGTTGCCGATGAAGGTGGTGAACACGGCGGGGTTGGCCACCACGTCGGCACTGAGGCCCTTGGCCACGATGGCCTTGATCACGTTGCGCTGGTTCTCGGCCCGGTCGAGGTCACCGCCCGGGAGCGCGTGCCGCTCGCGGACGAACCAGAGCGCCTTCTTGCCTGAGATGGTGACCTTGCCCTTGGGGTAGGTGAACCCGTGGGACGTGAAGGCCGTCTTGTTGGTGACGGAGACGCCGCCGAGGTCGTCGGTCAGGCCGATGAAGCCCTCGAAGTCCACCAGCACGACATGGTTCATCCGGACGCCGGTGAGGTCCTCCAGCGTCCGCACCGTCAGGGCCGCGCCGCCGAAAGAGTAGGCGGCGTTGATCTTGTTCTTGCCGTAGCCCGGGATCGAGACGTACATGTCGCGGGGGAAGGAGACGATGTAGGCCTGGTTCCGGGCCTTGTCGAGGTGGACGACCATGATGCTGTCGCTGCGTCCGTTGCCCTCGTTGTCGGGGTCGCGGCTGTCCGAACCCAGCAGCACGTAGTTCAGGGTGCCGGTCTCGGTCGCCGTGCTCGGCCGGGCGGACTCTCCGCTGGCGCTGGGGTTGTCGCTGGGCAGGTCGATGCCCCGGGTGATGTTGGAGGTCAGGCTCCGGTCGATCCGGTAGGCGTACACCGCGGCGGCCCCGACCACCACGACGAGCAGCGCGGCGACCGCGACCAGGACGCGAGGCCAGCGGCGGCGGGCACGGCGACGCGGGCCGACCGGGTCGGGGGCGGCCGAGGAAGGGTCGGCGTCGGACGCCGGCGTGTCAGTCATCGAGGTCCTAGGTGGAGGAGCACAGCGCAGTCTAGAGGCTGCGCCGGGGCGGCGTCGGGCCGTGAGCGACCCGGTGAACGGCACCCCCAGAACGAACCACTGCCCCAGAAGGAGCCCGTCGCGGTGGTCGCGTCGGTCCCGGCGCTACGGTGGGGGCCGTGTCCCGCGCCGAGGAAGCCGCCCGCCGCGCCGAGCTCGCTGCGGCGCAGGAGCGGGGGGAGTCCCAGCGGGCGCAGCTGCTGATCGACGCGTTCGTGCGGGACGCCCAGGCCCGGGGGCTGGCCCCCGAACCGCTCCGCGCCACCCTGTTCACCGGCCAGTCGGTCAAGACCGACAAGGTCGGCTGGTACCTCCGCAAGAACCAGAGCCTGGCGATCGGTCAGGACGGGGGCTACTACGTCCTCACCGTGCCCGGCGGGTTCCGCGAGCGGTTCACCGGCGTCCGGCTGATGCGGAGCCCGCCACCGCTGATCGTGGGCAAGGGGGGCCGCGACGGCGAGTCGGGCTCGCTCAGTGACTTCCTGGCCTGGCGGCTCGCGGCCGGCTGAGGCTCAGATCTCCTCGTCGGTGGTCGCGGACTGCTTGACCTTGACGAAGGCCATGTACTCCTTGACGACCTCGTCGGGGGTGCCCCGCATCATCAGCTGGCCCTTGTTCAGCCAGATGGCGTCGCTGCACATCTCCTTGATACTGCCCAGGCCGTGGCTGACCAGGAACATGGCGCGCGCGCTCTGCCGCAGCTCGGCCATCTTCGCGTTGGCCTTCTCCCGGAACTTCGCGTCGCCGGTGGAGAGGGCCTCGTCGATCATCAGGATGTCGGGCTTCATGTGCACCGCGACGGAGAAGCCGACCCGCGCGGACATGCCGGAGGAGTAGGTACGCATGGGCATGTCGATGAAGTCGCCGAGCTCGGTCCACTCGGCCACGTCGTCGGCCCGCTCCTCGACCTCCCGCCGCGAGAGCCCCGACGCCAGCCCGCCCAGGATGATGTTCTCGCGGCCGGAGAGGTCCTTGTTGAAGCCGACGCCGAGCGCGAGCAGCGTGCTGGCTTTGCCCCAGACCTCGATGGAGCCGCTGGTCGGCGGCAGGATGCCCGCGATCGCGCGCATCAGGGTCGACTTGCCGGCGCCGTTGGAGCCGATGATGCCCAGAGCGGTGCCGTTGCGGATCTCGAAGCTGACGTGCTTGAGGGCCTCGACCTCCCGGACGGCGCGCTGGCCACGGCCGAACCGCACCAGCGCCTGTTTCAGCGTCGGCTTGCGCTCGAAGGTGGTCCGGTAGGTGATCGAGAGGTCGTCGACCCTCACCGCCATCGGACTGAGCGCCGACTGGGTGGAAGTGGTCTCAGGTGAGGCGGACAGCGAACTCACGCTCCCTCGAAATGAAGAACAGGAAGCCGCCGGCGGCCGCGGCCACGGCCCACGCGGCGGCGGTCACCCACATGTACAGCGGGGGGACCTGGCCCTCCTGCACGGACTCGGCGTAGCCGCCCAGCATCGAGTACAGGGGGTTGACCTGGATCAGGGTCAGCGCGGCCTTGGAGAACTTGGTGACGCTGTCGGGCAGCCACAGCACCGGAGACAGGTACATCCAGATGCGGACGAAGTAGGGCAGGAAGCTGGACGTGTCGCGGAAGTAGACCTGCAGGGTGGCGAAGAAGGCGGCCAGGCCCATCGAGAACAAGATCATGCAGCCCAGGAAGTAGATCGACAGCAGCATCGTCCAGCTCCACTGCCGAGGCATCAAGATGATGTGGAAGACAAAGTAGAGCGGGATCGTGGGCAGGAAGCTGAAGAAGGCGGTCCGGACGGCCGAGAGCGGGATCAGCAGCCGGGGGAACGCGGTGTTGATCAGCAGCTTGCCCGAGGTGGTCACCGACTTCGAGCCGGTGTTGATCGAGGTCGACACCAGGTGGAAGGCGAAGAGCGCCAGCAACAGGTGGGTGAAGAACGACGGGTCGTGCCGGTTGCGGATGATCGTCACCAGCAGGTAGTAGACCGCCGCCAGCAGCAGCGGGTTCAGGATCAACCAGGCCTGGCCGAAGAAGGTCGAGGTGTTCGCGCTGCGCATCGAGGACTTGCTCAGCTCGGTGGCGAACTCGCGGCGGGCCCAGAGCTCTCGGAAGTACCGGACCAGCGGGGGCAGCCCGGCCCGGTGGGGGCCGTAGTGGTGGTAGATCGGCTCGAAGTCCGACTCGCTCTCACGGAGAGCCGTCATGGCAGCACCGGGTTCATGGGCGTTCCTGCTCGTTCGGAGTTCTGTGCGGGTCCCGTGCGCGGGTCGGGTCGGTGGCACAGTCTGCCACGGTCAGAGCCTCCGGCCCGCTCACCCGGACGGGTGGCCGCCGCCACGCGCCGTAGGCAGCCGGGTGTCGGGCCTCGGGTCGGGCAGGGCGTCGAGCGCGGTCTCAGCCCCGGCGCCGGGCCGGGAGTCCTGCCGTCGGCGGCCGGTCCGGCGTGAGGGTTGCCGCCCGAGCCGGCGGGTCAGCACCAGCAGCACCACGACCGCGAGCGCCGCCAGCAGGAAGCTGATCGCCAGCAGGGGCAGCAGCACCCGGTCCTCGCCCTGGATCCGAGCTTGCCCGGGGTCGCTCGGCAGGTAGCGGACGGGCACCGGGTCGCCGACGCGCAACCGCTGCCGGTAGCGGCCGTGGGCGGCGGTGTAGGTGTAGGTCCGTCCCCCGACCGTGTAGCGGACCGTCGGCGCGGTGGGCATGGTGCGCACCGTCGGGCTCGGCTCGCGGGCCGAGCCGGCCGCCGCCCGCGGGACCAGCTCGACCACCGTCCCGGTGGTGGTGGCGGCGTGAGCGACGAAGTCGGCGTTGCGGGCCGAGTAGGCCGCGAAGAGCACGCCTGTGGCCAGCAGGTACACGCAGATGACAAGGGCCAGCACCCGGGGGAACCGCAGCCACGTCACGGCGCCATCGTAGGCCGCGGCCACGCCGTGGCGGGACCCCGAAAACGAGAAGTCCCGGCTGCCGGTGGGCCTTTGGTCCCGCATTCCCGCGGGCCTAGGTCACCCGGCGTCCAGGGCCTTCGGGCACGTAATCCGCGCTCGGCCGGGCGAAGGTCCCGAGTGCCCCGACAGGCATTGCCACCGCCCGAAGGCCCGAACGACGCTGGGGGCACTCGGGGTTCGACCGCTCAGCACCCAGCCAGACCGTCAGACGCAGTTCGACACCGCCGGCTCCACGGGCCGGCCCGGAATCCCCCGAGGTACGAGATGAACAAGACCGCCCTCCTGGCCGCGAGCGCCGCCACCGTCGCCCTGATCGCCAGCGCCGGCGCCGGCACCCAGGTCGCCGTCGCCTCGCCGTCGGCGGCCTGCGCCTCCCTGAAGGACGCGGTCTACCAGGCCACGAGCCCCAGCGGGTCCAGCCTCTTCACCCCCTGGAGCTCCGAGGCCACGCAGGCCGTCAAGGCCGGCTACACCGCGAAGGGCACGGCGTTCCTCGCCTCCGACAGCGCGGCCCCCGGCCTGCTCGGCGTGCACCGCCTCTACTCGGGCAAGACCGCCGACTTCCTCTACACCACCAGCACCAAGGAGGTGGCGTCGGCGAAGAAGATCTACGGCTACGTCGACCAGGGCGTCCGCTTCTACGTCGCGCCCGCCGGCTCGGGCTGTACCGAGCAGATGGCGCGGCTGGTCAAGGGGACCCAGCACCGGCTCGCGGCTGATGGTGCCGCCAAGGCCGCGCTGACCTCGGCCGGCTGGAAGGCGGAGAAGGTCTCCTTCTTCGTCGCCCCGGTCGCGGTGACGGACCCGCCCCCGATCCAGCCGCCCCCCTCGACGCCCCCGTCGACGCCCCCCTCGACGCAGCCGAGCACCTTCACCTTCGCGGTGGTGCCGGACACCCAGCTCGAGGTGCTGAAGGACAACGACGTCCGGCTGGCCGCGCGCAACCGCTGGCTGGACACCCAGGACGTCTCATTCGTCGCCCAGACCGGTGACCTCGTCAACTGGGACACCGACACCCACGACCAGTACCAGCGAGCCAAGGCCGGCATGAACGTGCTGACCGAGAACAAGATCCCCTACACCGTGGCCGTGGGTAACCACGACACCGAGGCCACCGGCGTCGGCGGCAGCGCCCGGGGCGGCAAGACCTGGGAACAGATCCGCGACACGACGACGCTCAACCACTACTTCTCCGCCTCCGACTTCGGTGACGTCGGCGGGGCCTTCGAGCCGGGCAAGATCGACAACGTCTACGCCACCTACACCGCCGGCAACGAGAAGTGGATGGTTCTCACCCTGGAGTTCTGTGCCCGCAAGTCGGTCATCGAGTGGGCCCGCGACGTGGTGGCCTCGCACCCGGACTACAACGTGATCATCTCCACCCACTACTTCCTGAACGGCAACGGGACGATCGGGGACAACAACCAGGGCTACGGCGCCACCTCACCCCAGTACGTCTACGACCACCTGGTCAGCCAGTACGCCAACGTCAAGATGGTCTTCTCCGGCCACGTCGGCTACGCCCGCAAGTCCCGGGTCGACACCGGGGTGCACGGCAACAAGATCCACTCCTTCCTGACCACCTTCCACGAGGGCAGGACCAACCCGGTCCGGATGATCACCGTCGACACCGCCAAGGACACCGTCTCCTCCACCATCTACGCCCCCTTCACCAACCGGACCTGGCACGAGTACGACGAGAAGGTCACCGACATGAGGTTCAACTGACCTGATCAAGCGCACAAGCGACGACCCCCACCCCGCAGCGGCAGGCCACCCGGCCTGCCGCTGCGGTGTGCGCCTGTCTCGTGAGGCCCGCCGGGGTGCGGGGCCGTGACATAAAGTCAGGCTCATGACCGACGCGCCCCCCGAGAACGTGGCGGGCGCCCCGGCGGAGCCCTCGGACGGCGTGCTGACCCGGATCGCGAGGCTGCTGGCGCCCTACCAGGCCAAGATGATCCTGGTCGGGGTGGCCGTCGTCGGCTCGGCGGTGCTCACCTCGGTGGCGCCCTTCCTGACCCGGGCCGTCTTCGACGACGCGCTGTTCCCCGTGGACGGCTCCGCGGCGCACCTGGGGCTGCTGGGCTGGCTGGTGCTGGGGCTCTGTGTGATCCCGCTGATGACAGCCCTGATCGGCATCGGCCAGAACCTGCTCACCGCCACCATCGGCAACTCGGCCATGGCCGACCTGCGCAGCACCCTGTTCGCACACCTGCAGAAGATGGAGCTCGCGTTCTTCACCGCGACGAAGACGGGCGCGATCCAGTCGCGGCTGGCCAACGACGTGAGCGGCGTCCGGACCGTCCTCACCGACACCGCGACGACGATCCTGCAGAACTCGGTGACCGTGCTCGCGGCGTTCGTCTCGATGCTGCTGCTCTCGTGGAAGCTGACCATCCTGACCCTGGTCCTGATGCCGATCTTCGTCTTCGTCCAGGTACGGGTGGGGCGGCGCCGGCAGCGGCTGGCCCGGCGCACGCAGGAGTCGCTGTCGGAGATGACCGCGATCACCGAGGAGGCGCTCTCGGTCTCGGGCATCTTGTTGGCCAAGGTGTTCCACCGGGCCGACTCCGAGGTGGCGCGCTACCGCGAGGAGAACGCCCGCCAGACCAAGCTGCAGGTCGAGCAGGCGATGACCGGCCGAACCTTCTTCGCCCTGGTGCAGACGTTCTTCGCCATCACCCCGGCCCTGATCTACCTCTTTGCGGGTTTCATGATCACCGGCCGGCTGGGCGGCGGCGCGGGGCTCACCGCCGGCACGCTGGTGGCCTTCACCACGCTGCAGGCCCGGCTGCAGATGCCGTTGATCCAGCTGATGCGGGTGACCCTGGACGTGCAGACCTCCCTCGCGCTGTTCCGCCGGATCTTCGAGTACCTGGACCTGGAGCCCGCGATCGCCGAGCGTCCCGGGGCCGTCGCGCTCACGACCAGCAGCCAGGGCGGGTCGGTGGAGTTCCGCGACGTCTGGTTCCGCTACCCGGAGCCGCGCGAGCTCAGCGGTGGCCGGGCCGGCGGCCGCCGCTTCTCCCCCGGTGCCGGTTCGGAGCCGGAGCCCGTCGAGGAGGAGCGCCAGGTGGGCGACGGCTGGACGCTCCGGCACCTCAGCCTGACGGTGCGGCCCGGTCAGCTCGCGGCGATCGTCGGGCCCTCGGGGTCGGGCAAGACGACGATGACCTACCTGGTGCCGCGCTTCTACGACGTCACCGAGGGCGCGGTGCTGATCGACGGCGTCGACGTCCGCGAGGCCACGCTCGGCTCGATCGCCGAGACCGTGGGCATGGTGACCCAGGAGCCCTACCTGTTCCACGGCACGGTCTACGACAACATCGCCTACGCCCGGCCGGACGCGACCGAGGCCGAGGTGCACCAGGCCGCCCGGGACGCCAACATCCACGACCGGATCCAGAGCTTCGCCGGCGGCTACGACACGGTCACCGGTGAGCGCGGCTACCGGTTGTCCGGCGGGGAGAAGCAGCGGCTGGCCATTGCGCGCGTCTTCTTGATGAACCCGCGGGTGCTCATCCTCGACGAGGCCACCTCCGCGCTGGACACCGAGACCGAGCGGCTGGTGCAGGACGCGCTGGAACGCGCCACCCAGGGCCGGACCACCATCGCCATCGCCCACCGGCTCTCCACCATCCAGAACGCCGACGTCATCTTCGGTCTGGAGGAGGGCGAGCTGGTCGAGCAAGGCAGCCACGCCGAGCTGCTGGCGCTCGGCGGGCTGTACTCGCGCCTCTACACCGAGCAGTTCGGCGCCGGCTCCGTCGAGGCCCGCTTTGCCGACGGCGTCCGCTACAGCGACGGCAAGACCGTCTGCGACGCCCGCGGCCGGGTCCGCGCGGACGTCGCCGTCTGACCCGTTCCCTTGCGACGTGCCAGCGCCGGTGGTCGTCCGGCAACCACCGACGCTGACCGGTCGGAGATCAGGCAGGCGTGAGGACGTCGTCCCACGTGCCCCGCGTGTAAGCGGCGGGGTAGGGGGCCTCGCGCCAGGTCAGGCCCAGCTCGGCCGCGGCGCGCAGCGGCCAGGACGGCTCCCGCAGGGCGGCCCGGGCCAGCAGCACGACGTCGGCCTCCCCGGCGCCGAGCACCTCCTCGGCCTGCTGCGGGGTGGCGATCAGCCCGACCGCTCCGGTCGGCAGGCCCGCTTCGGCGCGGATGGTGGCGGCGAAGGGGACCTGGTAGTTCGGGCCGACCGGGATGTCGGCCGGCACGTTGCCGCCGGTGGAGGTGTCGACCAGGTCGACGCCGTGCTCCTTGAGCAGGGCCGACAGCCGGACCGAGTCCGCGAGGGCCCAGCCCCCGTCGGTCCAGTCGGTGGCCGACAGCCGCACCAGTACCGGCTTGCCCACGGGCCAGACGGCGCGGACGGCGTCGACGACCTCGATCAGGAATCGGGTGCGGTTCTCGAAGCCGCCGCCGTAGCCGTCGGTACGCAGGTTCGACAGCGGGGACAGGAACTCGTGCACCAGGTAGCCGTGCGCGCCGTGGATCTCGACGACGTCGAAGCCGGCCTCGTCGGCGCGGCACGCGGCCGCCGCGAAGGCTCCGACCGTGGCGGCGATCTCGGCGACCGTCATCTCCTGCGGGTCGGCCAGCCCGGGAAAGGGGGTGGCTGAGGGGCCGACGGGCGTCCAGCCGCCGAGCTCGACGGGAACGGGGCCGGTCGGCTCCCCAGGAAAGCCCCGGTAGGTCGAGCCCTTGCGGCCGGCGTGGGCGAGCTGGACCCCGATCGCCGCGCCCTGGGCGTGCACGAAGTCGACGACCCGCGCCCAGGCGTCGCGCTGGGTGTCGTCCCACAGACCAGTGTCCTGCGGGCTGATCCGACCCTCCGGCACCACGGCGGTGGCCTCGGTGAGGATCAGCCCGAAGCCACCCTGGGCCCGGGAACCGAGGTGCACCAGGTGCCAGTCGGTGGGGACGCCGTCCTCGGCGGTGACCGAGTACTGGCACATCGGGGCCAGCCAGACCCGGTTGGCAACGGTGAGGTCGCGGAGCGTCAGGGGTTCGAAGAGCAGGGCCATACTGAGCCGAACCGACCCGCGCGGACGGCGATTCCGCCGCCCTTGGGTGGTTCCGCTCACACTCCTACGCTCGGTGGCATGGTCGACGACGCTGCCCCGTACCCGGATGACCGCGAGCGCGACGACCTGATGAGCCGCTACCGCCAGCTGGTGCTGCGCGAGCTGCCCCGCCGGGCCGCGGCCGAGCGGTGGGTCGTGCGGTCCGACCACTGCTTCGGCCGGATCGTCCTCGACCACACGGTGGGCCGGTGCTGGTACGACGTCCTGGACCGCACCCGCTCGCCCGCCTTCGCCCAGCTCGACGACGCCCAGCTGCGGTACGCCGTCGAGCTCGCGATGAGGATCGAGGCTGAGGGCGACCTGCTGCTGCGCCGCCTCAACCGCCAGAGCCTGGCCTGGCGCGGCCACCTCGACCCCGCGCGTTGATCCTGTCCGCGCCGCGTCCTGAGCCTGTCGAAGGCCTCGAAGAGGTTGCGCTCACCGGACGGGACCGGACCGGACGGGCGAAGCCTCAGTCCTGAGGGGTGAGCTTGCGCCGCATGGTGACGGTGTCGTCGGTCCAGAGAGCGGCGTCGGTGCGCGCGACGACCACGGTGTCGTCGAGGCGGGCGGTCCGTACCCGGACGTCGCCCCGTCGCGCCAGCCGGCGCAGCTCAGCCCGGACCAGGTCGGCCTCGGCGTCCACGGGCACCCGGCGTACGGCCTGACCGTCTGCGACGCAGCCGGCCAGCAGCTCGGCCGCGAGCTCGGAAGCGTCCATGGGTCGAGCATGGCACGTGCCGCGCCGGCGGGCTGGAGCCATCGGACAACACCTCAGCGAGCAGGACAACACCAGAGGCGGGTCATACAACACGGTGGCCAACACCGGCTCGCAATCCTCGATCCAACGGATCGAGGAGGCGGACATGACAGGCAGCGGTACCAGCGTCGGCGAGGCGCCCTGGCGGATCGTCGACCGACTGAACGCGGACTGGCAGGAGATCCTCGAGAGCGACGGCAGTGGTCAGGGGGTGCTGGTCAGCCGAGCCAGTCGGGGCTGCGACGTGACCTTGCACGCGCTGCTGAGCGCCGCTCAACACGGTGACGCGATGGCGGCCCGGACGGTGCTGCAGTCGATGCTCGGGCGCCTCGTCCAGATGGCGTCCCGTGACCGGCGATCGCCGGTCGACGTCTACGTCGCCGCCGCCTGGTGCGTCCTCGCCCGCTACCCGCTGAGGGCACGCCCGGTCCGGATCGCCGCGAACCTGGCTCTCGACACCCTCAAGGCGGTGAGGCAGGAGGCGTACGGCCGGGGTGGAGCCACGCTCTGGCTGGCCGGCGTAGAGCTCGAGCAGCTGGTCGAGCAGGAGGCGCAGCGGCGTGAGCTCGACCACGGGGTCGCAGCGGGCCTGGACGCGGTCAGCCTGATCGAGGCCGGACGGCGTCTACGGCTGCTCGACGAGCCCTCCGGTCTGCTGCTCGAAACGGTGTATGTCCGGGGCCTCAGCGGCGCCGAGGCGGCTCGGCGCCACGGATCCACGGCAGGCTCGGTCCGGGTGCGCTGCAGCCGCGCCCTCCAGGTGCTGGCCGACCACGCCGACGAGCTGGCCGGCGCGGCCTGACCGGGGGCGAGAACTGGTGGGGTGAATGACATCGGTGGCATTTCCGCGAAGGAAGAGAGATGGGACGCAAGATGCCCGAATGGCAGTACGAATCCCCTCGTTCGGGCGACAGAACCGCTGTTTCCGGGCCATGCTGATCCCCCGTGTGCGGGGGCACCGGTGGCTGACCGAGGTGGTCGCCGACCCCTGCCTGCTTCCTCGCCGGCAGCGTCGCCGGCTCGATCGCCTCGCCCTCGGGGGTTTCGTGATCGTGGCACCGATCCCGAAAGGACACCGGATGAATCTCAAGACCCTGACCCGCACCGTGGTCGGCCTGCTCCTGCTGCTCCGCGCTCCGGCCGCCCGCGACGAGCGGGGCCTCAGCCAGTCGACCGAGAACGCGATCCTGCTGGCCGGGGCGGTGACCGTCGCCGTCATCGTGCTCGGCGTGATCACCGCCTACGTCACGAGCCACCTGCCGAAGTAGCGGTGCCGCTCCCGTCCCGGGACCAGCGAGGCCTGAGCGAGAGCATCCAGCTCGCCGTGGTCTGGCCGGTCCTCTTGCTCGTGACCCTCGGCATCATCCAGGCCGGGATCTGGCTGCATGCCCGCAACGTGGCTGAACGCGCGGCTGCGGCGGTGGTCGACGTGGCCCGCGGCACCGACGGCAGCTCAGGCGCCGCGGCCGAGCTGGGGGAGGACCTCGCCCGCGCCGGCGGCCTGACCGGAGTCACGGTGACGGTCGTGCGCGGTCCTGCGCAGGTCTCTGCCCGGGTGAGCGGCGATGCGCCTCTGATGCTCGATCTCGGCCTGGGCAAGATCAGCGAGACGGCCGCCGCGCCGCTCGAGAGGGTGACGGCTCCGTGACCGGTCGGCTCGGACGCCACGGCGAGCGGGGCTCTGCCACCATCGAGCTCACCCTGCTGGTCCCGGCCCTGGTGCTGGTGCTCGGCATGCTGGTCGCCGGTGGGCGGCTCTGGTTCGCCCGCACTGCCGTGACCGAGGCCGCGCAGTCCGGGGCCCGGGCGGCGTCGCTGGCCCGGACCTCCGGCGCGGCGGCCACCGACGGCCGCGAGGCCGCCCGGGCGTCGCTCGCCACGGCCGGCCTGCGCTGCGACCAGACGTCGGTCGAGATCCGGACGGCCGGCTTCGCCGTACCGGTCGGTACCCCGGCCACGGTCGGCTCGACCGTCCGGTGCCGGGTGCCGCTGGCCGACATCGCCCTGCCCGGGCTGCCCGGTTCCGTGCTGCTGACCGGCGACGGCGCGGCCGCGCTCGACACCTACCGGAGCCGGTGATGACTGCTCCTCCCCGCGACGAACGGGGTCAGACGACCACGCTCTACATACTCCTGCTGATGGGCGCGATCTTCCTGGTGGCCGGGCTCGTGATCGATGGCGGCCAGAAGGTCACCGCAGCCACCCTGGCCGAGTCGGCCGCAGCGGGGGCCGCGCGTGCCGCGGGCAATGCCGCCGCCACCCAACAGCTCGGCGGTCGCGATCCGGCCGCCGCGGCGGTGCTGGCCGCCAAGGCCTACCTGGCGGGCCAACCGTCGGTCAGCGGATCCGTCCAGGTCTCCGCCGGGGTCGTCACCGTGACCACGTCCTCCTCGGCCGACACCGTCTTCCTGAGCGTCATCGGTCTGGACAGCGTGACCGGCACCGGCTCAGCCGAGGCCGACATCGTCGCCACCGGTGGCACCCGATGACCACATCCCAGACCGCTCGACCCCAGACCGCTCAACCCCAGACGAGGTCCTCATGAGCATCGACACCGACGCACGGCCGGGAGCCGGCCGGAGCCCGGCCCTGGACGCTGACCCCGCGGCCCCTCCGGCGACCGAGCTGCCCCGGCTGGCCGGCCGCCGGGACCCGAAATGGATCGCGCTCGGCGTGGTCGCGCTCTGCCTCGGCGCGCTGCTGTCCTACGTCGTCTACGCGAACGTCGCCTCCGAGACCACGGTCGTGTCGGTCGCGCGGACCGTCTACCGCGGCGAGGTCCTCGAGGCCGACGACCTGACCACCGTTCGGCTGCAAGGCGGCGCGCTGCCGGACGCGGTCCCGGCCAGCGGGCTCGACGGACTGGTCGGCCAGCGGGCGGTGTACGACCTACCGTCCGGCAGCGTCGTCGCCGCCACGTCGGTGGCCGCGACGGCGCTGCCCGCCGATGGCCGGTCCGTCGTCGGCATCCTCCTTCCCGGCGGCCACGCACCGCAGGGCCTGCTGCTCCCCTCGTCGCCGGTCCGGCTGGTCGCGCTGCCGCCCGCGTCGAGCAGCACGGCGGCCAAGGACCAGCTGGCCGGCAAGACCTACGCGGCCCGGGTGGTCGACACCGCGCCCGCTCCGGACGGCACCTCGACCATGGTCGACGTGGACGTGCCGCAGGCACAGGCGGCCACGGTCGCGCTGCTCGCCGCCTCGCAGCGGCTGGCCGTCGTCCGCGACGCGGGGCGCTGACCGGATGGCCATCCTGCTGCTCGCGTCCGCCAACGGCGCGCCGGGCGTCACCACGCTCGCCGTCGGGTTGGCGCTCTGCTGGCCCCGACCGGTGCTGCTGGCCGACTGCGACCCCGGTGCCCACCAGGCCGTGCTTGCGGGCTACCTGACCGGCCGGTCCGCCCATGGCAAGGGCCTGCTGCGGGTCGCCGAGGCGCACCGTGACCGCCGTCCGCTGCGGGAGGTCGTGATCGACCAGTGCCTCCCCCTGGTCGACGGGGAAGGCGACCGGCGGCTCTTCCTGCCCGGCTTCACCAAGCCCACCAGCGCGGCGCACTTCGCCGGCGTCTGGGAGGAGCTGGCCGACACCTTCGACCGGCTGGCCGACGTCGACGTCGACGTACTGGTCGACCTCGGGCGGATCGGGCCGCTGGGCCTCCCACCCGCCCTGCTGGAACGCAGTGCCCTCAACCTGCTGGTGCTGCGGTCCGACCTGCGCTCGGTGCTCTCGGCCCGGGTGCACCTGCCGGCGCTGACCGAGCTGCGCACGGCCGCCGCGTCGCCGAGCCGGCCCGGGCTGGTCCTGGTGGGTCCCGGTCAGCCGTACCAGGCCGCCGAGATCAGCAAGGCCCTCGGACCGACGGTGCTCGCCCAGCTGCCGCACGACCCGGCCGCCGCCGCCCACTTCTCCGACGGTGCCCCGCAGCACCGCAAGTTCGAGGCCGCGCCGCTGCTCCGCGGGCTCCGGCACGCCGCCTCCACCCTCGCCGACTCGCTGCAGCGCTCGACCGAGCTGGTGAGGAGCTGAGATGGAGGACACCGCGGTCGCCCCACCCGACCTCGACGGGGTCCCGGTCCTCGCCGACTACGACGACGACTCCCCGTCCGGCCCGACCGCTCCGGCTCACGGGGCCAGGCCGGGGCTGAGGATCGGCGTCGGTCCGGCCGAGGGCTTCGGCAACTACCCCCGCGAACGCCTCGCGGCCCGCCTGGGTGCCGGTCCGGAGGGGTTGGAATGGGCCCAGGTCGCCGAGCTGCGACGCCGCGCGTCGGAGGTGATCACCGAGGAGAGCGAGCGGTCCCAGCAGGCGACGGGACGGCCGTTGGCCGGCGACGACCGGCTGCTGCTGGGCCGGTCGGTGATCCGACGCGTTGTCGGTGACCACGTCCGCGCGCTGCACCGCGAGGGCGCGGAGCTCTGGTCGCCGGAGGCCGAGCAGACCTACGTGGCCGCCGTCGAGGACTCGGTCTTCGGCTACGGCCGGCTGCAGCCCCTGCTGGAGATGGCCACGGTGGAGAACATCGAGATCCACGGCTGGGACTCCGTCTTCGTCCAGTACGGCGACGGGCGGCGGGAGCGGATGCCACCGGTCGCCGACAGCGACGACGAGCTCGTCGAGGCCATCCGGTTCCTCGGTCAGAACAGTCAGCCCGCGCGGCCGTTCGACGACACCCACCCCTCGATGACGCTCGCGCTGGGCGAGCGCTTCCGGCTGCACGCCATCGGTTTCGGCCTGTCCTACCGGCCCAGCGTCGTCATCCGGCAGCACACGCTGACCGACGTCTCGCTGGCCGACCTCGCCGCCGGTGGGTTGATGCCGGTCGAGGTGGCGGAGTTCCTGGACGCGGCCATCCTGGCGCGGCGGTCGATGGTGATCTCCGGCGACCAGGGAGCGGGCAAGACCACCCTGCTGCGCGCGCTCATCAACGCCATCCCGGCGCACGAGCGCTTCGGCACCCTGGAGACCGACTACGAGCTGATGACCCACCTGCAGCCCGGCCGGGAGAACATCCTGGCCCTGCAGGCGCGGACCGGGCACGGCGAGACCAGCGGCGGCACCCGGGTCGGTGAGGTGACGATCTCAGACCTGATGCCCGAGGCCCTGCGGCAGAACCTGTCCCGGCTGGTGGTCGGGGAGGTCCGCGGCGGCGAGGCCGCCGCCATGTTCGAGGCGATGCAAGCCGGCACGGGCACGTTGTCCACGACCCACTCGCACTCGGCCGAGTCGACCATCGACCGGCTGGCCTCGCGGGTGGCCCAGGGCGGGGTGCTGACGATCGACGAGGCGTACCGCCAGATCGCCAACAACATCCACCTCCTCGTGTACGTCCGGCTGCTGGACGAGACATGGAAGGGCGGCGTCCGACGGCGTTTCGTCTCCGAGATCCGCCAGGTCACCCGGGCCACCGAGAACGGCCGGCCGGTCACGCACCTCACCTACACCGCCACCGGTACGCCCTCCCAGGCGGCGGGCTTCTACCCCGACGCCGGGTTCGCCCGCGAGCTCGAGCCGTTCCGGCGGGCCCTGCCGCGGGCCGGAGCCAGTCTCCGCGGCACCGCGCCCCGCCCCCGACGCCGAGGCTCCTCGTGACCGCGCTCGCGGTCGCGGCCGGCTTGCTGCTGGTGGCCGGGGTGTGGGCTCTGGTCGCCGGCCTGCAGCGTCGGACGCCCCAGCCATCGAACCGCTCGCGACGGACCGCGACGGCCGCCGAGCTCTGGGCCCGCCTCAGCCGGCGACCGGCCGGGCCGCGGGGCCGACGGCGTGACCTGCTGCTCGCGGGCAGTCTGCTGGTCGGGCTGGCCACCGCAGCCGTCACGGGCTGGGTGATCGCCCTCGTGGTGGTCCCGGCCCTGGTCCTGGGACTGCCCTACCTGCTCAGCGCCCCGCAGCCGCGGGACGTGGCTCTGCTCGAGGCCCTGGACCGATGGGTCCGAGGACTGAGCGCCACCCTCGGCACCGGTCGGTCGGTGACCGACGCGATCCGCGTCTCCCGTCGGACCGCGCCGCCGCTGCTGGCCGAGGAGATCGGCCTGCTCGTCGCGCGGCTCAACAACCGTTGGGAGACCCGCGAGGCACTGCTGCGGATGGCCGACGAGCTGGACTCACCCGACGCCGACGCCGTGCTGGCCGCGCTGATGCTCTCGGCCAATCGGGGCGCGAACGGCGCGTCGGTGACCATGGAGGCCTTGGCGGACTCCATTCAGGCCTCGCTCAAGGGCCGCCGCGCGATCGAGGTGGAACGGGCCAAGCCCTTCGTCGTGGTCCGCCAGGTCACGGTGATCTCGGTGGTCACGCTGGCTCTGACCTTCGTCGTGTCCCCCTCGTTCTTCTCCCCGTACCGGACCCCGACCGGGCAGCTGGTGCTGTCCGCGCTGCTGGTGGCCTACATCGGCTCGCTGCTGCTGATGCGGCGCAAGGCTCAGCAGCGGCCGCGGCCGCGCGTCCTGGTCGGAGCCTCGCGGTGACGTTCGCCCTGGTGCTGGCCGCCGGGGCGCTGGTCGCAGCGGGGCTGGTGGCCCTGGTCGTGACCTTTGCCCCCGCGACGCCGGATCTGGCGGCTGCGCTGGCCCGGGCGGGCGGTGGGGAGCCGTTGCGCGACCGGAGCCGCGACACCGGCCCACTCACCAGTCGGTCCGAGCGGCTGGGCGCTGCCCTCTACCGGCGCAGCCCCTTTCCCCTGTCGGAGCAGCAGCGGCGGGCGTTGCAGCTGCAGAACACCTCGATCGCGGAGTTCTACGCCGACAAGGCGGTGATGGCGATCATCGGGGCTCTGCTCCCTGCGGTCGCCGGCGGCACGCTCGGGCTGGTCACTGGCTCGTTCAGCGCGTGGCCGGCTGCGGTCTCGCTGCTCGGCGTGGTGATCGGCTTCTTCACGCCCGACCTGATGCTGCGCCGCCGGACGATCGCCGTCTGCGCCGGGGCGATGGAGGCCCTGCTGCTCTACCTCGACCTGGTCACGCTCGAACGGCTCACCAACGCCTCGGCACCCCAGGCCCTGGCCAATGCGGCCCGACTCAGCGAGACCCCCCTCTTCGTCCAGATCCGTCTCGCCCTGGAGCGCGCCCGGCTGGAGCAGCAGGCCCCGTACGCCGAGCTGCGGCGGCTGGCGGCCCAGCTGGACCTGCCCGAGCTCAGCGACGTGGCCGACGTGATGCAGCTCGACGAGACCGGGGCCGCGCTGTCCGGCACGCTCCGGGCGCGGGTGCGGGAGCTCCGCGACGCCCACCTCACCGCCGAGCAGATCCTCGCGGGGGCGGAGGCAGAGGGCATGACGATCTACATGACGCTGCCGGCCATGATCTTCGGCCTGATCTTCCTGGTCGCCGCGATGTTGAAGATCTTCCTTGTCTAGCGACGGACAACACCGGCCACGTACGGACAACACGTCGAGGTTCCGGTGGCGGGCCCGCCTCGGCCAGGCTGGGGCCGACGCGTGAAAGGGGGGCGGCCGTTGTCCCGGGTGTGGCGAAGTGGTGGTGCCCTCGTGGTGCTGGCGACCCTGCTGGTCGGCGTGCCGATGGCGCTGGTCCGGCTCGGGGGTCCGCTGCTGCCGGTCGACCCCGGCTGGGGCGCTCTGGTCCGTGCCCTGACGCGGCCCGACGACGGCTCCATCGTCCTGGCGCTGATCACCGTGGTCGGCTGGCTGGCCTGGGCGGTCTTCGCGCTCTCGGTCCTCACCGAGCTGGTGAGGGTGATCTCCCGCTCGCGGATCCGGATCCGGCTGCCGGGTCTGGCCGGTCCGCAACGGGTGGCGGCCGGGCTGATTCTTGCGGTGCTGGCCTTGTCCGCGGCGCCCGCCGTCTCGGGCGCCGTGCCGCTGGCCCCGGCTGCGCAGGCCGAGACGATCCACCCGAGTCGAGCCCCCGTCCGGCCCGGCGCAGCACCGGCGCGAGCGATGAGGACGGTCACCGCCCCGGCGCCGACCGAGCCCACCCGGACGCACATGGTCGAGCCGGGAGACGATCTCTGGAGCCTCGCCCAGCACTACTACGGGGACGGGCAGCAGTGGCGGCTCATCGCCCGGGCCAACCCCGACCTGCTGACGGGCGGTCCGGACCGGCTCACCGTGGGCTGGCGGCTCTCGGTGCCCGAGCTCCACAGCCCTGCCGACGCCGACGGGACCGGCGGCAGTGCGCGGACCGTGACCGTCCGACCGGGTGAGACGCTGTCCGAGATCGCCGACCGCGAGCTCGGCTCCACCGACCGCTGGCCCGAGATCTACCACGCCAACCGGGCTCAGCTCGACGACCCGGACGAGCTCGTGGCCGGCATCCGGCTGGCGCTGCCCGCGGCGAAGGCCACGACACCCGTCGCGCCTTCCCGGGGCGGCGACACGCGGGGCCCGGCGCCGGCCCCCGTCCGCCCGAAGAGCGATCCGGCCCCCACCCCGCCCTCACCCAGGACCGCCCCACCCACCACGGCTCCCGCCACTGTTCCACCCACCACCGCTCCACCCACCGCGGAGCCCGAGGCGACGGCAGCGGCTCCAGCAGCACCAGCACCGGTCGAGGAGCACGTCACCGCGGCCGACGCGGTGCTGCCGCTCGCGGGGATCGGCGGGCTGCTCGCGGCCGGACTGGTGGCGGGGCTGCTCCGTCGCCGTGGGCTCCAGCTCCAGGCGCGTCCGGTAGGCCGTCGGATCGTCCATCCGCCGGCGTCGACGCAACGCCTGGAGGTGGCGCTCGGCCGGCGGCAGCGGCCGCTCACCCTGCGGACGCTCGACCAGGCGCTGCGGGCCATCGGTGCCCACTGCCGGGCGCAGCAGCTGCCCCTGCCGGCGCTCCGGCTGGTGCTCGTCGGTGAGGAGCAGATCGAGCTGGTGATGGCCGAGGCGGACGGCCCCGCGCCGGTCCCGTTCCGGGTCGAGGGCCGGTCCTGGCGGCTGGACGCCGGCGACGCCGGCTACCTGCGCTCGGTGCCGGGGGCCGACGAGGCACTGCGGCCCTGGCCCAGCCTGGTGACCCTGGGCCGCGACGCCCGGGACCGCCAGGTGCTCGTCGACCTCGAGGGTCTCGGACTGCTGCAGCTCGAGGCCGAGAACGAGGCGGCGGCCGGGGTGTTGGCGGCCCTGACGGTGGACCTCTCCTTCTCGCCGTGGGCAGAGGAGATCATCGTCACGACGGTCGGCGGTTCGGACCGGCTGCCGGCTGCGCTCGGGCGTCACGACGTGACGCACACCAGCGACGTCGACCACCTCCTGGCCCGGCTGGAACGGCGGGCGGCCGAGCAGCGCCGGCACCAGCCGCACCCGGTCCTGGGCCAGCACCGGTTGGATCCCGACCTCGCCGACCCGTGGACGCCCGAGGTGGTCCTGGTGCACGACCCGGTGACGGCGGACCAGCGGCGACGCCTCCAGCAGGTCGTCCTCGACGAGCCACGGGTGACGATCGCCGCCGTGGTGGTCGGCCACGACGCCGGCGCACCCTGGACGCTGCGGTGGGAGGCGGGAGCCCGCGGCGCCGTGCTGTTGCCTGACGACCTCCCGCTGCGGCCGGCGCGGCTGGAGCCCGACGAGGCCGAGGCGGTGCTCCAGCTGGTCGAGGGGACGGGGCGGACCGACACCACCCCGGCGCCCTGGTGGGCGGGGCAGGTGGTCGAACCGGAGCGGCCGCCCGACAACGTCACCTACCTGGGCTCCAGGTTCGGCGAGGAGACAGCAACGACGGAGGATGGGGGCGAGGTGGCGGCACAGGCGGCGAGGCGGATCGATGGTGCGGACGCCGTCGACCACCCCACGCTGCTGCTCCTGGGGCCGGTCGAGCTGCTGGGTGCGACCGGGCCGCTGCCGCCGCGAGCCGCCAAGCAGTGCCTCGAGTACTGCGCCTGGCTGCTCGAGCACCCCGGCCGCACCGCCCAGGGGATGGCGGCCGCGCTGGCCGTCGCCGAGGGCACCCGGCGCTCGAACATGAGCCGGCTCCGCAGCTGGCTGGGCGAGGGCGGGGACGGTCGCGCCTACCTGCCGGACGCCTACACCGGCCGGATCGCCCTGCACCCCTCGGTCAGCTCGGACTGGCAGCGGTTGCAGATCCTCACCGCGACCGGGGTCGACCGCGCCGGTGACGACGCGCTGCGGGCGGCGCTGCAGCTCGTCCGCGGAGCTCCGCTCGCCGACGCGGCGCCCGGCCAGTGGCACTGGGCGGAGGAGCTGCGGACCGACATGATCTCCTGCGTCCGCGACGTCGGGGTCGAGCTGACCCGGCGGGCGCTCGACCAGGGGGACCTCGACCTGGCCCGGTGGGCGGCCGCCCGGGCCCTGGTGGCCGCACCGGGGGACGAGCAGCTGCTGACGGCGCGGATCAGGACGGAGCACCTCGCGGGCAACCCGGCCGAGACCGAACGCCTCACCCTGCAGCTGGCGGCGCAGGCCCGACGCCTCGGTGTCGACCTCGACGAGCAGACCGTCGTGCTGCTGCAGGAGGTGGTCGAGGGCCGGGTCCGGGCCCGGTTGGCCTGACCAGCCCCCGGACGGTCGGTGCCCTGCTCGAGACCCAGACCTTCGGCGCGCCCTCGTGACGTTGCGGTCGCGGTGCCGTGGCCCCGGCTGACTCGGTCTCAGCGGAACCGGCGCAGCCGGAGGCTGTTGCTGACCACGAACAGCGAGCTCAGCGCCATCGCCGCGCCGGCGTAGAGCGGGTTCAGCAGCCCGGACGCGGCCAGCGGGATCGCGGCGACGTTATAGGCGAAGGCCCAGAACAGGTTGCCCTTGATCGTCCGCAGCGTGGCCCGGGCCAGCCCGACCGCCTCGGCGGCCGCCCGCAGGTCGCCGCGGACCAGGGTCAGGTCGCTGGCCTGGATGGCTGCGTCCGTCCCGGTACCGAGGGCGATGCCGAGGTCGGCCTGGGCCAGGGCGGCGGCGTCGTTGACCCCGTCGCCCACCATGGCCACCCGGTGCCCGGCGGCCTGCAGCCGGCGCACCTCGGCCACCTTGCCCTCGGGCCGGACGCCGGCGACGACCTCCTCGATCCCCACCTCGGCGGCGACCGCCTCGGCCGCCGCGCGGTGATCTCCGGTGAGCAGCACCGGCCGCAGACCCAGGGCGCGGAAGCTGCCCACGGCCTCCGCCGAGGTCGGCTTCAGGGTGTCCGCGACGGCCAGCACGCCGCGGGCGGCCCCGTCCCAGCCCACCAGCACGGCCGTCCGTCCCGCCGCCTGGACCCCCGCGTACGCCGCCGCCGCCTCAGCCCCGACGACCAGCCCCTCGCCGAGCAGCAGCTCCGGCTGCCCCACCACCACCGACGTGTCCGACTCTGCGGGGGCTCTAGCCATCTGCGCGTCGGACAGCTCGGCCAGCACGCCGAGCCCGGGGAGGTTGGTGAGGGTGCGGACCACCGGCAGCGGTCCTTGCATGGCCGCGTGCGCGGCGATGGCCCGGGCGATCGGGTGCTCGGACCCGGACTCGGCTGCCCCGGCGAGCCGCAGCACGTCGGCCTCGCGGGCGTCGACCGCGATCACGTCGACGACGCTCATCCGGCCCTCGGTGACCGTGCCGGTCTTGTCGAGCACGACCGTGTCGATCCGAGAAGAGGACTCCAGCACCTCCGGGCCGCGGATGACGATCCCGAGCTGCGCTCCCCTTCCGGTGCCGACCAGGAGTGCGGTCGGCGTGGCCAGGCCCAGTGCGCACGGGCAGGCGATGATCAGCACGGCCACGGCGGCGCTGAACGCGGTGGACGCTCCGGACCCGGACAGCAGCCAGCCGGCCAGGGTGAGCAGCGCCAACCCCATCACCACCGGGACGAAGACACTCGAGATCCGGTCCGCCAGCCGCTGCACCGCGGCCTTGCCGCTCTGCGCCGCCTCGACGAGCCGGGCGATCTGCGCCAGCTGGCTGTCGGCGCCGACGTGGGTGGCCGCGACCTCGAGTCGGCCGTAGGTGTTCAGGCAGCCACCCACGACGGCGTCGCCGACGCCCAGCTCGACCGGAACGACCTCGCCGGTGACCATCGAGGTGTCGGCGGCGCTCCGGCCGGCCAGCACCTGGCCGTCGGCGGCGAAGGTCTCGCCGGGCCGGACCACGAACCGGTCGCCGGTCCGCAGGGTGGCCGCGGGAACTCGTTGCTCCACCCCGTCGTGCAGCACGGTCGCCTCGGCCGGGGTGAGCTCCAGCAGCGCGCGGACGGCGGCTCCGGCCCGGCGCTTGGCCCGGGCTTCCAGGTAGCGGCCAAGCAGGACCAGCGTCGTGACGCCGGCGGCCACCTCGAGGTAGAGGTGTCCCGTTCCCGCCAGCAGGGCGTAGATCGACCAGATCGTCGCGGCCAGAGTACCCAGCGAGATCAGGGTGTCCATCGTGGTGCTGCCGTGCCGCAGGTTGAGCGCGGCGCCGCGATGGAACGGCCAGCCGGCCCAGCCGACGACCCCCAGGGTCAGCAGCAGCGCGAGCCAGGTCGAGCCGGGGAAGGCGGCGGCCGGCACCATGCCCAGGACCACCACCGGGGCGGCCAGGACGCCGGCGACGAGCGTCCGCCGACGCAGTGCCCGCAGCGAGGCCCCAGGGTCGCGATCCTCGGGCACGGACCGTGACGCGCCGTAGCCGGTGCGCTCGATGGTGGCGATCAGGTCCGTCGCGTCGACGCCGGCCGGTGCGTGCACGGTCGCCCGTTCCGTGGCGTAGTTGACGTCTGCGTGCACGCCGTCCATCCGGTTGAGCTTTTTCTCGATCCGCGCGGCGCAGGAGGCGCAGGTCATCCCGGTGACGTCGAGCTCGACCAGCTGACGTGCCGCGGGCCCAGCGGTGCTGGTGCGTACCGGGACGGTGGGGGCCATCTCAGTCCTCGACGAGGGCGTAGCCGGCCTCGTCCACGGCCGAGGCCACCGCGGTCCGCGACACCTCGGGTCCGCTGGTGACCCGCAGCAGACCGCGGGACAGGTCGACCTGGACGCCCGTCACGCCGGACACCGCCTCCACCTCGGCGGTGACGGCGGAGACGCAGTGCTGGCAGGTCATGCCCTGCACGCGGTACTCGGCGTGGCGGACGGGCAGGTCTTCGGAGGACATCGGGTGGGGCCTTTCGAGCTCAGGAGCGGACGAGACGGGCGATGGCGGCCGAGGCCTCCGCCAGCTTGGCGTCGGCCTCGTCACCTCCCCGGGAGAGGGCACCGGCCACGCAGTGCGCCAGGTGTTCGTCGAGCAGCCCCAGAGCCACCGACTGCAGGGCGCTGGTCATCGCCGACACCTGGGTCAAGATGTCGATGCAGTACTTCTCCTCCTCGACCATCTTCTGCAACCCCCGGGCCTGACCCTCGATCCGTCGCAGCCGACGCAGGTGGTCGCCCTTGTGGGCGATGTACCCGTGAGGTGCGGGCGAGGTCTCCGTGGGGAGCGGAGTCTCCGTGGGGAGTGGCGTCTCAGTAGGGAGTGAAGTCGACACCATCCCAGTGTACCCCCCCGGGGTATAAGGGACGTCACTCGAAGCGGCCTCTGGTCAGGCGTTCTGCTGCTGAGCGACCCTCAGTCTTCTGTCCACAGCCGGTCGTTCAGGCTGTGGACATAGCCGCCCGGCAGCGGCCTGTCAAGCGCCGCTCGCCGAGCCAGACGGCGTCACAATTTCCTGGCGGCGACTTTCCTCCACCGACGAGCCGCGGCATCTTCCCTGGTCAGAGAAAGATTCAGGCAGCGCCTCGCGCGCTGTCCCCAGCTCGTCCCCGACCTCTGCACAGGCCGCCCGCGTGTCCCCCACAGATACTCCTCGGTTGTGCACAACCCCTGTGGACAGAGGTCTTGGAGGGTCCGGCCGCGCGGCGTAACGTGTCCGAAGATCTCGCCGGGGGGCCGAGGGCACCGGAAATGTCAGCGGTGCAATTTAGAGTGCGAGGACGTGGAATCTCCATGCCGCCACGTCCCGGTCGTGCGACCCCTGGCACCGGTCGGAACGGGGCGACCCACCAGAGAAGGAGTGTGGAGCGGCGTGAGTCTGGCCGAGGTCATGACACCGTACCGGGACGAGGCGCCGCGAGGTTCCGGCCCGGCGCCGGACCGGGTGCCACCCCAGGATATGGACGCCGAGCAGTGCGTGCTCGGCGCCATGCTGATGAGCAAGGACGCGATCGCCGACGTGGTCGAGGTCCTGCGGGGCAGCGACTTCTACCGGCCCGCCCACGAACAGGTCTACGACGCGGTCCTGGACCTCTACGGACGCGGCGAGCCGGCCGACGCGATCACCGTGTCCGCCGAGCTCGGCAAGCGCGGCCAGCTGGTCCGCCTCGGTGGCGCCCCCTACCTGCACACCCTGCTGTCCGCGGTACCGGTGGCCGCGAACGCCGGCTACTACGCCGAGATCGTCCGCGAGAAGGCCATTCTGCGGAGGCTGGTCGACGCCTCCATCCGGATCGGCCAGCTCTCCTACGCCGGCGAGGGCGACGTGGACGGGATCGTCGACCAGGCCCAGGCTGCGGTCTACGCCGTCACCGACCGCAGCGCAGCGGAGGACTACAAGCCGCTCTCGGAGCTGATGCAGCCCACCCTCGACGAGATGGAGGCCATCAGCTCCCGCGGCGGCAACCTGGGCGGCGTCCCCACCGGCTTCGCCGAGCTCGACGACCTCACCAACGGCCTGCACCCCGGCCAGATGGTGATCGTGGCGGCTCGACCCGGAATGGGCAAGAGCACCCTGGCGCTGGACCTGGCTCGGTCGGCGTCGATCAAGCACGGCTTGACGTCGGTGATCTTCAGCCTCGAGATGAGCCAGATCGAGATCACCATGCGACTGCTGTCGGCGGAGGCCTCGATCCCGCTGTCCCACATCCGCGGCGGCCGGATGAGTGACGACGACTGGAGCCGGGTCGCGACCAAGATGGGACAGGTCTCCGAGGCGCCGATGTTCATCGACGACTCGCCCAACCTGACCATGGTGGAGATCCGGGCCAAGGCGCGGCGGCTGAAGCAACGCCACGACCTCAAGCTCGTGGTGATCGACTACATCCAGCTGATGACCTCGGGCAAGAAGGTCGAGTCGCGTCAGCTGGAGGTCAGCGAGTTCTCCCGCCAGCTCAAGCTGCTGGCGAAGGAGCTCGAGGTGCCCGTGGTCGCCCTCTCCCAGCTGAACCGTGGCCCCGAGCAGCGCACCGACAAGAAGCCGATGCTCTCCGACCTCCGCGAGTCCGGATCGCTCGAGCAGGATGCCGATATGGTGGTGCTGCTCAACCGGCCCGACATCCACGACAAGGAGTCCGACCGCGCCGGCGAGGCCGACATCGACGTGGCCAAGCACCGCAACGGGCCGACGAAGACCATCACCGTCGCCTTCCAGGGCCACTACTCCCGCTTCACCGACATGCAGCACTGAGCGTGGCCGCTGACCAGGCGGAGGTGGTGTTGCGTGCGTGGACGCTCGACGACGCGGTCGACCTCCGAGCGGCCGTCCGGAGCAGCGACGACCTGGACCGCCAGTTCGGCGGGCTCGACCTCACCGACGAGGCGGCCTGCACGCAGTTCCTCGCAGACCATCTGGCGCCCCCCAGCGTGACCGAACGGCACTTCGCCGTCGCCGTCGACGGCTGGGCGGTCGGCAACGTCAGCGTCGCCCAGATCGAGCACCGGCACAGCACCGCCTGGCTGTCCTACTGGTTGGCCGGCCCGGTCCGTGGCCGCGGGATCGCCACCCGAGCCCTGGCCACGGCGGCGGTCTGGGCCTTCGCCGAGCTGCGACTGATCCGCCTCGAGCTCGGCCACCGCACGGACAACCCGGCCTCGTGCGGGGTGGCGCTCCGGGCCGGCTTCGCCGCCGAGGGGGTCGAGCGCTCGAAGCTGGCCTACGGCGATCTCCGCTACGACGTCGAGACCCACGCCCGGCTGCTCGACGACCCCGCCCCCGACGTCGTGCTGTTGCCCGTCCGGGACTGAGGGCCCTCAGCGCCGTCGTGCGCCGAGAGACAGCCGGGTGAGCAGCCGCTGGTGGCCGACCGGCAGCAGCCGGGACAGCAGGTCGAGCGCCGTCGCGGTCCGCGTGATCAGCACCCGGGGCCGACGGTGCTGGACGCCGTCCAGGATCTCGGCCGCCGCCCGGTCGGCCGGGTAGGTCAGCAGCTTCGCCATCCGTGCCTTGCCGGCCTCGGCCTGGGCGGGTGACGCCGCGGCGGCGATGCGCGCCGTCTCGGCGATCCGGGTGCGGATGCCGCCGGGGTGGACGGTGGTCACGCCGACGCCGCAGCGTTCCAGCTCACCGCCGAGGGCCTGGCTGAAGCCGCGGAGCGCGAACTTGCTGGCCGCGTAGGCGGTCTGACCGGCCGGGGCCACCAGCCCGTACAGGCTGGAGAGGTTCACGATGTGGCTGCCCGGTGAGGCCAGGAGCGCAGGCAGCAGGGCGTGGGTCAGGGCTACCGGGGCGGCGAAGTTGACCTGCAGCACCCAGTCGAACTCGGTCATGGTCAGCTGGTCGAACCGGCCGGCGAGAGCCACGCCCGCGTTGTTGACCAGCAGCGTCGGCCGCGGGTGCTCGGCCAGGATCCAGTCGGCGAGCGCGGTGACCTGCTCGGGCTCGGCCAGGTCGACCACGCGCGAGCTGACGTCGAGCGCGGGGTGGGCGGCCCGGATGGCAGCCACGACGGCGGCCAACCGGTCGGCGTCACGGTCGACGAGCACCAGGGCGCTGCCGCGGTCGGCGAGCAGCCGGGCCAGCTGTTCGCCCATTCCGCCCGCGGCTCCCGTGACCACGGCCGTCCCGCCGGCGAAGACGTACGGCGCCAGCCGGGTCACGGGGCCACCTCGAAGGCCATGTCGGCGCCGATCCGGGCGCGCCGCATCCGCAGCGTGTCCAGCAGGTAGTTCTGCGGCACGGTCCAGGGGTCGGTCGAACCCTGGACGGGCAGGTTCGCCGCCCGCTGCACGTAACCGGAGCTCAGCGGCATCACGGGCTTCTCCTCCAGACCGGGCGGTCGGACGGGGTGCCCGAAGGCAAGTGCGTGCCGGTCGAGGTAGCGCAGGTAGCGGCAGACGTAGCGGCTGGAGAGGTCGGCGCGCAACGTCCAGGAGGCGTTCACGTAGCCGATGGCGACGGCGAAGTTGGGCACGCCGTCCAGCATCAGGCCCCGGTAGACCGCCCGCTCGGGCAGCACCACCGGCACCCCGTCGACCTCGAGGTCGAAGCCGCTGAGCAGCTTCATCACCAGGCCGGTCGCGGTGACGATGAGGTCGGCCGCCAACACCCGACCCGACGCCAGCCGGATCCCGTCCGGGACGAGACGGTCGATCCGGTCCGTGACCACCTCGACCTCACCGCGGACGACGGCCTTCAGCAGGTCGCTGTCGGGGATCACGCAGAGCCGTTGGTCCCACGGGTCGTAGCTCGGTGTGAAGTGCTCGGCGGCGTAAGCCGCGCCCATCCGGCCGACTACCGGCTTGCTCAGGTACGACCGGGCCAGGTCGGGCCGCCGTCGCGTCAGCTGGTAGAAGCCCTGGGTGATGGCCAGGTGCCGGGCGCGGATCAGCCGGTGGGCCAGCTTCGGGGGCAGCCGCCGCTTGATCCGCTGCGTGAGCGGGTCGTTCTGGCGCTGGGAGACGACCCAGGTGGGGGTGCGCTGCAGCATCGTCACGTGGGCGCCGTCGCGGGCCAGGGCCGGCACCAGGGTCATGGCCGTCGCCCCCGACCCGATGACCACGACCCGTCGGCCGCGGGTGGTGAGGCCCTCCGGCCACGACTGCGGATGCACCACCTCACCGGTGAAGTCGGCCGCGCCGGGGAAGTGTGGGGTGTAGCCGCCGGTGTAGTCGTAGTAGCCCGAGCAGGCGTACAGGAAGCGGCACGACCAGGTCTCGACCAGGCCGCCCCGCTCCGCGGTGACCGTCCAGCGTCCGGTCGCCGATGACCAGGCGGCGTGCCGGACGCGGGTGCCGAACCGGATCTGCCGGTCGATGCCGTTCTCGGCCGCCACCTGCTCCAGGTAGCGGCGGATGCTCTCGCCGTCGGCCAGCGTCTGCTCGCCGTCCCACGGCCGGAAGGGGTAGCAGAAGGTGTAGACGTCGGAGTCGGAGCGGACGCCGGGGTAGCGGAACAGGTCCCAGGTGCCGCCGACCGCGTCCCGGCCCTCCAGCACCGCGTAGCTGTGGTCGGGGCACTCGGTCTGCAGCCGGTACGCCGCGCCGATGCCCGAGACGCCTGCCCCGACCACCAGGACGTCGACGTCGTGAGTCATGAAGACAGTCTGCCCTCGGCGGAGAGAGGACCGTGGTGGCGGCCGGGCCCTCGGGATCCCCCCGGTTCTACCCCGGAGTTTGCGCTCCGACGCCCCGGGTCACCCGTCGTCGCGACGAGGCGCCGACTAGATTCGGTACCCACCCGCTCGCATCGGCGACGGGGTGCTGAGGAGGACGACATGGGTTTGGTTCGTGGGCTCGTCAAGGGTGCCATCGTCGCGAAGGTGATCCAGGTGGCGCAGCGCGAGCTGTCCAAGCCGGAGAACCAGCGCAAGATCAAGGACGGACTGTCCAAGCTGGCCGGTTCCCGGAAGAAGTAGTGGTCGCCCTGGTCCTGTCCTCGTAGCTGAAGCTCGCCAGCGCCAGGACCAGGCCGAGCACCCCCAGTCCGAGTCCCATCCAGCTGGGGGCGAGGTAGCCGTAGCCGGCGGCGATCACCAGGCCGCCCAGTGCGGCACCGAGGCTGTTGGCCACGTTGAGTGCCGAGTGCACCAGCGCGGCCCCGAGCAGCTGGGCGTCGCCGGAGACGGCGATCAGCCGCGCCTGCACGGCGGGGATGAGCAGCATGTTCGCCGCCCCGACCGCGAAGGCCCCCGCGAAGACGCCCCACCGCGTGCCGCCGAGCAGCGCCATTCCCGCGAGCGCGGCCAGGAACACCGGGAAACCGAGCAGCACCGTCCGTCGCAGGTTCCGGTCCGCGGCCCAGCCGCCGACCAGGTTGCCGCCGACCATGCCGACACCGAAGCACGCGAGCACCCAGGGCACCGCCCGCGCCGGCAGCCCGGCCTCGACCACGACGACCTGCGCGATGTAGGTGTAGACCGCGAAGAACCCGCCGAAGCCGATGGCGCCGACACCCATCATCAGCCACAGCTGCGGCAGCCGGAACACCCGCAGCTCGGTGCGCACCGACGCCTGGGCCGGGGCCGGCTGGCGAGGGACGGCGAGCACGATCGCCACCAGCGTCAAGACGAAGAGCCCGGCCACCACGAGGTAGGCGGTGCGCCAGCCCGCCAGCTGCCCGACCCAGGTGATCACCGGCACGCCGACCACGTTGGCCAGCGTCAGGCCGCTGAGCACGAAGGCGATCCCCTTGCCCTGGTTTCCCGGACCCATCAGCCGCCCGGCCACCAGCGCCGCCGTCCCGAAGTAGGCGCCGTGCGGCAGCGCGGCGACGAAGCGGGCCAGCAGCACCAGGCCGAAGCTGGGTAGGACCGCCGACGCGACGGTGCCCCCGGCCAGGACGGCCATCAGCAGCAGCAGCAGGGTCTTGCGGGGCAGCCGGACGGAGAGGATCGCGAAGACGGGTGCGCCGACCACCACGCCCAGCGCGTAAGCGCTGATCAGCCAGCCGGCGCGCGCGACCGCGGCGGCCGGATCAGCGGTGACGAGCCCGGGAAGCAGGTCGCGCGCGAGGTCCGGCAGCAGGCCCATGGCCACGAACTCGGTGGCCCCGATACCGAAACCGCCCAGCGCGAGGGCCAGCAGGGCCAGCCGACGGCGGGCGGCAGACAGTGGGGGAGGGCCCTGCTCCGTCACGGCCGACGGGGCGGCCGTAGCGGGGGCGGTGGACGAGGGCGTCATGGTCGACCTTCGCGAGCGGGTGGAGTACCGGACAAGGTCGGCGGTGTCCTCGTCGCTGGCAACCGCGCGGATGGCCGGTGCATTCCCGGCAGGCCATCGCGCGACAGACCGTGAACGAAGGGGGCGACCACCCCTCCTTCGTCTACGATCTGTCCACACGTCGACGCAGAGGGGCCGGCCATGGTTGTCCGACCGAAGTTCGCAGGACTGACGGTACTGGTTCTGCTGACGGCAGGGTGCGCCGTGAGCGACCTCACCGGATCCACCGGTCCGCTGCCGTCGGCGTCGGGTCCGGCCAGCGCGCCGGCGGACCCAGCCGGGACCACCACGACGACGCCGACGGCCACCACGAAGAAGTCGGCACAGCCGAAGCCGAAGCCCAAGCCGAAAAGCGACCCGGCCCCGGCGGCGCTGCTCAGCTCAGGGGACTCCGGTACCAAGGTCCGCCAGCTGCAGCACCGTCTCCGCCAGCTCGACTGGTACGCCGGCAGCATCACCGGCCGCTACCGCGCCTCGACGGTCAAGGCGGTGGTCGGCTTCCAGAAGAAGCGGGACCTCGACGCCACCGGCGCGGTCGACCAGGCCACCTGGTCGGCGCTGGTCAAGCGCACGCGGACGCCGACCGACGACCAGCTGCACAACCGCCTGACGCCCGGTCCCGCCCTGATGCGCTCCGCCTCCTCGGGTGACCGGGTGCGCGAGCTGCAGGCCCGGCTCAAGCAGATCGCCTGGTTTCCCGGTTCGGTCACCGGGACCTACGGCTCGGTCACCGTCGCCGCGGTCCGCGGCTTCCAGGGCAAGCGCGCGATCCCGGTCACCGGCGAGGTGGACCAGCGCACCTGGGACCGGCTGACCGCGATGACCCGGACGCCCACCTCGGACCAGCTGCACAACCGGGCACCGAAGGCGACCACCGCCGGGCTGGACTCCCGCTGCCTGACCGGACGGGCGATGTGTGTCAGCAAGACCAAGAACACCCTGGTCTGGGTGATCGATGGGCACGCCCAGCTGCGGACCGACGTCCGCTTCGGCTCCGCCGAGCTCCCGACCCGCGAGGGCGCGTTCCGGGTGGGCTGGAAGTCCCGCTACCACGTCTCGACGATCTACCACACCTCCATGCCGTACGCGATGTTCTTCAGCGGCGGTCAGGCCGTGCACTACTCCTCCGACTTCGCCGCCCGTGGCTACAACGGGGCCTCGCACGGGTGTGTGAACGTGAGGAACATGGCTGCGATCCAGACGCTCTTCGCCCAGGTCCGGGTGGGCGACAAGGTGATCGTCTACCGCTGACACCAGCGGTCAGACCCAGATGGCGCAGGCCACTCCGTCCGGCATCGGCTCGGGTGGGTCAGGCAACGACCTCGCCGTTCCTGCGGCCCAGCGCAGCATCGTCCACGCCGCTGCTCCGGCGTCGAGAACGTCGTCGACGCCCGCCCGGCCGGGGTCGGGGCCCAGGTCGCCGTCGATCGTGATCCCCGCCGTGGCCAGCCGGCGCCGGCGTTCCACCGCCCCGGCCCAGGTCTTCTTGCCGTGCCGCATCGGCGCACCGGCCAAAGTGGCGAAGCTCAGCTCCGGGTGCACCTCGATTACCGGTATTCCCGTGGTTCGCCACCACCAGTCCACCTCGCGAATCTTGGTGACCAGTCCGTACGCCTGACGGGAGAGACCCTGCCCGGTCGCGGTCCGGTGCGCCGCGGTCGCCGCCGCGTAGTCGTCGGCCTCGACGGCCGCGCGGACGGGGGCCAGGAAGATCGACGCTCGGCGAGCGCCCAGCGCGGCGCGGGCGACGAGGTCGGCCTAGCGGGGACCCTGGTCGGACAGGCCGATCGGCATGTCCACCCCCAGAGCGGCCACGGGCCCGTCGGCGGTGACCCGCTCGAGCAGCCCGGCCAGCGTCGCAGCGGCGTAGACGCGCGCTCGGTCGGGATCTGGCGCCACTGCGACCCAGCCGTCGGGGCAGCCATCGACCCCGAGTACCCGTCCGGGGGGCGACATCCCGGGTCAGCGGGCCGTCAGGACCAGCGGGCCGTCGGGGGTGACGGCGATGGTGTGCTCGGAGTGGGCGCCGCGGGAGCCGTCCCGGCTGCGCAGCGTCCAGCCGTCGGGGTCGGTGTAGATCTTGTCGGTCGACTCGCAGAACCAGGGCTCGATCGCGATCACCAGTCCGGGCCGCAGCGGCAGACCTCGGCCGCGGCGACCGTCGTTGGGAACGTGCGGATCGCCGTGCATCGTCCGGCCGACGCCGTGGCCGCCGAAGTCGGTGTTGATCTTGTAGCCGGCCTGGGTGGCGACCCGGGCGATCGCGAACGAGATGTCGCCGATCTTGTTGCCGGGCTGGGCCGCCTCGATCCCGGCGAGCAGGGCCCGCTCGGTGGTCGCGATCAGCTCGAGGTCCTCGTTCCGAGGGGTGCCCACCGCCACCGTGAGTGCGGAGTCGGAGACCCAGCCGTCGACGGAGGCGGCGAAGTCGACGCTGAGCACGTCACCGTCCACCAGCGTGTAGTCGTGCGGCAGACCGTGCAGCACGGCGTCGTTGACCGACGTGCACAGGACCTTGCCGAACGGGCTGGCCCCGAACGAGGGGTGGTAGTCGATGTAGCAGGAGACCGCACCCCGGTCGGTGATCATCCGGTGCGCCAGCTCGTCGAGCTCCAGCAGGTTCACCCCGACGTCGGCGGCGTCGCGCAACGCGTCCAGCACGTCCGCCACGAAGCGTCCGGCCGGCCGCATCTGCTCGATCTCGGTCGGGGTTCGGTACTCGATCACCGCCCCAGTCTGCCAGCCCGCTCGACCCGGACCCGGCTGGTCACGACCCGAGCGTGCAGTCCACGACGATCGGCGCGTGGTCGGAGGGCAGCTTGCCCTTGCGCGCCTCCCGGTCGACGTAGGCGTCGTCGACCCGGATGCCGTCGCTGGCCAGCACGTAGTCGATCCGCATCCCCTGGTCGGAGTGGAACCGACCGGCGCGGTAGTCCCAGTAGGTGTACGGCCGGTCGTTCTTGCCCGGGCGGGCGACCACGTCGGTCAGGCCGGCCGCGACCAGGGCGTCCATCGCCGACCGTTCTTCGGGGGTGACGTGGGTCGAACCGACGAACAGCCGCGGGTCCCAGACGTCGGCGTCGGTCCGGGCGACGTTGAAGTCGCCCATCAGCACCTGCGGCGTCCCGACCGGCACCTGGTCCAGCGAGGCGCGCAGGGCGGCGAACCACGCGAGCTTGTACGGGTACTGCGGGTCCTCGACCGCCCGTCCGTTCGGGACGTAGACACTCGTCACCCGCAGGCCTCCGCACTCCGCCGACGCGTACCGCGGCTCGGTCATCCCCGGCAGGGCGCTGGAGACCGGTTCCAGGCCGACCCGGGACAGGATGGCGACCCCGTTCCACCTGCCGTCTCCGACGTGCATCACCTCATAGCCCGCCGCCGCCACCTCGGCGTGCGGGAAGCTCGCGTCGGCGCACTTGGTCTCCTGCAGCGCGGCGACATCGGGCTGCCGGGTCTCGAGCCAGTCCAGCAGCCGGGGCAGTCGGGCGCCGATCGAGTTGACGTTCCAGGTCGCGATGCGCATCCGACCATCCTCCCAGCCGACCCGGCGGGCTCCCCCTCAGGCCGGGCTGGGGTCCGGCCCAAGAACGAGCGACAGGTCGACCTGTGCGCCGGGGACGGCCGGCCCGTAGAGGTAGCCCTGCCCGTGGGTCGCCCCCAGGCCGGCCAGCGTCTCGGCCTGGCTGGCCCGTTCGACGCCCTCCACGACCACGTCCAGCCCGAGGTCGCGACCCAGCGTGACCAGCCCGGCCACGAACCGGCGGGCGACCGGGCTCGAGTCGACCGCCCGGGTGAAGCCCGGGCTGATCTTCACCGACTCGAGAGTGATGGACTGCAGGTGCTCCAGCGAGGAGTGGCCGGCCCCGAAGTCCTCCAGCGACAGTCCCACGCCGGCCTCGACCAGCCGAAGGCAGACGCGCCTCGCCGAGTCCAGGTCGCTCAGCAGCGCGTCCTCGGTGATCTCCAGCGTCAGGCGGGTGTGGTCCAGTCCGTGCCGCTCCAGCGCCGCGGAGACGCGGTCCGGGAAGGTGAGGTCGCTCAGCTGCGGAGCCGACACGTGCACGGCGACCCGCGGCTCCCGTCCCCCGGACGAGGGCCAGCCGGCGATCTGCCCGCACCCGAGGTCGAGCACCAGATCGGTCAGGCTGCCCATCTGACCGCTGCGCAGGGCGAGTGGCACGAAGACCTCCGGGCTGATGTGGGCCCGCCCGTGCTGCCAGCGGGCCAGGCACTCCACTCCCGTGAGCCGGCCGGTCGCCAGGTGCCGGATCGGCTGGTAGGCGGCGCCGATCTGGTGGTCGGCGATCGCGTGCCTGAGCGGTTCCCGCAGCTGCAGGTCGTGGGTCTCCGCCAACCGCATGGCCGAGCGGTGGACCGACACCCGCCCTCGACCGGTCCGCTTCGCGGTGTGCAGCGCGACGTCCGCGCGGGCCAGCAGGGCGCCGGCGCTGAAGGAGCGGTCGGCCGGCTCCACCGGCGCCACGCCGACGCTCACGCTGACCCGCGCCGCCGTCCCGGCCAGGTCGTAGGGCTCGCCGAGGGCGGCAACGAGCCGCTCGGCCAGGACCGCGGCGGCCGGCCGGTATTCGGTCAGGTCGTCCCGCTCGACCAGGATGGCGAACTCGTCGGCGGCGATCCGGGCCACCGTGTCGCTCGCCGGCAGGACGAGCCGCAGCCGCTCCGCCACGGCCACCAGGAGCCGGTCGGCGAGCGCGGGACCCAACGACTCGTTCACGCCGCGGAAGTCGTCGACGTCCAGGATCATCACGGCCAGTGGCCGGAAGTCGACGTGCCTGAGCCCCAGCTTGTGGCCGAGCCGTTCGGCGAAGAACGTCCGGGTAGGCAGGCCGGTCAGCTGGTCGTGCAGCGACCGCCAGGTCCGGGCGACGTCGCGGGCGTCGGCCTCGGCCTGCAACCGCTCGCGGGCCAGGATCTCCCCGAGGACGCCGGCCAGCGACTGGAGCTCGTGCTCGTGCTCGGTCATGCTGGCCGGCTGGGCCTCGGGGTCGAGACCACAGATGGTGCCGTAGAGCCGTCCGCTACCCCCCTGGATCGGGATGCCGACATACGCGCCGATGTCGTGCGTGCGGACGGCACCGGCCGCCGCGTACAGCGGGACAGCCATCGCGTCCGGCGCGATCTGCGGGGCATCCCCGGTGACCGCGTACTGGCAGAAGGACTCTCCCGACCACGAGTGCGAGTCGCCCGGCTCGAGCCCGTAGGCGTTGTCGTGCAGGTGCACGTAGACCTGCCGATCCCGTTCGGCATCGTAGAAGCTGACCATCCAGAGGCCCAGCGGGATGGTGGCCTCGAGGTGGTCCAGGACCGCCTCGCACGCCTGGTTGAACGGCATCTGCGGAGTGATGCCCGCCAACCCGGCGCGCGGCCCCACCACGGAGGACCCGCTCACGCCGCCGACAGATCGACCTCGTCGGCCGGCAACGGCCGGGCGAACAGCTGGCCCTGGGCGTAGGTCGCGCCGAGGTCGCGCAGCACCTCGGCCTGGCTCTCGCGCTCCACCCCCTCCACGACCACCCGCAGGCCGAGGTCATGGCCGAGCGCCAGCAGCGCCTGCAGGAACCGCTGCGTCCGCGGGTTGGTGTCCACGTCGGCGACGAAGCCGCGGTCGATCTTCACGGCGTCGAGCGGGACCGAGCGCAGGTGCAGCAGTGAGGAGTACCCGGTGCCGAAGTCGTCCAGCGCCAGCTGGAAGCCGGCGTCGTGCAGCTGCTCGGCCACCGTCTGGGCGGTCTCGAGGTCGCCGACCAGCGCTTCCTCGGTGATCTCGAGCACGAGGCTGCGCGGGTGCAGCCGGGCCTGGCGGACCTGAGCGGCAATCCGCGCGGGAAAGGTCCGGTCGGTCAACAAGCCCGGCGGGACGTCCACGGCGACCCGCAGCCGGTGGTGGCCCTGGTCCTGCCAGCGCCGCAGCTGGCTGCAGGTCTGCTCGACCATCGACGCGGTCAGGGCCGGCAGCAGGTTGCTCCGGGCGGCCAGCGGGATGAAGAACTCCGGGTCGACCGGTGTCCCCTCGTGGCTCCAGCGGGCCAGGCAGTCCAGGCCGTCGATCAGCAGGGTGTCCAGGGCGACGACGGGTTCGTAGTAGGCCTGGACCTGTCGACCCGCAATGGCCGCGCGGAGGGGCTCCCGCATCCGGAGGTCGCGCGCCTCCGGCAGCTGCATCTCCGCGTCGTACGTCGCGGCGCGGGACTTGCCCGAGCGCTTGGCGGCGTAGAGCGCGACATCGGCGTGGGTGAGCAGCGCGGCGGCGCTCGCCGCGCCCGTCTCGGCGTCGAGAGCGGCGACCCCCACGCTCAGCCCGACGTCCACCCGCTGACCGTGGAGCAGGAACGGTTCGCCGAGCGCCTCCAGCATCCGGTCCGCCACCGCCGTCGGAGGCCCCGGCTGCTGCTCGAAGCTCCCCTGCTCGAGGAGCACGGCGAACTCGTCCCCGCCGAGCCGGGCCAGCGTGTCGCCGGAGCGGACGACCCCGCGCAGGCGTTCGGCCAGCCGGACCAGCAGCTCGTCGCCGCCGGCGTGGCCGAAGGTGTCGTTGACGGCCTTGAAGTCGTCGACGTCCAGGGTCAGCACCGCCAGCGGCCGGTGGTCGCGCTGGTGCAGGTCGAGCGCATGGGCCAGCCGGTCGTTGAAGAGCGCCCGGTTGGGCAGGCCCGTCAGCTCGTCGTGGAAGGCTCGCCACCGCAGGGTCGCCGCCCGGGCCTCGGCCTCGGCCTGCAGCCGGTGCCCGAGGAGGATCTGACCGAGGAGGCTGGCCAGCAGACCCAGCAGAGGTGCGTGCTGCTCCAGCAGGTGGGCCGGATAGATCTCGGGGTCGGTGCCGCAGAGCGTGCCGAACAGGGTCCCGTTCCCGGCCTGGATCGGGACCCCGACGTAGGCGCCGATGTCGAGGTGGTGGGCCCGCTCGACCGCCGCGTACTGGGGGACGGCCATCGCGTCGGGGGCGACCATGGGTGCCGCCCCGGTGACCATGTGCTGGCAGAACGACTCCGACCAGGCGATGAAGTCGCCGTCCCCGTACTTTCCCTGCTGGTCGCGCACGTGCAGGTAGACCTGCCGGTCCCCGTCGCGGTCGTATTCGGTGACCGACCAGAAGTTCAGCGGCAACAGCTGGTTCAGGTAGTCCAGCACCTTCTCCGACGCCTGGTCGAAGGTCATCGCGCTCATGGCCAGGACGGCCATCTCGTCGGTGGTGAGAGTGGACATGCAACTCCGTTCGTCGAGGTCCAGACCTCCGGACCACTCCGACGCACCGGGGCCGGTGCGCAGCTCCCTCACCCCGCGGTTGCCCGATCAGGATAGGGGCTGGGGACCGATCAGGTCAGTCAGCAGAGCGCACAGGTTCTCCGGGAACACGATCTCGGCCGTGACGGCGAGCTCGGCCAGCGACCACCACCGGTACGCCGAGACCGAGCGCTGCTCGACGTCGGTCCAGCCGGAGGTGTCGACGGTGTCGGAGTCCACGCGGGCCAGGTAGAAGTCTTCGGACTGCCGGAAGCGCCCGCCCTCGAAGTCGAACTCGGCCGTCCGGTGCAGCACCACCGGCCCCAGGTCGGCCGGCAGCACGAGTCCGGCTTCCTCGAAAGCCTCCCGGCGGGCGGCGTCGGCGGTCGACTCCCCGTTCTCACATCCTCCGCCGACGGTGAACCACCAGCTACCGTCCTGCGGTCGGGCGGGGTCGCAGCCCCGCAGCAGGAGCACCGCGTCCCCGTGCACGGCCAGGACGCGGCCGGCCCTGCGCTCCTGCACCCCTCGGCCCGGAGTCAGACGGAGACCTTGAGGGAGTGGTAGCCGGTGGCCCCGTCGGGCGCGGGGGGTGCCTCGGCGGCGATCTGCAGGTTGCCCTCGGTGTCGTAGGCGCGGACGGTCAGCGTGTGGTCGCCGCTCATGGCCATCCAGTCGTACTTCCACTGCCGCCAGGTGTCGGTGCTGGTGACCTCGGCCAGCTGGGCCTCGTGCCACTCACCGTCGACGCCGACCTCGACCCTGCTGATGCCGTCGTGCTGGGCCCACGCGACACCAGCCACCACGACAGGGCCCGCCGACACCTTCCGCCGGGGGACGTCGATCCGCGAGGCGAGCTTGACCGGACCCTTGGCCGACCAGCCCAATGGGGTCCAGTAGCCCTGGTCGGCGGCGAAGGTGGTGACCTTCAGCTGGGTCACCCACTTCGTGGCCGAGACGTAGCCGTACAGCCCGGGCACCACCATCCGCACCGGGAAACCGTGCTCCAGCGGCAGCGGGTCGCCGTTCATCCCGACGGCCAGCAGCGCCTCCCGGTCCGGGTCGGTGAGGGCGCTGAGCGGGCTGCCGGCGGTGAACCCGTCCTGACTGGTCGAGAGCACCATGTCCGCGCCGGCCGTTGGCTTGGCCCGGGCGAGGAGGTCCCGGATCGGGTAGCCCAGCCAGCGGGCGTTGCCGATCAGGTCGCCGCCGACGGTGTTCGAGACGCAGGTCAGGGTGGTCACGTGCTCGACCAGAGGCAGGGCGGTCAGCTCGGCGTAGCTGATCGTCACCGGCGTCTCCACCATGCCCGTGATCGAGAGGCTCCAGTCGGCCGGGTCGATCACGGGAACCTGCAGCGCGGTGTCGATCCGGTAGAAGTCGTCGTTGGCGGTCAGGTACGGGCTCAGGCCCTCGATGCCGAAGTCCGCTCCCGCCGGTACGGGCGCCGGTTTGGTGGTCGCGGGCAGCCGGATCGCCTCCCGCGCCGCGCTGACCCGGTTGGCCGCGCTGACCAGCGCCTGCCCGGCCACGGCCGCCACCACGGCCAGCCCGCCGGCCACCGCCGTCCAGCGCAGGAAGCTGCGGCGCTCGACCGACCGTGGTCCGGCCTCGGCCGTGCGGGTGCTCGGAGACCGCCACAGCGCCAGCCGTTCCACCAGGGAGCGCAGCAGCAGGTAGCCGAAGACCATCCCGATCACGGTGGGCAGGAAGGCGGTCAGCTCGCCGTTCGCGCGCGTCCCGACCGCCAGCAGGCCGATCACCGCGACGAGGGCGAAGACCGCCGCGCCGCCCAGCCGCCGCCGGTACTCGGCCTGCCCGGCGAGGGCACAGAGAACCAGCACCCCCGCGGTGATGATCACCAGCAGGATGGGCTTGTCTGCGGTCCCGAGGGTGTCCTTGCCGAAGTTGACGAGCGCTGCGGGCAGATGGGCGATGATCAGCTCGCCGACGGCCGAGACCGGGGAGCCGGCCGGGCCGGTCAGCCAGGCGGCGAGGTTCGCCAGACCCAGCCCCGCCACCCCCGCGACCAGGCCCGCCAGCCAGGCCCAACGGCGGGCGGTACGGGTGCCCGCGGTGGCGGCGGACGAGGCGCGCTGGTGCATACATCCATATTGCTCCCCGCGGGGAACCAGCGACGCCGAACGACGCGTGAGGTCACTTGACCTCGCTCGCAGCGGTCGCGGCACAACCGGAACGTGCTCGTCACACGACCGACCCCGGAACGATTGCCAAACCCGGGCCGGGATCCCTATGTTATACGTATGCACCTGACGCCAGCGGACAAGAACCGGGTCTCGGGGACGTTCTCCGTGGTTCGTGAGCCGAACCGGCCGGACGTGGCCGCCCAGTCGGATCCGCAGGTGATCGCGACTGTCTCGACCATGCTGAGCGAGATCGAGCACACAGGCCTCGCGGGCGTCCGGCGCTACGCCGAGCGTCTGGACGGCTGGACGGGCGGAGAGGACTTCGAGATCCCGTCCGACTCGGTCGAGGCGCTCACCTCCGGGCTGCCGGTGGACCTGCAGGCCGCTCTGGACGCCGGCGCCGAACGCACCCGGCGGTTCGCGGGGATGCAGCGTGCCCACCTGACCGACTTCGAGGACGAGGTCATCCCGGGGGTGGTCTGCGGCCAGAAGTACGTGCCGGTGGGCAACGTCGGCGCCTACCTGCCCGCCGGCCGCTTCCCCCTGCTGGCCAGCGCCTTCATGACCATCGGCGTCGCCCGCGCCGCCGGGGTGCCGAACGTCGTCTCGGCCACGCCGCCCTCCCACCAGGGCACCGCCCACCCCGCCGTCCTCTACGCCGCGCGGGCCTCCGGGGCTGAGCGCATCTTCGCCCTCGGCGGGGTCCAGGCGCTCGCCGCGATGGCCTTCGGGCTGCTCGACGGTGTGGCCGCCGACATGATCGTCGGTGCGGGAAACGCGTACGTGGCCGAGGCCAAGCGTCAGTTGTACGGGAAAGTCGGCATTGACGTCCTCGCCGGACCGTCCGAGGTCGCCGTCATCGCCGACGAGACCGCGTCCGCCGCCATGGTCGCCGCCGACCTCCTCGCTCAGGCCGAGCACGGGCCCACCACCCCGGCCTGCCTGGTCACCACGTCGGAGTCCCTCGCCGCCGCGGTGGAGATCGAGGTCGCCCGCCAGCTCGAGGGCCTGGCCACCCGCGAGATCGCCGGCGCGGCCTGGGGTGACTGGGGCTCGATCTACGTGGCCGACTCGGCCAAGACGGCGATCGAGATCATGGACCTGCTGGCGCCGGAGCACCTGGAGATCCTGACCGCCGACCCCGACTTCTACCTGGACAACCTGCGGAACTACGGCTCGCTGTTCCTGGGCGAGTGGTCCACTGTCGCGTACGCCGACAAGGGCATGTCCGGTACCAACCACGTGTTGCCGACCGCCCGCGGCGCCCGGTACACCGCAGGCCTGTCGGTGACCGGCTACCTGAAGCAGCTGACCTACCAGAGGGCCACCCGTGCGGCCACCGGGGCCCAGGCCGGCCCGGTGGTCACGATCGCCGACTTCGAGGGCATGCCGGGCCACCGCGACAGCGCCCAGCTGCGCCTCGACCTGATCGCCGCCGACCCTACGTGACGCATACGTATACCTGATTGCTGTGCCGGCTTAGCTCGACCCCGCTCGTTCGACCCCGCTCCGCTCGTTCACCACCCGCCGAAGAAGAGGTCCCATGCCCGTTCCCCGCCCGTTCCGTCTGCTGGCCGTCGGCCTGCTCTCCATCTCCCTGGTCGGCCTCACCGCATGCGGTGCGGGATCGCGTACCGGGGCGGCGACCGCCACGAAGGTCGCCTGCGACTTCACCAACCCGGCCTCGCCGACGACGGTCAACGTCCTGGCCTACAACTCCTCGGCCGTTGACCCGTTCTCCAACACCATGGTCTCCAGCTGCACCCACGACAACCTGACGGTCAAGCACGACCCGATCGACTTCGCGGGCCAGCTGGAGAAGACCACCGCCACGCTGGCAGGGGACTCCGGGACCTACGACGTCGTCGAGACCTACACGTACGCGATTCCGGACCTGGCCTCGCGCGGCAAGCTGGCGCCCCTGGACGACCTGTTCGCCAAGTACAAGGACAAGTACACCCTCGGCGAGCTGGACCCGAACACCGTGAAGTCCATGACCTACGACGGCAAGATCTACGGGCTGCCGATGCAGTCCCAGCTGCTGACGATGGTCTACCGCAAGGACCTGTTCGACAAGTCCGGCCTGACCCCGCCAACCACCTTCGAGGAGCTGCGGACCGACGCGAAGAAGCTGCAGGACGCCGAAGGGATGAAGTACCCGATCGCACTGCCCCTGCTCAGCACCGCCGACCTCGACACCGCGTTCGCCGCCACCCTCGGCTCCCAGGACAGCGCCTTCTTCGTCAACCCGGACACCAAGAAGCCGAACTTCGACCAAGAGCCGACGGCGAAGGCGCTGGAGCAGCTCACGTCGCTGCTGCCCTACATGGACCCACAGGTCACGACCTTCGACCAGCCCAAGGTCCAGCAGCAGCTGTACAACGGCAAGGCCGCGGTCGGGATCATGTTCTCCGGCCGGATGAGCGACATGGTCAACCAGAAGAACACCAAGCTGTACGACAAGTTCGCCTTCGCGGCCCCGCCCGCGGTGTTCAAGGGCGGCAAGGCCTACAGCACGGTCTCCACCGACGGCTGGTCCATCCCGTTCAACACCAAGGTCGACAAGGACCTGCTCTTCCAGCTGTTGGCCGCCTCGGTGAGCAAGGAGGCCTCCCAGGCCTCGGTGCCGGCCGCCTTCCCGGCTCGGACGACCGTCGACCAGAGCTCGTCGCCGTACGCGGCGGCGGCGAAGGAGTCGCTGGCCAAGGGCCCGACGAAGGAGATCCAGCCCTACGTGCCGGCGGTGAGCGAGGCCATCCGGCCGGTGCTGGCCAACTACATGGCCGGCAAGATCGACGTGCCCACAGCGCAGCAGCAGATGCAGGCCGCGGCCGAGAAGGTCATGGCTGCTCAGAAGTAGGTGGCCGGGGTGGGGGTCCGTGCTCGGGCCCCCACCCCGCCCGACCGTCAACTGCCGTTCCCGGTCACGGACCACCCCGGCCCCTGCGACCACCACCTGACGAGGAAGCGATGCCATGAAACGACGGCAGTTCTGGGCGCTGGTCGCACCGAGCGTGGTGGTGATGTTCGGTTTCATGCTGGTGCCCCTCTACCGGACGTTGCGGTGGAGCTTCGAGAAGGTCAACTACGGCGAGGCCGGCAGCTTCATCGGGTGGGCGAACTACCGGACGGCGCTGAGCGATCCGCGGCTGGGGCATGCGGTGGCGTTCACCGTCGCCCTGACCGTGACCGTCGGTGCGGTCTGTATCGTCCTCGGCTACATCCTGGCCACGCTGGTGAACCGGCTCGGTCGGATGCGGCCCTTCGTGCTGGGCATCCTGCTCATCTCCTACGTCTCCCCGCAGGTGGTCGGGGCCGTCGCCTTCTCCTGGCTCTTCGACTCCAACTTCGGCGGCATCGTCAACTACCTGCTCAACGCGGTCAGCGGCGGGGCCTTCGGTGAGCCGCTCTGGTTCACCGCCACCTGGCCCAACCGGTTGATCATCGGGCTGAACATCATCTGGTTCATGCTGCCCTTCGCGATGCTGTTGATCTTGGCCGGACTGCAAGGCGTCTCGGCGGAGATGATGGAGGCGGCCGAGATCGACGGCGCCTCGCCCCTGCAACGGCACCTGTTCGTGATCATCCCGAGCATCCGTGGCGTGCTGGGCTTCGTGGTCTTGATCTTGACCATGGACGTCATCCGCGTCTTCGACTCGCTGATACCCCTGGCGCCTCAGTCGCTGACCAACGGCAACGAGTCGTTGATGGTCTACATCTACCGGATCGCCTTCAGCGAGGCCTCGCGCAACCTGGGCCTCGGCAGCGCGGTCAGCGTGCTCACGATCATCCTCATCCTGATCCTGCTGTTCCCCTCCATCCGCAGCATCGTGAAAGAGGCCCGTGCATGAACTGTGTGGATGGTCGCGCTCCGCGCTCGGCGGTCCTGGGCTCCGCCCGATCTCGCTCGTTCGTCCCGGTTCCGGACGACGGTGTCCTGCGCGGCGCCAGTATGGCGCGTCGTCCGGAACCGCTCCTCACTCCCGAGAGGCTCCGCCCATGACCGTGCTCGATGGTCGCGCTCCGCGCTCCGCGGTCATGGGCTCCGCCCGATCTCGCTCATTCGTCCCGGTTCCGGACGACGGTGTCCTGCGCGGCGCCAGTATGGCGCGTCGTCCGGAACCGCTCCTCACTCCCGAGAGGCTCCGCCCATGACCGTTGAGATCCCGGCCTCCGACACCCGCTCCTCGCGGCCCGCCGTGGCGGTCGCGGACGACGTCAGCCAGCCGCGCCCGCGGCTGCGCTCGTCCCGGGTCGCCGTGGTCTCGGGGATCCTGCTGACCATCACCTGTGTACTGATGGTGTTCCCGTTCCTGTGGGCGGCGCTGTCGAGCACCAAGCCCACCGACGTCGCCTTCGCCAACCCCCCGGTGTTCCGCTACACGCCGACCTTCACTGCCTACGTGGACCTGTGGCAGACCACCGACTTCTACCTCTACCTGACCAACACCCTCGTGGTCGCGGTGATCAGCACCCTGGTGGCGCTGGTCATCGGCGTGCCGTGTGCGTACGCGCTGTCGCGCTACGGCGGGGTCGCCTCGGTCGCCCTGCTGGTGCTGGCCCTGGTCTTCCGGGCCCTGCCGCGGTTCGCCGTCGTGCTGCCGATGTACGACATCACCCGGAGCCTGGGGATCTACGACACCACCTACGCCATGGCCGGGGCCTTGATCATCATCAACCAGCCGTTCACGATCTGGCTGCTGCGCAACTTCTTCGCCGACATCCCGAAGGAGCTGGACGAGGCGGCGATGGTCGACGGCTGCACCCGGGTGGGCGTGCTGACCCGCATCATGGTCCCGCTGATGGGTCCGGGCATCCTGACGGCCGGCATCTTCGTGTTCCTGTTCGCTTTCCAGGAGTACCTGACGGCGGCGGTGCTCACCGACACCTCGTCGAAGACCGTGCCGGTCTTCATCGCCACCCAGCTCGGCCAGAACCTGCCGTTGCTGCAGCAGGCGTCCGCGGCGACCGTGCTGTTGACCCTGCCGGTGATCGGCATCGCCTTCATCGCCCAGAAGTATCTCGTCGCCGGCCTCGCCTCCGGCGCCGTCAAGGGGTGAGCGAGCCGCTCGTCCTGCTGCCGGGGATGGGCTGCTCGGCCGACCTGTGGGCCGACCTCGACCTGGACGCCGAGCCGCTGACCCCGGTGCTCGAGGAGCCGGACCTCGACGCCGAGGTCGGTCGGCTGCTGGCGTCGCTGCCGCGACGGTTCGCGCTCGCCGGGCTTTCCCTGGGCGCGATCGTGGCGATGGCCCTGGTGCGCCGCGCGCCCGAGCGGGTCAGCCGACTCTGCCTGATGTCCACCAACCCGTACGGACCGACGCCGGAGCAGCTCGCCGGCTGGGCCGAGCAGCGGCGGACGCTGGCCGCCGGCTCGGCCCGCGGCCTCCAGACCTCGCTGCTGCCCCTTCTCGTGCAACGCGCGACCCTCCACGAGCGCGTGCTGGCCATGGCCGACGACACCGGTGAGGCCCGCTACGACGCCCAGCTGCGGCTGCAGGCCACCCGGGTCGACGAGCGCCCGGGCCTCGCGCGGATCAGCTGCCCGACCCTCGTGATCGCCGCCGGCGACGACCGTCTCTGCCCGGTCGCGCGGCACGAGGAGATCGCCCGCCTCGTCCCCGGCGCCAAGCTGGTGGTCCTCCCCGGCTGCGCCCACCTCTCCCCGCTCGAGCAGCCCGTCCTGGTGAGCGGGCACCTCCGGCAGTGGCTGGCCTGAGGTCGTGCGTTACGCCAACTACCTTGACAGGCATAGTACCCGGACGTAGCGTTCTCTCCGGAGGTACGCGATGAGCACGAGCAAGATCACGTCCGATCTGCTGCGGGGCAACACCGACACGATGGTGCTGCGGCTGCTGGCCGAGGCCGACCGCTACGGCTACGAGATCGTCAAGCTGGTCGCCGAGCGTTCGGGCGGGGACTACGAGCTCAAGGAAGCCACCATGTACTCCAGCGTCCGGCGCCTGGAGGCCGAGGGCGACATCGCCTGGTACTGGGGGGATGAGTCCCAGGGCGGACGGCGCAAGTACTTCCGGATCACCGACCGCGGTCGGGCGACCTACGAGTCGAACAAGAGCAACTGGGAGTACGCGAAGCGCGTGCTCGACACCCTGCTGTGAACCAGCACAGCGCAGTGAGGAGACAGAGATGACCGACAGACTGGAGCGTTACGTCGACCGCGTCTTCGCGTCCTACGAGAGCGTGACGAGCGCCCAGGACCTGAAGGCCGACCTGCTCGCGGACCTCCAGGATCGCTTCCGCGACCTCCAGGCCCAGGGCAAGGACGACGAGACCGCGTACCTGGCGACCGTGGACAGCATCGGTGACATCGAGCGGACCGTGCGCGAGGTCGCCAGCCTCGGCCAGTCCCTCGAGCGGCTCGTGCTCAAGGTCCACGACAGCGACCTGAGGGGTGGTGACTTTGCCGGCACCTCGGTCCGCGAGCAGCGCTTCACGGGCAGCGCCTTGCGCGGGGCGAGCTTCGCCGGCGCCGACCTCACGGGCAGCTCGTTCGCCGGCAGTGACGTGTCCGACGCCGTGTTCGACGGCGCGGACGTGACCGGCGTGAGCTTCAAGGGCGTCCACCTGGCGCGCGCCAGCTTCGTCCGGTCCGTCGTGGCCGGCACCGACTTCAGCGAGTCCTCGCTCGCCGGGGTCCGCTTCGTCGACGTCGCGCTCACCGACGTCCGGTTCCGCGGCACCGACGTGAGGCACGTCAGCTTCGAGCGGTGCAGCTTCACCGGGGTGGACTTCTCCGGCTCGGACCTGCGGGCGATGGCGTGGGAGGACGCGACCTTCACCGGCGTCCGCTTCGACGACGCGGCGCTCAATGGGGCCGCCTTCCGTGGGTCGACCCTGCGCGACGTCTCGTTCAGCGCCCCGGTCCGCAAGGTCGTCTTCGACGGAGCCCGGATGGACCGGCGGACCTCCATGCTGCTGCGCGCCCTCGGCGCCGACCTGTCGCGGGTGCAGGAGGAGCGATGACCGCCACGCTCGACGAGGTGGCCATCCGGGTCACCGCCCTGCACAAGTCCTACGCCGAGCACGCCGTGCTGAGCGGCGTCGACCTCGAGGTGGCCCGCGGCAGCATCGTGGCCCTGCTGGGCTCGAACGGCGCCGGCAAGACCACGCTCGTCCGCATCCTGTCCACGCTGCTCAGCGCCGATCGGGGGACCGCGATCGTCAACGGCTTCGACGTCAGCTCCCAGCCCGCGCAGGTCCGGGGCTCGATCAGTCTCACCGGCCAGTTCGCGGCGGTGGACGAGATCCTCACCGGCCGGGAGAACCTCGTGATGATCGGCCGGCTGCGGCGGGTCCCCGAACCCCGCCGGTCGGCCGGGGAGCTGCTGGCACGGTTCGGCCTCATCGAGGCGGCCGACCGCCGGGTGTCGACGTACTCGGGCGGGATGCGCCGGCGGCTGGACCTTGCCATGAGCCTGCTCGGCGACCCGCCGGTCGTGTTCCTGGACGAGCCCTCCACCGGGCTCGACCCCGAGGCCCGGCTCGAGGTGTGGCAGTCGGTCCGCGACCTCGCCCACCGCGGCACCACCGTGCTGCTCACCACCCAGTACCTCGACGAGGCCGAGCACCTCGCCGACCGGATCGCGATCCTGCACCAGGGCCGGATCATCGTCTCGGACACGCTGGCGGGGCTGCGGCGGCTGCTCCCCGCGGCGACCGTCGAGTACGTGGAACGCCAACCCAGCCTGGAGGAGATCTTCCTGGCCCTGGTGGGCCACGACCGAGACACCGGCCAGAAGACCGGGAACCGCGAGGAGACGCGATGAGTGCGCAGGTGCTCGGCGACACCAGGATCATGCTCGGCCGCTCGGTCCGCCACGTCACCCGCAGCGTGGACACGATCATCACGGTCCTGGTCATGCCGATCGCGTTCCTGCTGCTGTTCGTCTTCGTCTTCGGCGGGGCGATCCAGGCGGGCACCGACCGCTACGTCAACTACCTGCTGCCCGGCATCCTGCTCATCGCGATCGCCAGCGGCATCTCCTACACCGCCTACCGGCTCTACCAGGACCTCCAGAACGGCATCTTCGAGCGGTTCCACTCGATGGCGATCGCCCGGTCGTCGGTGCTCTGGGGTCACGTGCTGACCTCCCTGGTGTCCAACGCGATCTCCGTGGTGGCGATCATCGGCGTCGGGCTGGTCGTCGGCTTCCGCTCCTCGGCCGGACCGCTGGCCTGGCTGGCGGTCGCCGGGATCCTGGCCCTGGTCACCCTCGCCCTGACCTGGGTCGCCGTGATCGCCGGCCTGTCCGCGTCCTCCACCGACGGCGCGACGGCCTTCTCCTACCCGATCGTCTTCCTGCCGTTCGTGAGCTCGGCGTTTGTGCCCACCGACACCATGCCGGGTCCGGTGCGGTGGTTCGCGGAGCACCAGCCGGTCACCTCGATCGTGAACTCGATCCGGGCCCTGCTGGACCGCCAGCCGGTCGGCAGCGAGATCGGGGTCGCCCTGGCCTGGTGCGTCGGGATGCTGGTCCTCGGCTACGCGTTCGCCATGGTGGCCTACCGCCGCCGGATCAGGCGCTGACGTCCCGCTCCGCCGCCGACAGGTCGGTGAGGTGGGCCATCACCGTGGCGGTGAGGTTGTAGACCACCAGCTGCGCGCCGGCGGCGAACGAGGCCTGGGCCTGGCCGCGGTCGAGGACGATGTCCATCCGCAGGCAGCCGGTCGCGGCGAGCGTCCGGTGCACGCTGGCCAGGGCGTCAGCGGGGTCGGGGTCGTCGACCGTGCTGGACGCCCGCAGGTCGGCGGTGCCCACCATGATCCCGTCCAGACCGGGCGTGCGGGCGATGGCGTCGGCGGCGGTCACCCCGGCGGGCGACTCGATCATCCCGAAGACCAACGTCTGGTCGGCGGCGGCACGGGCGTGCTCGGCCGGGTCGACCAGGCCGAAGCGTCCGGCCCGGCCGTAGGTGGCGAAGCCCCGCAGCCCGGAGGGCGGGTAGTGGGCCGAGGCCACCAGCGCGGCTGCCTGCTCGGGAGTGTCGATGTGCGGGGCGACGACGCCCTCGGCACCGGCGTCCAGGACGCGCAGCACCAGAGCCGGTTCGTGGCCACCGACCCGGACCAGCACCGGGACGCTGTGCACCTGCGCCAGCACCAGGTGCCGGCGCAGCTCGCCGACGTCGGCCGGCCCGTGCTCGGCGTCCAGCAGCACGAAGTCGAAACCGCTGACTGCGACCATCTCGACGAGCTCCTCGTTGCCCAGCCGCAGCAGGCCGCCGAGCAGCCGTTCGCCGGCGGCCAGCCGAGCCTTGAGGGGTGGACGGGCCGGGGAGCTTCGCATCAGGCCACCATGCCCGCCGAGAGGTCGATGTCGGCCCCGCACAGGCCGGGCATCGCCAACATGGCCACCACGGCGGCACCCACCTCGTCCTCGGTGACCATCCGGCCCAACGCCGCCCGGGAGACGAACGCCTCCTCGGCCGCGGCCTCGGTGACACCGGTGCGCTCGGCTTCCAGCCGGAAGTTCCGTTCCATCCGCGGTCCGGCGACCGGCCCGGGGGAGAGGGTGTTGACGTTGACGCCGGCAGGACCCACCTCGAAGGCCAGCGTCGAGGTCAGCCCGATCACGGCCATCTTGGACGCCACGTACGGGGTCCGCCGGACCAGCGGCCGCTTGCCGGAGACGGACGCGAGGTTGATGACGTCGCCATGGCCGCGCGCCACCATGGCGGGCAGGAACGCCCGGCAGACCAGGAAGACGCCGCGGACGTTGACGTCGAAGACCTCGTTCCACTCCTCGACGCCGATCTCGGTGAGCGGGGCCACCGGCCCGGCCACCCCGGCGTTGTTGACCAGCACGTCGACCTCGACGTCAGCCAGGGCCTCGGCCAGCGCCGCCACGGACGCCGGGTCGGCCACGTCGCAGACCCGCCAACCGGCCCGTTCACCGAGCTCGGCGCAGACCTGCTGCAGCGGCTGGGGCCGGCGGCCGGCCAGGAACACCGACGCACCCTGCGCGTGCAGGGCGCGGGCGATGGCCGCGCCCAGCCCGTTGCCGCCGCCGGTGACCAGGGCGGTCCGGCCGACCAGACCGCTCACGCCTGGCCCGTCACGCCTGGCCGGCGGGCTCGGTCTCAAGGGCGGCGTCGATCCAGTCGAACCGGTCGCCCAGGTGCCGGGCGGCGCGGGCGTCACCGGAGCGGGCGTGGCCCTCGAACAGCTCGACGCGGGAGGCGCGACCGCAGACCCGGCCGAGCTCGCCGCTGGAGTCGGTGTTCCGGATCTCCTGGTACGTCGCCGTCCGCAGGTACTTCCCGACCCAGAGGCCACCGGTGTAGCGCGCGGCACCGAGCGTCGGCAGCACGTGGTTGGTGCCGATCACCTTGTCGCCGTAGGAGACGCAGGTGTTCTCGCCCAGGAAGAGCGCGCCGTAGTGCACCATCTTCTCCAGCGCCTGCCGGGGCTCGGCGGTGAAGATCTGGACGTGCTCGGAGGCGAAGGAGTCCGCGACCGCGTAGGCCTCGTCGAGGTCGTCGGTGACGATCACCTGGCCGTAGTCACGCCAGGCCGGGCCGGCGTAGTCGGCGGTGGGCATCCCGGGCAGGATCCGCTCGACGTGCGCCATCGCCTCGCGGGCCACGCGCTCGCTGTTCGTGACCAGGACGGCGGGCGACTCGGGTCCGTGCTCGGCCTGGGAGAGCAGGTCGACGGCGACGAGGAATGGGTCGGCCTCGTCGTCGGCGACCACCAGGATCTCCGTCGGCCCGGCGAACAGGTCGATCCCGACCTCGCCGAACAGCTGCCGCTTGGCCTCGGCGACGTAGGCGTTGCCGGGGCCGGCGATCAGGTCGACGCGAGCCATCGACTCGGTGCCGACGGCCATCGCGGCCACGGCCTGCACCCCGCCGAGGATCCAGATCTCGTCGGCGCCGGCCAGGTGCATGGCCGCGACGGTGGCGGCGGGGATCTCGCCGCGGATGGGGGGCGTGCAGGCCACGACGCGGGGAACGCCGGCGACCTTGGCGGTGACGATGGTCATGTGCGCGGAGGCCGTCAGCGGGTACTTGCCGCCCGGGATGTACGCGCCCGCGGCCTGCACCGGGACGTGCCGGTGGCCGAGGAAGACCCCGGGCAGCGTCTCGACCTCGACGTCGGTCATGGAGGCGCGCTGCACCTCGGCGAAGTGCCGGACCTGGGACTGGACAAGTGAGATGTCGTCGATCACCTGCTGCGGCAGGGTGGCGATGATCTCCTGGACCCGCTCGGGCGACAGCCGGAAGTCGGCGTCGGTCCAGCGGTCGAAGGTCTCCGCGTACTCGCGGACGGCGACGTCGCCCCGGGTGCGGATGTCGGCGATGATGCCCTGCACCCGCTCGCGGACGTCGTCCTGGCTGGTGTCGGCGAACGACTTCGCCCGTCCGGTCTTCAGCTGGGTGGGCAACTCGTGGCTCCTCGGCTCGACGACGACGGCACCCGGAAGTCCCGCCTACATACGTATGCCAACAGTTAAGCCCGAAGCTGGGTGCCAGGTCAAGGGCGGCCGGACCGGCGGCGGCTATGCTGCCCCCCAGCCGTCGGAAGGAGTGGCCGTGGTGGTCACGAGTCACGACGTCGCGCGCCTGGCCGGGGTCAGCCAGCCGACGGTGTCGCGGGCGCTGCGGGACAACCCGAAGGTCTCCGAGGAGACCAAGCGCCGCGTCCGGGAGGCCGCCTCCGCGCTGGGCTATGTCCCCAGCGAGACCGGCCGGGCGCTCTCCAGCGGCCGCACCCGGCGGATCGGGCTGCTGCTGACCGACCTGGAGAACCAGTTCTACCCCCACATCATCGCCCCGATGCACCGCGAGCTCGAGGCCCTGGACTACCAGCTGGTGCTGCAGACGGAGTCCTCCGACAGCGGCCGGGTGGCCGAACGGCTGCTGGCCCTGGGCCTGGACGGGGTGCTGCTGGCCACCACGACGGTGGACTCGGTGCTGCCGGTCCGGCTACGCGACCGCGGGGTCCCGTTCGTCTACTTCAACCGCGTCGCGGAGTCGGTGGAGGCCGACTCCGCCGAGGTCGACGCCGGGATCGGTCTGAGCCAGCTCGCGGAACGCATCCTCGCTCTGGGCCATCGGCGGGTCGGTGCCGTCTTCGGCCCACGCAACACCAGCACGGCGGAGCAGCGGGAGACCGCGCTGCGCGAGGCGCTCGCCGTCGGTGGGGTGGCCATCGGCGCTGCGCTCAGCTACCGCGGGCCGTTCGACTTCGAGACCGGGTACGCCGGGGCCCGGCACCTGCTGCAGCGCGACGACCCGCCCACCGTCGTGGTCTGCGGCAACGACGTGGTGGCCTACGGCGTGCTGAACGCGGCCCGCGAGCTGGGCCTCGCCGTCCCCGGTGCCGTCTCGGTGGTCGGCTTCGACGACCTGCCGGAGGCGCGCTGGCCGTTGCTGCAGCTGACCACCGTGGCCTTCGACCTGGACGCGATGGCCCGGCGGGCCGCCAGCCTGCTGGTCGACCGGATCGAGGAGCCCGAGGCGCCGTTCACCCACGTCCGCTTCGCCAGCCGGCTCGTCGAGCGCGGCACGCTGGCCACCGCCCCCTGAGGTCTCACTCCGGGGACGGTGGCCTTGAGGTCCATGAATGCATACGCATACACTGCAAGCGCACGCCCGACCCCGAGCCAGGAGGACCCATGCCGTTGGACCCGGTCGCGTACCAGCCGTACGCGGACCCGGACGACTTCATCCGCGAGGTGACCGACCTCATCTGGGTGAACCGTTCGATCGGCTTCATCTACGAGAACTACGAGCCGGACTCGATCGTGCACGGGGCGTACGGCACCTCCGTCGGCGTCGACGAGGTCGTCGCCGGCTCGCTGATGCGGATCGCGGCGGGGCCCGACCGGGTGGGCCAGGCCGACGACGTCGTGTGGGAGGCGCGCGGGGACGACGCCTTCTTGAGCTCGCACCTGATCCGCTCGGTGGACGCCGCGACCGGGGTGGTCAACCGGACCATCGCCAACTGCCTCTACCGGCGCGGCCGGATGGTGGAGGAGTGGGTGATCCGGGACTCCCTAGCCATCGCCCTGCAGCTGGGCCAGGACCCCGACGACGTGGCGCGGCAGAAGGGCTACCTCGGCTTCTCCGGCAGCATGACCGAGGCCCCACCGGCCGATGTGCTGGCCGTGGGCGACTCCGGGCCCCGCCCCGACGACGCCCGGCCGGAGATCAGCCGCGTGCTGGAGATGATCGAGCGCGTGTGGAACGGCCGTGACCTCAGCGTGGTCGAGGAGTACGTCGTCCGCGACCTCACACTGCACACGGTCGGCTACCGCACCCACATCCGCCCCTAGAACTACCGCCGCGCCTTGCTCACCATGCTCCGGCCGTTCCCGACCGGGCACTTCGAGATCCGTGACGTGGCGGCCAACGACAACCCGCGGTACGCCGGCCTCCGGATCGCCGTCACCTGGGTGTTCAAGGGCCTCTACAACGGCGTCGCCGACTTCGGCCCACTGACCGGCACGCCGGTGGAGATCCTCGGCGTCTCGCAGTTCCACGTCCAGGACGGCCGGATCGTCCGCGAGGTCCGGCTCTACGACGAGATCGCCGTCCGCACCCAGATCGCCGTCCAGCGCGGCGACACCCCGTACGACAGCACCAACATCTACTGACGTCCCTCTTCCCGACGTGCTCGAAAGGAACCGCTCATGACCGATCTGGTCGTCCCCTCCACCGAGGTGACCCGACGGACCATCCGGCGCTCGGACTGGGTGGCCGAGAACGCCGCCTTCATCGACTGCCGTACGCCCGGCTCGGACCGCAAGTCCAACTACGCCTTCATCGGCCCGGGCGTCTCCCAGAACGCCAAACAGTTCATCAACCTCAGCGAGCCGCACGGCTACAACGTGGGGGCTGCGGGGATGCCGAACGGCGTCAACAACAACCTGCACCTGCACTTCACCGCCGAGGTGTTCATCAACTTCGGCGGCACCTTCCGGGTCCGCTGGGGCGTGGACGGCCAGCAGGGCGAGTACGTCAGCACCGACGGCGACATCATCTCGGTGCCGGCGTGGATCTTCCGTGGCTTCACCAATGAGGGCCCGGACGAGGGTCTGCTGCTCACCGTGCTCGGCCAGGACGTGACCGGCGGCATCATCTGGGGTCCGTCGGTGCTCAAGGAGGCCGAGTCCTACGGCCTGCACCTGACCGCGGACAACCGGCTGATCGACACCGTCGCGGGCGACGAGCTGCCCACGGACGTGCCGCTGATCAAGCCGATGAAGCAGGCCTCCATCGACGAGCTCACCCCCTACAGCGTCGAGGAGATGCGCGGACGGGTCACCCAGGCGGGGGACCGTCGCTACAGCGCGCGCGCGACGCTGGGGCACGCGCTGCCCGGCGGCGGCGGAGAGCTGGCCCTGGTGATCGGCTACGGGATGAGCGAGGACCGGCGGCAGGTGCCGCGGCTGCACGAGCCGCACAGCTTCAACATGGCCTGGCTGAGGGCGACGCCGGGCGAGGGGCTGCTCCGGCACCGGCACGACGCCACCCAGACGCTGCTCGTCAAGGCGGGCCGCTGGCGGGTCACCCTGAACGCTGGCGCCGAGGAGGAGACCGTCGTCCTCGAAGCCCAGGACATGCTGTCGGTGCTGCCGGGCAGCTGGCGGCGCTTCGAGCTGCTCGAGGCCGGTACCGCTGAGAACGGCGGGGCCGCGGCCGAGCCGGGCACCGGAGAGCTGCTGGTGGTCAACGCCGGCGACGGCCGGATCCGGCTGGAGTGGGCACCCGAGGTCGTGGAGGCGGCGTTCGACGCCGGCTGGATGCTCGACCCGAACGGCTACCTCGCCCCGGTCGCGGTGATGGTCACGGCCACCGAGGACGACTGAGCCGGTGGCGCTGGTCGTGGCCGCCTGCCAGGTCCCGGTCGACATCGACGACGTGGACCGCACGCGGGCGGCGGTCGTGGCCGCGGTGGCCGAGGCGGCTGACCGCGGGGCCCAGCTGGTGGTGCTGCCCGAGCTGACGCTGTGCGGTGCGGTCTTCCGTGACGCCGCCGAGGCGGCCGCTCGGGCCGAGCCGGTGTCCGGGCCGTCGGTCGAGCTGTTCCGCGACCTGTCGCGCCGGCACGGTCTGGTGCTGGTGGCCGGCTTCTGCGAGATGTCCGAGCGCGACCTGCCGTACAACAGCGCGGTGGTGGTGGACGGCGGTGAGGTGCTCGCGGTCTACCGCAAGACCCACCTCTGGAACTCCGAGAAGGTGCACTTCACCCCCGGGGACGCGTTGCCGCCCGTGGTGGCCACCCGGGTCGGGGTCGTGGCCCCGCTGATCTGCTACGACCTGACGTTCCCGGAGGTGGTCCGCAGCGTCGCCCTGCGGGGAGCTCAGCTGGTGGCCTCGCCGGCCAACTGGCCGGCCGCCGACGTGGCGAACACGCGTCCGCCGGAGGTGAGCACGGCGATGTCCAGCGCGGCGACGAACCACCTCGTCGTGGTGGTCGCGGACCGGGTCGGGCCCGAGCGCGGCGTCGGCTGGGTCGGCGGCAGCGTCGTCTGCGACGTGGACGGCTTCCGACTGGCCGGGCCGCAGTGGGGCGCCGCCTGCCTGCTGGTCGCCGAGGTCGACCTCGACGCCGCCCTGAACAAGCAGATCAGCCTCCGCAACCACGTCTTCGACGACCGGCGGACCGACCTCTACTGAGCGGGCGATGAGTTCGGCCCCCGGAGCCGGTCTCAGCTGGCGACACCCACCCCAGGAGGCACCATGTCATTCCAGGCCTACCTCGACTCGCTCGAGGACAAGACGGGGCAGACTCCCGACCAGCTGCTGGCTCTCGCTCACGCGCGCGGCTTCGGCGCGGACACCAAGGCCGGTGAGGTCGTGAGCTGGCTCGCGGACGGCTGGGGGGTCGGTCGTGGCCACGCGATGGCGTTCGTCCACGTGCTGAAGAACGGCGCGACCATCAGCGACCGGCACGTGGGGACGACCGGCACGCACCGCGACGCCTCCACGGCGCTGCGGCTGGACGGTAGGGCCCGCCGCTGAGCCGGCGAAAAGCAGGTGACCGGCCGCCGCCTCCCGGGCTAGTGTTCGCGACCATGATCATGTTCTGGATGGTCGCGCGTGTCCGGGGCCACGCGGCCCGACCGGCGCTGGGGGTGGCACCGGCTGCTGGCTGAACCGGCTGCTCGGCTCGTCGTGGCGGCGCGGGTGCGACCGGGCGACCTTGTCCTGGACCTCGGGGCCGGCGAGGGCGCCCTGACCGAGCCGCTCCGGGCGGCGGGGGCCCGGGTGCTGGCGGTCGAGCTGCACTCCGGCCGGGCAGACCGCCTCCGGTCCCGCTTCGCCGCGGCGGCGGGACGGGAGCCGGGCACCGTCACGGTGGTCGAGGCCGACCTGGCGGACTTCCGCTGGCCGTCCCGGCCGTTCCGGGTGGTGGCCAACCCGCCCTGGTCCCTGGGCGTCCTCCTGCTGCGTTCCCTGACCGCGTCGGACAGCGCTCTGCTCTCGGCACACCTCGTACTGCCGCGGGGTCTGGTGCAGCAGGCGGCCGGAGCTCGACGGCGCGGACTGGGGCCGCAGTACGCCGCGGACGCGCTGCGCCCGTTCCCCCGGGAGGCGTTCGTGCCGCCGCCGCCCGGACCGGCAGGTGTCCTGGAGGTGCGGCGGGCAGGATGGCGGCCATGAGTTCTCCGAGCCTGACGACCGTCGCCGCCTGCCAGCTGACGATCGACGTCGACGACCCCGACGGCAACCGCGCCCGCGTCGTCGCCGCCGTGGAGGTCGCCGCCGCCCGGGGTGCCCGCCTGGTGGTGCTGCCCGAGCTGGTCATCTCGGGCTATGTCTTCGCCGACCTCGCCGAGGCGGTCGAGCGCTCGGAGCCGGTGGACGGGCCGACGGTCACCTTGCTGAGCGACCTCTCGGCCCAGCACGGGATCGTCCTGGTCGGCGGCTTCTGCGAGCGCGGTGAGGGCGAGCGTCCGTACAACAGCCTGGTCGTGGTGGACGGCGGCCGGCTGCTGGCCGTGTACCGCAAGACCCACCTGTGGGGAACGGAGAAGAACGTGTTCGCCGCCGGCGACGCACTGGCGCCGGTGGTGCGGACCAGCGTCGGGGTGGTCGCAGCGATGATCTGCTACGACCTCGAGTTCCCCGAGATGGTCCGCGACGTGGCCCTGCGCGGAGCCCAGATCGTGGTGGCGCCGTCGAACTGGCCGAGCATCCCCACGGTGAGGGGCGAGCGTGCACCCGAGATGGTCAAGGCCCAGGCCGGCGCCGCGGTGAACCGGGTCTTCGTCGTCGTGTGCGACCGGGTCGGGGCCGAGCGCGGCGTGGAATGGATCGGAGGCAGCGTCATCTGCGACGTCGAGGGCTATCCCGTCGCCGGTCCGGCCCAGGGCGACGCGACGACGCTGTTCGCCGAGTTCGACCTGAGCCGGGCCCTGGCCAAGGAGATCGGGCCGTACAACCATGCCTTCGCCGACCGCCGGCCCGACCTCTACTGAATCAGGTGTGGGTCAACAGGTGAGATTCTGCGCCTCGGTCGTTAACATCGGCTCGAATCTACGGGCCCTCCCCAGGTATGAGGGCTTCCGAGAACGACATCCGCCAAATCCTGGACCAGCAGGGCCTGCTGGTGCGACGCCAGCATCCAGAACTGGCCGCAGCGGTCGCCTGGCGGTTGCGCCAGGGCCAGCTGCGGCAGGTCCTACCCGGGGTGTACGCGCCGCCCTCGAGCGCTGAAGATCTTTCTGTACGAATTCAGGCACTGAGTCACGCCGACCCGGACGCGGTCCTGCTCGGAACCGCCGCGGCCCGGGTCTCCTTCTGGCCGAGCATCCGGTGCGAGGTCGTCGAGTGCGCCAGCCGGAGGCAGCACCCGCCCCGCGAAGGCTTCGTCTTCCGCCGTTCTCTGGTCCCGGCCGAGCTGGTTCAGGAACGCGCTGGTCTGCGCTTCACGGCTCCGGCTCTCACCGCACTCGACTTGTGCGACGTGGTCGGCGGCGACGGGATCGACCAGGTGTTGCGCACGGGAAACGCGACCCTGCGCGAGATGTGGCAGGCCTTCGAGCTCACACCGGAGCGGCCGGGCAACCAGCTGCGCCGTGAGCTGCTGGTCGACTCACGCGACGAACCCTGGTCCGCGGCCGAGCGGCGGGGCCACCGGCTGCTGAGAGCCGCCGGGATCGATGGCTGGGAGTCCAACCACCCTGTCGTCATCGACGGCCACCTCTATCGCCTCGACATCGGGTTCCCGAAGCTCAGGCTGGTGATCGAGATCGACGGCCGTCTGCACGAGGACGACCCGGAGATCTTCGAGAACGACCGACGCCGGCAGAACGCCGTGGTGCTCGACGGCTGGACAGTTCTGCGCTTCACGTGGCGGATGCTGGAGGACGAGCCGGACGCGTGCGTGGCGGCGGTGTTGAGGGCGATCGACATGCTCCAGTGAACGCCCTCATTTGCTCACATCAGTCGACCGAGGGCCCATCGGTCCACGCTCAGCCGGAGACCGGGCCGCCGACTGGTGTGAGCAAATGAGGGGCGTTCGCCTCGTCCTCGTCGGTGGGGGCGGCGAACTGGGAGTTGTAGAGGTCGAAGTAGGCGCCGCGGGCCTCGAGCAGGGCGTCGTGGGTGCCCTGCTCCACGATCTGGCCGTCCTGCATCACCAGGATGAGGTCCGCGTCCCGGATCGTGGAGAGCCGGTGGGCGATCACGAAGCTGGTCCGGTCGGTGCGTAGCGCAGCCATGGCGCGCTGCACCAGCACCTCGGTCCGGGTGTCGACCGAGCTGGTGGCTTCGTCCAGGATCAGCAGCGCCGGGTTGGCCAGGAAGGCGCGGGCGATGGTGATCAGCTGCTTCTCACCCGCGCTGATGTTGCTGCCCTCCTCGTCGATCACCGTCTCGTACCCCTCGGGCAGCGCGTGCACGAAGCGGTCCACGTAGGTGGCCGCCGCCGCGACGAGGATCTCCGCCTCGGTCGCGTCCGGCCGGCCGTAGGCGATGTTGTCCCGGATGGTGCCGTGGAAGAGCCAGGTGTCCTGCAGCACCATCCCGATCTTCGACCGCAGCTCGGCGCGGGAGAGGGCGGCCACATCCACCCCGTCGAGGGTGATGCGCCCGCCGTCCAGCTCGTAGAACCGCATGATCAGGTTCACCAGCGTCGTCTTGCCCGCGCCGGTCGGACCGACGATGGCCACGGTGCTGCCCGGCTCGGCCACCAGCGAGAGGTCCGTGATCAGCGGTCGCTCCTCCTCGTAGGAGAACGCGATGTGCTCGAACTCCACCCGTCCCCGGGTGGCGACGGCCGCACCGCCGCGGGCCGCCGGCTCGGCCGACTGCTCCTCGGCGTCCAGCACCTCGAACACGCGCTCGGCCGAGGCGATGCCGGACTGCAGCAGGTTGGCCATCGAGGCCACCTGGGTCAGCGGCTGGGTGAACTGACGGCTGTACTGGATGAACGCCTGGACGTCGCCGAGGTTCAGGGTGCCGCTGGCCACCCGCAGCCCGCCGACCACCGCGATGACCACGTAGTTCAGGTTCCCGATGAACATCATCGACGGCATGATGATGCCGGACACGAACTGGGCGCCGAAGCTGGCGCCGAACAGCCGGGAGTTCCGCTCGGCGAAGACCGCCGAGACCTCGGCCTGCCGGCCGAACACCTTGACCAGGCCGTGGCCGGTGAACGCCTCCTCGATGTGGGAGTTCAGCTCACCGGTGGACTTCCACTGCTGGATGAACAGCTTCTGGGACCGCTTCCCGATCAGCGAGGTGATCAGCACCGACACCGGGATGGTGATCAGGGCGATCAGGGCCAGGGTCGGTGAGACGACGAACATCATCACTCCCACCCCGATCACGGTCAGCAGCGACGTCAGCAGCTGGCTGAGCGTCTGCTGCAGCGACTGCGCGACGTTGTCGATGTCGTTGGTGACCCGGCTGAGCAGCTCGCCGCGGGTCTGCCGGTCGAAGTAGCTGAGCGGCAGCCGGTTGATCTTGGCCTCGACCTCGTTGCGCAGCGCGTAGATCGAGCGTTGCACCGCCCCGTTGAGCAGGTAGCCCTGCAGCCACAGGAACAGGGCCGACACGAGGTACAGCCCGAGCGCGAGCAGCAGCCAGCGACCCAGCTGACCGAAGTCGATGCCCTGGCCCGGCACCACGTCCAGCCGCTGCACCAGGTTGGCGTAGGTGTCGTTGCCCTGGGCCCGCAGCGCTGCCACCGCCTGCTCCTTGGTCGCGCCCGCCGGAAGATTCTTGCCGACCAGCCCGGTGAAGATCACGTCGGTCGCGAAGCCCAGCAGCCGGGGCCCGTAGACGGTGGCCACGATGCCCGCCACAGCCAGCGCGATCACCGCGAGCAGGATCAGCCGCTCGGGCGCGAGGTGGCTGAGCAGCCGGCGCAGCGACGGCCAGAAGTTGGCCGACTTCTCCACCGGTGCTGCTTGGTTCCACGGCCCCCCGCCGCGCCGGGTGGGCGCGTACTGGGGCCGCTCCGGGGCCTTGACCGGCGTCCTGGCCGGGGTGTTGGTGCTCATGCGGCCACCTCCGCGGCGCTCATCTGGGAACTGACGATCTCGGCGTAGGTAGGGCAGTCGGCGAGCAGCTCCTCATGGGTGCCGGTACCCACAATCGCTCCGTGCTCGAGGACGACGATCTGGTCGGCGTCGGCGATGGTGGCGACACGCTGGCCGACGATGATCACGCAGGAGGACGCGGTTTCGCGTCTGAGCGCGGCGCGCAGCCGGGCGTCAGTGGTCACGTCCAGGGCGGAGAAGGAGTCGTCGAAGACATAGATCTCGGGTCGTTTCACCAGGGCGCGCGCGATCGAGAGCCGCTGCCGCTGGCCGCCGGAGACGTTGCTGCCGCTCTGGCTGATGTCGGCCTCCAGCTGGCCCGGCATGGCGCGGACGAAGTCCTCGGCCTGGGCGACCCGCAGTGCGTGCCAGAGCTCGTCGTCCGTCGCGTCCGGCTTGCCGTAGCGCAGGTTGCTCGCCACGGTGCCGGAGAAGAGGAACGGCTTCTGGGGCACCAGGCCGATCCGGCTCCAGAGCAGGTCGGGGTCGAGCTCACGCACCTCGACGCCGTCCACCTCGACGGAGCCGCCCGTGAGGTCGATCAGCCGTGGGATCAATGAGACCAGGGTGGATTTGCCCGCACCGGTGGACCCGATGATCGCGGTCGTCTGGCCGGGTCGGGCCACCAGGTCGATGCCGTGCAGCACGGGGGAGTCTGCCCCGGGGTAGGTGAACTCCGCGTCGCGGAAGGCGACGGTGGCGTGCGCGACCAGCTGGGTCACCGGTCGCTCGGGCAGTACGACGGAGGACTCGGTGCGCAGCACCTCCTGGATGCGCTCGGCACAAACCATGGCCCGCGGCGCGATCATCAGCAGGAAGGTGGCCATCATCACCGACATCAGGATCTGGACGAGGTAGGTGAGGAACGCGGTCAGCGAGCCGATCTGCATCTGACCGGACTCGATCCGCCGCGCCCCGAACCACAGCACCGCGACACTGGACACGTTGAGGATCAGCATCACGATCGGGAAGATCGTGGCCTGCAACCGGCCGACCGAGGTGGCGGTGGCGGTCAGCTCGGCGTTGGCGGTGTCGAAGCGGGCGGTCTCGTACGGCTCGCGGACAAAGGCCCGCACCACCCGGATGCCGGTGATCTGCTCCCGCAGCACGCGGTTGAGGTTGTCGATCCGGGTCTGCATGACCCGGAACAGCGGCCCCATCTTGCGAATCACCGCATAGATCGCGCCCACCAGCAGCGGTACCGAGACCACGACCAGCCAGGACAGGCCCACGTCCTGCCGCATCGCCATCACGATGCCGCCGACCATGGTGATCGGCGCGGCCACGAACACCGTGGCCGACAGCAGCACCAGCATCTGCACCTGCTGGACGTCGTTGGTGTTCCGGGTGATCAGGGAGGGGGCGCCGAACGTGTTCAGCTCGCGGGAGGAGAACGCGAGCACCCGGTCGAAGATCGCCGCACGGACATCGCGGCCGAAGCTCATCGCCGTCCGGGCGCCCAGGTAGGTGGCCACGATGGTGCAGACGATCTGCACCAGGCTCACCCCGAGCATGATCCCGCCGGTGTGCCAGATGAAGCCGGTGTCCCCGGTGGCCACGCCGCGATCGATGATCGAGGCGTTCAGGCTGGGCAGGTAGAGCGCGGCCACCGTGCCCAGCAGCTGCAGCACGACGACCCCGAGCAGGAGCCGACGGTAGGGCGCCAGGTGACGACGCAGCAGGGAGATCAGCACAGCGGCTCCTCGAAGGGCGATGGTGTCGTGCGGGAGACCCCGTGCAGCACCAGGTCGGTGATCTGCTCGGGAGTGCTGACGCGGCCCTCGCTCAGCATCGGGTGGCTGAAGGCGAAGGTCATGGTGCGGAGGGCGGCGGCCACCTCCTCCGGGGAATGGCGCAGCTGGCTGGCGTGCGGCGTCAGCACCGCGACCAGGGCGAGGGTCAGCTGCTCGGTCTGCTCAGCCTGGCGGGCGCGGAAGTGGTCGACCTGCTCGGCGGAGGGCGCGTGCAGCCGGCGGGCGTGGAAGAGGGCGATGACGCGCCGCAGCCGCGCCTGCACGATGGTGACTGCGGCCAGGACCGCCGAGCCGACGTCCAACCAGGGCTCGATGGCCAGCAGCTGGTCACAGGTGTGCCTGACGTCGAAGGACTCCTCCAGGCAGGCGTCGATCAGCGCGTCCTTGCTGGCGAAGACGCGGAAGATCGTGCCCTCGGCCACGCCGGCGGCTTCGGCGATCTGCCGGGTCGAGACGTCGCGCCCGTGCCGTTCCAGCAGCGGCTCGGTCGCGGCCAGCAGGGCGGCTCGTCGTTCGTCGGGCGGCAGTGGGGTAGCGCGGGGCACGGTGCCCAGCGTAGTGAGTGAGCACTCACTCAGCAAGGGCATTTCGGGATGGGGTCGGACGGGCGGCGCCTGTTCGGGGAGGATGGGTCGTCCGGACGGGCACAGGAGGAGCATGCGGTGGGGCTGAACGACTTGGCGGGCGCGGTCTTCGAGGGCGTCCTCTTCGACATGGACGGGACTCTGATCGACTCCACGCCGGCGGTGGTGCGGGCCTGGACCACCTGGATGGGTGAGTTCGGGCTCGATCCCGACCAGGTCGGTCGACACCACGGGATGCCGTCGGCCCAGGTGGTGCGGGCGCTGCTGCCGCAGGAGCGGCAGGCCGAGGCGATCCGGCGGATCGACGAGCTGGAGCTGGCCGACGTGCACGACATCGTGGTGCTGCCGGGTGCGGCCGAGGCCCTGGCCAGCCTGAGCCACGCCAAGAGCGCCATCGCCACCTCGTGCAACGGGCCGCTGGCGCGGGCGCGGATCGCCGCCGCCCAGCTGGTCCCCCCGTCGGTCCTGATCACCGTGGACGACGTGTCCCGTGGGAAGCCCGCCCCCGACCCGTTCCTCGAGGCCGCGCGCCGGCTGGGGGTGGACCCCCGCCGCTGCCTGGTGGTCGAGGACGCGCCCAAGGGCCTGGAGTCCGCGCGCGCAGCCGGCTGCGCCACCCTCGCCGTGGTCACCACCACCGCCCGCGAGGACCTCGACGCCGACGCCGTGGTGGACGACCTGTCCGAGGTCGAGTTCCTGCCCGGGCCCGACGGCATCCGGGTCCGGCTGCGTCCTTAGGACACGGCCAGGGTGCGCGCGGGCCTGCCCATCGGGATCCGCTGCGGGTGGGGCACGGTGGCGGGTGGGCAGCCGCAGGTCTCGCGGACCCGGAACTCCGGCGCGACGCGCTCGGTGACGTAGGGCCGGTAGGGGTCCTTGATCCGGGCCAGCAGCAGCTCGACACTGCGCCTGCCCATCCGGTCGATCTGCTGCCGCATCGCCGTCGGGCCGGGCGTGACGAGGTCGGCCCAGTCGAAGTCGTCGTAGCAGGCCAGGGCCACGTCGTGCGGCGCGGAGAGGCCGAGCTCGCGGAGCGCCCGCAGCACCCCGAAGGTCATCGCGTTGTTGGCGCTGATCAGGGCGGTCGGTGGGTCGTCGGCGGCGAACAGGGCGTGCGAGGCCCGTCGAGCCGGCTCGGTCTGGGAGTCGCCGTGCACCACCAGGGCCGGGTCGGCGTCCAGACCCCGCTCGGCGACGACCCGGCGGTAGCCGGCGATCCGCTCCGCGGTGGTGCTCCAGCCGTCCAGTCCGGCGACGAGGGCGATCCTGCGGTGGCCGTGGTCGGCCAGGTGGGCGGTCAGGGTAGCCATCGCCTCGAGGTTCTCCGGGCCGATCTGGTCGTGCGGCTCGTCGCGCAGCCGGTCCACCAGCACGGTCGCGACCGCGGGGCCGACGGCGTCCGCCGGTGACCCGCTCGAGGCCCAGATCATGCCGTCGATCCGCTGCGACAGGAACTGGGTGAGCACCAGCTGTTCGGTGCCGGCCTCGTCGTGGGTGTCGGCGTAGGTGAGCGTGTAGCCGGCCTGCCGGGCGCTGGTCTCGATCGAGTGCGCGAACTCGGCGAAGTAGTTGTCCCGGCCCAGCATCGACATGGCCAGACCGATCGTGCGGCTGCTCGAGGTGGCCAGCGACCGGGCGACGTGGTTGGGCCGGTAGCCGGTGGCCCGGATGGCCTGCTCCACCCGGGCGCGGGTCCGCGGGTCGACCGCCCGCGTCCGGTTCAGGACGTGGGAGACCGTCGAGGTCGAGACGCCGGCCAGCGCGGCGACCTCCGCCATCGTGGCCATCGATCACCTCTTCGTGTCTCTGGGTCTCCGGTCTCGGGGGCCCTGGTGTCCACCGCATCGACGCGTCCTACGCGCAAACGCTTGCGGGGAGTGTATCGGGCTGTTACGTTCGCGGGGAAGCCATCGCGCAAGCGGTTGCGTCCGCTAGGGGAGAGTGAGCATGGGCGATGTCGCCCGCTGGTCGCCGGTCCCGTCCGGCATGCCCTCCGGGGCCCGGACGGCCGTCTCCTGCGTGAGCGTCCTGCTCCCCCTGCCGAGGGGTCCTCGGCACCAGCGCGTCCTCAGCAGCCACCAGCATTCAAGGGAGAATCATGCGTAGGAGAGAGTTCCTCTGGGCCACGGCCGGTCTCGGTGCCACGGCGGGCCTCGCAGCCTGCGGCAAGAGCGGCAGCGGTACGGCCCCCGGCAGTGGGTCGAGCGCCTCGGCCGGAGCCATCACCGGTGAGGTGAAGGTGACCTACCAGCAGTTCGGCAACTCCAAGATCCAGGCCAACTTCCTGGGCGACATCGCCAAGCAGTTCAGCGCCGCCAACCCGGGGGCGACGGTCAAGCTCCAGCCGATCACCGCGTCGGAGAACGACTACTACACCAAGCTGCAGCTGGCCATGCGTTCCCCGCGGACGGCGCCCGACCTGGCGTACGAGGACACCTTCTTGATCAACTCTGACATCGCCGCCGGCTACCTCAGCCCGCTGGACGACCACATCAGCGGCTGGGCCGACTGGAGCCAGTTCAAGGACACCGCGAAGACCGCGGCCCAGGGTCTGGACGGCAAGACCTACGGCATCCCTGACGGCACCGATGTCCGGGCGATCTGGTTCAACAAGACGCTGCTCAAGCAGGCCGGGCTGTCGGCGGACTGGGCGCCCAAGACGTGGCAGGACATCCTCGACGCGGCGCAGGCCGTCAAGGACAAGGTGCCCGGCGTCATCCCGCTGAACGTCTACGCCGGTACGGGGACCGGCGAGGGTGCCACCATGCAGGGCTTCGAGATGCTGCTCTACGGGACCGACGGCGGCACGCTCTACGACAAGGCCAGCCAGAAGTGGGTGGTCGGGTCGCAGAACTTCGTCGACGCCCTGACCTTCCTGCAGAAGATCTACTCGACCGGGCTGGCCCCGACGCCGCAGCAGGCGCTCAACCCGACCTGGGCGAACACCGTCGGGCAGGACCTGCTGCCCAAGGGCAAGCTGGCCATCGCGGTCGACGGCAGCTGGCTGTCGGGCAACTGGGGTTCTGGCGGAGCGGCCCCCTGGCCCGAGTGGAACAAGGTCATGGGCAACGTCGCGATGCCGACGCAGAACGGCCAGGGCAACGGCAAGGTGACGCTGTCCGGCGGCTGGACCTGGGCCATCCCCAAGAACTCTCAGAACCCGGCCACCGCCTGGGAGCTGATCAAGCTGCTGACGGCCAAGCAGGGCGAGCTGGACTGGGCGATCAAGAACGTCCAGATCCCCGTCCGGACCGACGTGGCCAAGGACCCGACCTACACCAAGGCCAACCCGACCAACGCCTTCTTCTCCGACCTCGTCGAGTCGACGATCTACCGTCCGGCCTACGCCGAGTACGCCAAGATCAGCCTGCTCATCCAGCAGGCCGGTGAGAAGGTGATCACCGGCAGCGCCGATCCCGCCGCGGCCGCGCAGTTCTACACCGACGGCGTCACCAAGATTGTCGGTGCGGACAAGGTCCTGACCAAGTGAGCGTGTCGGCGCCCGCGCGGCTGCCGACCGCACCACCCCGAAGCCGGCACCAGGGCCGCACCCTGGTGCGAGGGGTGCCGCTGGGCCCTGCCGTCCTGCTGCTGGTGGTGTTCCTGGCCGGCCCGATCGCCTACTGCGTCTACGCCGCCTTCACCAACATGGCCCTCACCGGCCAGACCGGCACGCAGTTCATCGGCATCGCCAACTTCACCCGCGCCCTCGGCGACCCGGCGTTCCGTTCCTCGCTGGGCCTGACGTTGATCTTCACCTTCCTCTCCGCGATCATCGGCCAGAACATCCTCGGGATGATCTTGGCCCTGCTCAACCGCTCCAGCTTCCTGCTGGTACGGGCTTTCTGCTCCGCGGTGGTGATCGGGGCGTGGGTGCTGCCCGAGGTCGTGGTGGCCTACCTGTGGCAGGCCGTGCTCGGCGACGGCGGCTCGTGGAACTCGATCACGGGCTTCCTGCACCTGCCGCCCCAGCAGTGGCTCTACGACAACCCGATCCTCGCGGTCTCGATCGCCAACGTCTGGCGGGGTACGGCGTTCTCGATGCTGGTCTACTCCGCCGCCCTCTCGGAGGTTCCGAAGGACATCGAGGAGTCGGCGCTGGTCGACGGGGCGAACGGGCTGCGGATGCTGACCGCCATCACCATCCCGATGGTCCGTCGCAGCATCGGCACCAACCTGATGTTGATCACCCTGCAGACGCTGTCGGTCTTCGGGCTGATCTACACCATGACCAAGGGCGGACCGAGCGACAAGAGCATGACCCTGCCGCTGTTCGCCTACAACCAGGCCTTCATCGCCTCCGACCTCGGCTACGGCACCGCGATCGCGCTGCTGCTGCTGGTGATCGGCGCAGTCTTCTCCCTGATCTACCTGCGCACCCTCAACCGGTCGGAGACGCTGTGACCACCGACACCGCCGCCACCGCTGAGCAGACCGCGACGGCCACCGTCGCCAAGCCGCCGCCGCACCGGCGCAAGCGGCTGTCGGGCCGGATGATCGGCAGCATCGGCCTGTTGATCATCGCCGCTGCGTTCATCGTCCCGTTGCTGTGGGTGCTGTTCGCCGCGTTCAACGGCGATCCCGCCCAAGGCGTCAGCATCACCTGGCCGAAGCCCTTCAGCCTGGGCAACTTCCGCGCGGTGATGAACTCCGAGACCACCTACCGGCCGCTGCTGAACGGCGCGATCCTCTGCATCGGCGGCACGATCATCACCATGGTCTGCGCCACCCTGGCCGCGTACCCGCTGTCGCGCTACCGCTCCCGGCTCAAGCGGCCGTTCATGCTGACGATCCTCTTCGCCACCGGGTTGCCGATCACCGCGATCATGGTCCCGGTGTACGGGCTGTTCGTGCAGCTGGCGCTCGACGACTCGATGGTCGCCACCATGGTCTTCATGGCCACCACGGCCCTGCCCATCTCGATCTGGCTGACCAAGAACTTCATGGACGGCGTCCCGATCGAGCTGGAGGAGGCCGCCTGGACCGACGGCGCCACCCCGCTGCAGGGGCTGCGCCGGATCATCATGCCGCTGATGGCGCCCGGGCTGTCGGTGGTGGGGATCTACACCTTCATCGGCCTCTGGGGGAACTTCTTCGTCCCCTTCATCCTGCTGCTCAGCCCCGAGAAGCAGCCGATGTCGGTGACCATCTACACCTTCTTCGGCCAGTACGGGCAGATCGTCTACGGCCAGCTGGCCGCGTACGCACTGCTCTACTCACTGCCCTCGGTCCTGCTGTACCTGGTGCTCAGCCGACGCCTCGGCGGCGCGTTCGCCTTCGGCGGCGGCGTCAAGGGCTGAGCAACCCGTTCCCTTCCTCACCCAACGACCCCGTTCCCTGAGCCCGTCGAAGGGCTCAGCCGCGACCCAACCTCTTTCAGGAGCGATTCCCCATGCATGACCAGAAGACCCTGCTCGAGAACCGGCTCACGCGCTTCGTCGCCGAGTACGTCGAGCCCGCGCTCTACCGGGCCACCGCCCCGCTCGGCCTCTCGTGGTGGCAGGCGCCGGGGGAGCCGGTGGGCGTCGAGGAGGCGCTGGCGCAGGAGTACGTGCCGGTGCAGGAGGGGATGGCGTGGGGTCGGCCCTGGAGCACCACCTGGATCCACGTCACGGGCGCGGTGCCCGAGGAATGGCAGGCGGTGGCCGACACGAGCGTCGAGCTGGTCGTCGACCTGGGCTTCAATGGCGAGCACTCGGGCTTCCAGGCCGAGGGCCTGGCCTGGACGCCGCGAGGGAGCACGATCAAGGCGATCTCGCCGATGAACAACCACGTGCCGCTGGACGCCACCGCGCCGGTCGACCTGTACGTGGAGGCCGCGGCCAACCCGAACGTCGCGCACACCCGGCACGTCAAGGGGATGGACCTGCAGCAGCCGACCCCCTACGGCGACCCCGACACCGCCGGAGACGAGGAGCTGTACGAGCTGCGGCAGTGCCGGCTGGGTCTACTGGACGGCCAGGTCTGGCGGCTGCTGGGCGAGATCGGCAGCCTCGACGGGCTGATGCGCGAGCTGCCGGAGACGCTGCCCCGGCGCGCGGAGATCCTGCAGGCCCTGCAGCGGATGCTCGACGTCCTCGACCCGGACGACATCGCCGGCACCGCCGCCGCCGCGCGCGCCGAGCTGGTCGACGTGCTCAGCCGGCCCGCGTACGCCAGCGCCCACCACCTGACCGCGGTCGGGCACGCCCACATCGACTCCGCCTGGCTGTGGCCGGTGCGCGAGACCATCCGCAAGTGCGCGCGCACCTTCTCCAACGTCGTCGCGCTCGCCGACGCCGACCCGGACTTCGTCTTCGCCTGCTCCTCGGCCCAGCAGTACGCGTGGGTCAAGGAGTTCTACCCCGAGCTGTTCGAGCGCATCAAGGACTGCGTGACACGGGGCCAGTTCGTGCCCGTCGGCGGGATGTGGGTCGAGGCCGACACCAACATGCCGGGCGGGGAGGCGATGGCGCGCCAGTTCGTCGCGGGCAAGCGCTTCTTCCTGGAGAACTTCGGGGTGGAGACGGAGGAAGCGTGGCTGCCCGACTCGTTCGGCTACTCCGCAGCCATGCCGGGTATCGTCCGCGCGTCCGGGTCGAAGTACTTCCTGACCCAGAAGATGTCGTGGAACCAGACCAACAAGATGCCGCACCACACCTTCTGGTGGGAGGGCATCGACGGCTCCCGGGTCCTGACCCACTTCCCACCGGTCGACACCTACAACTCCGACCTGTCCGGCCGCGAGCTCGCGCTGGCCGAGCACCAGTACCGGGAGAAGGGCCTGGCGACCATGTCGCTGGTGCCCTTCGGCTACGGCGACGGCGGCGGCGGCCCGAACCGGGAGATGGTGGCCACCGCCCACCGGATGGCCTCGGTCGAGGGTTCGCCCACGGTGACCATGCAGTCGCCGCGGGCCTTCTTCGACGCGGCCGCGGCCGAGTACGCGAACCCGCCGGTGTGGACCGGGGAGATGTACCTGGAGCTGCACAGCGGCACCTACACCACCCAGGCCCGCACCAAGCGCGGCAACCGGCGCAGCGAGCACCTGCTGCGCGAGGCCGAGCTGTGGGCGTCCACCGCGGCCGTCCGGCTGGGGGCGGAGTACCCGTACGCCGAGCTGGAGGAGCTGTGGCACCTCGTGCTGCTGCAGCAGTTCCACGACATCCTGCCGGGCAGCGGCATCGCCTGGGTGGCCCACGACGCTGAGCGCAACTACGCCGCGATCGAGCGCCGCGCCGAGGCGCTGATCGCGGCGGCCACGACGGCGCTGGCCGGCGAGGGCGACCGTTACCTGGTCTTCAACGCGGCGCCGCACGGCCGGCGCGGGGTGCCGGCCCTGGGTGCGTCCGAGGTCCGAACGGCCCAGCCGGTGACCCTGGCCCGGGACGGCGGCGACGTCGTGCTGGACAACGGCATCCTCCGGGTGGTGGTCGACGAGCGCGGCCAGATCGGCTCGCTCATCGACGCCGCCTCGGGTCGGGAGGCGATCGCGCCCGACGAGACGGCGCTGCGGCTGCAGCTGCACCGCGACCTGCCGAACAACTGGGACGCCTGGGACGTCGACGTGCACTACCGGCGCAGCCTGACCGAGATCGACGGCGTGGACGCCATCGAGACCGAGGAGGGCGCGGACGCCGCGACCGTGGTGGTGCGCCGCAGCTTCGGCTCCTCCACGGTGTCGCAGCGGATACTCCTGGCCGCGGGCTCGCCGTCGGTCGAGGTGCTCACCGAGCTGGACTGGCACGAGAAGCACAAGCTGCTCAAGCTCGGCTTCCCGCTGGACGTGCACGCCGCTACGGCGAGCGCGGAGACCCAGTTCGGGCACGTGCAGCGGCCGACGCACGCGAACACCTCGTGGGAGTACGCCCGCTACGAGACCTGCGCCCAGCGCTGGATGCACGTGGAGGAGCCGGGCTACGGCGTGGTGGTCAGCAACGACTGCCTCTACGGCCACGACGTGAACCGCACGGCGCGGGCGGACGGCGGCAGCACCACCACGGTCCGGCTGTCCCTGGTCCGGGGGCCGGAGTTCCCCGACCCCGGCGCCGACCAGGGCCGGCACCTGAGCCGGGTGACCATCCGGCCGGCGGCTGCGATCGCCGACGCGGTCGAGGAGGGCTACCGGACCAACCTGCCCGAGCGGGTGGTCACCGGTGCGGCCGACGTCGCGCCGCTGCTCACCGTCTCGAACCCGGCCGTCGTCGTCGAGGCCGTGAAGCTGGCCGAGGACCAGAGCGGCGACGTGGTCGTCCGGCTGTACGAGTCCCGCGGCGGTCGGGCGGCCGGAGAGCTGGTGGCCGGCTTCGACGTCGCCTCGGTGGCGTTCACCGACCTGCTGGAGCGGCCTCTCGGCCACGGGCGCTGTCGCGCAACCGCGACCGGCGCCACCTTGGCCCTGCGCCCGTTCGAGATCCTGACGGTACGGCTGAAGCGGGCCTGAGCCGGCTCGACGAGCTCGGGGCGCGTAGAAACCGCGCCCTGAGCTGGTCGAAGACCTCGCAGAGGTTTCGCTCTCGAACCCCTAGCCGGTCTTGCGGCGGAAGGTGCGCTTGGTCTCGATCCGGCCGTGGGCGTGGCCGGGCTGCTGACCGCCGTCGATGTGGTCCTCGCCCTGCCGGCCCTTCTTGGCGTCGAGGGCCTCGCGGAACTTGCGCTTGGTGTCCTCAGCCGGGTCGGTCGTCTCCGGTTGCTCGTCGCTCATGCCGTCCATACTGTCAGGCCGGTGTCGCGGGCTCGCTCGCGAGCCTGACCGCCGTGCCGTACGCGGCGACCTCGCTCAGGGACTGGGTGATCTCGCTGCAGTCGTAGCGCAGGCCGACGACGGCGTGCGCGCCCGCGGCCACCGCCATCTCGACCAGCCGGGCGACCGCGTCCTGGCGGGACTCGGTCAGCATCGTCACGTAGCCGTCGATCGGGTTGCCCTGGCGCAGGTCGGCGCGCAGCTCACGGGTGCGGACCACCACGCCCAGCACGTCGCCCAGCACCTCGGTGATCTCCTGCCCGACCAGCTTGTCCATGGTGGTCACCGGCAGCGCGTGCTTGACCAGGGTGGGCTTGCGGGCGACCGGCGGCTGCGGCGTCCACTGGCCCGGAGCACCCTGCGGGCCGTATCCCTGCTGCCCGTAGCCCGGCTGGCCGTACCCCGGTTGCGGCTGACCGTACGGCTGCTGCGGCTGACCGTAGGGCTGCTGGCCCGGTCGGGCGGGCTGCCCGTACGGCTGGCCGGGCTGGGCGTAGGGGTTCGGCTGCTGCCCGTAGTTGCTCATGGCGACACGATAGTGCGGCGGAGGGCGCGCGGCAGGGGGTCAGCCGAGCTCGGTCAGCGAGACCGTGACGAACATCGAGGACGCGCCACCGGAGTAGGTCCCCCGCAGTGGCGCGACGTCACCGTAGTCACGGCCGTGGCCCACCCGGACGTAGGAGTCGGTCAGCCGCCGGCCCAGCGTCGGGTCGTACGCCACCCAGGTGCCGCACCACCACTCGATCCAGGAGTGGCTCTCCCCGGTCACGGTCGTGTTGGGCTCGCGCGGGCCCGGGTGCAGGTAGCCCGAGACGTAGCGGGCCGGCAGCCCGATCGAGCGCAGCGCACCCAGAGCGACGTGGCTGAAGTCCTGGCACACGCCCCGGCCGAGGTCCCAGACGTCGGCGGCCGCGCTGGTGACCTCCGTCGAGCCCCGCTCGTAGGTCAGGTGCCGGCCGACCAGCGCGCAGACGTCCAGCCCGGCCAGCCGCGGCGGCTGGGACGCCACCTCGGCGGCCAGCGCGCGCAGCTCGTCCGAGGGTGAGGTCCGGCGGTTGACGGTGAGGTACTCGGCCATCTTGTCGATCACCCCGCGGTCGTGCAGCGCCGCCCAGCCGAGGTCGCTCGGCGCCACCCGGCGGTCGGTGTCCCAGGACAGCTCGTCGCCACGGGTGTCCACCACGGCCTGGGCGTGCACGGTCAGCCGCTCGTGGGGCTCGTGCAGCTCGAAGGTGGTGACCCGGGTGCCCCAGTAGTCGTTGTAGGTGAAGCTCCAGGCCGCCGGCTCGATGCTGACCCGGCTGCTCCAGATGGTCTGGTGCTCGGTCGCCGCCGGGGTCATCCGGGCTTCGTTGTAGGAGGACAGCACCGGGGTGGCGTAGCGGAAACCGGTCGAGTGGTCGATGCTCAGTCGCACGTCAGCGCGTCCCCTCGGTGATCCACGCCGTCGGGTCCTCGGCGGCGAAGTAGTTGTTGGCGACCGCCGCCGTCACCTGGGCGGCGACGTCCTGGACCCAGGTCATCTCCGCGTTCAGGTTCTCCAGCAGCTCGCCGATGTCGGCGTACTCCAGGCGGGCCCGCAGCTGGCCGAGGGCCCGGGCCGGGAACTCCGACTGCCGGGCGGTCTGGCCGCTGGCGGTGGTGAGCCGGCGCAGGCAGTCCGAGGCGGCGGCCAGCCCGTGCATCACCGAGCGTGGGAAGCGGGCGTCCAGGATCAGGAACTGCGCCGCCTCCTGGTCGGTGTGCAGTCCGCGGTAGGTGCGCAGGAAGGCGTCGTGACCGCCGCAGCCGCGCAGCACCGAGGGCCAGTTCGTGCTGCCGGTGGTGAGCGAGGCCGACGCGACCAGCCGGGAGGTCATGTCGACCTGCTCCAGCGAGCGGCCGAGCATCATGAACTCCCAGCCGTCGTCGCGGACCATCGTGCCGCGGGCGATGCCGTTGAACAGCGCGCTCCGTTCCTGGGCCCAGTCGAGGAAGGTGTGGGCCCGGGCCGTCCGGAAGCGACCGGACGGCAGCTGGTGCCAGGTGGTGTTGATGCCCTCCCACAGCGCCAGCGGGATCACCTCGCGGGCCCGCCGGGCGTTGTCCCGGGCCGCGGCCCAGCAGGCGAAGATCGAGGTCGGCTCCTTGGCGTCGTAGCCGAGCACCCGCAACAGGTCCTCGTGCGTGGGGTGCTCGACGTGGCTGACGCTCATCAGCGCGAGCAGGTTGGCGCAGGACTCGACCTCGGACGAGGTGTCCTCCACCAGTAACCGCAGGTGGGTCTGCAGCAGCCGAGAGGTGTCCTCGGCCCGCTCCACGTAGCGGCCGATCCAGAACATCGACTCCGCGATCCGGCTCAGCACGACTGCTCCTGTTGCTGCTGCTCCTCCTGGGCGCGCTGGGCACCCTGGCGGATGGCGGACGGGCTGATCAGCACGCTCGGCCGGCGGCCCAGGGGTGGTGGTGAGGGCGGTCGGGGTGCGACGCGTTCCTCCTCGGCCTCGGGCTCGTCGTCGACCGGTGCCCGGTGCGCCGGCGGGCTCAGCACCCACGTGTCCTTGCTGCCGCCACCCTGGCTGGAGTTGACCACCAGCTCGCCCTCGGGCAGCGCGACCCGGGTCAGCCCCCCCGGCAGCACCCAGACCTCGTCGCCGCTGTTGACCGCGAACGGACGCAGGTCCACGTGCCGGGGCTTCAGCTCGTCGTCGATCAGCGTCGGGACCGTGGACAGCTGGACCACCGGCTGCGCGATCCAGCCCCGCGGGTCCGCCGTCACCCGGGCGCGCAGGGCGTCGAGCTCCTCCTTCGTCGCCTGCGGTCCGATGACGATGCCCTTGCCCCCCGACCCGTCGACGGGCTTGACCACCAGCTCGTCCAGCCGGTCGAGGACCTCCTGCCTCGCCGTGTCGTCCTCGAGCCGCCAGGTGTCCACGTTGGCGATGATCGGCGCCTCGGCGAGGTAGTAGCGGATCAGGTCGGGCACGTAGGTGTAGATCAGCTTGTCGTCCGCCACACCGTTGCCGATCGCGTTGGCCAGCACCACGCCCCCGGTCCGGACGGCGTTGACCAGGCCGGGGACGCCGAGCATCGAGTCGCTGCGGAAGTGGACCGGGTCGATGAAGTCGTCGTCGATCCGGCGGTAGATGACGTCGACGCGCTGCAGGCCGGCCGTGGTCCGCATGAAGACCTTGCCCCGGCGGCACTCCAGGTCGCGGCCCTCGACCAGCTCGACGCCCATCGTCCGGGCCAGCAGGGTGTGCTCGAAGTACGCCGAGTTGTAGACCCCGGGGGTCAGCACCACCACGGTCGGGTTGTCGGTGGTGGCCGAGCCCGCCTTGCGCAGGGCCGCCAGCAGCCGCTGCGGGTAGCCGGCGACCGGGCGGATCCGTTGGTTGGAGAAGGCGTCGGGCAGGGCGGTGATCATGGCGCTGCGGTTGGTCATCACGTACGAGACGCCGCTGGGCACCCGGACGTTGTCCTCCAGCACCCGGACGTCGCCTTGCGGGGTGCGGATCAGATCGACGCCGGAGACGTGGATCCGGACGCCGTTGCCGGGCTGGATGCCCCAGACGGCGCGGTGGTAGTGGTTGGAGGAGGTGACCAGCTGGCTGGGGATGACCCCGTCGGCGATCACCCGGGCGTCGGAGTAGACGTCGGCCAGAAAGGCCTCGAGGGCGCGGACGCGCTGGGCGACGCCGGCCTCGATCGTCTCCCACTCGGGCGAGGCGATCACCCGGGGCACCAGGTCCAGCGGGAAGGGCCGCTCGACGCCGCCGATGTCGAAGGTGACGCCGGCCTGGACGTAGTTGCGGGCCAGCGACTCCGCGATCTGCTTGAGCTCGGCGGGGGTGGAGCGGTCGAGCGTGGTGTGGATGGCCTTGTACGAGGGTCGGACGTTGCCCTCGGTGTCCATCATCTCGTCGAAGGCCGCGCCGGGGGAGTAGCTCGAGAGGACGTCCGCCATAGTCGGCACCCTACTCAGGCCCGCGTTACCCCCGTGTGACCGCGGTCGGCTGCCCGCCTCGGGTCAGGAGCCCATCGAGGCGCCCACGATCGACAGCACCACGAGCAGCACCACGACGACGAGCATCACCCCCACGAGGACGGCACCCCGTCGCGGCTGCGGGGTGGGGCCGATCCGGCCCGACACGAAGGTGAGCCAGGGCGGGGTGTAGTGCACCACGGCGGTCTGGCCGGGGTAGACGTCCACGTCGGTCTCGGCGGCGCCGTACTCCCACAGGTAGCGGGTGCTGACCCGGACGTGGCGGCGCCCGACCGGCGCGGGGTAGAAGTTCGGGCCCCAGACGGCTTGCGCGGGGTAGCCGTCGATGGCGACTACGGGATTGATCAAACCGATCCCGCCGAACGGCTTGCGGAGGTCCAGCACCAGGCCGGTCTGGGGGGAGGGCTGCTGGGGAAAGGCGGTCACGGGCAGCATGGTGCCAGCCCGAGGGGCCGATCCGGCGCTGATCGGCCGGCCGGGGCGCTGGATAGGCTGTCGCGGTGCCCGACAGCCCCGAGTCCGACGATCCCGAGCAGATCCGCGTCCGCAAGGGGAAGCGGGCGCGCCTGCTGGCCGAGGGCCGCGAACCGTACCCGGTCGGCGTGCCTCGCAGCCACGAGCTGCGCGAGGTGCGGCAGCAGTGGGGGCACCTGGCGACGGGTGAGGAGACCGAGGACGTCGTGGCCGTCACCGGCCGGGTGGTCTTCGTGCGCAACACCGGCAAGCTCTGCTTCGCCACGCTGCAGGAGGGTTTGTCCCCGACGGACAACGGCACCCGGCTGCAGATGATGCTCTCGCTGACCGAGGTGGGGGAGGACGCGCTGGCCGCGTGGAAGGCCGACGTCGACCTCGGCGACTTCGTCTGGGTCCGGGGCCGGGTGATCTCCTCCCGACGGGGTGAGCTGTCCGTGCTGGCCGGTGAGTGGGGGATGGCGGCCAAGGCGCTGCGGCCGATGCCGTCGGGTCTGCACGACCTCAACCGGGAGCTCTCCGACGAGACCCGGGTCCGGCAGCGCTACGCCGACCTCACCGTCCGGGAGGCCGCGCGGCAGATGGTGCGCACCCGCGCGGCGGTCACCCGCAGCATCCGCGAGACGCTGCACCGTGCGGGGTACCTCGAGATCGAGACGCCGGTGCTGCAGCTGGTGCACGGCGGCGCGCAGGCCCGACCCTTCTCGACGCACCTGAACGCGTTCGACACCGACATGACGCTGCGGATCGCGCTGGAGCTGTTCCTCAAGCGCGCGGTGGTGGGCGGGGTGGACCAGGTCTACGAGCTGGGTCGGATCTTCCGCAACGAGGGCATCGACTCCACCCACTCGGCCGAGTTCACCATGCTCGAGTTCTACGAGGCCTGGGGCGACCAGCGCACGGTCGCCGCCCTCACCCAGCAGATCATCGTCGACGTCGCCGACCTGCTGGGCTCCCGTCAGGTCGAGACCGCGGCGGGGATGGTCGACCTGGACGGGGAGTGGCCGTGGCTGGGCGTCTACCCCGGGCTGTCCGCCGTGCTCGGCACGGAGGTGACGCCGGCGACGTCGGCCGCCGAGCTGCGGACGGTCGCCGAGCGGCACGGTGTGGCGGTCGAACCCGGCTGGGACGCGGAGAAGCTGGTGATCGAGCTGTTCGGTGAGCTGGTCGAGCCCACGCTGCTGCAGCCCACGTTCGTCTGCGACTACCCCCCGCGCGCTCAGCCGCTGGCGCGGCCGCACCGTAGCGACCCGCACCTGATCGAGGCCTGGGACCTGATCATCGGCGGGATGGAGCGCGGCACCGGCTTCTCCGAGCTCGTCGACCCGGTGATCCAGCGAGAGCGGCTGACCGAGCAGTCGCTGGCCGCCGCCGACGGCGACGCGGAGGCGATGCAGCTGGACGAGGAGTTCCTGGCCGCGCTGGAGTTCGGGGCGCCGCCGATGGGCGGCGTGGGCCTCGGGATCGACCGGCTGGTGATGCTATTCACCGACGTCGGCATCCGCGAGACCATCCTGTTCCCGCTGCTGAAGCCGGCCGACTGAGCCTCCGCCACGGTCTGGGTGAACGAATGCCGCGTAGTCACGGCATCCACTCACCCAGAACCTGAGGCGGCAGTGACCGGCAGTGACGACAGCGTTCGGCCACGCCCCGCCAGCCCCGGTGGTTCAAGACCATGCCGAGCTGGTGGGCGGTGAGACAGGCGCGACCGTTCACGTCGAACCAGCCGTAGCGCAGCGTCTGCTCACCGTTGACGGCCGCAGCGTTGTCGCGCGCCATGTCGCGGAAGCGACCCATGCCCTCGTGACCGAGCCGGCCGTCCAGCTCGACCACCGTGGCGTACTCCTCGTAGACCACGTCGCGCACGTGGTGTGCGGAGGTCGACCTCTGCTGGCGGACCCCCCGCGGCAGGCCGTGCGCCCGCTCGACGTCGCGGAGATAGGCGATCTCCAGGGGCGTCTCGGCACCCTGCGAGACGTCGGTCAGCACCTCCTCGAGCAGCTGCCGGTGACGCATCTTGCTCCGGCCCAGCAGGGCGCGGCGCAGCCGGGGCACGGTGGTTCGGCGGTTCTGCAGCGCCGCGGTCACCCAGCCGAGAGCCTCATCGGTCGTCGAGCAGCTGACCAGGTCGAGCACGGTGTCCTCGACGGTCGTGCGAGGCGGTGAACCAGGTGAGCGGCCTTCCCTGACCCCGGAGCGCTCGCGGCGGAAGACCCAGGGGGCGCGACTTCGCAGCACCCGGCTGTGCGGGACCAGGACCTCGATCTCGCGCGGTTCGGGTCCGAACCGGTGGAGGTGCGCGGCCGCGGTGCCGGCGAGGCGAGCGTCCGGCCCGCCGAGCAGGACCCCGCCCCAGGCCCAGCCCAGCCAGTCGGGCTCACCCTCGCCCACGCGATACAGGCCGCGGTCGAGCCGCTGCCACTGGTCCGAGGCGAGCAGCCGGGCTAGCGGGTGCCGTCCCAGGCCGAGGCCGGCCAGCTGTTCGGCGTTGACGACTCCGGCCTGCAGCCGGCTGAGCTCGATCAGCGAGGGGCTGGGGTTCTGGCGAGGGTGCACCGGTCAACTCTGAGCCCGTCGCGCCCTACCGAGCCGGTATTTCTGGCTCACCTGTGGACAACTCGGCTCTTGGGTGAGTGAGTGCCGCGACTACGCGGTAGCCACTCACCCAGAAGACGCGAGGGCGAGGTCGACAACCGTCATGCCCGCCGTAGCCGCGGACGGGGCGTCCATCGCGGCGAGGGCGGCGGGAACCTCGTCGAGGGAGATGACCCGGCCGACCAGCCGGTCCAGCCGGACCGCCCCGGAGGCGACCAACGCGAGCATCGGCGGGTAGTCGGCGGCGGCCATCCCGTGCGAGCCGTAGAGCTCCAGCTCGCGGCTGACCACGGCGTCCATCGGCAGCGACGTCCCGGCGGGGTCGAGCAGCAGGCCGACCTGGAGGTGGCGGCCACGGCGACGCAGGCTGCGGACGGACGCGGCCGCCGTGCCGGGTGAGCCGTACGCGTCCACCGAGGCGTGGGCGCCGCCGCCCGTGACCTGGTGCACCTCGGCCACGGGGTCGCGTCCCTGGACGGTCGCCTCCGCGCCCAGCTCACGGGCCAGACCGAGCGCTGCCGGGGACAGGTCGACGGCGACGACCCGGGCACCCAGGGCGGCCCCGATGGCCACCGCCGACAGCCCGACGCCACCGCAGCCGTGCACGGCCAGCCACTGTCCGGGTCCCAGCCGGGCGTGCGCGGTCAGCGCGCGGTAGGCGGTGGCGAACCGGCAGCCGAGCGCCGCCGCCGGGACGTCGCCAAGAGCGTCGGGCAGCCGGACCAGGTTCACCTCAGCCGCGTGCAGGGCCACCAGGTCGGCGAAGGATCCGGGTCCGGTGAAGCCCGGCTGGGTCTGGTCGGGGCAGACCTGCGGGTTGCCGGCGGCGCAGACGGCACACCGGCCGCAGCCGTTCACGAACGGGGTGGTCACCCGGTCCCCGACGGCGAAGCCGCGTACCTCAGGCCCCACGGCCGCCACCGTCCCGGCCAGCTCGTGCCCGCCGACGTGGGGCAGCACGACCGGGTCGTGGCCGCGCCAGGCGTGCCAGTCCGAACGGCAGACCCCGGTGGCCGCCACGGCCACCAGCACCCCGTCGGCCGGACACGCCGGTTCCGGCACCTGCCGGACCTCCGGCGCTGCACCGACGGCGTCGTAGACCAGAGCCCTCATCGCGGCCGAGGTCCTGTTCCCTTCTCGTCGGGTTCCCGCAGGTCGGAGAAGCCGAAGTCGTCCTCGGTCTTCGGGCGACGCCAGCGGCGCCGGCTCTCCGCCGTCTCGGCGGCGGGAGCGGCCGCTTCCAAAGGCTGGTCCCCCGACGCGTCCGGCTCGCCCTCGGGCCCGGGCTCACCCTCTGGCTCGGGTCGGGGCTCGGGTCGCGGTCGGCCCCCGGTGTTGCTGGCCCGGACGACGGCGACGCCGATCGCGGTGGTCAGGGGGACGGCCAGCACCAGGCCAATCGAGCCGACCAGCGTCCGCACGATCTCACCGGCGAACTGCTCGGTCTGCAGCACCTGCAGCAGCGGCCGGTCGTAGACCGCGATCAGCAGCAGCACCGAGAGCGAGGCGCCGGCGGTGGCGAAGGCGATGGTGTAGACGGTAGAGGCGATGTGGTCGCGGCCGATCCGCATCGCGCGGGTGAAGAGCCGGCGGCCGGCGCGCGGCCCCGACCGGTCGCCGCTGTCGGCCAGCTCCCAGACCGCCGACGCCTGGGTGATCGTGACGTCGTTCAGCACGCCGAGCCCGGCGACGATGATGCCGCACATCACCACCGACGTGAGGTGCAGGTTGGGCGCGGCCGCGGACAGCACGTAGTCGTCCTCGGCGGCGACGCCGGTCAGGTGGGCCCACCGCGTGGCGCCCCAGCCCAGCAGGGCGATCAGGACCAGGCCGAAGAGCGTGCCCACCAGGGCCGTGGTGGTCCGGGCGCTGAAGCCGTGGGCGGCGTAGAGGACGACGAACATGATCGCCGACGAACCGAACAAGCCGACCAGGATCGGGTTCGAGCCGGCCACCAGGGCCGGGAACATGAACTTGACCAGGATGACGCCGGCGAAGCCCAGCCCCAGCAGGGACGCGAAACCGCGCCAGCGCGCGACCGCGACCACCACCGCCGCGAAGACCAGCGCGAGCAGCAGCAACGGGGTGCCGCGAGCGAAGTCGGAGAACTGGTACTGGGCGGGCTGGCCGTCGGCCGGCGGCACCCGGATCAGCTTCACCTCCTGGCCCACCTTCGTGCCCGAGTTGAACAGCGCGTCGGTCAGCGGCACGGTCACCGACAGGCCCTTGTCGTCGCCCTCGGTCAGGGTGGCGGTGATGTTCGCGCAGCGGGTGTCGGTGACGCCGGGGGTCGAGCCGGACAGGCCGTCGCAGGAGATCTCCGAGATCGCGGTGATTTTCGCGCTCGGATAGCTGACGCCTGCCACGCTGTAGCCGGCGACGTCGGGGTTGACCACCTGGGAGATGTCGCCCGGCCACAGGCTGACCAGCCCGACCACCGTCCAGATGGCCAACGGGATCAGCACCACGACCAGCATCCGCAGGGCCCGGCGGTGCCGGCGCAGCTCGTCGGCGTCCACCACCGCGAGGGCCGACGCGCCGTGGGGGCGCGCCGGTCGGGAATGGGAGTGGGCCACGATCTTCCGCCTAGAGTTTGCTGGTCATGAGTTCTTCGCCGCCGGCCGTCCCCGATCCCGGCTCGAACGGCTCACAATCTAGCCGAGGAGCCCACCGCCGGGTTCCGCCGACGGTGCTGGGCGTCGTCGGTGTCGTGGTCGTCGCGCTGGTCGTTCTGGGGGTGCGGTCGGCCCCGGACGCGGGCGGCGCTGCGGTGACCCCGGCTGCCGGCACGGTCTCGGCCCGTCCGGGCGCCCCCGCGGCCTCACCCTCGACCGTGGCCCAGCCGGGCCTGGGCGCCGCACCCAGACCCGAGGCGAAGCGGACGGACGCGCAGCGCGCCACCGGGCTGCGGGCGGACGGCACCGCGGCGAAGGTGCCTGCTCACGGCTCGGGCCACTTCACTGCCGCGCACCGGAGCCACCCCACCTCGGCCACGCGGGGCCGGCTGATCCGCTTCGACGTCTCCGTGGAGTACGGGCTGGCCGTCGACGCCGACCAGGCGGCGCTGCTGATCGCCCGGGTGCTGGACGACGACCGGAGCTGGCGCGGCCTGGGCACCGGACGCTTCACCCTCGTGCCCGCCGGCCAGACCGCCGACGTGCACGCCTTCCTGGCCACCCCGGGCACGACCGACCAGCTCTGCGCGCCGCTGCTGACCCGGGGCAAGGTCTCCTGCCAGAACGGGTCGCGGGTGGTCCTCAACGCGGAGCGCTGGGTGAACGGGGCCGCGGCGTTCGGCGACGATACGACCGGCTACCGGCGCTACCTGGTCAACCACGAGTTCGGGCACGCGCTGGGCCACGGCCACGTCGGCTGCCCCGGACGCGGTGAGCTCGCGCCGGTGATGATGCAGCAGACGAAGGGTCTGCGGGGCTGCCGGCCGAACTCCTGGCCGACGAGGACCGGGGGGTGAGTACGGTCGTCCTGCGGCCCTGGCCCTGGGACGCGGCCCGGGCGCTGCTCGCAGGGCGGCCCGTCCGGGCGAACGACTGGCACGAGGAGTATCCGACGCCTGACACTGTGGACGCCTTGGCGATGGTGCTGGCTGCGTACGAGGTCGACGGTCCGTTGACCGGCGCGCCGCCCTGGTGGGTCTTCCAGGTGCGCGACGCCGGCCAGGTGGTCGGCGACGCCGGCTTCCACGGTCCGCCCGCCGCCGATGGTCCGGTGGAGGTGGAGATCGGCTACGGCGTCGTGCCGGCGGTCCGCGGACGCGGGATCGCCACCGCCGCCTGCGGGCAGCTGCTCGAGCTGGCCTGGCACCTCGGTGCCGACACCGTGCTCGCGGGCGCCGACGCGGACAACCTCGCCTCCCGACGGGTGCTGCAGCGTGCGGGCTTCGGCGAGCGTCCGGACGGGATGTTCACGATCGGCCGGCCGGGATGAGCGCTCCCGCCGGCCTGACCCGGCAGCTCCGGCTGGACCGGCCGGCGATGCTGCGCACCGTCTTCGCCCTGCACCGCCGCGGCGCCGGCGACCCGACCCACCGCCGGATCGGCGACATCTACCTGCGGGCCACCCGGACCCCGGCGGGCCCGGCGCTGACCAAGGTCGTCGCCGTGGGTGCCGACGTCTCGGCCCGGGCCTGGGGCGAGGGGGCGGCGTGGGCGCTGGACCAGCTGCCGCGGCTGCTCGGCGAGGTCGACGACATCGCCGACTTCGCTCCGCGGCCCGAGCACACGCTGCTCGTCGAGGCGACCAGGCGCCACGGCCACTACCGGGTGGGACGGACCGAGGCGGTCTATGAGGCGCTGGCCCCGGCGTGCATCGAGCAGGTGGTGACCGGCGTCGAGGCGTTCCGGGCCTGGCGGCTGCTGGTCACCGAGTTCGGCGAGCCGGCCCCGGGCCCGACCGACGACCCGTCCTCGGCGGCGTACGGGATGCGGCTCCCGCCGACCCCCGAGGCCTGGGCGCGGGTACCCAGCTGGACCTTCCTCGCCGCCGGCGTCGAGCAGCGGCGCAGCCGGACGCTGGTCAGTACGGCCAAGCGTGCCACCGCCCTCGAGCGGACCCTGGCCGGTTCCCACGAGGACGCCGACCGCGCCCTGCGCAGCCTGCCCGGGGTGGGTGCGTGGACCTCCGCGGAGGTGCGGCAGCGCGCGCACGGTGACCCGGACGCCTGGAGCGTCGGGGACTACCACGTGGGTAAGAACATCAGCTACGCCCTCACCGGGGAGGTGCTCGACGACGACGCGTGTACCGAGCTGCTCGAGCCCTACCGCGGCCACCGGTTCCGGGTGCAGACCCTGCTCGCGATGATGGGCGACGCCGCCCGCCGTCCCCGCCACGGCCCCCGGATGACGCTGCCCACCCACACCCCGTACGCCACCCGCGGCCACTCCTGACCAGTCGGCTCAGCGGGCGAGCAGGACGACCAGCACGACGTTCAGGGCCACGATGACGGCGGCGACCGCCCAGGTGAGTGCCAGCGTGGCCGGCCGGGTCGGGACCAGGGCCATCAACCGACGGTCGGAGGCGATCCGGACCAGCGGCACCAGGGCGAAAGGGATGCCGAAGCTCAGCACCACCTGGGAGAGGATCAACAGCCGGGTCGGGTCGAGACCGGCGCCGAGCAGCGCCAGCGCGGGCACGGTGGTGGCGAGCCGTCGCCACAGCAGCGGGATCCGGCGGTGCAGCAGGCCGTCCATGATCACCGCCCCGGCGTAGCCGCCCACGGACGTGGAGGCCAGTCCCGAGGCCAGCAGCGCGAGGGCGAAGCAGATCGCGACGGCGGGCCCCAGCTGCGCCCCGAGTGCGGCGTGCACGGCTGGGAGCCCGTCCAGCGAGAGGCCGAAGAGCGCACTGCCCGAGAGCAGCAGCATGCCGATGTTGACGCTGCCGGCGACCAGCATGGCCAGCACCACGTCGGCCTTGACCGAGCCCAGCACCGACCGGGCGTTGCCGGGGGTGGCGCGGCCGTGCCGGTCCCGGACCAGAGCGGAGTGCAGGTAGACCGCGTGCGGCATCACGGTGGCGCCGAGCATGCCCACGGCGAGCAGCGCGCTTTCGGTGCCGGCGAGCCGGGGCACCAGTCCGGCCGCCGCCGCGCCGGGGTCCGGCGGGGCGACGACGAGGCCGGCGAGGAAGCCGACCGTGACGATGGCGAGCAGCCCGACGATCACCCGCTCGAAGCTGACCTGACCGTGGCGCTGGACGTAGAGCAGAGCGGTGGAGACGACGGCGGTGATGACGGCCCCCAGCATCAGCGGCAGTCCGAAGAGCAGCTGCAGGGCCAGCGCGCCGCCGACGATCTCGGCGATGTCGGTGGCCACCGCCACCAGCTCGGCCTGACCCCAGTAGGCCAGCCGGACGCGGCGCGACGTCCGCTGCCCGACCAGGGACGGCAGCGACTCGCCCGTGAGCCAGCCGACCTTGGCCGACAGGTACTGGATCAGCCCGGCCATCAGCGTGGCCCCTACGAGCACCCACAGCAGCAGGTAGCGGTAGGAGGCCCCGGCGGCGGTGTTGGTGGCGACGTTGCCCGGGTCGACGTAGGCGACGGCGGCGACGAAGGCCGGTCCGAGCAGCCGCGTCCGCTGGAGCAGGGCCGGCCGGCTGGGCGCGGTCAGCAGAGCCATGGCCGTGCCTCCCGCCTCGTCGCGCTCATCGGTCGCCTCTCGTCTCTGGTCCCCGGGTCATCTTGTCACCGGCCGGTGACGGTTCGGGTGGATAGGGAACCGGCCGGGAGGCTGCAGCCTCCCGGCCGGACCGGTCCTACGGTGGTGCGGTCCTACGGGGTGGAGATCAGCTGGTCGGGCCAGCGCTGGTGTTCACCTCGCCGTTGACACCGTTCGGGTAGAACCCGCCCTTGGTCACCGACTTGGGGTTGAGGTACACGATGTTCAAGACGGCGCCCGGCGTACGGCTGTACGCGATGCTGTTGCGGTCCGTCGGGACGAGGTTGCCCCGCCTCTTGTTGCCGATGCCCTGGTCGTCGTTCGACGGCCCGTCCAGGCTGTCGCGCGCGTTCGAGAGCTTCTGCACCTGAGCCTGCAGCCCCTTGGCGTACAGCGAGGTGCGGACGATGCCGGCGTGGTACGCCTCCACCGCCAAGATCCCCGCCGCGGCCTCCAGGTAGTCGGGGTTGTCGATCAGCGGCGCCGCCCCCTTGTACGCGGTGACGCCGACGTCCTCGAAGAGGAAGGCGGCGAGCAGGAAGTTGTTCTCGTTGGCGAACGGGTCGAACGTCTGGCTGGCGCTGATCAGACCGGCGGCCCGGGCGGCAGCGGTGAAGCTGTCCCGGAGGTCGATCCTCGGACGAGAGACCGCAGCCGAGCTCAGCGCCGTACGCAGGAACGTGACGTGGTTGAGCTCGTCCTCGGCGATCTCACGGGCGTACTGCGAGATCGCCTTGCTCTTGAAGTGGACCTTGCGACCGCCGGTCACCTTGCCGCGGGTGCCCTTGCCCTCGGTGAGGCTGGTCGGGATGCCCCAGCCGTAGTAGGCGTGCAGGTAGAACTCCGCCTCGAGGTACTCCAGGTTGAGCGCGAAGTTCAGGATCGCGCTGTCGCTGGGTCCCCCGGCGCGGGGTGCGGCGGTGGCCTTCTGGCTGACCACTCCGCTGAGGGCCGTCGCGCCGACGACCCCGAGGCCGGCCAGACCGGCGTTGCGGAGGAAGACCCGACGGTCCGCCTCGTTCTCTGCACTGCGGTTGATCATGTCAACCACAACTTTCTTTCCGAACATGCTGCTCCTCGTCATGAGGGTGATGCTCCGGGGACCCGCCACCAGCAGCGCCCTCGGTGTGCGGAGCACACAAGGAGGGCAGGAGAGCACGTCAGGACGGCCACCAAACGTCGTCGTCCTGGCATGAACCGCTGATCGCGCGGAGAGCCGCGGGAAAGGGCTGACGCGGGTACCACGGCCCCCCGATTCCTCGCACTCCACGACTCGTTCGGAGCGGGAGCGGGGGCCGGATGGGCCGTACCTTGAGAAACCTTGAGAACGACCACAGGGTCGCTTGGGGAACGGCCGCTCAGGTCGGCAGCGACGGCTCGAGGTGGCGGGCCGGCTCAGGCCCGTACAGCTGAGCCAGCCCCTCCGGCGTGGTGGCGCCCGGGAGCTGGATGGTGAACTCGGCGCCGCCCTGGGCGGACCGGCTGGCCCGCACCCACCCGCCGTGCCGGGTCACCGCCTGGGCCACGATCGACAGTCCCAGACCTGTCCCGGGGGTGTTGCGGGCGGTCTCGGCCCGGAAGAAGCGGTCGAACACGTGCGGCAGGTCGGCGTCGGCGATGCCCGGTCCCTGGTCGGCCACCCGCAGCCGGCCGCCCTCGAGCTGCACCCGGACGGTGCCCCCCGGCGGGCTCCACTTGACGGCGTTGTCGAGCAGGTTGGTGACGGCGCGTTCCAGGGTCTCGGCCTCCCCGACCAGCCAGAACGGGTTCAGCTCGACGTCGAAGGTGATGCCCGGTCCTCGTCGGCGGACCCGCTGCAGCGCCGACGTGATCACGGTCCGGAAGTCGATCGGCTCGGGTGAGGGGGCTACCGCGTCCTCGCGCGCCAGCTGCACGAGGTCGCCGACGAGGGAGCCGAACTCGGCCAGCTGGGCGTTCACGTCGGCCAGGATCTCGACCCGGTCCGCCTGCTTGAGCATCCCGGTGGACGCGTCCACGGACAGCAGCTCGAGGTTGGTCCGCATGCTCGTCAGCGGTGTCCGGAGCTCGTGCCCGGCGTCGGCGATCAGCTGGCGGGACCGATCGCGCGAGGTGCGCAGTGAGGTCAGCATCCGGTTGAACGCGTCCGCGAGCAGGGCCAGGTCGCCGCTGGCACTGATCACGATCGGCTCCAGGTCGTCGGTCTCGGTGACGTGCTCGACGGCCGCTGAGAGGGCCCGCACGGGCCGCAGGCTGGACCGGGCGATGGTGGCGCCGGCGAAGGCCGCCAGCAGGATCCCCGAGCCGCCGAAGATCACCAGGATCAGCCCGACCGAGCCGAGGGTGTCGTTGGTGGGAGCGAGCGGCCGGCCCAGCACCAGGGCGTAGTTGCCCAGCTGGGTCATCGGGACCGAGACGATCCGGTACTGCTCGCCCTCGACCGAGGCGCCGTTGCGAGCGGAGGCGCCCCGCTGCAGCTTGGCGATCGCCAGCTCGCGGGACCCGATCACCAGGTGGTCGCGCTCGTCGGGGACGTAGAAGATCGTGCCGTCGGAGCGGATGGCGGCCACGCTCACGTCACCGGCCCGCAGCGCCCGTTCGGTCAGGCCGCCGAGGTTGCGGATGTCGGTGGCCACGGGTACCGCGAGGGTGCTGGCGACGCCGATCAGCTCGTCGTCCAACGCCCGGTAGAGCGAGACCCGGAGCGTGATGTAGGCGGCGACACCAGTGGCCGCGACCGCGAGGGCGACGGCCACCGTGGTGAGCAGGAAGACCCGGCGCTGCAGCGGGAAGCCGCGGAGCCAGGCCCTCAGCCGCTCCACCGCTCACCGCTCCCTGAGCCCGCTCCTGCTCCCTGAGCCTGTCGAAGGGTCACGGCGGGGTCTCGCGCAGCACGTAGCCGACGCCACGCACGGTGTGGATCAGCCGCGGCTCGTCGCCGACCTCGGTCTTGCGCCGCAGGTAGCCGATGTAGACCTCGAGCGAGTTCGCGGTGGTGGGGAAGTCGAACCCCCATACCTCGTTCAGCAGCCAGCTCCGTTCGAGCACCCGGCGCGGGTGGTGCAGGAAAGCCTCGAGCAGCGCGAACTCGGTCCGGGTCAGGCTGATTGAACGGGTGCCGCGCAGCACCTCCCGGGTCTGGGTGTTCAGCACGAGGTCGGCGAAGGACAGGCTGGAGGTCGAGGGGTCCGTCGACTCGGCCACGGTCCCGGCACGCCTGACCAGAGCCCGCAACCGGGCCAGCAGCTCGTCCAGCGCGAACGGCTTGACCATGTAGTCGTCACTGCCCGCGTCAAGGCCGTCCACCCGGTCTCCGACCGCGTCCCGCGCCGTCAGCACGAGGATCGGCACGTCGTTGCCCGCGGAGCGGAGCATCCGGGTGGTCTCCAGGCCGTCGAGCCGGGGCATCATCACGTCCATGATCACCGCGTCCGGACGGACCGCCGCCAGCCGGGCCAGCGCCTGCACACCGTCCTCGGCGGTGCTCACCTCGTACCCGCTGTACTCCAACGACCGCTTGAGGGAGTCCCGGACGGCTTGGTCGTCGTCGACGACGAGGATGTGCATGGCGCCCAGCGTAACGGCGAGGGCGCGTCGGACCCGCACACGAAGTAGCCAGTCGTGGTCGTTCGGGCTCCTCGACCGGGGCTGGCTACTTCGTGGTCAGCGGGGCAGCGCCACGTTGGCGTCGGGCCAGCGGCTCGGGTCGTCGAGGTGCTTGGTCACCCTCAGGTGCGAGGCGACCTCCAGCAGCAGCTCGCGACGGCCGGCCGGCCACAGGGACACGTTCAGATCGGCGGGCTCACCGCGGTCGGTCACGATGCAGGCGGCGTACCCGCGGTCGTCCATGCAGAGGCTGCCCTCGGTGGCGCTCAGCACCGCCGGCCTCCCGTCGAGGGTGGTCGTCTCCTGGCCGGGGATGCCGGGCTTCACCTCGGTGGTGCCGGGGTTCACGCTGATGTACATCGGGGGCAGGTTCGCGGACTTGTCCGTCGGGTAGAGGGAGATGCCCTGACCCGGATGCCCGACGTCGTCGGCGTCCACCACGTCGTGGATCGCGTAGCCGGCCGGCAGGGCGTCCAGCTGGAACGGCAGCCGGAGGGGAGTCGGCTCGAAGACCACCCGCCGCGCGAAGTCGAGCTCGACCCGCTGCGTCGTGGTGGCGCTCCAGGGCTTCGCCTCCTGGTCGGCCGGGCCACAGCTGACCGAGGCGAAGCTGTTGTCCGCGTAGGCCCACTCCACCCGTCCGCTCTGCTCGTCACGCGCGTTCCCGAAGGTCCCGACGTGGCCGTTGACGTCGAGTGCGACGAGGCGGCTCGTGAAGATCGTGGCCCTCCGACCGGCAGCCAGCACCTCCACGGTGCACTGCGCGTCCGCCGTCGCGGCGGTTGTCGAGGAGCGGTAGCTCGACGACTCGGAGCCGGCCGACACGGCACGCTGCTGCACCTCCCAGCCGGCCGGCAGGTCCACCCGGTGGATCAGGTTCCAGTTGCCCGGCACCCGGCCGACAGGTACGGCAGTCTGGCGCCGGAAGAGGCCGGGCCCGGCGACGGCCACGACCAGCAGGACCGCGGCCAGCGCCACGACCAGGACGCGCCGTCGGTGGCGCCGGGCCGTCGACGCGGGCGTCGGCAGGCTGGCCAGGAGCCGGGGCAGAGCGGCCTCGGGCGTCCGGGCGGTGGCGGCGAGGTCGGTCATCGCCTCGCGCAGCAGGGCTTCAGTACGCACGGGAGTCCTCGGTCTCGTTCGGGATGCGGGCGGGCGGCGCCATCTGGACGCGGAGCCGGGCCAAGCCCGAGCTGGCGTGGCTGCGGACGGTGCTGGCTCCGCAGCCGAGGACCTCGGCGATCTCGGGATCGGTGAGTCCTTCGAAGTAGCGCAGCACGAGCACCGTCTGCTGGCGGCGGGGCAGTCGAGCCAGCTCGGCGACGAGCTCGGCCCGGTCGGCGTGGGTGTCGGCGAAGTCCGGCCCGCTGACCGGAGGCTCGCGCAGCTCGGCCTGGGGCACCAGCCGGGACCACTTGCGGCGCCAGGAGAGGTGCTCGTTGACGATCATCCGCCGCAGGTAGGCCTGCGGGTGGTCGAGGTCGCGGATCCGGCCCCACCGGGCGTGGGCCTTGACCACGACGTCCTGGAGCACCTCCTCGGCCGGGTCGGGCCCGCCGCAGAGCACCGTGGCGAACCGCAGCAGCCCGGGCAGCAGGGCTCCGAGCTCCTGCTCGAAGGCTTCTCGGTCGACCGTCATCTGTCCCGTCCTGTGTCCTTCACAGGAAGTGAACGCTCCTCAGCGGCGATCTGTTGAGTCCCCGGTCAAGCCAACGGGTCGCGGGAGCACGTACAGCGGTCGGCCGAGTTGATGCAGCCGCATCACGGAGCCGTCGGTCGGGTGATCGCCAGCACCATCCGCCGCAGCGTCGGTGCGGTGGCCGCGTCGACGAAGAGCGAGGAGATCCGGCCGCTGTCATGGGCGGCGGTCAGCAGGTCGATCGCCTCGTCGAACGGAACGGTGAACTCCAGCCCCGCGGCGTCGAGGGCGTCGGTGATCGGCCCCCGCAGCTGTTCGGTGCAGGCCTGGACGAACGCGGCGTACGGGGCGCGGAGGGCCGGCACCCGGGCGGCGTGCAGCATCAGCTCCTGGTGCACCAGCACGGCCTCCCGGCTGAGCCGGTCACCGTCGCGTTGCGGGCCGAGGGCGTCGAAGCGGCTGAGCGCGATCGAGACCAGCTCTTCGGGCGGCGCTCCCGGGGCCGAGGAGGCCAGGGCGTCCAGCGCACCTTCGGCGGCGGCGTACTGGGCGGCCATCCCGGCCTCGATCAGGGCCAGGACGAGCGCGTCCTTGTCGGCGAAGTTGGAGTAGAAGGCGCCGCGGGTGAAGCCGGCGGACTCGCAGATCTCCTCCACGCTCGCGCCGTTGACGCCCCGCTCGGCGAAGACGGTGGTGGCCGCGGACATCAGCCGTTCCCGCGTCTGGGCCCGCCGTGCACTCAACCGCGCCGGCTCCCGCCCTGAGCTCTCGCGTTGGTCGAGCACCGGGGTCTCGTTGGGGGTCACGCTGCTCTCCTGTGCTGGGATACGTCCGTGTATCGCGATACAGTACTGTATCCGGCGGGGATCGTCCCCGGGTGACAGCTGAGGAGTTCCGTGTCCTCGTTCCTCTACGGCCTGGGCCGCACGGCGTACCGGCGGCGGCTGGCGGTGCTGCTGGCCTGGCTCAGTGCGCTCGTCGTGCTCGGCGGCCTGGCGCTGGCCGTCAGCGGCTCGTTCGACGAGAAGTTCAGCGTGCCCGGCACCGAGTCGCAGACCGCGCTGGACTCTCTCGACCGGACGTTTCCCCAGGCCGGCGGGACCACCGCCCAGGTGGTGGTGGTGACCCCGACCGGGGAGAGCGTCCGCGGTGCGGCGGCGCGGGACGCGATCACCGCCAGCGTCAAGCGGTTCGACCGGATCGCCCAGGTCGACGACGCGACCTCGCCGTTCGACAAGTACGCGAAGGGCGTGATCTCCCCCGACAAGCGCGCGGCGATCATCTCCGTCCGCTTCTCGGTCGCCTCGGTAGCGATCACCCCGGACACCTACGCCGCCCTCGACGCCGAGACGTTGGCCCTGCAGGCCTCCATCCCCGGCTCCCAGGCCTCCGTCGGCGGCGACGCGTACAACGGCACGTCGACGGGGGTCAGCCTGGTCGAGGGCCTGGGCGTGGTGATCGCCCTGGTCGTGCTGTTCTTCACCCTCGGGTCGCTGCGGGCCGCCGGCCTGCCGCTGATCACCGCACTGCTCGGCGTCGCCCTCACCATGGTGCTGATCTTCGGCGCCACGGGGATCACCACCGTCTCCTCGACCACCCCGCTGCTCGCCCTGATGCTCGGGCTGGCGGTCGGCATCGACTACGCCCTGTTCATCACCTCGAGGCACCGCGACCAGCTCCGCGACGGGATGGCGCCCGAGGAGTCGGTCGCCCGCGCCGTCGCGACGTCCGGCTCGGCGGTGGTCTTCGCGGGAATGACCGTGATGATCGCCCTCTGCGGCCTGGCCGTCGCCCGGATCCCGTTCCTGACCACCATGGGCGTCGCGGCGGCCGTCGGCGTGGCCATCGCGGTGCTGATCGCGCTCACCCTGCTGCCGGCGCTGCTCGGGTTCGCCGGCGAGCGGCTGCGGCCGAAGCCCCGACGTGTCCGAACCGTCCCGGCGGCGGCTGTGGCGCAGGTCGCGGGCCGCAAGCCCCGGCTGGGCCTGGCGCGACGCTGGGTCCGCCTGGTCACCAAGGTGCCGGTGGTCACCGTGCTGATCGTGGTCGCCGGGCTCGGCGTGATGACCTGGCCGGCGCAGGACCTGCAGATCGCGCTGCCCACCAACGGCACCGCCGACCCCGGCACCCCGGCCCGGGTGACTTACGACCTGGTCGCCGACCACTTCGGCCCCGGCTACAACGGGCCGCTGATCGTCTCGGCCAACATCGTCGGCTCCAACGACCCGCTCGGGGTGATGGACGACATGGCCGCCGAGCTGCGGCGCGTACCCGGCGTGGCGAGCGTGCCCCTGGCCACCCCGAACGAGGACGCCGACACCGGCATCATCCAGGTCATCCCGACCACCGCGCCCGACGCCCCGGAGACCAAGGACCTGGTCCGCGCGATCCGCGCGCTGGAACCGCATTTCGCCGACGAGTACGGCGTGCCGACCTCGGTCACGGGCTTCACGGCCGTGGCCATCGACATCTCCGACCGCCTCGGTGCGGCGCTGGTGCCCTTCGGCATCCTCGTCGTCGGGCTGTCGCTGGTGCTGCTGGCGATGGTGTTCCGCTCGGTGGCGGTGCCCCTCAAGGCGACCATCGGCTACCTGCTCAGCGTCGGGGCGGCGTTCGGCGCCACTGCGGCGGTCTTCGAGTGGGGGTGGTTCGGGTCGCTGTTCAACGTCGCGCAGACCGCACCGGTGATCAGCTTCCTGCCCATCCTGTTGATGGGCATCCTCTTCGGCCTGGCCATGGACTACGAGGTGTTCCTGGTCTCGCGGATCCGCGAGGACTTCGTCCACCACGGCGATCCGCACGGCGCGATCGAGGACGGGTTCGTCGCCTCGTCGCGAGTGGTGGTCGCCGCCGCGCTGATCATGCTCGGCGTCTTCGCCGCGTTCGTCCCCGAGGGTGAGGGGCCGATCAAGACCATCGGGTTCGGCCTCGCCGTCGGCGTGTTCGTGGACGCGTTCGTGGTCCGGATGACCCTGGTGCCTGCCGTGCTCGCGCTGCTCGGCCGCTCGGCCTGGTGGCTGCCGCGCTGGCTCGACCGCCGGCTGCCCTCGTTCGACGTGGAGGGGGAGGGGCTGGCCCACCGGACCTCGCTGGCCGGGTGGCCCCACCCCGACGACCCCCACGTGGTCTACGCCGGGCTCCAGGTCGGGGCGGAGCCGACCGCGCTGGCGGTGCTGCCGGGTGAGGTGGTCGTGGTCGACGGGCCGCCGCGCAGCGGCAAGACCGCCCTGCTGCTCACCCTCGGTGGCCGAATGCGGCTGCAGAGCGGCCAGGTGAAGGTCGCCGGCCGGGTGCTGCCGGAGCAGGCGTCAGAGGTACGCCGGCTGGTCGGCTACCTCGACTGCGCCCAGACCCCCGAGCTGCGGCGCGAGCTGGCCGCGGCGCTCCGCTCCCGACCGGCGCTGGTGCTGGTCGACCACGCCGACCTGGTCACCGGGCACGACGACCGGGCGGCCCTGGCCAGCCTGCTGGACGACCTCGCGGTCGGCACCAGCGCCACCGCCGTCGTCCTCGCCGTCCGCGACCGGGACGCCGTGGCCGACCTGCTGCCCGCCTGCTCCTCGACCCTGACCCGCGGCCGGACGGCTGACGCCGTGCCGGTCACCTCCGCCTGATCCTGCTGCTCAAGCCTCCTGGAGATCGTCCTCATGCCTAGCCTCGAACGCGCCGTCGGAACCCGGCGGGTCGGCACCCTCTCACTCGTCGGTCTCGTGCTGCTGCCGCTGCTCGTCGCCGGCGGGTTCCTCTGGGCCACCTGGAACTCCACCACCCGGCTGGACCGGGTGCAGGCTGCCGTGGTGAACCTGGACCAGCCGGTCAAGGTGAAGGGGCAGACGGTCCCGCTGGGTCGCCAGCTCGCCGGCGGTCTGGTCGCCGGGAACGCCGACCAGAACTTCGACTGGGTACTGACCGACGCCGACGACGCCTCCTCGGGGCTGAAGTCCGGCGCCTACGCGGCCGTGGTGACGATCCCCACGACCTTCTCGGCCCGGGCGACCTCGTTCTCCAAGACCGACCCGGCCGACATCCGGGCCGCCACCATCGCCGTCCAGACCTCCGAGGTGGCCGGCATCGCCGACCCGGTCGTCGGCCAGGCGATCACCGCGGCCGCCACCAAGACCCTCAACACCTCGCTGACCAGGTCGTACCTGCAGAACATCTACCTGGGCTTCAACCAGCTGGGCAAGCAGTTCGGTACGGTCGCCGACGCCTCGGCCAAGCTCAGCGACGGCACCAGCAAGATCGCCGACGGCCTGGACGGGGTCGACTCCGGCACCGAGAAGCTCGCCACCGGTCTCGACCAACTCGGCTCCGGCGCCGACCAGCTGGCCACGGGCACCGACAATCTGGCCACCGGCACCACGAAGCTCGCCGACGGTCTCGACCAGCTCGCCGACGGCGCAGCCAAGGTGCCGCCGGGGGCGCGCAAGCTTGCCAAGGGCAGCCAGCAGGCGGCCGACGGGGCTGACGAGCTCGCGAAGGGGACCAAAGGCATCGCCGGCGGCCTGGCGACGTACCAGAAGGCTCTGCGCAAGCAGGCCGCGCAGCTGGCGAAGGTCCCGGCGCCGGCCAGCGGGGGTCAGCCGGCATGTCCGACGACCGAGCCGGCTCTCACCGAGGCGCAGTGTGCGGTCGTGCTGCAGACGCTCGGCGCCGTCGCGCAGCAGGCAGGCCAGGCGGCGGGCGCCTACGCCGGCGCCCAAGGTGCCGCCAAGGCTCTGGACGGCGCGGCCGCAGGGCTCAGCACCAAGGACCCGAAGACCGGTCAGAGCCTGCTCAGCGGTGCTCAGGCCCTGGCCGGAGGCCAGGCGAAGGCGGCGAAGGGCCTGCAGCAGCTCGCCGACGGCACCGACAGCCTGGCGGACGGGCTGAAGCCGTTGGCCAAGGGGATTCGTTCCAGCGCCGACGGGACCGCCAAGCTCGCCTCGGGCGCCGAGGACCTGAGCACGGCCACGTCCCAGTTCGCCACCGGGACGAAGCAGTCGGCGGCCGGGGCGGGCAAGCTCGCGGACGGCACCGACCAGCTCGCGACCGCGACGCACCAGCTTGCCGACGGCTCGCAGAAGCTGTCCGACGGTCTCGCCAAGGGCGCCAAGGCCGTACCCACCTACGACAAGACCACCCGGCAGAAGCTCTCCTCGGTGGTCACCTCGCCCGTGTCGTCGAAGGCGGCGACCTCGGTCTTCTCCAACGTCACCACGACCACCTTCCTGGCCGTGCTCGCCCTCTGGCTGGGGGCGCTGGCCAGCTACCTGGTGCTGCGCGCCGTCTCGTCGCGGGTGCTGTCCTCGATGCGGTCCTCGTGGCGGCTGTCGGCGGAGGCGCTGCTGCCGGGTGCCCTGGTCGGGGCGGTGCAGGCGGTCGCGCTGGCCGTCGTGCTGCAGCTGCTGCTCGACCTGCCCGCGGGCCGGGCGGTGGCGCTGGGTGCGATCGCACTGCTGACGGCGTTGACCTTCGTGGCGCTCAACCACGCGCTGGTCGCCTGGTTCGGTGGCGTGGGCCGGTTCGTGTCGGTCGCGTTGGTGGTGGTCGGGGCCGCGGGCGCGGTCACCTCCGCCGTCCCGGCAAGCTTCGACGCGGTCCGTCCCTTCCTGCCCATGACGCCGGCCCTGGACGGGTTCCGGGCCATCGCCAGCGGCGGCACCGGAGCCAACGGCGACGCTGCCCTGCTCGGTGCCTGGCTGGTGCTGGGTCTGGTCGCCGGGGTTCTGGCCGTCGCCCGGCGCCGGGTGGTCGCCCCCCTGGTCAGCCCGCTGCCGGCCTGAGTTTCACCAACTTGTCAGAACTGGGTTGCCCCAGAGGACAACTGAGTTCTGACAAGTCGGAGTAGACCGGGCATGGCGGCCTCGACGGTGGCGAGGGTGTCCTCGAAGCCGGCCGCCGTGCCGTACCAGGGGTCGGGTACGCCGGAGCCCGGTTCCGCGTCCGGGTCGTAGTCGGTCAGCAGGCTCAGGTTGGTGGCCCCCGGAGCCATGGCCAGCATCCGCCGGACGTGGATGTCCTCCATCGCGACCACCAGGTCGGCCGTCTCGATCTCCGCCGCGTCGATCTGGTGGGCCCGGTGGGCCTCGCTCCGGTAGCCGTGGGCCCGCAGCACGGCGGCGGCCCGGCGGTCCATCGGCTGGCCCAGCTCCTCGGTGCTGGTCGCGGCGCTGGAGAAGGCGACCCCGGTCAGGCCCGCGTCCGCCGCCTGGCGCTCGGCCACCCGTTCCGCGATCGGGGAGCGGCAGATGTTGCCCCAGCAGACGAAGACGACGCGGGCGGGGGCAGTGCCGCCCTCGGTGCCGCCAGGATCACGCACGGCGGCGGTCACCGCGCCGGTCCGGGACGAACGCGTTCAGGAAGAAGCTGACGATCGAGACGATCAACGCCCCGAAGACGGCGGTCCCGAAGCCGTCGACGTACCAGCCGAGGTCGACCTGGGTGGAGATCCACGAGGTCAGCAGCAGCATCAGGGCGTTGATGACCAGCAGGAAGAGGCCGAGGGTCAGCAGGACCAGCGGCAGGCTCACCAGGGAGAAGATCGGCTTCACGATGGCGTTCACGACGCCGAAGATCAGGGCGACCACCAGCAGGGTGACGAGCTTGCCCCGGGTCGTCGGCTCGGTGAGGCGGATGCCGCTCAGCAGGAACGTGGCCACGGCCAGCGCCGCGGCGTTGGCGAGGAGCCGGAGGATCAGTCGCATGCCTCCAGCGTTCCACGCGCGGTCGCGAAGGGGCTACGCCGCGGCTGCTTCTGCCTGGGCCTCGGCCGCGGCCTGGCGTGCCGCGCCCGCCTTGCGTTGCCGGTTGCCGTAGGAGATGGTCCAGAAGATCAGCCCGGCCAGCACGACCCAGGGCAGGACCTGGTTGACGGCGTACGCCGCCTGGTAGCTGATGAGGTAGGCGCAGCCCACCTTGATCGCCGCCTCGGCGAGGTAGGCGATTCCCCAGGTGTTGTTGATCAGGTACTGGGTGTGCCGGAATGTCGGGTAGCGGTCCCACAGGTCGTACCACTCCTGCACGCCCTCGCGGCTGCCGTCGGTGCCGAACTTTAGCCCGTAGGCGAACATCAGGGGCTTGCGGAACAGCGGCAACGCCGAGACCAGGGTGACCAGTCCGAAACCGCCGGTCAGCACCGCGTCCTTGAGCAGCAGCACCCTCAGGTCCTGACTGCCGATCAGGGTCACCAGCGCCGAGATCAGCAGCGTGACCAGGACGATGACGGAGACGCCGCCGAGCTTGCGGGTGCGGACCCAGTTGATCACCATGCCCAGCACCGGCGCGACGCCGGCGACCAGGTACGCGAGGCCGGGTTGGACGCCGCGACCCGTCAGCACCTCGAAGATTACGATCGACAGGCCGATGTCGATGAGCCCTGTCAGCAGCAGGCTGATCACCATCGAGCGGGCCGCGAACCGCCGGGTGTCCGGCGCGGAGGATGTAGCCACGGGCAGTACATTACAGATCTGCACGTTTCGGGAAAGGATTGACACTGATTCGTCCACCCCGTGAGCCGGTAGTCGCCCAGTCACCCTCCGGCGGGACGGTCGGCTACCTCTTCGGCCTGCTCGAGGCGGCGGCGGTCCCCGGCACCGTCCTGGTGCCGCTGCTGACCGAGCTCGGCATGTCGGCGCCGGCCGTGAGGACCATGCTGTCCCGGATGGTCGGCGCCGGGAACCTGGCGAGCGAGCGGGTCGGGCGGATCGCGGTCTACCGGCTCGCGGGCCCCTACGCCGCCCGGTTCCACCGGTTCCGCGGAGGCGAGAGCCGACCGCGCTGGGAGGGGCGTTTCCAGCTCGTGCTCTACACCATCCCGGAGGCCCGGCGGCAGCACCGCGACGAGCTGCGGGAGCGGGCGTTTAGGGCCGGCTTCGGCGCCGCCCGGCCGGGGGTGCTGATCGGGGTAAGTGATCCGCGCGAGTGGTGCGGACCGTGGCTGAGCGCCGAGGACTCCTCGGTCGAGCTCGGTGAGCTCGCCTGCACCCTGGCGACGGCACGCCGGTTGGCCGAGCGGGCGTGGCACCTCATCGCCGAGCAACCGACCCTGACGGGCTTCCTCGCCGACCTCACCGAGCTCGAGCACCGGCTGGCCGCCGAAGGCCGACCCGACCGCGAGGCCTTCCGGCAGCAGGCCGGGCTGTGGGAGCGGTGGGCGGCCATCGTGGTGCAGATCCCGCTGCTGCCACCCGAGCTGGTGCCCGACCCGTGGCCGGTGCCGGAGCTGAAGCGGGCCGTGGACGCCATCACCGCCCAGCTGCAGCCCGGAGCCCTCGCCTACGCCCACGCCCTGGTCGCTCGGGCCAAGGGCGCCGAGCTGTTCGAGTCGCTGCCCGACGCACGTTGGAGCCGGCCCGCCGGCCGTGCGACCTGAGCGTCACCACCGACGCCTCACGTCAGGCGGCCAGCGCGGCCTCGATGTCGCCGGCGATCTTGTCGGGGGTGGTGGTGGGGGCGTAGCGCTTCAGCACGGTGCCGTCCCGACCGACGAGGAACTTGGTGAAGTTCCACTTGATCGCATCGCCGAGGATGCCGCCCTTCTCCTCCCGCAGCCAGTGGTAGAGCGGGTGCGCCCCGTCGCCGTTGACCTCGATCTTGGCGAACATCGGGAAGCTGACGCCGTAGTTCAGTGAGCAGAAGTCGCTGATCTCCGCTTCGTCGCCGGGCTCCTGGTGGCCGAACTGGTCGCACGGGAAGCCGAGCACCACCAGACCCTGCCCGTGGTACTGCCCGTACAGCGTCTCCAACCCCTGGTACTGCGGGGTCAGCCCGCACCTCGAGGCGGTGTTGACCACCAGCACCACCTGACCGGCGTACTGGGCGAGAGGCTGGTCGTCGCCGGTGATGGCGCGGGCGGAGAAGTCCGAGAGCGTGGGCATGCACCCAGCCTAGGAGGTGAGGAGGGACGGGAACCGAGCCGCGTCGACGATCACGCGCTCGGACCAGGTTGCCTCCCGAAGGTGACGTTGCCTCCGCTCGAGCGGAGGCAACGTCACCCTCAGGCGGCAAGAGCGCGCCCTTGGACGGGGACGCGCCCAGCCCGGGCTCAGCCGGCGAGGATCCCGGCGCGCTCGTCGGCCAGCGTGGTGTCGTCCCCGTGCCCGGTCTTGACGATGGTGGTGCCGGGCAGCGCCAGCAGCTGGTCGGTGATCGAGAGCAGCAGCAGGTTGCGGTCGCTGAAGCTGCGCCCGGTCGCGCCGGGACCGCCGCAGAACAAGGTGTCGCCGGTGAAGACGACGCCGAGGTCGGGGGCGTAGAAGCAGACGGCACCCGGCGCGTGTCCGGGGGTGTGCAGCACCTGCAGCGTGGTGCCGGCCACCTCGATCTGCTGGCCCTCAGCCAGGTCGCCGTCGGGCACCAGGTCGCCGTGGGTCAGGCGCCAGAGCGGCAGGTCGGCCGGGTGCAGCAGGACGGGGGCGCCGACCGCCTCGGCCAGCGCGGGCGCCACCCGGACGTGGTCGTCGTGCGCGTGGGTGCACAGGACCGCCCTGACCGTCCGGCCCGCGACCAGCTCGAGGATCGGGGCGATGTCGTGGGGGGCGTCGATGACCACGCACTCGTCGCCGTCACCGACCACCCAGACGTTGTTGTCGACGTCGAAGGTCTCCCCGTCCAGGCTGAAGGTGCCGGAGACGACGGCGTGGTCGATCCGGGCGGTCATGCCGACGCGGCCGGGGTCGCCGCCGCCTCGGGGAACAGCACGACGCTGCGCAGCACGCCGCCGCCGGCCATCTTGTCGAAGGCCGCCTCGATGTCGCCGATCCCGATCTCCTCGGTGACGAACGCGTCCAGCGGGAGCCGGCCCTGCAGGTACAGGTCGATCAGCATCGGGAAGTCGCGCTCGGGCAGGCAGTCGCCGTACCAGCTGGACTTCAGCGAGCCGCCACGGCCGAAGACGTCGAGCAGCGGCAGCTCGAGCCTCATCTGCGGGGTGGGCACCCCGACCAGGACGACCGTGCCGGCGAGGTCGCGACCGTAGAACGCCTGGGTGTAGGTCTCGGGGCGGCCGACGGCGTCGATCACCACGTCGGCCCCGAAGCCGCCGGTCAGGGCCTGGATGCCCTCGACTGCGTCGGTGTCACGCGAGTTGATGGTGTCGGTGGCGCCCAGCTGCTGCGCGGTCGCGAGCTTCCGGTCGTCCACGTCGACAGCGATGATCTTGGACGCGCCGGCGAGTCGGGCGCCGGCGACGGCCGCGGCTCCGACCCCGCCGCAGCCGATGACGGCCACCGAGTCGCCACGGCTCACGTGGCCGGTGTTGATCGCCGCGCCGAGACCGGCCATGACGCCGCAGCCGAGCAGCCCGGCGGCGGCGGGTCGCGCTGCCGGGTCGACCTTGGTGCACTGCCCGGCCGCGACCAGCGTCTTGTCGGCGAAGGCGCCGATGCCCAGCGCGGGGGAGAGCTCGGTGCCGTCGGTCAGGGTCATCTTCTGGGTGGCGTTGGCGGTGTCGAAGCAGTACCAGGGCCGGCCGCGCCTGCACGCCCGGCACTGTCCGCAGATGGCGCGCCAGTTGAGGACGACGTAGTCACCGGGAGCCACGTCGGTGACGCCCTCGCCGACCGCCTCGACGATCCCGGCCGCCTCGTGGCCGAGCAGGTAGGGATAGTCGTCCCCGATGCCGCCCTCGCGGTAGTGCAGATCGGTGTGGCAGACGCCGCAGGCCTGGACCGCCACCACGGCCTCACCGGGACCCGGGTCGGGTACCACCACGGTCACCAGCTCGACGGGAGCGCCCTTGCTCCGGGCGATGATCCCCTGCACCTCTTGCGGCATCCGTGCTCCCTCGTTGCTCGGCCGTTCCCGGCGGTCCGCAAGATCCTAACGGGCCGGTCGACGGTCAGTCCCGGCCGCGGATCCCCAAGGCTCGGGCCCGTCGCAGCGCCCTGCGGACCAGCGGAGCGGCTCGGCGGCCGGCGCGCACCGCCTCGGTCCGCAGCAGCGAGCGCCGGCTCAGCAGCACGTCGGTGTCGGGCCGTCGCTCCCAGCCCGGACGGCCGCCGTCGAGCCGCCGGGGTTTGTCGACCCGCGCCTTCTCGAAGACCACGATGCTGTCGTAGAAGTGCATGGACGTGGTGCTGCGGGTGAACCGGTCGACCGCGAACCGGGGCTCACGGCTGTGGAAGGCGTTCAGCTGGTCGGTGAGCGGCTTGGCGTACTCCATGAACGTTCCCGGCCGCTGGTAGCCGCCGTCGTAGGAGGGCCAGTAGCTGGTGTGCAGGTCCTCGATCAGGAAGACCCCGCCGGGCTTGACCTTGGGGTAGAAGATCTCGAAGGTGGCGATCTGCTGCTCGGGTCGGTGGCCCCCGTCCTCGATCAGCACGTCGATCGGACCGATCTCGGCGGCGATCTCGGCCAGGAAGGCCCGGTCGGACTGGTCGCCGACGAAGACCTTGAACCACGGCGTCTCCCAGCGTTTGCACTCCGGGGTGATGTCGATGCCGTAGATCATGACGTCGGCCCCGAAGTACTCCCGCCACATCTGGGCCGAGCCGCCCATGTGCACGCCGAACTCGACCACCACGATCTTGCGTCCCCGGAACTTGCTCAGGTGACGGTGGTAGACGTCGTAGTAGTGCTCGTACTTGCGGATCTGACGGCCGCGGGTGGTCTCGACGAACCGCCGCAACGGGTTGCTGCTGGGCAAGGGAACCTTTCGGGGCACGAGTGACTGACCGGAGCGGCGGGTCTGGGCCCGTCCGGGTGGCTGGGAGTCTAGGACCACGGCCGGCGGGGGACCGTCACGCGTGGGGCTCCCGAGGGGCCGCGTCGCCGTGCCGGGGCGGCGGTCGGGACCCCGTCCGACCGCAGCCCCGGGAATACCGGTTGACCTTCGGACGCTCTTGGAGTCGCATAGTAGGACTGTGTACTTGATCGGTTCAGCAGGCCGGTCCACCTGAGACCGGGGAACCGGGCTCGGCGCAGTAGGCCCGCCGTCGCGGATTTCTGTCAGACCGTCGCCGTAGCGTCAGCGGCGATGGTCGCCCGGGCGGCTCGTCCGTCTCCAACCCGAGGACTCCCCATGCCAGCCGAAGGAACGGTCACCGCCGTCGACCAGCCGACCGGACGTACCCGCACGGCCGAAGCCGCCCCGGTGCGGACCGCCCTGGACCGTCCGGCCGCGATCGCGCCGCCGTCCCCGCCGCGGGTGGGCCGCGACGGTCAGCCGCGACCGCGCCGGGCCAGCGCGAACCTGTGGCGGCTGCGCTACTACCTGCTGCCCTTCCGGGCCCGTTTCGTCGCGACGGCGGTCTTCGCCGCCGTCGGCACGGGGGCGACGATCGTCGTCCCGCTGGTCACCAAAGCCGTCATCGACGGCCCGATCGCCACGTCGGACCGGGCCGGCCTGTACGCGCTGGGCCTGCTCGCGATCACGCTCGGCATCGTCGAGGCCGCCCTGACCTTCCTGCGCCGCTGGGTCGTCTCGCGGGCCACCAACGGGGTCGAGTTCGCGATCCGCGCCGACATGTACGCCAAGCTCCAGACCCTGCCGATGGGCTTCCACGACCGCTGGCAGTCGGGTCAGCTGCTGTCGCGGATCATGAGCGACCTGGCCACGATCCGGCGCTTCCTCGGCTTCGGACTGCTCTTCATCCTCACCAACATCGCTCAGATCGCGGTCACCACCGCGATCCTGTTGCACATGTACTGGCCGCTGGGGCTGGTGGTCCTGGCCTCGACGGTGCCGATCACCGCCCTCTGCCTGCGCAACGAGCGGGCCTACACCCGGCTGTCGCGCCGCGTCCAGGACCAGACCGGTGACGTCGCGTCCGCGGTCGAGGAGGGGGCCTACGGCCTGCGCGCCATCAAGGCGTTCGGCCGCGGCCGGCACGTCTACCGCACGTTCGACGCCCGCAGCATCGCGCTGTACGAGACCTCGGTGGATCGGGTGCAGCTGAGCGCCCGCTTCTGGACCGTGCTCGCGGTGATCCCCAACCTCACCCTGATCGTCGTGCTCGGCCTCGGCGCGGTCGCGGCGGGCCAGGGCCGGCTCACGTTGGGTACGCTCGTCGCCTTCATCACCTTGATGCTGTCGCTGGTCTGGCCGGTGTCGGCGCTCGGCTTCCTGCTGGCGCAGGCGCAGGAGGCGATGACCGGCTCGGACCGGATCGCGGAGATCTTCGACTCCGAGAACGAGATCGCCGACGGCGAGCTGCGGCTGGACCAGGTGGCGGGTCGGCTGACCTTCGACGGCGCCGGCTTCCGGTTCGCCGACAGCGACACCGACGTCCTGCACGACCTGCACCTCGACATCGCACCCGGGGAGACCGTGGCCCTGGTCGGGGCGACCGGCTCGGGCAAGAGCGTGCTCACCTCGCTCGTGCCGCGGCTCTACGACGTGACCGCCGGGGCCATCCGGATCGACGGCACCGACATCCGCGACCTGCAGCTCAGCCAGCTGCGCCGGATCGTGGCCATCGCCTTCGAGGACCCGACGCTGTTCTCGATGTCGGCCCGGGAGAACCTCACCCTCGGCCGGCCGGACGCCAGCGACGCCGATGTGGAGGAGGCGATCGACGTCGCCCAGGCCCACTTCGTGCACGAGCTGCCCTGGGGGCTCGCGACCCGGATCGGCGAGCAGGGCATGAGCCTGTCCGGCGGTCAGCGACAGCGGCTCGCCCTCGCCCGCGCGGTGCTGGCCAAGCCGTCCGTCCTCGTGCTGGACGACACCCTCTCGGCGCTGGACATCCACACCGAGGCCCTGGTCGAGGAGGCGCTGCAGCGCGTGCTCGTCGGCGTGACCGGGATCGTGGTCGCCCACCGCGCCTCCACGGTGCTGCTGGCTGACCGGGTGGCGATGCTCCGCGGCGGCACGATCACCCACGTCGGCACCCACGCCGAGCTGCTGGCCGAGGTGCCGGAGTACCGGGCCCTGCTGTCGGCGGAGTACGACCTGGAGCTCGAGGACGAGCTTGCGAGTCCGACCATCCAGCTGGAGGGGGCCCGATGAGCGCCACGACCACGACGGGCACCTCGGTCTCGGCCGACCCCGCGATCGAGGAGTGGCGCGGGGTCGCGGCCGAGGGCGACGAAGGGATCACCGAGCGCGGCACCGTCTTCCTGCGCCGGCGCAGCCGGGCCCTGCTCGGGGACCTGCTGCGGCCGTACCGGCGCTGGATCTGGGTGCTGATCGCGGCGGTCGTGCTCGAGAACGTGGCCCGGCTGAGCATCCCGTGGCTCGTGCAGCGCGGGATCGACCTCGGGGTGCCGCCGCTGCTGGCCGGCGGCAGCGGGCGCTTCCTGTACGAGACCGTGGCGGCGATGGGGCTGGCCGTCGTCCTGCAGGCCGCCAGCCGTGTCTTCTTCCTGCGCAACTCCGGCACGGTCGGCCAGAAGGTGCTGCTGGAGCTGCGGCGGCGGCTCTTCCGGCACTTCCAGGAGCTGGACGTCCGGTTCCACGACCGCTACACCACCGGCCGGGTGGTCTCCCGGCTGACCAGTGACGTCGACGCGATCATGGAGCTGCTGGCCAACGGCTTCGACAGCCTGATCACCGCGGTGCTGACCATGGTCGGGGTCGGGGTGCTGCTTCTGGTGCTCGACCTGAAGCTGGGAGCGGTCTGCCTGCTCTGCTTCCCGGTGCTGATGCTGCTGGTGCGCTGGTTCTCGCGCGCCTCGTCGCGGACCTACCGGCGGGTGCGCGAGACGTCGGCGCTGACCATCGTGCAGTTCATCGAGACGATGACCGGGATCAAGGCCGTCCAGGCCTACCGGCGCGAGCACCGCAACTCCGAGATCTTCACCGACGTCGCCGGCCGCTACCGCGAGGCGAACGTCGAGTCTTTCCGGCTGGTCGCGATCTTCATGCCGTCGATCAAGCTGATCGGGAACCTGACCATCGGCGTGGTCCTGGTCTACGGCGGCTACCTGGTGATCTCGGGTGAGATGACCGTCGGCGTGCTGGCGGCGTTCCTGCTCTACCTGCGGATGTTCTTCGAGCCGATGCAGGACATCAGCCAGTTCTACAACACGTTCCAGTCCGCCTCGTCGGCGCTGGAGAAGCTGTCCGGCGTGCTCGAGGAACAGCCGTCGGTCGTCCAGCCGAGCTCGCCGACCCCGCTGCCCACCGCCCGGGGCGCGCTCCACCTGGAGCACGTGCACTTCGCCTACACGCCGGAGCGGCCGGTGCTGCCCGACCTGGAGCTGCGCATCCCCGAGGGCCAGACGGTCGCGCTGGTGGGGACGACCGGCGCCGGCAAGACGACGATCGCGAAGCTGATGGCGCGGTTCTACGACCCGGCCGCGGGCCGGGTGACCCTCGACGGGGTGGACCTGCGTGACCTGGCCGACGACGACCTGCGTCGGGCGGTGGTGATGGTCACCCAGGAGAACTTCATGTTCGACGGGACGGTCGCTGACAACATCGCCTTCGGCAAGCCGGGGGCCAGCCGGGCCGAGATCGAGAGCGCGGCCCGGGCTGTCGGCGTGCACGACTTCATCGCCACGTTGCCCCAGGGCTACGACACCGACGTGGCCAAGCGCGGCTCCCGGCTCTCGGCCGGTCAGCGGCAGCTGATCACGTTCGCCCGCGCGTTCCTCGCCGACCCGGCGGTGCTGATCCTCGACGAGGCGACCTCCAGCCTCGACGTGCCCAGTGAGCGGCTGGTGCAGCGGGCGCTGCAGACCATCCTCGCCTCCCGGACGGCGGTGATCATCGCCCACCGGCTGAGCACGGTCGAGATCGCCGACCGGGTGCTGGTGCTCGAGCACGGCCGGATCATCGAGGACGGGTCGCCACGCGAGCTGATGGCCGACCACGACGGTCGGTACGCCGCTCTGCACCAGGCCTGGGAGTCCTCCCTGGCCTAGGTGTCGTGCCTGGTCACCGGCGGAGCCAGCGGACGGCCTCGGCCACGGTCGTCACCAGAGCTACGCCCGGAGGTGGGGGTGGACGTTCGATCACCACCACCGGCAGGCCCAGGTCCGCGGCGGCGTCGAGCTTGGCCGCGGTCAGCGGACCGCCGGAGTCCTTGGTCAGCAGCCAGTCCACCCGGTGCGCGGCCATCAGCGTGCGTTCGGCCACCCGCTCGTACGGTCCGCGGGCCAGCAGCACCGTCCAGCGGACGGGCAGCGCGTGGTCCGGGGGGTCGACCACCCGGACCAGCACGTCCCGGTCCGCCCAGGGCGAGAAGTCGGGCAGCGACTGCCGCCCGGTGGTCAGGAACGGTCGGCGCGCGCAGCCGGCGGCGGCCCGCGCCGCCGAGGCGTCCGGCGCCCAGGTCCAGCGACCGGCGTCGGGGTGCCCGCGCCAGCCGGGCCGCTGCAGCCGGACCAGCGGGGTGCCGGTGAGCTCGGCGGCCCGGGCGGCCGAGGCCGAGATCCGCGCCGCGAACGGGTGGGTGGCGTCGACCACGGCGGCCACCTGCCGCTCGTCCAGGTAGCGGGCCAGTCCCCCGGGTCCGCCGAAGCCGCCGACGCGGACCTCACCTGCCGGCAGGGCCGGCCGCGAGACCCGGCCGGCCAGCGAGCTGACCACCGCGGCGCCGTCGGCGTCCAGCAGGCGGGCCAGCTCACGCGCCTCCCCGGTACCGCCCAGGACCAGGACGGTCACCGCCGGGCCGCCACGGCGGCGGCGAGGGCCGCTGCGACGCCGACCAGCAGGCTCAGCCGGGCGGCGGGAGCGATGTCGGAGGCGGCGACCGGACGGCTGCCTCCGAGGGTCCCGCGGTTCTCGGCCACGCCCTCGTAGACGTTGGTCCCGCCCAGCCGGATCCCCAGCACCCCGGCGAAGGACGCCTCGACCACCCCGGCGTTCGGGCTCGGGTGCCGCGCCGCGTCCCGCCGCCAGGCGCGCCAGCCGGCCGCCGCCGAGCCGCCGACCAGCGGCGCGACCGCCAGGGTCAGCAGGGCGCAGATCCGGGCCGGCAGCCAGTTCGCCACGTCGTCGAGCCGCGCGGCCGCCCACCCGAAGCGGAGGTACCGCGGCGACCGGTGGCCGACCATCGCGTCCAGGGTGTTGACCGCCCGGTACGCCAGCAGCCCGGGCACTCCGGCCACCGCACCCCAGAACAGCGGCGCGACCACCGCGTCCGAGGTGTTCTCGGCCACCGACTCGACGCAGGCCCGGGCGATCCCGGCGGCGTCCAGCTGCGACGGGTCCCGACCGACCAGGTTGCGGAGCTGGATGCGCGCCGCGGCCAGGTCGTCGCGGCCGAGCTGGCCGGCGACGGTGCCCGCCTCCCGCTGCAGCGACCGGCCGCCGAGCACCGTCCAGGTCGCGGCCGCGGTGACCAGCAGCCCCCCACCGGGCCGGTTCCGGACGGTCCGGCCGAGTCCGACGCCGAGGCCCGCCGCGGACCCGACCAGCACGCCGACGTGCAGGACACCCCGAGTGCGCGAGTCGCCGTACGTCCAGCCCTCGAGCCGCGCGGCGAGCCGGCCGAAGCCGGCCACCGGGTGTCCTCGGCGCGGATCCCCGAGCAGCTGGTCGGCGAGGAAGCCCAGCGCCAGCCCGGCCGCTAGGCTCCTCACTGATGTCCCTTCAGCACGAGCCTGGCGCAGCGAAGGTCCTGGTCACCGGCGGGGTGCGGTCGGGCAAGTCCCGGTACGCCGAGGCGCTGCTGGCCGGCCGGGACGACGTCCGCTACGTCGCGCCGGGCCAGCGGGCCGACCCGGCCACCGACCCCGAGTGGGCCGCCCGCGTCGCCGCCCACCAGGCCAGCCGGCCGGCCGCGTGGCAGACCGCGGAGACGATCGACCTCGGCGGGGCCATCAGGACGGCCGGGGCCGCGGTGCTGGTCGACTGCCTCGGTACCTGGGTAGCGGGGGTGGTGGACGCGCTCGACACCTGGGACGAGCCGCTGCGCGAGTGGCGGAGCCGTTTCGACGAGCATCTCGACGCCCTGCTCGACGCGTGGCGCGCGCACCCCGGAACGCTGGTGGCGGTGACCAACGAGGTGGGCTGGGGGCTGGTCTCCGAGCACCGGTCGGGCCGGGTCTTCACCGACCTGCTGGGCCGGGTCAACCAGGCTGTCGCGGCCGAGTGCGACGACGTCGTCCTGGTCGTCGCCGGCCGCGCCCTGCACCTGCCGGCGCCGGGCCGCTGATCGCGCCGGCCCTCGGCGAAGCCCCGGACCCGGTCGGCTCGGCAGGCCGGTCACCAGCGGGTCACCGCCCCCAGCAGCATCACGGTCAGCGCCAGCTCCACGCAGGCGCCCATCACGTCCCCGGTCACCCCGCCCAGCCGGTGCACGCACCACGCCACCAGCGTTGAGACGGCGATGAGGGCGACGAAGGCCACCAGGACGCCGTCGAGGACACCGGTGCTCAGCAAGGACCAGACCAGCGCCAGGGCGCCCCCGACGACCAGCCAGGTCGCGACGGCCCAGCGGACCGGCACCGACCCGGCCACCGCGGCGCCGAGCCCCTCCGGCCGCGCGGCCCGCACCCCCTGCACGCACACCACCGAGAGCGCGGCCCGCGAGCAGCAGACCAGCACCGCCACCGCCACCGCCGACTTCCACCCGCCGTCCAGGCTGCCGATCACCCCCGCCTGCACGCCGAGCACCAGCACCAGCGCCACCACGCCCATCGGCCCGACGTCACCGCGGCGCATCACCTCGAGTGCCCGCTCGCGGTTCCAGCCCGAGCCGAGGCCGTCGACGGTGTCGGCGAGCCCGTCGAGGTGCAGCGCCCGGGTGCCCAGGGCCAGCGTGGCCACCGTGACCAGGCCCGCCACCGCTCGTGGCCAGTCCAGCCCATCGGCCAGCCAGCTCACCGCTCCGGCCAGCAGGGCCAGCGGCACGACGGCCAGCGGGCCCAGCAGCATCGCCCACCGGGCCACGGACCGGTCGACCCGGTCGATGTGCCCGGTCGGCAGCACCGTCAGGGTGCCGACGGCCAGCCGCAGCCCCGTCCGCGCCGTCGCCAGGCTCACCGCGTGCCTCGGGTCGCCGGGGCGCTCAGGGAGCCAGGTCCGACAGCAGCGCCATCCCGTCCAGCAGCAGCGCCGCGGAGCGGACCAGCGGCAGGGCGGTGAGCGCGCCGGAGCCTTCGCCCAGCCGGAGCCCCAGGTCGAGCAGCGGTTCGAGGCCGAGCTTGTCCAGGGCCAGCCGCTGGGCGGGTTCGGTCGAGCGGTGCCCGGCGGCGCACCAGGCGACCACGCCGGGCTCGAGGTCCTCGGCCACGCACAGCTCGGCGACCGGCACGATGCCGTCGAGCAGGACCGGCACCCCCGCGCGGGCCGCGGCGACCAGGAACCCGGCGCCCGCAGCCAGGTCGGCCGAGCCCAGTGCCGCGAGCCGCTGTCGGGGGTCGGCCGCGCGGCGGCCCGTACGCCGCAGCGCCTGCGCCACCACCTCGGTCTTGTGCGCCAGCCGAACGTCGTCCACCCCGGTGCCCCGGCCGACGACCTGCTCGGCGTCGGCGCCCAGGCTGGCCGCGACCAGCGCGGCGGCGGGCGTGGTGTTGCCGATGCCCATGTCCCCGACGACCAGCAGGTCGGCCCCGGCCGCGATCTCAGCCTCGGCGATCGCCGTCCCCGCCGCGATCGCGGCGTCGGTCTCGGCCCCGGTCAGGGCGTCCTCACGGTCGATCGAGCCGGACGAGCGCCGGACCTTGTACGCCCCGACGGCCGTCCCGAGGTCGGACAGGTCCGCGTCCACGCCGAGGTCCAGCACGCGCAGGGCGACGTCGTGCTGACGGGCGAGCACGCTGGCCCCGGCCACGCCGGCGACAAAGGCGCGCACCATGGCGGCCGTGACCTCACGCGGGTACGCGGACACACCGTCCCGTGACTCCCCGGCGGTGACTCCGTGGTCGCCGGCCAGGACCACCGCCCGGACGGCGGACGGGGGCCGGGGCGGGCACACGCCCTGACAGGCGGCGAGCCAGGCGGCGAGGTCCTCGAGCCGGCCGAGGGCGCCCGTGGGTTTCGCCAGGGCGGCCAGCCGCTGCTCGGCCGCGTGCCGGGCCGTCGCCGAAGGTGCGGTCAGCATGCTCAGCGGCGGGCCTCGGCGAGGGTGCGGCGCTCGACCGGCGTCGACCGGGCGGTCAGCCGGTGGGCGAGCTCGGACAGGGTCACGCCGAGCACGGACCACAGGGTCAGCTCGGTCAGGAAGCTGGCCCTGCGAAAGCTGTAGAGCACCGACGCGGGAAAGTCCTCCGGCACCTCGTCGTAGCGCGGCAGCAGGCCCGAGGCCACGAGCGTGACCAGAATGAAGCCGGCGACGCAGGCCAACCCGGAGTACCAGGCCCCCCACCGTGCCGCCAGCCGCCGGCCGACCAGCAGTGCGGTCACTCCCGCGACGACCGCGATCGCGACCATCGTGAAGTACAGACCCGTGCGGTAGCCGATGGTGTCGCTGTGACCGACGGCCGGCGGGTTCGGCGGGTAGGTCAGGAAGGGCAGCACGTAGACCGTGGCGAAGCCGACGCCGGTGACCAGCAGGGTGGTGGCCCGGACGCGCAGCCGGCCGAAACGGCCGAGCGCGAGCGCGCTGACCACCCCGAGGAGTCCGCCGAGCGTGACACCGGCGACCGACGTGGCGGTCAGGAGCCCGACCGTGGACTGCAGGGAGCGGGGGACGACCGTTCCGGTCTCCTCCGCGGGCTCCTCACCGGAGCCGGTGGCCGCCGGCTCGTCGGCGTGGACGTGTCCGCTGCCCCCGGACTCCTCGATCGCGATCGAGGTCCGCACCGACGGCTCGCCGACGGCGTAGGCCACACCGAAGGCGAGGATGCCGGCGACCAGGCCTGCGAGCAGGCCGCGGAGCAGGAAGTGGCGCGCGGAGATCACCGTGGCCGCGCTCAGTGGCACGGGAAGCCGAGGAGGTGTCGCCCGTCGTGCACCCACTCGTGCACGGCGTTGCCGGCGATCAGGGACGTCGCGCCCTCCTCCGCCGAGACGAAGTACCAGCAGACCAGCATCAGCAGCGCGGCGAGGAGCAGCCAGGGCAGCACCTGCCGAACGGGGAATGGGGCGATCGTCGCCCCGGGTCCGGCGACGATCGCGGGCAGGGCGGTAGTGGCGTCGGTCATGGTTCCTCCTGGGGTTACGGCGACCCGCATCTGACTTCCCGGAGGCAGGGTCTGGCTCGAGTGGCATCCGGGCCGGCGGAGCAGTCTCCGCCTGTCCGGTCCGCTCCTACAGTGGCGCGACCGCGTCGGGGTTAGACCGACTTCCTGGTCCCTCAGGGTGCTCGAACTGTAGCCCCCGGCCCCGGGGCCAGCAAGGCGACCCCTCGCAGACCCCGGACTAAGGGCCCGGCCCACGGCCCTGCCGATGGTCCCGCCGGGGGTGCCCGAATGACCCGCGCCATTCCGTTCTTTCTCCTCTGAGCCGAATGCCCGGCCGTTGACAGGATTTGTCGTGCGAGGTCCTCGGGGGGAAATCGACTCGCGCCGTACATGTCCCGAGGAGCTGTCATGCGAGTCTCAACCGCAGCCTTTGCCCTTTCCGCGATCACCGTCGCGAGCTCGCTGCTCGCGACGCCGGCGGTGGCCGCTCCCTCCTCGCTCTCTTCTGCTGCGGTCGCCAGCTCGACCGCCTCCTCCTCGCGGCCCACGCAGTTCATCAAGGTCTCCGCCGAGTCCTCCCCCGGCAACGCCACCTTCCACTGGTCCCACGACGGCCGCAACACCACCGGCTACGTCCTGGAGACGGCCCTCACCCCGTTCAGCAAGAGCAGCAGCAGCAGCCTGCCGACCAAGGGTCGCCACGACCGCGTCTGGGCCATCCCCGCCTCGGCCCGCTCCTTCACCCTGTCGGGTGACCAGCTGGCCGCCGCCGGTGCCCCGGCCGGCTCCGGCAACTACCTCTACTACCGCCTCTACGCCCGCAACGCCAACGGCAAGGGCGTCGCCGCCGAACGGGCCTTTCCCAACCTCGGCGCGGTGATGCCCGAGACCGCGAAGGTCTCGGGCACCGGCATCCGGATCGCGAGCTTCAACGTCCGCACGGCCCGCGCCACCTCCGACAGCCGTCCGTGGCTCACCCGCCGCACCGACGTGGCCGCGGAGATCATCGACCGCGCTCCGAAGGTCGTCGCCCTTCAGGAGCTCGGGCCGGGTCGGGCGGACGGCAAGACCGGCACCACGAACGGCGCCATGCGGCAGACGACCAGCCTGCTGGACTCGCTGCAGAAGCAGGGCGCCGGCAACTACCGCCTGGTCCGCAGCACGCCCTACGTCGAGCCGGGGAAGGCCACGGCCACCCAGGGCATGCGGCTGCTCTACGACTCCGACCGGGTCTCCCTGGTGAGCGACTGCAGCGAGAAGACGGGCAAGCGCAACTACTCCAGCGACTGCAGCTTCGACCTGCCGCTGCTGCCCGGTGACAGCGCCGGCCTCCGGCGCCACGCGGCCTACGCGGAGTTCCGTGACCTGAGCAGCGGCAAGCGCTTCTACGTCGTCTCCGCCCACTTCGACGTCCGGCACTCCAAGAACGCCGCGAAGGAGAAGTCCTACACGAAGCTGCGGGCCCAGCAGATGCAGACGATCGTCGACAAGATGGCCGCCGTCAACACCGGCGACCTGCCCCTGGTCGTGGCCGGCGACACGAACTCCTGGCAGACCGTCTCGGCCGGCAACGGGCCCCACGACACCCTGGTCGACAACGGCTTCTCCGACACCGCCGCCGCCCCCACCGCGCTCAACCTCCAGTACTCCACGTTCAACGGTTTCGCCACCACCCAGCACCTCTACAAGCAGGGCTTCGGCTCCCGTCTCGACGTGATCATGACCAAGGGCTTCGCCGGCGCCACCCGGTTCGAGAACGTGACCAAGGGGACCGACCGCTCCCGGGCTTCCGACCACAACATGATCGTCGCCGACACCGTCCTCTAGACCGCTCGACCGAGGCCGCCCCGCGGCCTCCCGCGAAGCCCCTGCCATGCAGAGGAGTAGGGGGATCATGAAGCCCGGCGCCGCGAAAGCGGGGCCGGGCTTCATGCCGTCCGACGGTCACCGGCAGCCGGGTCGGACATCATCGCCCACCGGAGCCGAGAATGTCTCGGATTGGTCACCTGGATATCGGAAACATCACGATAACTGAGGTGATCCGAGGCCATTCTGGAGCAGTCCCTGAGTATTCGGGACTTTAGTCCCCCGACGTCAGGACTAAAAGGCCTACGAGGCGCCAGGGCGCAGGCGTTCAATTGATCCATGAGCCAGAACACGGTGCTGGACAGCCAGGGTGCTTTTCCCCCCGAGTACACCAGCCGCGCCGTCCCCCCCGAGCTGTCCGTCGTCCCGGTCGGGCCGGCCGCCCCGGCCGTCGACCCCGTCCGGTCCCTGGCGGAGTCGTGGCACCGCCAGTCGGCGTCGGACTGGTCCGTGCCGGTGCAACGCCCCTTCGACGCGCAGTACTGGGCGTGCTGGCTGGTCGCTGTGGTCTTCCCGGTGCTGGTCGGCTACCTGCTGCTCGCCCGCTGAGCGGCACCAGACCGGGGTCACGGCAGACGTGGACCACTTCTCGGGCTGAGCCATCATGACGGCGACCACGCCGGCGTATCGCTGGCTTTACCTCCCCTCAGCCCCTAGCCTGGGCGCGGTGATCCCCCCGAATCGCGACCCGGCTGCGACCCCGGAGCCGCCGCCCGGCGATCCGGTGCCGGCGATGCCGGTCGAGGAGCTGATGGGCCAGCTGGCCCAGCGCGCAGCGGAGATCATCACGGCCCAGCAGCGGCTGCGGGGGCTGCTTGCGGCGAACCGGTCCATCGTGGCCGAGCTCTCCCTCACCAGGGCCTGCCAGCGCATCGTCGAGGCGGCCCGCGAGACCGCCGGGGCACGCTACGCGGCCATGGGCGTGCTCGGCCCGGACGGCGGCCTGGACACGCTGGTGCACAGCGGGATGGACGACGACACGGTCAACGCGATCGAGAGCTTCCCCGTCGGTCGCGGGCTGCTCGGTCACCTCGAGGGCTACCCGCAGCCTGTCCGGGTGGCCGACGTCGGAGCCGACGCCCGGGCTCACGGGTTCCCGGAGGGGCACCCGCGGATGCGGTCCTTCCTCGGGGTGCCGGTCCAGGCGGGCGGGGCCGACTACGGACACCTGTACCTGGCCGAGCCCCTGCACGGCGGGGAGTTCAGCGAGCAGGACGAGCAGCTGGTGGCCGCGCTGGCCGCCACCGCCGGCATCGCCGTCGAGAACGCCCGCCTCTACGAGGAGTCGCGACGTCGGCAGGAGTGGCTGCTGGCCTCCAGCGAGATCAGCCAACGGCTGATGGGCCTGGGCGAGCGTCAGGGCGAGGACGAGGTCTGGCGGTTGATCACGGCCACCGTCCGCCAGCTCGCCGACGCCGACGTGGTGTCGCTGATCATGCCGGTCGGGGACGACGAGCGGGAGCTGGAGGTGACTGTGTGCTCCGGCACCGGCCACGAGCAGCTGGAAGGTCTGCGTTACCTCCGGGCGGGCAGCGTCGCCGGGGCGGTGATGCAGGACGGGCACCGGGTGGTGCTCGTCTCGGGCGAGCACGGGGAGATCCGGGACCTGCGCGATGTCGAGCAGACGTCGGGGCCTGCCATGGTGCTGCCGCTGCGGGGCGAGCTCGGCTCCCGCGGGGTACTGGCCATCGGTCGCCGGCCGGGATCCCTGCCCTTCACCTCGGCCGACGTCGACATGGCCGAGGACTTCGCGGGCCAGGCGGCCATCGCGACCGAGCTGGCCTCCGCACGCTCGGCGCAGCAGCGGTTGGTCGCGCTCGAGGACCGGGAACGGATCGCCCGCGACCTGCACGACCACGTGATCCAGCGGCTCTTCGCCACCGGGCTCACCCTGCAGAGCACCGCCGGAACGACCGCCAGCACGGTGGTGCGCGACCGGCTGATCCAGACCGTCGAGGAGCTGGACGAGACGATCCGGCAGATCCGCACCTCGATCTTCGCGCTCAAGTACTCCAGGCCGACCGTGAGCTCCGTCCGGGCCACGGTGCTGACCGCCGTCGACGACGTCGCGGCGGCCCTGGGGTTCCGCCCCGAGACACACCTGGTCGGGCCGATCGACACGCTCGCCGACGAGAGCCTGGTGACCGACGTCTCGGCCGTCCTGCACGAGGCCCTGGCCAACGTCGTCCGGCACGCTCGGGCCTCCAGCGCCTCCGTCACCGTGAGCGCCGCCGGCGGCCGGCTGACCGTCCTCGTCCTCGACGACGGCCGGGGGATGGGCCGGGACGTGCGCCTCAGCGGACTGGCGCAGCTGCGGGACCGGGCCGAGCAGCACGAGGGGGCGATGACTCTCGACGAACCCGAGGGGGGAGGGACGCGGCTGACATGGTCGGTACCGCTGACATGAGGGGCGCCGCTGACCTGACCGGGACGGGGCCGGATGCCCGGACGATGGGCGTCTTCATCGTGGACGAGGAGGAGCTGGTCCGCCGTGGCCTGGTCGACCTCCTCACCAGTTACGAGGACATCGCCGTGGTGGGCACCGCCGGCTCGGCGGGGGAGGCGCTGGCCCAGATCGCCGACGCCAGGCCGCAGCTGGTGCTGCTGGACGCACGGCTGCCCGAGGGGGCCGGCATCTCCGCCTGCCGGGCGCTGCGGGCCGCCGACCCCGACCTGCGCTGCCTGGTGCTGACCTCGTTCGACGACGACGAGGCGCTGCTGGCTGCGGTGCTCGCCGGCGCCGCCGGCTACCTGGTCAAGCAGATCGTCGGCTCCAGCCTGGTCGACGGGGTCCGGCGGGTGGCGCAGGGGGAGTCCCTGCTCGACGTGGCCGCGATCGAGGCGCTGCTGGAGCGGCTCCGGGTGGCGTCCGAGGGCGATGCCGGGACCAGTCCGCTGCTGCCCGAGGAGCGGCAGGTGCTGGACCTGGTGGCCCAGGGTCGCACGGACCCGGAGGTGATGGCGGCGCTGTCGCTGCCGGCCGAGACGGTCCAGCAGCTCGTGTCCAGCATCTTCGTCAAGCTCGGACCCCGCGGCCCTGCCGCCAGCCCCCTCCTGGCCGCCGGTCGCCGGGGTCTGGCGCCCCGGCCGGACGGGTCCGGCGGCTGAGCGCTGGGTAGGGTGCCGGGCATGACCGGAGGGGCGCTCGCGGCGCCGGAGGCGGTGCGTCCCGGACGTCTGGTCCAGATCCTGGTCCAGCACCCGTCGGCGGTGCTCTTGGTCGTACAGCTCTGCGGGGTGCTGCTCTACCCGTTCGCGGAGGGCCCCGGCTGGCGCCGTGGCGTGGTCGAGGTGTTCGGCGCCCTCGTGCTGGGGCTCGCCATCTGGTCGGTGCGCAAGTCCCCGACCCCCACCTGGGTGGCGCTGATCCTCGGGGTCGCCGCATCCGCCCTCTCGATCGCGGACGCCCTGCAACCCAGCGTCGGGCTGGAGCTGGCGTCGGCGGTCGTCCACGCCCTGTTCTACTTCTGGGCCGCCGGCAACCTGATGACCTACATGCTGGCCGACTCCGACGTGACCCGCGACGAGCTGTACGCCGTCGGGGCCACGTTCACGCTGGTCGCGTGGGCCTTCGCGTACCTGTTCGTCGGGCTGCAGATCGTGCAGCCCGGTTGCTTCACCGCCGCCGTCGACCCGGAGCAGCCGCGCACCTGGATGGAGCTGCTGTTCCTGAGCTTCACCAACCTGTCGAGCACCGGGCTGTCCGACATCGTCCCGATCAGGGCGTACGCCCGCTCGGTGGTGATGATCGAGCAGCTGGCCGGGCTGGCCTACGTCGCCCTCTTCGTCTCTCGCGTGGTGGGCCTGACGCTGGCCCGGCGCCGGTGACGGCACGCCCGCAGCGGCTGCGGTTCCGGGCCCACGCCCCGACCGCCCGCGCGTCCGCCCTGGTCTTCGGCGACGACGGGCCGCTGAGGTCCCTGCCGCCGGCCGTGGCGACGGGCGGCGCAGCGGCGTCCGGGTGGGCGTGGTGCGGGCCGGAGCCGGCCTGCGGCCAGAGCGCCGAGGCCGAGGGCTGGCGGGTCCTGGTGAGCGATCGGCTTCGTGGGCCGGACGTGGGCCGCTGGACGGGTCTGGGCCTGGCTGAGGTGGCCGCGGCCGACCCCGAGGGTCTGAGCCGCTGGCTCAGCGACCCGGACGCCCGGCCCCACGGCGGCGAGACCCTGACCGAGCTGGTCAGCCGCGTCGGCGACCTGCTGCGGCAGCCGGAACCGAACACCGACGAGCAGCCCGGACTCTGGGTGGTGACCCCGCTGGTCGTCCGGGCCCTGGTGGTGGCCGCGCTGGACGCGCCGGCCGTGGTGATCTTCTCCGTGGACGTGGGCTTCGGTGGCGAGGTCCAGCTCTCCGGCTCGGGGCGGACCTGGCGGCTGCAGAGCCTGAGCCGGGGGTAGGGACCAGCGAGGCAGGGTCAGGGGCGGAATCCCGCGACGGCACCGATCACCGTGACCGCGGGCGGCCGCAGACCGGCCTCGCTGGTCCGGGCGGCGATGTCGGCCACGGCCCCGCGGACGTCCCGCTGGCTGGGCAGGCCGCCGTCGGCGACGGTCATCGCCGGGGTCGCCGGATCGAGCCCGGCGGCCGTCAGCGCCGCGGTGATGGCGGGCAGCGTGGCCACCCCCATCAGCACCACCAGGGTGGTGTTCGTCCGGGCCAGGGCGGCCCAGTCCAGCGTCGACCCCGGATCACCGGGCGGCAGGTGGCCGGACACCACGGTGAAGCCCTGCGTCAGCTGGCGGTGGGTGAGCGGGACGCCGGCCAGCGCGGGCGCCGCCAGCGCCGACGAGACGCCGGGGATGACGCGAACAGGGAGCCCGGCCGCCGCGCAGGCCTGCCACTCCTCACCGCCCCGGCCGAAGACAAAGCTGTCGCCACCCTTGAGCCGGACCACCCGGCGGCCCGTCCGGCCGTGCTCGACCAGCAGCTCGTTGATGCGTTCCTGGGAGGTGAACGCCCCCCGCGGGATCTTCGCGACGTCGATCACCTCGGCGCCGGGACGGACCTGCTGCAGCACGGCCAGTGGCGCGAGCCGGTCGCAGACCACCACATCGGCCGTCCGGACGGCCTCCAGGCCGGCGACCGTGAGCAGCCCTGGGTCGCCCGGTCCGCCACCCACCAGGACCACCTCACCGCCGTCGGCTCTCAGCTGGTTCGTGCCGACGGCGGGTCGGACGGCGGGGACCCCGGCGTGCGCCGCCGCAGCGACCGCGGCGCGGTCGGCGTCGGCGTCGCCGGAGGCGGGGACGACCAGACCGCTGTGGGCGAGGAGGTCCGCCGTCAGCTCCGGCTGCACCCGGAGCAGGCCGCGGTCGACCAGGTCGGTGACGGTGGTGCCGAGCTCGGTGGCCACCACGACGACCTCGGCGTGCGCCTGCAGCAGGGCCGTGACCGGGGCCAGCGCCGCCGGTCCGCCGCCCACGACCACCACCCGTCGACCGGCCAGGTCGAGGTCGGCGACGAAACCGCTCACCGGAGGACCCCGGCGACCGAGCTCAGGGCGTCGAGCAGGCGCCCGGTGGTGTCCTCGTCCCGGACGGCGATCCGGACCCAGTCCGCGCCGAGACCGGGAAAGGTGTCGCCGCGCCGGACGGCGAAGCCGAAGGTGCGCAGAGCCGCCCGGATCCCGCCGGCTGGTCGGTGGCCGCGGACCGGGGTGGTGTCCACCAGCACGAACGGGCCGGCCGGGTCCCCCGCCACCGTGAGGCCGAGCGCGGCCAGTCCGTCGACCAGCACCGTCCTGCGCGCGGCGATCACCTCGGCCTGGTCGGCGGCCAGCTCCAGCGCCTTCGGCGAGACGCAGGCGGTGATGGCGGCCAGGGCGGGCGTGGAGACCGACCACGGCGGCTGCTGGGCGCGCAGCCGGGCCACCAGGTCAGCGTCGCCGACGACGTAGCCGGCCCGGAGCCCCGCCAGCCCCCACGTCTTGGTCAGCGAGCGCAGCACGAGCAGTCCGGTGAGGTCGCCGTCGATCATCGAGGGTGGCGAACCGGCGACCGCGTCGAGGAAGGCCTCGTCCACCACCAGCACCCGCACCGGTCGGCGGAGCCGCTCGAGGACCTCGACGGGGTGCAGCACGCCGGTCGGGTTGGTGGGGTTGCCCACGACCACGAGGTCCGCGTCCCCCGGTACCCGGTCGGGGTCGAGCCGGAACCCGGACGCGGCGTCCAGCAGCACCCGGACGGGGGCGTGGCCGGCGGCGACCAGCGCGGCCTCGGGCTCGGTGAACTGCGGGTGCACGATCACGGGGTGCTTCGTCGGCAAAGCCCGGGCCAGCAGGGTGAACGCCTCGGCCGCCCCGGCCGTCAGCAGCACCTGCTCGACCTCGACGCCGTGGGCCAGGGCGACCGCGACCGTGGCCTCGGTGCTGTCCGGGTACGCGCCGAGCTGGCTGAGAGTCGCGGTGATGACGTCGGCGAGCCAGGGCGGCGGAGCCGGGTGCTGGACGTTGACGGCGAAGTCCACCAGCCCCTCCCCGACCTCGGCGTCACCGTGGTGGTGCAGGTCCTCGCGTCCCGACAGGCTCGGGGCGCGCTGCCCGGTCGCGCGGTCACGGGCGTGGGCGTGCACCGCGTCAGCGAACCGCTGGGCCAGCCGGGGGTGCCCGGCCCAGTGCAGGTGCAGGTAGCTGGCGTGCAGGGTGGGGCGTCCGAGCCCGGCCGGGTCGGCGGAGAAACCGACGGGCTGCCCCTCGACCAGCCAGGCGGACTCCTGGCCGGCGGGCGGCTCGACGTGGGTGCGGTGGAACTCGTGCCCGGTCACCCGGCGCCCGGCCTCGGCGAGCAGGCTGTCGGCGTCAGCCACCACCGTCCGGTAGCCGAGCGTCAGCGTCGGCGTCATGGTGCCTCGGGCGTGCACGGCCCCGACCATCGGTGAGCCGTCGACCTCCTCGCACAGGTAGAGCAGCCCGGCGCACTCGGCCACGGTCGGTGTCCCGGCCTCGATGGCGGCCCGGAGTGCCGTCCGGAGGGAGGCGTTGGCGGCCAGCTCTCCGGCGTGCACCTCGGGGAAGCCGCCGCCGAGGTAGATCCCGGCGGTGCCCTCGGGCAGCGCGGGGTCGGTGAGCGGGTCGAAGACCACCGGTTCGCACCCCGCCGCCCGTAGCAGCTCGTCGGTCTCGGCGTAGCGGAAGGTGAACGCCCGCCCGCCGGCCACGGCCACCACCGGCCGCCGCTCGGACGGGGGACCGACGACCCTGTCGGGAGCCCACGGCTCACCGGTCAGCGCCGGCGCGCCGTGCGCCAGGGCCAGCAGGCCGGACAGGTCGAGGTGCTCGTGCACCTGGTCGGCGAGCGCCTCGATGCTGGCCGCGGCGTCGGCCCGCTCGCGGGCCGGGACCAGCCCGAGATGGCGGGACGGCGCCTCGATGCCGGCGTTCCGCGGCAGCACGCCGAGGACGGGCAGCCCGGTCGCCTCCAGGGCCCGGACGATCTCGTCGCTGTGCCGCAGCGAGCCGGCCTTGTTGAGGACGACGCCGCTCAGCCGCACCTGCGGGTCGAAGGTGTGCAGTCCGTGCACCAGGGCCGCCGCGGTCCGGGAGACCGAGCTGATGTCCAGCACCAGCACGATCGGCGCCCGGAGCAGCCCGGCCACGTGGGCGGTGGAGGCGTACCCGTCCCCGCCGATCTGGCCGTCGAACAGCCCCATCACGCCCTCGACGACGGCCACGTCCGCCGGCCGGGGCGCGGCCATCCCGTGCAGGAACAGCGGCATGATCTGGTCTTCCCGACACAGGTGCGGGTCGAGGTTGCGGCCGGGCCGGCCGGTGGCCATCGCGTGGTAGCCGGGGTCGATGTAGTCGGGCCCGACCTTGAAGCCGGCCACCTCCAGACCCTCCTGGCGCAGGGCCCCCATCAGGCCGGTCGCCACGGTGGTCTTGCCGTGCGAGGAGCCCGGGGCGGCGATGACCAGGCGCGGGGTCACCACTCGATCCCCCGCTGGCCCTTCTGGCCGGACTGGAAGGGGTGCTTGACCATGGTCATCTCCGTGACCAGGGTGGCGGCCTCGAGCAGCCGTGGGTCGGCCCGGCGGCCGGTGATGATGACGTGCTGCGTGCCCGGACGGTTGAGCAGAGTGTCGAGGACGTCCTCGACGTCCACCCACCCCCAGGCCATCGGGTAGGTGAACTCGTCCAGCACGTACAGGCCGTGCGCCTCCCGGGCCAGCCGGCGCTTGATCTCCTGCCAGCCCTCGGCGGCCTCGGCGGCGTGGTCGGCGGTGTCGCCGGCCTTGCGCGACCAGGACCAGCCGGCGCCCATCTTGTGCCACTCGACCGGTCCGCCGCGGCCGGTCTGGTCGTGCAGCTCGGCCAGGGTCTCGAACGCGGTCTGCTCACCGATCCGCCATTTCGCCGACTTGACGAACTGGAACACCCCGACCGACCAGCCCTGGTTCCAGCCCCGCAGCGCCAGCCCGAAGGCGGCCGTGCTCTTGCCCTTGCCGTTGCCGGTGTGCACGATCAGCTGGGGCCGAAGCCGCCGCTGCCGCGTGGTGAGGCCGTCGTCCGGCGCCGCCTCGATGCGTCCCTCGGGCATCAGGCGGCCCGCCTCTCGTGCACGACCGACAGCACGGTGTCGGCCGCGACCTCGCCGACGGGCACGTGCTCGGCGCCGAGGTGCAGGCTGAGCACCCGCGCCAACCCCAGTCCGAAGCCGGTCTCGCAGTCGATGACCACCGAGCTCACCCCTGCGTCCCGGAGCAGTGCCGCGGCCTGCCGGGAGCGGCCGACCGCGTCCGGCCCCGACGTGGCCCGGCCGTCGGTGACCAGCACCAGCAGCGGACGGCGCCTCGGGTCGCGGATGCGTTCCAACCGAAGCGTCTCGGCCGCGCAGAGCAGACCCTCGGCCAGCGGGGTGCGACCGCCGCTGGGCAGCTCGTCCAGCCGCCGGGCGGCGACGTCGACCGAAGAGGTGGGCGGCAGGGCCAGGGTCGCGGCGGCCCCGCGGAAGGTGACCAGTCCGACCTTGTCGCGTCGCTGGTAGGCGTCCAGCAGCAGCGACAGCGCGGCCGTCTTGACCGCCTCCATCCGCCGCCGGGCGGCCATCGACCCGGACGCGTCCACCACCAGCAGCACGAGGTTGGACTCGCGGCCCTCGGTGACGGCGGTCCGCAGGTCGGACCGGACCAGCCGGAGCGCGGCGCCCGACGTCCGGCCGCGGTCGGCCTGGTGCGCCGCCGCGGCCCGGATCGTGGCCGGCAGGTGCAGCGGTCCCGGCGTCCCGGGCGGCGCCGCACCCACCGTCCGGCCGGTGGTGGTGACGGCCCGGCTGCGACGCCCCGCCGTCCCCGCCCCCACCCCGGACGCGGTGAACAGCCGGGTCCGGTACGGCGCGGCCGCCCGGCTCAGCGTGGTCGGAGAGAGACCGGCGCTCCCGCCTGCCGCTGGTTCCGGGGTGGGCTCGGGTGCCCTCTCCGACGTCCGTGCCGGCTCCGGGGCGCCGCCATCCGTCTGCCCCGCGGAGTCCTCCGGGCCCGACGGCTCGTCGGGTGAGGTGCCGGGACCTGGCTCGGGCTCGGGGTCGGGCTCCGGCTCGTCCTCACCGAGGAGCGCGTCGAGGAGGTCCTCGTCGAGGCCGGGGGCGTCGAAGGGGTTGCGTCGGCGGCGGTGCGGCAGGGCCAGCCGCGCGGCGGCGCGGATGTCGGCCTTGGTGACGCTGGTCCGCCCGTGCCAGGCGGCGTGGGCGACAGCGGCGCGTGCGGTGACCAGGTCGGCTCGCATCCCGTCCACCTCGAACGCGGCACAGACCTCGGCGATCAGCAGCAGCAACCGATCGCTCAGCTCGACCTCGGCGACCAGCGCCCGGGCCGTGGCCAGCCGGGCGGCGAAGGCGGTCTCGGCGTCGGCGTACGCGGCGGTGAAGGCGACCGGATCCCGGTCGAAGGCCATCCGACGCCGGACCACCTCGGCGCGCAGGGCCGGGTCGCGGGGGGCGGCGACCTCGGCGGTCAGCCCGAAGCGGTCCAGCAGCTGCGGCCGGAGCTCCCCTTCCTCGGGGTTCATGGTGCCGACCAGGACCATCCGCGAGGCGTGGGCGACCGAGACGCCCTCGCGCTCCACGGTGGAGCGGCCGGTGGCGGCCGCGTCCAGCAGCAGGTCGACCAGGTGGTCGTGCAGCAGGTTGACCTCGTCGACGTAGAGCAGGCCGCGGTGGGCGGCGGCGAGCAGGCCCGGCTCGTAGACCACGTGCCCGGCGCCGAGGGCCTGCTGCAGGTCCAGCGAGCCGATCACCCGGTCCTCGGTGGCGCCGACGGGCAGCTCGACCAGCCTTGCCGGTCGGGAGGCGGCCGCCGCGTCGGCCGGGTGGGGACCGTCGGGGCAGCCCGGGTCGGGGTCGGCGGGGTCGCAGCTGAAGCGGCAGCCTTCGACGACGGCGACCGGAGGCAGCACGCGGGTCAACGCACGGACGGTGGTGGTCTTGGCCGTCCCCTTCTCCCCGCGGACCAGGACGCCGCCCACCTCGGGGGAGACGGTGGTCAGGACCAGGGCGAGCGCCATGTCGTCCGAGCCGACGACGGCGGGGAAGGGGAAGGTCCGCGGCTCAGCCGGGGGGGAGCCAGTCATGGGGTCGGCCCTTCTGCGCGGATGTCCACGTCCGCGCGTGCGAGGAGCCGTCAGCGCGGCTGCGCGGCGGCCGGCGCAGCAGACGGCCTGACTTCCCGGGGACCGGGTCACAGTGGCGGGACCGTTCCGGATTCGCACCGGATTCCTCTGCTGACGCCGGGTCGATGATGTCACAGCCGGTGAGGGTTAGGGTCGTGCGGTGTTGGAGGTGGAGCGGTGATCCAGGTGGTCGGGATCGGTGCGGCCGGCTGGGCCTCCCTGGCGGAGCCCGACCAGCTGCTGGTGCTGGGCGCCCGACGAGTGCTGGGCGGCGCTCGGCACCTCGACCTGCTGCCTGAGGTGCCCGACCAGCGGCGCATCGCCTGGCCGCCGGACCTGCGAAGGGCCCTGCCCGATCTCGTCGCCGGGCACGAGACCGATCCCGTGGTCGTGCTGGCCAGCGGTGACCCGCTGCTCGCCGGCGTCGGGGTGACCCTGATCGAGCTGTTCGGTGCTGACGCCGTCCGGGTGCACCCGCAGGTCTCCTCGGTCGCGCTCGCCGCTGCCCGGATGGGCTGGTCGGCCGACTCCTACGCGGTGGTCCGGCTGCGGGGCGCCGACGTCGACCTGGTGCGGCGCGAGCTCTACGACGGCCGCCGCCTGCTCGTGCTGGCCCGGGACGCCGGGACGCCCGCCGAGGTCGCTGCCCTGCTGGGGGAAGCCGGTTTCGGGGACAGCGTGCTCACGGTGCTCGGCGACCTCGGGTCGCCCTCGGAGAGCCGGCGCGATGTCCCCGCCTCGGCCTGGACGGGGCCGGCGCCCGACCTGCACGTCCTCGCCGTCTCGTGCCTCACGGGGCCCTCGGCGGCGGGCGGGTCCCTGGCTCCGGGCCTGCCCGACACCGCGTTCGACCACGACGGTCAGCTGACCAAGCGCGACGTCCGGGCCTCCGCCCTCGCGCACCTCCAGCCGCGGCCCGGTGAGCTGTTGTGGGACGTGGGAGCGGGGGCCGGCTCGGTGGCGATCGAGTGGCTGCGCAGCCACCCGACCTGCCGCGCGATCGCGGTCGAGCAGCAGCCGCCGCGGGCCAAGCGCATCGCCGCCAACGCTGCCGCCCTCGGGGTGCCCGGGCTGCGGACGGTCCTGGGCTCGGCACCCTCGGCGCTCGAGCGACTGCCCGCACCCGATGCCGTCTTCGTCGGCGGCGGCGCGAGCGAGGAGACGTTGGCGGCGTGCTGGGCGGCGCTCCGACCGGGCGGCCGGCTGGTGGTGCACGCCGTCACCCAGGAGACCGAGATGCTGCTGGCCGCGCGGTGGCGCGACCACGGCGGCGAGCTGACGCGGATCGCCGTCGAGCACCTGGAGGCCATCGGCCGCAGCCACGGCTGGAAGCCGGCCCGCGCGGTCGTCCAGTGGAGCGTGACGAAGCGGTGACGGTGCACTTCATCGGGGCTGGTCCGGGGGCGGCGGACCTGCTGACCGTACGGGCGGTCCGGCTGCTGCAGACCTCACCGGTGTGCGTCTACGCCGGTACCTACCTGGACGCGGAGGTGCTGGCCCACTGTCCGCCGGGAGCGCGGCTGGTCGACAGCCAGCGGCTGGACCTGGACCAGATCACCGCCGAGCTGCAGGCGGCCCACGCCGAGGGGCTGGACGTGGCCCGGCTCTGCTCGGGCGACCCGTCGCTCTACTCGGCCCTGGCCGAGCAGACCCGCCGGCTCGACCGGCTGGGCATCGGTTGGGACGTCACGCCGGGCGTCCCGGCCTACGCCGCTGCCGCGGCGGTCCTCGGCCGCGAGCTGACCGTGCCCGAGGTGGCCCAGTCCGTGGTGCTGACCAGGGTCTCCGCGGCGTCGACGGCGATGCCGCAGACCGAGTCCCTGGGCGCCTTCGCCGCCACCCGGGCCACCCTGGTGCTGCACCTGGCCATCCGCCGGACCCGCGAGCTGTGCTCCTCGCTGGTCGCGGACTACGGCGCCGACTGCCCGGTGGCCGTCGTCGCGAACGCCAGCCAGCCGTCCCAGGTGGTGCTGCGCGGGACCCTCGCCGACATGGCCGACCAGGTCGAGGCCGCCGGCCTGCGCCAGGCGGCGGTGATCATGGTCGGCGAGGCCCTACGGGCCGAGCACTTCGCCGAGTCCCACCTCTACGGGCCCCGGCCGCGGAGATCGTGAAGCGATCTGCCGGGACTACGCAGCACATCGCTTCACGATCGTCTTCTGGACTGCTCGGCTCGCCCCGTCCACGGGCGAGTGTCGTCGCGGCCGAAGGCCACGACCTGCTCGAGAAGTGGGTCAGAGAGGTTTGCTCGACCCACCACGGCTCGCGTCAGAGGTCGAGCGCCAGGCGTAGACCGGCGTCGACGTCGCGTAGGAGGTCGCCGGCGACCAAGCCGACTCGCTCCACGAGCTCGTACTTGTTGACCGTGACCAGCGACGTCACGTTGACGACCGAGTCGCGAGGCAGACCCGTCATCGCTGCTGGGAGGAAGGTGTTTCCCGGTAGGCCGGCACGGTCAGTCCGAGACGTGATCGCGACGACGGCCACCGTCGCGACTGCCGATCGGTTGTACTCCTCAGACGACACGACGAGGACAGGTCGCAGCTTCGCTGGGCGGCTGCCGGTCGGCGAGCCCAGGTCAGCCCAGTAGACATCGCCTCGGCTGATCACCAGTCGTCATCGATGGCCAGCAGGTGCCGCTTGCCGGCCGCCACCACATCGTCGAGATCGTCGTCTGCCCCCACGAGCTCGAGCGCAGCGTTGATCCGAGCCGTGAGGGAAGCAGCGTCGAGCCGTCCCAGATAAGCGACAGCCGCTCGCGTCAGCAGTTCCGAACGGCTGAGACCCAGCTGCTGAGCCCGCTCGGACACGCGTGCGAACGTGTCGTCAGGCATCGAGATCGCGGTCTTCATAGCGCGAGTATAACCGGGTATGACCGGTCTCAAGGGTGGCTGCGCGAGGTCCAGACGCTGCCGGCGGCGGTGAGCCGGGTCTGGCTGGAGCCGATGATCAGCAGGCAGGACATGTCGATCATGGATGGATCAAGATCATCCAGGGTGGTGATGATCAGCTCTTCCGCCGCGCGGCCGACGTGCCTGCCCACCACCACAGGGGTTTGAGGCGTGCGGTGCTCGAGCATGATCATCTTCAGCTGGGCGACCTGCTCCCGCCGGCTGCGCGAGGCGGGGTTGTAGACCGCCAGCACGAGGTCGGCGACGCCGATGGCGTGCAGGCGCCGCTCCACCAGCTCCCACGGCTTGAGCCGGTCGGAGAGGGAGACGACGGCGTAGTCCCCGCCCAGCGGGGCGCCGGCCCGAGCGGCGACCGCCTGCGCCGCCGTCACCCCCGGCAGCACCTCGATGCTGACGTCGGTGTACCGCTCGCCGGCGGCCGCTGCCTCGTACACCGCCGAGGCCATCCCGAAGACGCCGGCGTCCCCGCCCGAGACCACGGCCACGCGCTCGCCGCTCCGGGCCAGATCCAGCGCGAACGACGCCCGGTCGACCTCCACGGTGTTGCCCGACGCGTGGCGCTTCAGGCCGGGACGCTGCGGCACCCGGTCCACGTACGGGCCGTACCCGACCACGTGGTCCACCTCGGCCAGCGCCGCGCTCACCTCGGGGGTGACCCACCCGTCCGGGCCCGGTCCCAGCCCCACGACGAGCAGCCGGCCCGCGGAGCTGGCGACCGGTTCGGGTGCCGAGGCCCGGGCGCGCGAGGCGGCGTCCGCCCGCAGGTCGGGCCCGGGCACCAGGACCATGGAGAAGTACGGCACCGCGTCGGCGTCCACCTCGGCCACCGGCAGCCGACGCTCCCGGCCGGTGCTGGCCCGTTCGACGTACCAGGCGTCGTCCAGCCGGCCGGCCTGGCGGAGCGCCTCGCGCACCCCGGCGAAGGTCCGGCCGAGCTTCATGATCGCCGCGCCGCCGCCCTCAGCCAGCCGGCGGGCCAGCTCGGGTACGGCCATGGTCCCCGGCAGCACGGTGAAGGTGTCCTCGTGCCGGCTGACGGGTCGCGCGAGCGCGGCGGACACCGCGCTGACCGAGGTCACCCCGGGCACGATCTCGCTCGGGTAGTGCTCGGCCAGCCGGTCGTGCAGGTAGGAGTACGAGCTGTAGAACATCGGGTCGCCCTCGGCCAGCACCACCACGGTCCGGCCGGCGTCGAGGTGCTTGCCCAGGCGCTCGGCCGACTCGTCGTAGAAGTCCTCGATGGCGCCGTAGTAGCCCAGCGGGTGCTCGGTCGCCCCGGTCGTCACGGGGTAGATCAACAGCTCCTCGGTCGCGTCGGGGCTGATCAGGTCGGCCACGATCGTCCGCGCGATCGAGCGCCCCTCCGTTCCCGAGTGGTAGGCCACCACGTCGGCGCCCCGGATCAGCCGGGCCGCCTTCAGGGTGACGAGCTCCGGGTCGCCGGGGCCGACGCCCACCCCGTACAGCCGTCCGGTCACGCGATCTCGTCCTCGGCCGCCAGCGCGTTCAGGGCCGAGGCGCAGAGCGCCGACCCGCCGCGACGACCGTGCACCACCAGGTAGGGGATGTCCCACGGGTTCTCGGCCAGGGCCACCTTGGACTCCGCCGAGCCGACGAAACCCACCGGGATGCCGAGGATGGCCGCAGGTCGCGGGCCGCCGTCCGCGATCTGCTCGAGCAGGTGGAACAGCGCCGTCGGAGCGTTGCCGACCGCCACCACCGCGCCCTCCAGCTCGGGCCCCCAGAACGAGACGGCGGCCGCGGACCGGGTGGTCGACCAGGCCTGCGCCCGGGCCGGGACGCGGGGGTCGTCGAGGAGGCAGCGCACGGCGTTGTCGGCGGGCAGCCGCCGCCGGGTCACGCCCGAGGCGATCATGTACGCGTCGGTGAAGATCGGGGCGCCCGCCCGGAGCGCCCCGCGGGCCGCCGGCACCAGCCGCGGGTGCGCCTGCAGGGCCGTCGTGAGGTCCAGGTCCCCGCTGGCGTGGATCATCCGCACCGCGACCGTACGGAGGTCCTCGGCGAGCCCGGTCAGGTCGGCCTTGCCGCGGACCTCGGCGAAGGAGCGGCGGTAGATGTCCGCGGGGTCGCGGACGTAGTCGTAGCGCCGGCGCGGGGGCTCAGGCATGGGTGAGCACCTCGGCCAGCAGCTGGTCACGCGTCGGGGCCACGAGATCCCGGTGCGCACCGACCGGAGCCCCGCAACGCCGTTCACAGCCACTGACGTGGGTGCGCGGCCAGGCTGCCTCGGCCCCGTCGTCCAGAGCCGGATCGACGGCCGAGCGGACCAACGCCTGGGTGTCGACCCGGCCGTGCGCGCACCAGGGAGCACCGACGCAAGCACTGATCGCCGTCCACGGAGAAGCCGACGAGGCCACCAGCCCACTCGCGGCCAGGCCGGCCAGACGGTCGGCGGCGCCGGCGACCACCAGCCCTCGCCAGGGAGTGACCACGACGCGCCCCCCCTCGGCCGCCTCGACCACCGCTCGCCACTGCTCGGGCGCGAGGAAGCCCAGCGGGACGGCCACGCTGGCGTGCGGGCCGACGGCACCGAGCGGCATCAGCTCCGCCTCCGGCAGCGACACCGACTCGAGACCGCCGAGCCCGGCCACCCACCCGGGGAGGTCGCTCACCCGCCACGCCCCGACCGGCTCGGCGGCCGCGGCGAAGTCCAGCGCCAGCCCGACCAGCTCATCGACCGCATCCCGAGCCGGCACCTCCCGACCACGGCCCCCGACCACTATTCGTCCGCGTGAGGGGTCCAGAGCCAGATAGCCGAGGTCCGGCCGCAGCGCGACGGTGTCTCCGCGCCCGTCGTCCAGCCCGAAGAGGAACCGCCCGGAGAGCAGGGCCAGCGCCGGCTCGGCCAGCACCGCCCGGTCCAGCGCCGCGACCATCGACCGCAGGTCGGCCCGTCCACCGGACAGCCCGGTCAGGGGCGAGCAGACGACGTTGCGGACCCGCTCGTGGGTCGGCGAGGGCAGGCTCCCCGCCGCGGTGATCGCGTCCTCGAACGCGGGCGGCAGGGCCGGGGGCAGCCCCCGGACCTGCAGGCTGGCCCTCGAGGTCAGATGCAGGACCCCACTGCCGAACGTGTCCGCCGCTGCGCCGAGCGCGGCCAGGGCTGTGCCGGTGAGCTGGCCGCCGGGGATGCGGATACGCACCATCGCACCGTCGGCCGCCTGGTGCGGCCGGAGCACGCCGGGGCAGCGGTCCACAGTCACGCCCGCCATCGTAAGCAGGAACGACCGCCGGACCGTGCTCACGCCCGGAAGCACTAGATTCCCGACGTGACCCGCCACGACTTCCGACAGCTCGACGTCTTCGGCAGCAGGCCGCTGAGCGGCAACCCGCTCGCCGTGGTCGTGGACGCCGACGACCTCGACGCCGGGCAGCGGCAGGCCTTCGCCCGCTGGACCGGTCTGGCGGAGACCACCTTCCTCTCCGAGCCGACCGACCGGAGCGCCGACTACCAGGTCCACATCCACACGCCCGAGCGTGAGCTGCCGTTCGCCGGTCACCCCACCCTCGGCTCGGCTGTCGCCTGGCTCGACGCCGGCGGCCGGCCGGCCGAGGAGGGACGGGTGGTGCAGCAGTGCGCGGCCGGGCTGGTGCCGGTCCGGGTCGACGGTCCTCGGCTGGCCTTCGCCGCACCGCCGCTGACCCGGTACGAGCCGGTCGAGTCCGAGCTGCTGGACCGGGTCGCGACCGGCTTGGGGCTGACCCGCGAGGACATCCTGGACGCCTCCTGGCTGGTCAACGGCCCGGAGTGGCTCGGTGTCCGGCTCGCCAGCGCCGAGCAGGTGCTCGGGGTGCAGCTCGTCCCGGCTGGGGTTCTCGGCCTGGACATCGGTGTCGTCGGCCCGCATCCGGCGGGCGCCGAGGTCCAGTTCGAGGTGCGGGCGTTCATCCCGGGCGGCGCGGTGCCCGAGGACCCGGTGACCGGCAGCCTGAACGCCGGCCTGGCCCACTGGCTGATGGACACCGGCCGGGCGCCCGACTCCTACGTGGCTGCGCAGGGCACCGCCATCGGTGGGGCCGGTCGGGTCCACGTCGAGCGAGACGCCGAGGCGCTGTGGATCGGCGGCGACGTCGCGCCGGTGGTCAGCGGCACCGTCGACCTCTGAGTCGCGAAACTGAGTCCGGATCGAGGTCCCGGGCAGAACAAGGGTCATGACCAACACGACCTCAGATGCTCCGGGCGCCCAGAAGATCGCCGAGCTGGCCAAGGGCATCACCTTCGCCATGCTCACCACCGTCGACGAGACGGGCGCGTTCGTGAGCCGACCGATGGCCCACCAGGACACCGACTTCGACGGCGAGCTCTGGTACCTGTCCTCGCGCGACTCCCGCAAGGTCGCGCACATCACTGCCGACCCCCACGTGGGGGTGACCCTCAGCTCGCGTGACGTCTGGATCTCGATCAACGGCACGGCTTCGGTCGTCGACGACCGGGCACGGGTCGCCGAGCTCTGGACGACGCAGATGGAGGGCTGGTTCCCCCAGGGGCCCGAGGACCCGTCGGTCGTGGCGGTCAAGGTCGACGCTGACACCGCCGAGTACTGGGACACCCCGGGCGGGCTGGTGGCCTCGGCCCTGAGCCTGGTGAAGGTCAAGACCACCGGCGAGCGGTACAAGGGCAACGACAACGAGGTCGTCGACCTCTGAGGTAGCGGACTGGGCGTTGTCCGTGGGCTCGCCTAGGGTCGAGGCCATGACGCGCATCGCCCTGGTCTCCACCTCCGACACCGACCTGCTGTCGGCCCGGGCCTCCGGCGCGGACTACGTCTACGTCAACCCCAGCAAGTCCGCGCACACGGAGATGGCGGCCGCCTTCGCCGCCGCAGACCTGATCGTCGCCCGCATCCTCGGCTCCGCAGCGTCGCTCTGCTCGGGGTTCGCGCGGATCCGGGGCGAGGGCCAGCCGATGGTGGTCCTCGGCGGCGAGCAGGTGCCGGACGCCTCGCTGATGGAGCTGTCGACGGTGCCCATGGGCACCGCGGCCGACGCCCACGTCTACCTGGCCCAGGGCGGCCCGGAGAACCTGGCGCAGCTGCATGCCTTTCTCTCCGACACGGTCCTGCTCACCGGTGAGGGGTTCGAGCCGCCGGTCGCCCAGCCTATCTGGGGCGAGCTCACCCGCCCGGAGCCGGGGCCGGTGGACGCCGTGCGTCCCCGCGTCGGCATCCTTTTCTACCGAGCCCAGCAGACGGCGGGCAACACCGGCTACGTGCACGCCCTGGCCGACGCGGTCGACGCCGCGGGCGGGGTCGGGCTGCCGATCTTCGCCGCCTCGCTGCGGGAGGCTCCGGACGACCTGCTCAGCCACCTCGGCACGCTCGACGCCCTCGTCACCACGGTCCTGGCGGCCGGCGGCACCCGGCCGGCCACCGCGTCCGCCGGTGAGGACGACGGGGCCTGGGACGTGCAGGCGCTGGCGGCGCTCGACATCCCCATCCTGCAGGGACTCTGCCTCACCACCAGCCGCGCCAGCTGGGCCGAGTCGGACGAGGGGATGAGCCCGCTCGACGTGGCCACGCAGGTGGCGGTGCCCGAGTTCGACGGCCGCATCATCACCGTCCCGTTCTCGTTCAAGGAGACCGACGCGGACGGGCTGCCGACCTACGTGCCCGACCCCGAACGCTGCCGCCGGGTGGCCGAGATCGCGGTCAACCACGGTCGGCTCCGGCACCTTGCGCCGAGCGAGCGGAAGATCGCGCTGGTCCTCGGCGCCTACCCCACCAAGCACGCCCGGATCGGCAACGCGGTCGGCCTGGACACCCCCGTCTCGGTCATCCGGCTGCTCCGGTCGATGCGCGAGGCCGGGTACGACCTCGGTGAGCCGGGCGACATCCCGGGCACCGGCCCACTGGAGCCGGTCGAGGGGGAGTCGGCCGACACCACCGCCGGGAACGCACTGATCCACGCCCTGATCGCGGCCGGCGGCCAGGACCCGGAGTGGCTGACGTCCGGACAGCTCTCGGGTCAGCCCGCCCGCGTTCCCGCGGGGACGTACCGCCGCTGGCTCGCCGACCTGCCGGCCGAGCTCAGCGACTCCGTGACCGCCGCCTGGGGAGAGGCTCCCGGCGAGCTGTTCGTCGACCACAGCCGGGTCGGCCTCGGCGGCGATCCGGACGGCGAGATCGTCGCGGCGACCCTGCAGGCCGGCAACGTGGTGATCCTGGTCCAGCCGCCGCGCGGGTTCGGGGAGAACCCCATCGCGATCTACCACGACCCCGACCTCGCGCCCACCCACCACTACCTCGCCGTCTACGGCTGGATCCAGCACGAGTTCGGCGCCCACGCCGTGGTCCACGTGGGCAAGCACGGCAACCTTGAGTGGCTGCCCGGGAAGAACCTCGGCATGTCCGCGGCCTGCGGCACCGACGCGGCCATCGGCTCGCTGCCCTTGGTCTACCCGTTCCTGGTCAACGACCCCGGCGAGGGCAGCCAGGCCAAGCGCCGTGCGCACGCCACCGTCGTCGACCACCTGATCCCCCCGATGGCCCGAGCCGAGTCCTACGGCGACATCGCGCGGCTCGAGCAGCTGCTGGACGAGTACGGAAACGTCCGCGCCATGGACCCGGCCAAGGCCCCGGCCCTGCAGGGGGAGATCTGGACGCTGATCCAGGCGGCGCAGATGGACGCCGAGCTCGGGCTCAGCGACCGGCCCGACGACGCGGCGTTCGACGACTTCGTGATGCACGTCGACGGCTGGCTGTGCGAGATCAAGGACGTGCAGATCCGCGACGGCCTGCACGTCCTGGGCCAGGCGCCGACCGGCGACGAGCTGGTCAACCTGGTGCTGGCCGTGCTCCGGGCCAACCAGATCTTCGGCGGTCAGGTCAACGGGGTCCCCGGCCTACGGGTGGCGCTCGGCCTCGCCGAGGGTGCGCCGCTGACCGAGGTGGACGCCGTCGAGGAGCAGGCCCGCGCCCTGGTGGTGGCACTGGCTGAGGCCGGCTGGGTGGCGGAGGCCGTCCCGGCGGTGGTGCTCTCGACGCTGGGCGAGGACAACGCTCAGGTGCGGACTGCCCTGACCTTCGCCTGCGAGGAGGTCGTCCCCCGCCTCGCCGCGACGACCGACGAGATCGACGCCACGCTGCACGCCCTCGAGGGGGGCTACGTGCCTGCCGGCCCCTCCGGCTCGCCGCTCCGCGGCCTGGTCAACGTGCTGCCCACCGGCCGCAACTTCTACTCCGTCGACCCGAAGGCCATCCCGTCCCGGCTGGCCTGCCAGACCGGCCAGGCGATGGCCGAGTCGCTGGTCCAGCGGCACCTCGACGACACCGGCACCTACCCGCAGTCGGTGGGCCTGAGCGTCTGGGGCACGTCGGCGATGCGCACCTCCGGCGACGACGTGGCCGAGGTGCTGGCCCTGCTCGGGGTTGTCCCCGTCTGGGACGAGGCCTCGAGAAGGGTCACCGGGCTGGACGTGCTGCCGCTGGCCGAGCTGGGCCGGCCACGGATCGACGTCACCGTCCGCATCTCCGGCTTCTTCCGCGACGCCTTCCCGCACGTGCTGGCCATGCTCGACGACGCGGTCCGGCTGGTCGCCGAGCGCGAGGAGCCCGACGAGCAGAACTACGTCCGCGCCCACGCGCAGGTCGACCTCGCGGTCCACGGCGACGAGCGCCGGGCGACCACGCGGATCTTCGGTTCCAAGCCGGGCTCGTACGGGGCCGGCATCCTGCCGCTGATGGAGGCGGGCAACTGGCGCGACGACGCCGACCTGGCCGAGGTCTACACGGCCTGGGGCGGGTTCGCGTACGGGCGCGACCTCGACGGCGCCCCGGCGCGGGAGGACATGGAGGCCAACTACCGCCGGATCAGCGTCGCGGCCAAGAACATCGACACCCGCGAGCACGACATCGCCGACTCCGACGACTACTTCCAGTACCACGGTGGCATGGTCGCGACCGTCCGCGCGCTGACGGGAACGGCGCCAAAGGCCTACGTGGGCGACTCGACCGTGCCCGACGCGGTCCGCACCCGCAGCCTGGGCGAGGAGACGGCGCGCGTGTTCCGCGCCCGGGTGGTCAACCCGCGCTGGATCCAGGCGATGCAGCGGCACGGCTACAAGGGCGCGTTCGAGCTGGCCGCGACGGTGGACTACCTGTTCGGCTTCGACGCCACCGCCGGCGTGGTGCCGGACTGGATGTACGCCTCGCTGGCCGAGTCCTACGTGCTGGACAAGACCAACCAGGACTTCATGAAGCACGCCAACCCGTGGGCGCTGCGCGGCATCATCGAGAAGCTGGGCGAGGCGGCCGAGCGCGGGCTCTGGGCCGAGCCCGACCCGGAGATCGTCGAGCAGTTGCAGCAGGTCTACCTCGACGTCGAGGGCGACTTGGAAGACGAGCCTGCGAGTCCGACCAGCAAGCTCGAGGACGCCCAGGGATGAGTCTCGACCTGGAAGCCCTCGGCGAGGACGTGCTCACCTTCCTCACCGAGCGGCACCTGGCCACGCTGACCAACGTCCGCGCGGACGGCACCCCGCACGTCGTGCCCGTCGGCTTCACCTACGAGCCGGCCACCCGGCTGGCCCGGGTGATCACCAGCGGCGAGTCGGTCAAGGCGCGGCTGGCCGGTCGCGCCGGCGCGGTCGGCGCCCTCTGCCAGGTCGACCGCGGCCGGTGGCTCACCTTGACCGGTCCGCTGCACGTCCAGCGGGACGCGGCGACCGTGGCCGACGCGGAGCGTCGTTACGCCGGGCGCTACCGGACCCCGCGCGAGAACCCGTTGCGCGTCGTCCTGGTGATGCAGGTCCACCGGATGCTCGGCCGCGGCTGAGCCTCACGGTGCCCGGTGGCAGACCGCCTCGAGGCTGATCCCGTCGGGGTCGAGGACGAACGCGCCGTAGTAGTCGGGCTGGTACTCCGGGTGCTCGGCCGGCGCGACCTGGGAGGTGGCTCCCGCCTCGAGGGCCGCGGCGTAGAAGGCGTCCACGCTCGCCCGGTCTTGTGCGGTGAAGGCGAGATGCATGTTCGTGCCGACCCGCCCCTGCTCGACGAGCCAGAAGAACGGCTTCGGGTGCTGGCCGAAGGCGTGCATCCGCAGCTGGTCGGCCGCGGGGTCGGCCGGGACCTGCAGCAGCGTGACGATGTCCAGCGGCGCGAGGGCCAAAGAGTAGAAGGCCACCGAGCGGTCGAGGTCCGGCACCGCGACGTTCAGGTGGTCGATCAGGGAGCCCGAGTACTCGGGCATGGTGCCCTCCAAAGGGTTAGTGACGAAGTATCTACGTGACGAAGATACCGCAGATGCGAGGATGACGACGACGGATCGGCGAGGCGGAGGAGGAGCGGTGGAGCCGGAGGAGGTGTTCGCGCACCGGGTGCGGTTGCTGGGCGGCCTGCGTACCTTCGGAGCGGGCTACACCGAGCTGACCACCGAGTTCGCGCAGTCGCTCGGACTGCGGTCCACCGACGCGAACGCGATCGTGGAGATCATGTACGCCGAGGACCTGGGCGTCCCCCTGACCCCCGCCCGGCTCGCTGAGCGGATCGGTCTGACCTCGGGAGCGACGGCCCAGCTGCTGAACCGGCTCGAGGACGCGGGCCACGTCACCCGCACCCGCGAGCAGGCCGACCGGCGCAAGGTGACCCTGCGCACCAGTCCCGAGATCGTCAAGCCGGCCGTGGCCTTCTTCGCCACGCTCGGTGAGCACCTCGACGAGCTGGTCCGGCGCCACGACGCTGCCGACCTCGACCTGGTGGCCGCCTTCCTCGACGAGCTGACCGGCACCATGGCCGCCGCGATCGAGCAGAGCCGGGTCCGCCCGAGCTGACCTCAGCGGGCGAGCAGCCGCCGCAGGTCGCCGGCGTCACGGGAGAGGAAGCCGGGGACGGCGTCGAGGCGCCCGGGGGAGCGGCCCTGGCGGGCGGCGTCGCCGAGGACGCGCAGGCTCTCGGCCGGCGGGGCGGCGGGCTCCGGGCCGTGGCGTACCGGAGTGCGCGCGGCGGCCTCCTCCAGTCGCCAGCTCTCGGCCAGCACCCGGTAGGCCAGGCGTTCGACAGCCACCACGACGGGCCAGGCGCGCTCGGACTCGCTGCGTTGCCGGGCGAACCCGTTGACACCGTTCTCGTAGGCCTCGCCGAGCCGGATCACCGCCCGCTGCAGGTCGCGACGCGCCGTCAGCCCCGTCCAGGAGGTGACGGTGGCGGGCGTGAGCTGTTCGCACGCGGTCGCGGCGGCGTAGAGGGTGTCGGAGAGGGCCTGCGGCAGCCATCCGGTGGGCGAGCGCTTGGCCACGGCGGTGAAGACGACGATGGCGACGACGCAGCCGAGCGCGGTGTCCAGCCCGCGGGCCTGCAGCAGCACGGCCGTGTCCGCGGCGGGCCGGCCGGCGACCGCCATCAGCATCGCCGAGCAGGTGATGAGGGCGGCAGCGAGGACGTAGTTGCGCGGCACCAGCAGCTGGGCCACATAGAGGATGACCGCCAGCGCGGCGACCAGCGGCACGCCGGTCAGTCCCAGCCCGAGCAGCAGCGCCACCACGACGAGCCCGAGGAACGTGCCGGCCGTCCGCTCCAGACCGCGCTGCACGGTCGAGCGTTGGTCCGCGCCCTGGCTGAGCACCAGCACGGCCGCGGCGATCGCCCAGTAGGCGTGGGTGAGCCCGACGGTGGTCCCGATGCTCCCGGCGAGCAGGGTGGCGACCGCGACCCGGACCAGCACGAGGAGCGAGCGCGACCCGGGCGCCACGGTGTTGAGCAGCAGGGCGGCGGCGTCGGGCCGGCCCAGCGGCAGCGCGTGCAGCACCGTGGTCTCTCCCGCGCCACCCCGGCGTCGGGCTGCGGCACCCAGCCGCCGAGCGCGGGCCGCCGCCTCACGATCTGGTCGGCGGCTGCGCTGAGCGCCGGCGACGATCAGCTGCAACGTGCGGGTGGTCTCCCGCAGCCGCGCCAGCCCGGACGGGGTGTGCCGGCGGTGCGGCTGCTGGTTGACCAGGACGATCCAGGCTCGGTGCAGGGCCGTGGCGGCGGCGTGCTGCCGGTCGTCGGCATCCTCGGCGTTGGCTCCCTCCACGAAGTGTGCGACCGACTCCGCGGCATCAGCCACCGCGGCCCGTTCTGGCCCGTGGAGGTCCACCAGGGCTCCGGTGAGCTGGACAGCGGTCGCCAGCAAGCCGCCCGAAAGTACCAGCAGGCCGCTCTCCAGCGGCGCGAACCCCTGCTCGTGCAGCGCGGTGCCGCTCGCACAGGTCAGGGCGATCTGGTACGACCCGGGCTGGATACCGAACGCGTTGCACACCCACGTGGCCAGCACGGCGATCACGGTGACGACCGCGATCCCCACCCAGGCCGACCCGCTGGCCGCCGCGCCGAGCGTCACCACCACGGCCTGGGCGAACGCCACCGCCAGCAGCAGCCGGGCCCGGTTCGGGTAAGGGCGGCCGCTGCCGTAGAGGCTGGCGAAGCCGCCGATCCCGGCGAGCAGCCCCGCCGCGAGGTTGCCGGCCAGCACCCCGACCAGCACGGGTCCGGCCACGCTGACCGCCGTCCGCAGCGCGACCGGCCACTGGCGCGAGGTCGACCGGACCCCGAGCATCGCCCGCACGCCGCGCGGCCGCGGGGTGTGCGGCGCGGGCGCGGTGGGCGCGGCGGCCTGCCCAGACATCAGTCGGGCGCCAGGCGGTAGCTCTGCGCCCTGCTGTGCCGCAGGGTCGTTTCCTCGAGCCGTCCGCTCTCGCGCAGGACACGGATCCGCCGCAGAGTGGTCTGGTAGCTCAGACCGAGCTGGGCCGCGATGGCCCGTGAGGTCGTGTACCCAGCCCGTACCGCCTCGAGGACGGCGGCCAGCTCCGTCTCCACCCGGGGCAGGTGCACCTTCGGCTCGGGGACCGGGCCGGGGGTCGAAAAGAGGTCGGCCGGCGCATCGAGGGGGATCAGCTCGTAGCTCGCGTATCGGCGGCCTCCGGACTTGGTTGCGAGCCCTCGACCGACGAGGTCGGCCAGAGCCTGCGTGGCGGTCTGACGCTCGACCCCCCAGAGCCGCAGCATGGCGTTCGTCACGGACCCGTTGACGTGCATCATCGCGAGCGCCAGGTGCTGAGCGTCGTTCAGGCCCACCACACCGAGGGAGCCGATCCAGGCGACGACCGCTGGGTCGAGGAGGGCGTGCTGAGGCACCGTCACGAACACGTGACCCGGCGCGGCGTCGAACTCGGGTGGACTCATCCCGGCGTCCCGCAAAGACCGCAGGACGGTAGGGATCCCCGAGCCCCGGTTCTCGCACACCACCTCACCGGACGTGCCTACGGGTACCTCGGCAAGAAGTCTCGCCAGCAAAGCGTTCCTCGATGAGGTCGCGTTCTCCGTGCCGAGCTGGCTGACATCGACGCTGCCGTAGAGGCCACCTGGGCTCTTGACCACCAGGCGGTCCGGATAGAGCTCGACCTGGACCTGCGTCCCCAGGCTGCCGCCGCTGTAGTCGCGGTGCATGAGCGCGTTGACCACCAGCTCGCGGATGACGTCGACGGGGTAGTCGTAGTGGTCCGTCCGGCCTACCCCTGTGACCAGCGCGGCTCGGCGCATGTTGCGTTCGACGGCGTTGACCGCCTCCTGCACCATCAATGGGATCGGTCCGTCGATGGACTGGTTGTCGAGGAAGCGTCGACCGTCAGGTAGCTGCTCACCGATCGTGCGTCCGGGGACGGCGACGAACGAGATGAAGAGCTGGGGGAAGAACTGCTGCGGATAGATGCCCAAGCAGAGGAGGCCGGCGAGCGTCGGTCGCAGTCCGGCGTCGGTGTCGCGCGCAGCCCCGAGCCTGACCAGTACGCCCTCGTCGTCGAGGCGGGCGAAGGCGCGCTGGCTCCGTGCGCGGACGCGGTTGACGAGAGCGGTGACCAGGTCCGGGTCCAGGTCGGCGAGGCTCGCCTGCGCGACGAGAACCTTGTCGTCCGCGGGATGCCCGCGGTTGGACAACAGCTGCGTCACCTCGTAGCTGTTGAGTCGACGGTCACCGTCACCGCCTCGGATGAAAGAGCCCTGGTAAGGGCCGCGGTCCTTGACGAAGCACGGCTTCAACCGAGGGTCGAGCTCAGGCACGTCGACGCGGACCACCAGGGCATCCTCGAATTCCTCCGTGACGACGGAGGCGCGGATGGGCGGGTCGAGCCGGTCCGCGCAGGAGCCCGCCAAGGCATCGCTGATCCGGGCGGCGTCGAACCCCGGCGCAGGAGCGAATCCGTCGTCCTCGCTGAGGCCGAGGACCAGTGTGCCGCCCCTGCCGTTGGCGAATGCGCTGATGGTCTCCACGGTCGTCTTCGGGAGACCTCCGGCTGCTGCCTTGATCTCGAGGTCGGCATGGTCGGTTCCGAGCCTCCGGGCAAGCGCGACGAGTGCAGCCGTAGCGGCCACCTGTTCTCCCACTCAGAGCCTCTTCTCTATCTCTTTCACTATCTCTCGCACACTGACAGTGTCAGGGTAGTGGAAGTGATAGAGATGGGCCTCTCAGCAGGTAGGTGTCCATCACCCAGCCGCGGTGGGCGCGGAGCCGGAGCCGGGTCGCCCGGATCTCGTCGAGGACCTCGGCGAGCGGACCGGCGACCAGGGCCTCGTCCGGCAGCCCGAGCTGGGCGCCCCAGAAGATGTGCAGGTCGGGGTGGGCCTCGAGCAGCCGGGCGCAGGTCAGGGCGCCGTCGAGCATCACCACGACGTCGCCCAGGCCGGGGTGGTAGTCGGCGACCAGTCGGCGGCCGGTGGTGACGTGGATGGAGCCACCGACGCCGTTGAGCACCAACCGGTGCCGCGCCGCCAGCAGCTGGACGCTGCTGATCCCGGGCACCACCGTCGTCGTCAGCTCGACGCCCTGCTCCGCGACCGACTCGACGATCCGCAGCGTCGAGTCGTAGAACGCCGGGTCGCCCCAGACCAGGAAGCCCACCGTTCCGCCCTCGGGCAGCTCGCGGCGGATCACGTCGGCGTAGCGCTCGGCCCGGGCGTGGTGCCAGTCGCGGACCCCGGCCTCGTACGCGGCCCGGTCCCGTTCGGCGTCGGGCCCGCGCTCGGGATCGGCCACCTCCACCACCCGGTAGCCGGGGTGGGTGATCACCGCGACGCAGAGCTCGGTCCGCAGCGTGCGCAGGTCGGCCGCGGCCGAGCCCTTGTCGGCCACCAGGAAGACGTCCACCCGGTTCAGCGCCGCCACGGCCTCGCCGGTCAGGTGTGCCGCCAGGCCGCTCCCGATCCCGACGACCACGACCTCGACGCTCACCGGTCGATCCCCAGCGTCACGCGGGTACCCGTCAGCAGCAGGTCGAGGTCGACGTGGGCGTCGACGGCGTCGGCCAGCGTCTCGATCATGGCCTCGCGACGGGCCCCGTACGACGGCGCGCCGGGCTCGGGAGTCCAGTTCGAGCCGGCGGTGGACGCGACACCGGCCAGCCAGGCCCGCCGGAAGCCGTCGTTCTCCAGCGAGCCGTGCCACATGGTGCCCCAGACCTCGCCCCGCCGGAACCCGTCGAGGAAGGGCTCCGCGTCGCCGGTGGCCGTGGCGACTCCGTGATGGATCTCGTACGCCTCGACCCGCTGCCCGTCCCAGGCACCGACCGGGCGGCCGAGCACCTTGACGGGGGAGACCTCGACCCGCGTCGGCAGCAGTCCCAGCCCCGGGACCGCCGAAGCCGCGCCGGGCTCGTCCGGGTCGGCGATGGTCTCGGCGAGCATCTGGTACCCCCCGCACACCCCCAGCACCGGCGCCCCACGCCCGGCCCGCTCGGCCACCACCGCCGCGATCCCGGTCGACCGTAGCCAGGCCAGGTCCGAGACGGTGGCCCGGCTGCCGGGCAGCACCGCCAGGTCGGCACCGTCGACCACGTCCGGCTCGGTGGTGACCAGCACGTCCACGCCCGGTTCGGCCGCCAGCGCCTCCACGTCGGTCAGGTTCGAGACCCGCGGCAGCCGCACCACCGCCACCTTCAGCGATCCCGGGTGCGACCCGCACCGCCGCCACACCCCCACCTCGAGGGTGTCCTCGGCGTCCAGCCAGACGCCGGTGAGCCACGGGATCACCCCCGCGAACGGCACCCCCGTCCGCCGCGTCAGCTCCGCCAGACCCGGAGCCAGCACCGACGGGTCGCCCCGGAACTTGTTGACCAGGAACGAGGTCACCACCGCCCGGTCCTCGGGCGCGAGCAACGCGTGAGTCCCGTAGAGGGCGGCGAAGACCCCGCCGCGGTCGATGTCGCCCACCACCACCGCGGGCAGGTCGAAGCGTCGGGCGAGCCCGAGATTGACGTAGTCCCCGGCCCGCAGGTTGATCTCGGCCGGGGAGCCGGCGCCCTCGCAGACCACGAGGTCGAACCGTCCGGCCAGGTCCTCGTACGCCTCGTAGGCGGCCGCCGCCAGGTGGGCGCGGCCCGTCGCGTACTCCCCGGCCTCGAGCGTCCCGGCCGGACGGCCCCGCAGCACGACGTGCGACCGTCGGTCGGAGCCGGGCTTGAGCAGCACGGGGTTCATCGCCGACTCGGGCTGGACCCGGGCGGCCTGGGCCTGCAGGTACTGGGCGCGGCCGATCTCGGCGCCGTCGGCGCAGACAGCGGAGTTGTTGCTCATGTTCTGGGCCTTGAATGGCGCCACCGCCACCCCGCGACGGGCCAGCGCGCGGCACAGCCCGGTCACCACCAGCGATTTGCCGGCGTCGGAGGACGTGCCGGCGACCAGCAGTCCCGAGGCGTTCACCGGCAACACCCTAGGAGACAAGACGCTGCTGCGGAGTGCCGTGAGTACGCGGCAGTCCGCAGCACCGTATCCATATCAGGGGTGCGGGATGTTGCGCAGGTTGCTCCGGGCGATGTCCCAGACCTCCTTGACCCCACCGGTCAGCGCCACCTTGCTCAGTGAGCCGGCGAACCCCTTCACCTCGGCGCCGGTGAGGTGGGTCGGCACCGACAGCGCGTTCGGGTCGGTGACCACGTCGAGCAGGGCGGGGCCGTCGGCGGCGAAGAAGGCGGCCACGGCGTCCGGCAGCTCGACGGGGTCCTCGACGTGCCGGGACCAGAATCCGGCGCCGGCGGCGATGGCCCCGTAGTCGACGGCATCATGGTCAGTCTCGAAGGGCGGGTCGCCGGCGGCCAGCATCTCCAGCCGCACCATGCCCAGGCTCGAGTTGTTGAACACCACCACCTTGACCGGCAGCCGGTGCGTCTTGACCGTGAGCAGCTCGCCGAGCAGCATCGCCAACCCTCCGTCGCCCGACAGCGCGACGACCTGCCGGCCGGGGTAGGCGACCTGGGCGCCGACAGCCATGGGCAACGCGTTGGCCATCGAGCCGTGCACCCAGGAGCCGATCATCCGGCGCTGCCCGTTGGGCGTGAGGTAGCGCGCGGCCCAAGTGCAGTCCATCCCGGTGTCCACGGTGAACACCGCGTCGGCCGCCGCCTCGTGGTCCACCAGCGCCGCGAGGTACTCCGGGTGGATCAGCTGCTTCTCGGCCGGGTCGTGGTCGTAGGTGTGGACGCCGCGCCGCACCAACGTCTGGTGCTGGGTGAGCATGTCGTCGAGGAAGCCGTGCTTGCGTTCGGGCTCGATCAGCGGCAGCAGTGCCTGCAGGGTCAGTCCGACGTCGGCCGCGACACCCTGGACGATCGGGGCGCGGCGGCCGAGGTGCGAGGGGTCCAGATCGACCTGCACGTTGTTGGCCGTGGGCAGGAAGTCGACGTAGGGGAAGTCGGTGCCGAGCATCAGCAGCAGATCGGCCCCGTGCAGCGCCGTGTAGCAGGCTCCGTAGCCGAGCAGTCCGGTCATGCCCACGTCGTAGGGGTTGTCGTAGCCGAAGACGTCCTTACCCCGCAGGCTGTGCCCGACCGGGGCGTGCAGCAGTGCCGCGAGCTGCAGCACCTCCTCCCGTGCCCCGGCCGCGCCGGTGCCGGCGAAGATCGTCACCTTCCGCGCCGCGTTCAGCCGGCCGGCCAGCTCGGTGACGGCCTCGGGTTCGGGGGCCGGCCGGGGCCGGGCCGTGACGAGCGCGTTCGCCCGTACCTCCGACGCCGAACCGGCCTCGAGGATGTCGCCGGGGATGACCAGCACCGCCGCGCCCCCCTTTCCGACCGCGTTCTGCACGGCGACGTGGGTCATCCGCTGGAGCTGTTCGGGCTGGGAGACCAGCTCGCAGTAGTGGCTGGCCGGTCCGAACAGCAGCTCGGGCTTGGTCTCCTGGAAGAAGCCGGTGCCGATGTTGGCCGAGGGGATGTGGCTGGCCAGCACCAGGACGGGGGCGCTGGAACGGTGCGCGTCCATCACGCCCTGGATCAGGTGGGTGTTGCCGGGCCCGCAGCTGCCGGCGCAGACCGCGAGCCGGCCCGTCAGCTGGGCCTCGGCCGAGGCGGCGAACGCGGCGGCCTCCTCGTGGTGGACGTGGATCCAGTCGATGCCGCCCTCGCGGCTGGGGCCGCGGCGCCGGATCGCGTCGCTGAACGCGTTGAGGCTGTCCCCGACGAGTCCGTAGATCCGCTGCACCCCCGCGGCGACCAGGATCTCGACCAGGTCGTCCGCCACCGTCCGGCTCATCCGGCCACGATAAGCGTGCCGCTCAGCGCACCCGTCTGCAGCAGCCGCCCGATGATGCCCGACTGCCGTTCGGCGACCCGCCAGGCGGGGTCGTCGCCGTGCCGACGCTCCAGCTCGGCGTCCACGGCGGCGGCCCGGTCCGCCCAGTGCGGCGGCGCGGCGGCGAAGTCGGCGGCCGACCCGCTGTCGCGGGCCTGCAGTCCCGCGCCGGTCACCAGGGCGGCCAGCCGTGCGGCGGTCGGGAAGTCGTTGCCCACCGGGTGCTCGGGCAACGGACGGTCGGCCACGAAGACCAGCATCCCCAGCCGACCGCTCGGTGCCAGCACCCGGCCGAGCTCGCTCATCAGCTGTGCCTGGTCGGGCACGGTGCAGAGCACACCGAGGCACCAGACGACGTCGAAGGTGTTGGCGGCGAACGGCAGCGGTGACCCCGCCTGCACGACCGGAAGGTCGAAGAGCCGTCGGGCAGCCCGGCAGGCGCCCGCCTCGGGTTCGGTGAGCACGGGACGGACCCCGGTCTCCGCCGCGGCGAAGGCGGCCGGTCCGCCCACCCCGGCCCCGGCATCGAGCATCCGGTCCCCGGGACGGACGGCCAACCGGTCCAGCAGCCAGCGCAGGGCGCCCGGGCTGCCCGAACCCCGGCAGCCCGCCGGCAGGTGGTGGTCGGGGCCGAGGTCCAGGGCGACGTCGGCCGTCCAGGCCGCGACGGTGTCGAACTCCGCCTTCATCTGGCTGCTCACGAGCTGCCCTTACCCGCTGAGCCGCGCCTCTCCCGCGCGGATGCGGAGCCCGATCTCGGCCTGCACGTCTGCCGCGTAGGCCCGACCCCGGGCCGAGGCCATCCCGGACAGGTTGACCCCGACCACACCCGGGACGGCCAGCAGGTTCTCGGCCTCGGACACCGCGGCGGCGATCCCGGCCGCGACGGGGTCGGCGGCGCCGAGCACCGCGGCCACCGCCGCCGGGTCGATCTCCAGGCCGGGGAGCCGGGTCAGCACGGCGGCGGACCGCTCGTCGGTGTAGACCGCGACTGAGGCGATCACCGGCATGGTCAGACCGAGGGCGCGGGCGGCCGTCAGGAAGGCGGCCACGTCGTCGGCGGAGCGGACGTGGTTGAGCACAGCGACGGCGGCTCCGGCCTGCTGCTTGCGGACCAGCCGCTGCGGCCGGAGACGTACCGGGGGCGCGGTCGGCGTCTCGGCCACCGCGGCGCTCAGCCCGAGGGAGGCGGCCAGCCCGGCCAGCCGGGTGCCCTCGAGGTCGAAGACCTGGGTGACGTCGGGCCGGACGTCGTAGGCGCGGCCGTCGCCGGTGACGCAGAGGACGGTGGCCAGGCCGTCGTGCCGGATCCCCTGCAGCTCGGTCTCCAGCACCACGCGGTTACGGTCGCGGCAGGCCAGCGTGACCCAGGGCCGGCCGCCCGCGTCGGCGATCAGCCGGGCCAGCATGGACGGCGGGAAGTCCGGTCGGTCCTGGTGGTCCCCGACCAGCAGCGCGTCGCAGCTGGGGGCGAGCCGGCGGGCGGTCGCCTCGAGGGCGGCGGCGTCGGCGGCGGGCGCGCTGAGGTCGGTCAGCACCATCGGCAGTGTCGGTGGTGGGACGGCGGGGACGGCCGGCACGGCCGTCACCTCGTCGACGTCGACGAAGGCGCAGGGTCGAGGCGCCATCTCACAGCTCAGGTCGGGACGCACACCGCCGCACGGGCCGTGGACCATCCGCTTCGGGCAGCTGGTCGACATCGCCCCAGCCTTCCACGAGGATGCCGGGGCAGGGAGGCGAGATGGCCGAGGGCGTCGAGCAGGTGCACGCGGAGACCCGCGCCGAGTGGCGGGCCTGGCTGGCCGAGCACCACGACCGCGAGCGCGGGGTGAACCTGGTGTCGTGGCGGTCCGCGACCGGGCGACCCTCGGTGGGCTACGAGGACAGCGTCCGCGAGGCGCTCTGCTTCGGCTGGGTGGACAGCACCAGCCGCCGCCTCGACGACGAGCGGACGATGCTCTACTTCGCTCCACGCAAGCCCCGCAGCGGTTGGTCGCGGCCGAACAAGCGTCGGGTGGCCGAGCTGCGGCAGGCCGGACTGATGGCCGAGGCGGGTGAGCGGGCGATCGCGCGGGCGGAGCAGAACGGGACCTGGTCGCTGCTGGACGAGGTCGAGGACCTGGTGGAGCCGGCCGACCTGCTGGTGGCCCTGCGTGCCCATCCGGGCGCCGAGGAGCGGTGGGGCCGCTTCCCGCCCTCGGCCCGCCGGGGGCTGCTCGAGTGGATCGTCCAGGCCAGGACCGCACCCACCCGCGCCAAGCGGGTCGAGGAGACCGCCGCCCGGGCCGCGGTCGGTGAGCGCGCCAACCAGTGGCGCCCGAAGGCCTAGTCCTGGACGGACCGGCCGCGCGGCCGGGCGGACCCGCGTTGGACCACCGCGATGCCGGCCAGGACCAGGACCCCGCCGACCAGCTGGGTGCCGGTGGGCTGCTGGTCGAGCAGCACGATCGCGAAGACCACGGCGAACAGCACCTCCGACAGCGAGACGAAGGACGCCACCGACGTGCCCAGCCGGCGGACGGCGATGATGCCCGTCAGGTAGGCGAACACGGCGCTGACCGTGACCAGGAGCAGCACGGGCAGCCACCACGGGATGCTCGCCCCGGCCAGCGCGGTGCTGCCGGTCCGCGCCGCCAGCGGCAGCACGCCGACGGCCCCGAGGCCAACGATCACCAGGCCGCCGACGCCGAGCCCGACGGTGGTCAGCAGCAGCGGCGGGATGGGCGCCCCGTCCCCGCTGCTCTGGCTGAGCACGAAGTAGCAGCACAGGCAGAGAGCGGCCCCGAGCCCCCAGAGCACCCCGACCGGGTCCAGCGTCGCGCCGCCCCGTGACTTCAGCACGCTGGGCAGATCGAGGACGAAGGCGAGCCCGAGGAGTGAGAGCAGGGCGCCGACGAACACTGACACCGCCGGCCGGCGCCGGCTGCTCGCCCAGGTCCAGAGGATCAGCAGCACCGGGGCGAGGTACTCCAGCAGCAGCGCGACCCCGACCGAGAGCCGCTGGACCGCGCTGAAGTAGCAGAGCTGGGCACCGGCCACCGCGACCATGCCGTAGAGCAACAGCCGCCCCGACTGGCGCATCGATGGCAGGCCGGTCCGGCGCAGGCTGAGCGCGCAGGGGATCACGAGCAACGCGAATGCGCCGGTGATGCGGATCGCGACCACGGCGGCAGGCGTCCAGCCCAGGTCGAGCAGGGACCGCGCCAGAGGTCCGGAGAGCCCGAACGACCCGGCGGAGACCAGCGCGATCGCCAGGCCGGAGGTCACGGTGCGGCCCGGGTGCGGCGTCGTGGCGTCGGACGTGGCGGCCAGCTCCGTGGTGGTCAAGGTGGTGCTCCTGTCGAGGCGCTGCGACTGCTTGCGGCGGGCGAGGTGTCATCACCGAACGACGACTACACTCATGACACTATCCGGGCGTTTCGTCAGGAGTCAACATGCAATTCGCTCATGACACCGAGATCGCGCTGGCCGACGCGGCTGCGCTGGTCAACACCGACGACCCCGACGACGGGGACAGCCTGACCTCCCCCGCGCAGCTCGACGCCTGGCTGGACGAGCACCACATGTCGGGAACCCGACGGGGCACCCGCGCCGAGCTGGACGCCGTCCGGGCCCTGCGCGCCCAGCTGCGCACCCTGTGGTCGGCCGCGGGCCGTGACGAGGTCGCGGCCCGGGTCAACGAGCTGCTCGAGCAGTCCGACGCTCGCCCCTACCTGAGCCGGCACGACGAGTGGGACTGGCACCTGCACGTCACCCGCCCGGACGCCCCGGTGGCCCACCGGCTCGGCGCGGAGGTGGCGATGGCGTTCCTGGACCTGGTCCGGGGCGACGACCTCGGCCGGCTCAAGCACTGCGCCGCCGACGACTGCTCGGCCGTCCTGGTCGACCTGTCCCGCAACTCCTCCAAGCGCTACTGCGACTCCGGCTGCGGTAACCGGGCCAACGTGGCGGCGTACCGGGCTCGGCTCCGGAGCGCCCGGTGACCGTCTCCCGCCGCGGTCAGGTGCCCCCGTTCGCCGTGATGAGCGTCCTGGCCCGGGTGGCCGAGCTGCGGGCCGCCGGCCGCGACGTCGTGTCCCTGTGTGCCGGCGAGCCCTCGGGAGGAGCCCCGTCCGACGTCCGGCGGGCGATGACGGAGCTGATGAGCGGCCCGTCCCCGCTCGGCTACTCCGAGACCGCGGGCATCCGGCCGCTGCGGGAGGCCCTGGCGGAGCACTACCGCCGGTGGTACTCACTCGCGGTGGACCCGGACGCCATCGCCGTGACCACCGGCTCCTCGGGAGCTTTCACCGCAGCCTTCCTGGCCGCCTTCGACGTCGGCGACCGGGTGGCACTGGCCCGACCGGGCTACCCCGCGTACCGCAACGTCCTCACCGCTCTCGGCTGTGAGGTCGTCGACCTCGACGCCGGGCCGGCCGCCCGCTTCTCACCCGACGTGGCGATGCTCGAGCGGGCTCACGCCCGAGCCCCGCTGGCCGGTCTGGTGCTCGCCTCGCCGGCCAACCCCACCGGCACCATGGTCGACGCCGAGCTGCTGGCCGCGATCGGCCGGTGGTGTGCCGCACACGGCGTCCGGCTGGTCAGCGACGAGATCTACCACGGCATCACCGCGGACGGCTCGGTCGGTGGCTGCGCCTGGACGACGGACCGGAGCGCCGTCGTGGTGTCGTCGTTCTCCAAGTTCTGGGGGATGACCGGTTGGCGGCTGGGCTGGTGCCTAGTGCCGGATGATCTGCGCGGCTCCGTCGACGCCCTGGCCGGCAACCTCGCGCTCTGCGCGCCCGTCCCGGCGCAGCACGCGGCCCTCGCCGCCTTCACCGAGCGTTCCTACGCCGAGGCGTCGGCCGCGGTCGAGAGCTACGCCGACGCTCGCCGGCTGGTGCTGGAGGCGATCCCGGACCTCGGCTGGGGTGCGGTCGCCCCCGCCGACGGCGCCTTCTACGTCTACGCCGAGCTGGACGAGGCCCTCGCTCCGCAGGCCGACTCGGTCGCCTGGTGCTCGGCCCTGCTGGAGTCCGTTGGGGTGGCCCTCACCCCGGGCACCGACTTCGACCCGGTCCACGGCGGCAGCGCCGTCCGCATCTCCCTGGCCGCCGGCCCCGAGACCGTCGGCGCCGCCCTGGTCCGGATCCACCGCTTCCAGACCGGTTTCCGCTGAGCGGCCCTGAGAAATTCACTCCAGTCGAGCCGCCGGGTCGTTCCTCCCGCCTGAGACCGACCCCGCGGTGGCAACTGGATTGAGATTTCCAGGGCAAGGCAGGCCTGATCGGGCCAGGCCGAGGACACTGGCCACATGCCCACCGAACCCACGCCCGAGGCGCTGACCGTCTTCGAGCGGGAGCCATTCATGTCGCTGACCACCTTCCGTCGCAACGGCGAGGGCGTGCCGACCCCGGTCTGGGTGGTACGGGACGGGGACGCCCTGCTGGTCACCACGGTCGACGGCACCGGCAAGGTGAGGCGGCTGCGCCGCGACGACCGGGTCGAGCTGGTGCCCTGCAGCCGAGGTGGCAAGGTCGCGCCGGACGCGCCACGCTTCACCGGTCGGGCCGAGGTGCTCACCGAGCCCAGCGACGTGCAGCACGTCAGAGACCTGCTTGCCCCCAAGTACGGCCTGCAGTTCCGGCTGGTGACGCTGCTGGAACGGCTGCCCCGGAAGAACCCTCGGGCTCGGGTGGGGCTGCGGGTCACGCCGGACGCGACTCAGAACGCGTAGGTCAGGACGTCGGCGAGCAGCTCACCGCCGTCGACGTCCAGCCCCCGGGCGGCGAACCAGGTGGCCATGTTGGTGCAGTCACGCGTCAGGTACTCCATCCCCTGGGGGTTGGTGATGATGTCGACGGCCTGCGGCAGGTCGATCAGCACCAGTCGCTCTCCGGTGGCCAGCACGTTGAACGGCGACAGGTCCCCGTGCGCCAGCCCGAAGGATGCCATCCCGCGGACGGCGTCGACCAGCTGCTCCCAGTACGTCTCCAGGAGGTCCCGCGGCGGCCGGGTCTGGGCCAGCCGGGGTGCGCCCGAGCCGTCCTCCAGGGCGACCAGCTCCATCAGGATCTCGGTCCCGTCCAGCTGGACCGGATAGGGCACCGGCAGTCCGGCGGACCAGAAGCGGCTCAGGCAGTCGAACTCGGCCGCCGCCCATTGACCGGCCTGGACGGACCGGCCGTGCCGCGTGCCCTTCGCCGTGGCCCGCCGGTCCCGCGTGTTGCGCAGCCGTCGGCCCTCGGTGTAGCCGGCGTCGCGGTGGAAGAGGCGGTGGTCCAGACCGCGGTACCGCTTGGCGGCCAGCACGACCGAGGCGTCGGCGTCGGCGCGCTCGAGCAGGAAGACGTCGGCCTCCTTGCCGGTCTTGAGGATGCCGAGCTCGGTGTCGACGGCGGCGTCGGTGGTGACGAGCCAGTCCGGCCACGGCTCGGGTCCGGCGAGGACGCCGATGTCGTCCCAGGTGGACCAGCGCTGGCCGGGTCGGAGGTCGTCGGTCTCGACGTAGGTGAAGTCGTCAGGAAGCGAGGACTCGGAGAGCGGTGCGGCGTCGTCGGCCGGACCGGGTAGGGGGTGCAGCATGAGGAAGGAGAGCTCCAGGGTGAGAGGGGTGGGTCGCAGGCAACCCGAAGACGTCGTGGAACACGTCGCACCTCCTCTGCTCTGGGCTCGATCGAGCCCGCCGGACCAGCTGCGAACCACCTTGAGCGAGAAGAACTAGGACCCGCAACTTGTTTTCTCAACGCCCGGACCTCGGCGGTACGTTGAGCCGGATCCTGAGCCCGACGAAGGGCCAGCGGAGGAGGAGATCGTGAGCGGGAGCCTGGAGCAGGAACGGGTGGAGCAGGAGCTGATCCAGCTGCTGACCCCGGACGGTGAGCGTCGCGAGCACCCCGACTACCGCTTCACCGGCAGCGACGAGGACATCCGCGGCTTCTACCGCGACATGGTCCTCAGCCGTCGGGTGGACGCCGAGGCAACGGCCCTGCAACGCCAGGGTGAGCTGGGCGTCTGGGCGTCCAGCCTCGGCCAGGAGGCCGCGCAGGTCGGCTCCGGCCGGGCGATGGCCCCGCAGGACTTCGCCTTTCCCACCTACCGCGAGCACGGCGTCGCGTGGGTCCGCGGCGTCGACCCGCTGCGGCTGCTGGCGATGTTCCGCGGCGTGGACCACGGGGCCTGGGACATCGAGGAGACCCACTTCGGGCCGTACGCGATCATCATCGGCTCCCAGACCCTGCACGCCACCGGCTACGCCATGGGGATCGAGCGGGACGGCCTGGTCGGCACCGGCGACGCCGACCGCGACACCGCGGTGATCGCCTACTTCGGCGACGGCGCCACCAGCCAGGGCGACGTCAACGAGTCCTTCATCTTCGCCAGCTCCTACAACGCGCCGGTCGTCTTCTTCTGCCAGAACAACCAGTGGGCCATCTCCGAGCCCATCGAGCGCCAGTCCCGGATCCCGCTCTACCGGCGGGCGTCGGGCTTCGGCTTCCCCGGCGTCCGGGTCGACGGCAACGACGTGCTGGCCGTGCGGGCGGTCACGGCGGCGGCCCTGGAACGGGCGCGCTCGGGCAACGGTCCGACCCTCATCGAGGCCTACACCTACCGGATGGGCGCCCACACGACGTCGGACGATCCGAGCAAGTACCGGATGGCCGACGAGCTCGAGCAGTGGCGGCTGAAGGACCCCATCTCCCGGGTGCGGACCTACCTGGAGCGCGGCGGCCTGGCCGATGACGTCTTTTTCGCCGCGATCGAGGCCGAGACGGACACTCTCGCCGCCGAGCTGCGAGCCAGCTGTCTCGCGTTGCCCGAGCCCGCCCTGACCGAGACCTTCGACTGGGTCTACGCCGAGCAGACGCCCTACCTGGCGAGCCAGCAGGCGGGGTACGCGGAGTACGTCTCCACGTTCGAGGAGGAGGGGGTCCGATGACCAAGCTGACCATGGCGAAGGCCCTGAACGCGGGTCTGCGTCGCGCGCTGGAGGCCGACCCCAAGGTCGTCCTCGCCGGTGAGGACATCGGCAAGCTGGGCGGGGTCTTTCGGGTGACCGAGGGGCTGCAGAAGGACTTCGGCGAGGACCGGGTGATCGACTCCCCGCTCGCGGAGTCCGGGATCATCGGCACCGCGGTTGGGATGGCCATTCGCGGCTACCGCCCGGTGTGCGAGATCCAGTTCGACGGCTTCGTCTACCCCGCGTTCGACCAGATCGTCAGCCAGGTGGCCAAGCTGCGCTACCGCACCCGGGGTGCCGTGGCGATGCCCCTGGTCATCCGGATCCCGTTCGGCGGCGGCATCGGCGGGGTCGAGCACCACAGCGAGTCGCCCGAGGCCTACTTTGCCCACACCGCCGGGCTCAAGGTGGTCAGCTGCTCCAACTCCGTCGACGCGTACTGGATGATGCAGCAGGCCATCGCCTCCGACGACCCGGTGATCTTCCTCGAGCCCAAGCGGCGCTACCACGAGAGGGGCGAGGTCGACGAGGGCGCGACCCCGCTGCCCCTGCACGCGGCAGCGGTCCGCCGGTCCGGCCGAGACGCCACCCTGGTCGCGTACGGGCCGATGGTGAAGACCTGCCTCGACGCCGCCGCGGCGGCCGCGGACGAGGGCCGCGACCTCGAGGTGATCGACCTGCGCTCGCTCTCCCCGCTCGACATGGCGGTGGTCGCGGAGTCCGCGCAGCGGACCGGGCGCGTCGTCGTGGTGCACGAGGCGCCGCTGAACCTCGGCCTCGGTGCCGAGCTCGCCGCGCGGATCAGCGAGCAGTGCTTCTACTCCCTCGAGGCTCCCGTACTGCGCGTCGGCGGCTTCGACACCCCGTACCCGCCGAGCAAGGCCGAAGACGGCTACCTGCCCGACCTGGACCGCGTGCTCGACATGGTCGACCGCTCGCTGGCGTACTGAAAGGCGTCCTGAATGGCCGTCCGTGAGTTCAAGCTGCCCGACCCCGGCGAGGGGCTGGTCGAGGCCGACATCGTGACCTGGCGGGTAGCCGTCGGCGACACCGTCAAGGTCAACGACATCCTGCTCGAGATCGAGACGGCCAAGTCCTTGGTCGAGCTGCCCAGCCCGTACGCGGGCACGGTCACCGCCCTGCTGGTGGCCGAGGGCACGACCGCCGACGTCGGGTCGCCGATCATCGCCATTGAGGATGGGGCGATCGACGACGGGGTCGGTGCGCCGGAGCCCGAGCAGGTCGTCGAACCCAGCGACGGCATGTCCGGCGGCGGCGACGGCGGCAAGAGGGTGCCCAACCTCGTCGGCTACGGCCCCAGCACCGGCGCGAGCAGTCGCCGTCCGCGCAAGGGCCGGACGGGCGACCCCGCGCCCCAGCAGGTGCACGACGAGCTCTCCAGCACCTTCGCCACCGACGTCCCCGTCTCGCGCCGCGCCGACGATCGCGAACCCCTGCACGCCGCGGCGAGCACGACCATCTCGGCGCCGGCCGCCCCGCTGCCCGGTCCCGGCTCTACGGCGCCTGAGCCTGCCTTGACCGGCGGTGCCGTGCTGGCCAAGCCGCCCGTCCGCAAGCTGGCCAAGGACCTCGGGATCGACCTCGCCACCCTCACGGGCTCCGGCCCCGGCGGCGTCATCACCCGCGACGACGTGGCCACGGCGTCATCCCCCGAACCGCAGACCACCGAGACCCCCGCGGCGGCGACGAGCGGAGATGTCCGCATCCCCATCCGTGGCGTCCGCAAGGCGACGGCGGAGGCGATGGTCCGGTCGGCGTTCACCGCGCCCCACGTCACCGAGTGGCTGACCTGCGACGTGACCCAGACGATGGAGCTGGTCGAGCGGCTGAAGGTGCGTCGGGAGTTCCGCGAGGTGCGGATCTCGCCGCTGCTCATCGTGGCCAAGGCCGTCTGCCTGGCCCTGGGCCGGACGCCGGAGCTCAACTCGTTCTGGGACGAGCCGGCGGGTGAGATCGTGCAGCTCGACTCGGTCAACCTCGGGATCGCCGCGAACACCCCCCGCGGGCTGGTCGTCCCCAACATCAAGAACGCGCAGACCCTGCCCCTGCTCGAGCTGGCCCAGGCGATCAACGCCCTGGTGCTCACGGCCCGGGAGGGTCGGACGACGTCGGCGGAGATGGCCGGGGGGTCGTTCACCATCACCAACGTCGGCACCTTCGGGGTCGACGCCGGGACGCCGATCCTCAACCCGGGTGAGTCGGGCATCCTCTGTCTCGGCCAGGTCACCCGTCAGCCGTGGGTCGTCGGTACCGGCGGGGACGAGCGGATCGAGCCGCGCTGGGTCACCACGCTCGCAGTCTCGTTCGACCACCGGCTCGCCGACGGCGCCCAGGGCTCGACGTTCCTCGCCGCCGTGGCGCAGATCCTCACCGACCCGGGGCTGGGCCTGCTGTTCTGACGCCTCCTAGAAGTGGGTCGGCACCGTCCAGGTCAGGCTGGTGCCTTCGCCCTCGGTTGAGTCGAGGGTCATCGAGCCGTCGCGCTGGGCCGCCCGGCGCTCGAGGTTCGCTCGCCCGCTGCGGCGCTTGGACGGTCCCAACCCGATGCCGTCGTCCCGGACCGTGACGCTGAGCTGGTCACCCCGTGCGTCCAGGGTGAGGCTCACCCTGGTCGCGTGCGCGTGCTTGGCGACGTTGGTGAGCGACTCGCGGGCCACCGCCACCACGTCCTCGTCCAGCTCCGGCGTCCCGACGGTGTCGACCGGCCCGAGGAACCGCACGGTCGGCCGGAGGCCGAGCACCGGCTCCAGCTCGGTCACCAGGGCGATCAGCCTGGCCCGGAGCGAGGTCTCCGGATCGACCTCGAACGTCAGGTTGAAGATGGTGGTTCGGATCCGCTGGATGGTCTCGTCCAGGGCTTCCACGCTGTGGGACAGCCGCTCGCGGACCTCGGCGCTGTCGGTGAGGTGCGCCGAGCTCTGCAGCCGTAGGCCGATGGCGAACAGCTGCTGGATGACGTGGTCATGCAGGTCGGCGGCGATCCGCTCCCGTTCCTCGGCCGCTTGCACGCGGTGCCGGAGAGCGTTGGCTTCGCTGAGCTCGAGCGCGATGACAGCGCGGTCGGCGAAGTCCTCGGCCAGCTTGACCTCCGCGGTGGTGAAGGGCGGCTGCTCGGCCGAACGGCTGAGGACGAGAGACCCCCGCACCCCCTCCGCACTCTGCAGCGGGACGGCCATGGTCTCGGCGATCTTGCTGTCCGCCTTGACCGTGGTGTGCAGGCAGTAGAAGTCGTCCGGGGAACCGAGCTGGCCGCGACCGGTCTCCATCACCTGGCCGGCCAGCGAACCGGCGATCGGGTACTCGTCGCCGGTCAGCTCCTCGGCTCCGTGACCGGCGGCGACCAGCACCCGCATCATGCCGGCGGACTCGGGAGAGGGCGCGCACAACGTGACCGTACGGGCGTCGGCGACCTCGGCCGCCCGCCGGGCGATCAGCTGCCAGAGCTCCAGCTCAGAGTCGAAGCCGCGGATCAGCCGGCCGTTGATCTCCACCGAGGCCTCGAGCCACCGGTAGTCCTGACGTCGCTTCTCCTCGGGTCCGGCGACGTCCAGGGCCCGCGCCGTCACCGCCGCGAGACTCCTGGCCAGCTGTCGGCTGAGTGCGCTGATCGGGGTGCCGTCGGCAGGGCCGACCAGCTCCAGGTCGCCGATCGCCCCGGACCGTCCGGTCAGCGGCACCCTGAAGCGGTCGCGGCCCTCAGTCGTGTCGTGGTCACCTCCCTCGGCGGACCCGGCAACCTCCCCGACAACAAGCGTTCGGTCGGCGCCACCCTGGGGATCCACGATGCGGGCGGTGGCCCTCACGATCGTCTCTTCGGCCAGGAGAGCCCCGAGCAGAGCGTGGAGCCGGTCGTGCACCGTCAGCTCGGGACCCGCGGTCACCACAGCGTCCTCGAGCAGCTGCAGTCGAAGGACGGCGACGCGCTCGGGCACTGCGGACTCGGGCGGCACGTCCACCGGGGTACGTGACCCGTGCCGGTCCACGCCGGCCAGGTATTCGATCACTGGGCTCCAGCCTCAACGAACCCCCGAGGCGGACACGCTCGTCGCCGCACCTGTCGTGTGTCGCGGTGACCCGAACATTCTACGCGAGGCGGCGCTGAAGCGGACAGCTTCCGGGTGCCCGATTCGACTTCAGCCACGACTCTTGCGCCGGTGCGCCCGATCCCACAGAGTGAGCCTGGCCGATGCCCCCCGCGTCGCCAGAAGGAGCAGCCCCCGATGCCCAACGCCCGGTCGGTCCGATCCCTCCTCCTCTGCGCTGTCGCGGCCCTACCGCTGCTCGCGAGCGCGGCGCCGCAGACCGCGGTCGCGGCCCCGACGCCGCCAGCCCGCGCGGTCGCTCTGGGTGACTCGTTCGCCGCGGGGGAGGGCCTGGGCCCCTACCTCCCCGGCTCCGACACCACGACCGACCAGTGCCACCGCTCCGACCGGGCCTATCCGGCCCTGCTCGAGTCCTCGGGGGTCCGCCGGTGGCGGGACGTGCGGTCCGTGGCCTGTTCGGGCGCGACGACCGCCACGCTGCTGGCGGGCTCCGCCGCCGAGCCGTCCCAGCTCCGGGCGCTGTCGGGCCGCACCCAGACGGTCACGCTGACCATCGGCGGCAACGACGTCGGATTCGCCGCCGTCCTCCGCGACTGCGTCTACGCCCCGCCGCCGGCCCCGGCCGGGCTGGTACCCGGCGCGCCGGGCTGCTCGAGCCGCGATGACCGAGCGGTGACGTTGGCGACGGCGCGACTGAACGGTCAGGCCATGCCGCAGCTGCTGCGCAGGATCCACCGCCGCGCCCCGCAGGCGCGGATCTACGTCACCGGCTACCCGCGCCTGTTCGGGCTGTCCTTCCCGGGTCCGGCCGGCTGCCCGGTCGCCTCGCTGCCGCTGGGGGGCCAGCAGGTACCGCTGTTCGTCACCGCGGCCGACGCGAACTGGATCCGCGCCAAGAGCGACCGGCTCAACGCCGCCCTCGAGAGCAGCGTGGCGCGCGCCCGGCACCAGGGGGTCCGGGCCCGCTATGTCGACGTGGCCGGGGCCTTCACCGGCCACAACGTCTGCAGCACCGGCACTCCGTGGGTGAACGGACTGGTCGTCAACCCGACCAACCCGCCCAGTGTCGCGACCGCGAGCTTCCACCCGAACGCTCTGGGGCAGCAGGCCTACGCCGACGCGGTGGCCGGCGCGGCCCGCCCCCGGACCTGAGCGTCAGCCCCCGGCGCCTGCGCGCTTGGCCTTCGTCAGGTTCTCGACCAGCTCGGAGGTGTTCTGGCGCACCACGTAGGCGGGCTGGTCGCGCTCGACCCGCCAGCTGTCCGCGAGCGGACCGACGTTGACGGTATCGAAGCCGAGCTCGTCGTAGAGCCGCTGGACCAGCTCGGCCGCTTCCTCGAAGTCACTGGAGGTGGCCAGGGCGCGGCGCTCGGGCGAGCCCGAGGGGAATCCGTCCGTCGTGATGTCCTTGGCCATGATGTGGTTGAACCCCTTGGCCACCTTGCTGGTGGGCAGGTGCCGCTGCAGCATCCCGGACACGGTGTCCAGGCCGTTGTCCAGGGCCGGGATGTGGCCGTCGCGCTCGAAGTAGTAGTTGTTGGTGTCGATCACGATCTTGCCCGCCAGCGGCTCGACCGGGACCTGCTCGTAGTTCTTCAGCGGCACGGTGACGACGACGAAGTCGCCCGCGGCCGCGGCCTCCTCCGTGGTCGCCGCGCGGGCCTTCGGGCCGAGGTCGGCGACGAGGTCGGCCAGGGTCTCCGGGCCGCGGGAGTTGCTGATCACGACGTCGTACCCCACGCCGATGGCCGCGCGGGCGACCTGGCTGCCGATGTGTCCTGCTCCGATGATTCCGATGGTGGTCATGTCGGAGGTAACAATCCGTATCGACCCGGGGATTCCCAGCCGCCGCGCTCTTGTGCCGCCGGGACAGCCAGGTGATGCTGAGGCCACGAGCCCGGGGGCGGGAGGAGCGCAGATGACGCGTCGGAGTAGCTCACCTCAGGCGAGCCGGCCCTGGCGGCTTCCGGTGGTCGGCCTGCTGGCCCTGGCCGTGTCCGGCGTCATGAGCCTCCCGGCCGCCGCGGCGGCCCCGCCGCTCGGTTACCAGGCCATTCCCCTGGTACCGGTCACCGGGCAGGCGTTCGAGGCCAGCCGGACGGGCAACCCGATCACCTCCACCGGTCGCGTGGCCGGCACCGCTCGGCCGACGCCGGAGTCAGACGTCCACGCGGCAGCCGTGTTCTACCTGGGAAACCACACGATCCGCGTGCTGCACCCGCCGGGCAGCAGCGGCTCGTCGGCCGTGGACGTCAACAACCTCGGGCAGGTCGCCGGCAGTGCCGAGTATCCCGGTCGGCCGCGGCAGGCCTTCGTCTGGACCTCGAGGACCGGGACCTACCGCGTGCTCCCGCTACCGCCGGGTGCCAGCAGCGCCTACCCCTACGCCCTGAACGACCACGGCGCGGTCGTCGGGTACTACACGGACGCCGACAACCACTATCGGGCCTTCGTGTCCGACCCAGCCGTCGACGACGGCCGGATACGCAACCTCGGCACGATCGGCACCGACGACTACGCCGTCGGCACCGGGATCAACAACGCCGGCGACGTGATCGGGTACACGTTCTCGCTCACCCGTCAGGGCACCCGAGGGTTCCTGTGGCAGTCGCGAACGGGCGCCATGACTTCCCTGGGCCGACCGGCAGGCACCAACACCATGGTGCCGAACGACATCAACGACTCGGGCGTCATCGTCGGGTCCGCTGCCTACGTGCCGCCGGTCGACCGGGAGCAGGACTACCGGCCCGGACGGGGCTGGGTCCTGAGCCCGGTGACCGGGCAGTTCCGCGAGCTGCCCGCCGCGAACAGCGCCGATCCGGCCGCCGAGGGCACCGCGGACGCGATCAACGCCCACGGCATCATCGTAGGCGGCAGCTACAGCGCGGGTACCTGGTCGGCGGTGCTCTGGAACGCCTGCGGTACGGCGAAGCAGGTGCTCGCCGCCCACGACGACGTCACCTACGCCTCCGGCATCAACCGCTACGAGCGGGTGCTCGGCGTGGACGCCCTGGCCCCGGTCCTCTGGCGGCGCAACAACGGCCCCTGCGTACTTCAGTGAGCCGGCTCCGTGGCCAGGTAGACCGTGTTGGTGGCCTCACGGCCCTGCAACGGGTTGGGGAAGCCGACCACCTCGGCGGCGACGTCGGCGAACACGTCTCGTAGGACCTCGAGGTAGGCCTCGTCCGGCGGGTCGTTGGACCACAGCCCGTACACCCCGCCGGGCCGGAGGTGCGCGGCGAGCGTCCGCGTCCCGGCGAGGGAGTAGAAGTCCGCGCCGGAGAGCTCGGCACCGTCGGGAGCCAGCAGGTGCCGCGGCGCGTGGTCGATGTCGACGAGCACGGCGTCGAACCGGCGTCCCGGACGGTCCGGGTCGAAGCCGGGGCCGTGGCTGAGGGCGAAGAAGTCGCCGAGGACGACCCGGCAGCGGGGGTCGGCGGTGAGCCCGGCGCCCAGCGGCACCAGCCCCTCGGCATGCCAACGGGCGACCGGCTCGAGCGCCTCGACCACGAAGAGCTCGGTGACGCGGTCCTCAGCCAGCACCGTGGCCGCGGTGTGGCCGAGGCCGAGTCCCCCGACGGCCACCGCCAGGTCCGCCCCGTCGAGGCGGCCCAGACCCAGCCGGGCCAGCTCGACCTCGGCGTGGGTGAACGCGCTGGACATCAGGTACTCGTCCCCGAGCAGCACCTCGTACACCTCGAGCCCGGTCACCGGGTCGAGCCGACGCCGCAGGCTGACGTCCCCGATCGGCGTCGGAGTCCAGTCGAGCTCGGCGAAGCGTTGCGTCACGGGCTCAGCGTGTCAGAACGCGGCTTCGTCCAGCTCCATCACGGCCAGGTCGGTGCCTTCGGCGATGGCGACCTCGGCACTGATCCGGGGCAGCACGGTCCGGGCGAACCAGCGGGCCGAGGCGACCTTGCCCTCGTAGAAGGCCTGCTCGGCGGCCGGCTGCTCGTCGTTGAGGGCCGCCAAGGCGACCTCCGCACCGCGCAGCAGCAACCACGCGCAGGTGACGTCGCCCAGCGCCATCAGCAGCCGGGTGGTGTTGAGGCCGACGAGGTAGACGTTGCGGGCGTCACCCCCCGAACGCGGGTCCGCACCCATCAGGTGCTCGGTCATGGTGCCGACGAGCCGGCCGACGTCGGTCAGCCCCTGGGCGAGTAGCGCCCGCTCCACCTTGAGCTGGCCGTCGACGACGGAGGAGGCGCCCGGTCGAGCACTGCCGCCCTCGGCCTCCAGGAAGGCCGTCACCTGGCTCGACAGGTCGCCGAGCGCCTGACCGCGGTCGCGGACGATCTTGCGGAAGAAGAGGTCCTGGCCCTGGATCGCGGTGGTGCCCTCGTAGAGGGTGTCGATCTTCGCGTCGCGGACGTACTGCTCGATCGGGTAGTCGGTCAGGAAGCCGGAGCCGCCGAAGGTCTGCAGCGACTCGGTGCCCAGCAGCACCCACGACCGCTCCGAGCCATAGCCCTTCACCACCGGCAGCAGCAGGTCGTTCAGCCGGGCGGCCGCCTCGTCGGGGACGCCGTCGGCCTTGGCCAGGGCCAGCCGGTCCTGGATGCTGGCGGTGTAGAGCACCAGCGCACGCAGGCCCTCGGCGGCGGACTTCTGGGTCATCAGCGAGCGCCGGACGTCGGGGTGGTGGGTGATGGTCACCCGGGGCGCGGTCTTGTCAGCGGTCCGCATCAGGTCCGCGCCCTGCACCCGGGTCTTCGCGTACTCGAGCGCGTTCAGGTACCCGGTCGACAGGGTCGCGATGGCCTTGGTGCCCACCATCATCCGAGCGTGCTCGATCACCTGGAACATCTGCTTGATGCCGTCGTGCACCTCGCCCAGCAGCCAGCCCTGGGCCGGGACGTCGCCGTCGCCGAAGGTGAGCTCGCAGGTGGCCGAGCCCTTGATGCCCATCTTGTGCTCGAGGTTGGTGGCGTAGACGCCGTTGCGCTCGCCCAGGTCGCCCGTCTCGGGGTCGAAGTGGAACTTCGGCACCACGAACAGGGACAGCCCCTTCGTGCCCGGGCCGCCGTGGCCCTCGACCCCCACGGGCCGCGCCAGCACCAGGTGCACGATGTTCTCGGCCAGATCGTGCTCGCCGGCGGTGATGAAGCGCTTGACGCCCTCGAGGTGCCAGCTGCCGTCGGGCTGGGGGAGGGCACGGGTCCGGCCTGCGCCGACGTCGGAGCCGGCGTCCGGCTCGGTCAGCACCATGGTGGCGCCCCAGCCGCGCTCGATCATGATCTCGGCGAGCCGGCGGTCGCGGTCGGTGCCGTTGGCCCAGATCATCGAAGCGAACTTCGGACCGGCCGTGTAGAGGTGGACCGCCGGGTTGGCTCCCAGCGCCAGCTCGCTGACTGCCCACTGCACCGAGGGCGGTGTGACCTGGCCGCCCAGCTCGGCGGGTAGCTCCAGCTGCCAGGCGCCCGACTCCATCAGGGCCCGGTAGGAGGCCTTGAACTCCTCGTTCACGGTGACGGTGTGGGTAGCCGGGTCGAAGACCGGCGGGTGCTGGTCGGCCTCGGCGAACGAGGCGGCCACCACGGTCGTGGCCAGGTGGTCGATCTCGGTCAGGATCGCGTCCACGGTCTCGACGTCCAGGTCCGCGTACGGGCCCTTGCCCAGGATCTCGTCGCGGCCCAGCACCTCGAAGAGGTTGAACCGGATATCGCGGAGGTTGGACCGGTAGTGGCTCATCTGGACCCCTGGGACGGTGTGCTGATCGGGCGGGACGGCCGAAGTTACTGGCCAGTAACTTCGATTATGCTACTCGCCGGTAACATCGACAACCGGAACGCGGCCAGGGTGCGTGCGCAGATGGTGTGACCTGGGGCATAGTGACGCTCATGACCCGGCTCGACACGAACTTCTTCGACTACGGCATCCTCGCGATCTACTTCATCCTGGTGATCGCGATCGGCGTGCTGGCCCGGCGGGCGATCGCCACCAGTGAGGACTTCCTCCTCTCGGGCCGGTCCCTGCCGGCGTGGGTGACCGGCATCGCGTTCATCTCGGCCAACCTCGGAGCCATCGAGATCCTCGGGATGGCGGCCAACGGCGCCCAGTACGGGCTCTCGACGGTGCACTTCTACTGGATCGGCGCCGTGCCGGCCATGGTGTTCCTGGGCCTGGTGATGATGCCGTTCTACTACGGCTCGCGGGTCCGCAGCGTGCCCGAGTACCTGCGGCGTCGGTTCAGCCGGGCCGCGCACCTGTGGAACGCGGTGAGCTTCGCGGTGGCGGCGGTGCTCAACGCCGGCGTCAACCTCTACGCGATGTCGATCATCATCGAGGCTCTGCTCGGCTGGCCGCAGTGGCTGGCGATCGTCGTCGCCGCCGGGTTCGTGCTCGCCTACATCCTGCTGGGCGGGCTGTCCGGTGCCATCTACAACGAGGTGCTGCAGTTCTTCGTGATCATCGCCGGTCTGATCCCGCTGGTGATCATCGGCCTCAAGGACGTGGGCGGCTGGAGCGGGCTCAAGGAGAAGGTCGGCGCCACCTCGCTGGGGGACAAGGCGTTCTCCACCTGGGCCGGGACCGGCGTGGGGCACTGGACCAACCCGCTCGGGGACTGGATCGGCATCGTGATGGGCCTGGGCTTCGTGCTCTCGTTCGGCTACTGGACGACCAACTTCGCCGAGGTCCAGCGGGCCCTGAGCGCCAAGGACCTCTCGGCTGCCGAACGCACCCCCCTGATCGGCGCGTTCCCGAAGATCTTCATCCCGGCCCTGACCATCATCCCCGGCCTGATCGCCATCGCGGTGATCCCGAAGCTCGGCTCGGGCGAGCCCGGCGCGGCCACCTACAACGACGCCATCCCCGCGCTGATGAACCACTACCTGCCGAACGGCACCCTGGGGGTCGCACTCGCCGGCCTGCTCGCGGCGTTCATGGCCGGCATGGCGGCGAACGTCAGCTCGTTCAACACCGTCTTCACCTACGACATCTGGCAGACCTACATCCGCAAGAACTTCCCCGACGGCTACTACCTGAACATCGGTCGGATCGTCACGGTCGTCGGCATCGTCATCGGCATCGGGACCGCCTTCATCGCGGCCCAGTACAGCAACATCCAGGTCTACATCCAGACGCTGTTCGGCTACTTCAACGCCCCGCTCTTCGCAACCTTCATCATCGCGATGTTCTGGCGGCGGACCACCCCGTGGGCCGGCTTCTGGGGCCTGTTCGCCGGAACGCTCGGCGCTTTCGTCTTCCAGACCTTCGTCGGTCCGCACTGGACCTACATGAACGCCGGCCAGACCGCGGGCGGTGAGCCCAACGCCCAGATGATCAACTTCTACGCCGCGATCGCCGCCTTCGTGGCGGACGCCGTGGTCACGGTCGTCGTCACCATGGTGACCACCTCCAAGCCGGAGTCCGAGCTCGTCGGCCTGGTCTGGGGCCTGCCCGACCCGAACGCCGGCGACCCGTACGAGGGCCACGTCCGCCGCTGGTGGGAGTCGCCCAAGCTGCTGGGCTTCACCGCCCTGGGCATCGTCGCCGTCTTGTCCATCGTCTTCATCTAGCGAAGGGAGTCCCTCCATGACCGACTCGAGTCCGAAGGCCCCCACCTCCGCGGCGGCGAAGCTGTTCGACATCCGGCTGATGATCGGCGGGCTGTTCACGCTGTACGGGATCATCCTGACCATCTCCGGCTTCTTCACCACCGACGCCGAGCGGGCCAAGGCCGCCGGGATCAACATCAACCTGTGGCTGGGCCTCGGGATGCTGGTGCTCGGTCTGCTGTTCCTGCTCTGGCGCCGCCTCGACCCGCTGGGCGCGACGGCCTCACCCGACGCGGATGCCGAGATGAGCGGCGAGCAGCGGCGCTAGCTCGAAGAGCTGGGTCTCGCTGACCCACGCGCCGGCGAGCCCGGCCAGCCCGTCGACCACGTCCAGCGTGCTGCGGCGCAGGTCGACGTCGTGCAGGGTCGTCCCGCCCAGGTGCAGGGTGCCGATCCGGCTGCCGGTCAGAGCGACCCGCCGCAGAGTCGCCCCGCTGAGGTCGAGCTCCTCCACCGTGCAGCCGCGCAGCGTCACGTCGGTCCAGGTGCTGGCGCGGGCGTTCAGGTAGCCGAGCTTGCACTCCTCGACGAGCACGCTGCGCCAGGTGGACTCATAAGCCTCGACCGCGCCCAGCCGGGAGGCGGCGACGCCCACCGTCCGCCAGCTCGAGCGCGGCACGCTCAGCACGGCCGCCTCGACGGCCCGCAGGCCGCACTCGGCCAGGTGCAGCCGACGCAGGTCCGCGTCGTGCAGGGAGACCCGCTCGAACGCGCACTCGCTGAAGGTGGTGCCGGCCAGCCCGGCGCCCGAGAAGTCCTCGTCGGCGTAGCGCTCGCCCTCGCGACGGTCGCCCGCCCGCACCTGGTCGGCAGGGGTGTCCAGCAGCTCCGGCAGCGCGAGCCGGACCTCCTCAGGGGGCTTCGGTGCGGCAGCGGTCACCGCAGCAGCCTACGGAGCCGGGCGGGGGAGGAGTCGGTCCCACCGGCTGGGTGCTCAACCGGTGGGACCTGGGGCGCTGGTGACGCCCGGGCGACCATCGACCCCTGGTAATAGGCTACGACCACCCCTGCGGGGGTAGCGTCGGGCTCATGAGCGACACCGCTGTCCGTCATCTGCTGGTCGACTCCTTCACCCGGATCGCCGAGCTGGTGAGCGGGGTGACCGGGGGGTTGAGCCCTGAGGTCGCCACGTACCGGGTCGACGCCGAGGCCAACACTGTGGCCTGGCTGGTCTGGCACCTCAGCCGGGTCCAGGACGACCACGTGGCCGGCCTCGCCGGGACGGCGCAGGTCTGGCCGGAGTGGCGCGACCGGTTCGCGCTGCCCTTCGCCGACGACGAGACCGGCTACGGCCAGTCCGGCGACGACGTGGCGCAGGTGCGCGTCGGGGCGGAGCTGCTGGCCGGCTACCACGCGGCGGTCCACGCCGCGACCCTGAGCTACGTCGCCGGACTGACCGACGCCGAGCTCGGTCGCGTCGTCGACGAGCGCTGGGACCCACCGGTCACCGTCTCGGTCCGGCTGGTCAGCGTGATCGGCGACACGCTGCAGCACCTGGGCCAGGCGGCGTACGTGGTGGGCCTGGCGGAGCGGGCCGGCCGGCCCTCCTGAGAGGCGTCGCGCTCCGGCCGTTCGGACTCGGGAGCTGGAAGACGCCGTTGTTCCCAGCCCCCGGTCCAGGCCTCTGCTCGCCCCCGGTGAGAAATGGAGGTGCTCGAACTCTTCCTGGCTCGATCATCGACCTGGGCCGAAGGCTCCGTCAAGACCGGCGGCGACGGGCGGCAGGGCTGCGTGGACTAACGTGAGGATCCGGACGCCCGGCCACCACCCGCTACAGGAGATCGATGAGCGACAGCGCCGCTGACCAGGGTCAGGCCACCACCGAGACCCACGAGCGCAGCGAAGTCAGCTACGACGAACAGCGCTACCCGGCCCGGCCCAAGCGGCTCAGGCCGCGGGCCCGGCTGCGGGGGCTCTTCCTCCGGCCCCGGACCGAGCGCAGCGGCAAGCCCAGCGGCGACAACGCGCTCTACGTCAGCTGGCTGGCCGAGCAGTCGATGCTCGCCGACGCCATCGACTTCGCCCGCCAGTTCTCCGGCCAGGGCAGCATGTGGCAGAACCCCTTCGCCAACCCCGACCCCCGCGCCGCGATCGAGAAGGCGTCGGTGTGGTTCACCGCGTACCCGATCTCGATGATCACCAAGAAGGGGGCGTCGTTCCTGGGCACCCTGGGCGATGAGGACCTGTGGGCCGCGTTCGAGGCCATCGGCATCGACGGCGTGCACACCGGACCCGTCAAGCTGGCCGGCGGGATCAGCGGCTGGGACCCGACCCCGAGCGTCGACGGTCACTTCGACCGGATCAGCACCCAGATCGACTCGGCCTTCGGCACCGAGGAGGAGTTCCGGACCATGACGGAGGTGGCGGCCGGCCACCTCGGCATGATCATCGACGACATCGTCCCCGGCCACACCGGCAAGGGGGCGGACTTCCGGCTGGCCGAGATGAAGGTCGGGGACTACCCGGGCATCTACCACATGGTCGAGATCGACCCCAAGGACTGGCACCTGCTGCCGAAGGTGCGCCGGGGCGACTCGATCAACCTCGACGTCGAGGCCGAGGACCAGCTGGCCAAGGCCGGCTACATCATTGGCCGGCTGCAGCGCGTCATCTTCTACGAGCCCGGCCAGAAGGACACCAACTGGAGCGCGACCGCGCCGGTGCTGGGTCCGGACGGGGTCGAGCGGCGCTGGGTCTACCTGCACTACTTCAAGGAGGGTCAGCCCTCGATCAACTGGCTCGACCCCTCGTTCGCGGGGATGCGGCTGGTCATCGGGGACGCCCTGCACTCCCTCGGCGACCTGGGCAGCGGCGCGCTCCGGCTGGACGCCAACGGCTTCCTCGGCGTGGAGAAGAGCCCGGAGGACTCTCCGGCCTGGTCCGAGGGGCACCCGCTGTCCGAGGCGGCCAACCAGCTGATCGCCTCGATGGTGCGCAAGGTGGGCGGCTTCACCTTCCAGGAGCTGAACCTCACCATCGACGACATCAAGTCCTCCGCCGAGCGCGGCGCGGACCTGTCGTACGACTTCATCACCCGGCCCGCCTACCACCACGCGATGGCCACCGGGGACACCGAGTTCCTCCGGCTGACGCTGAACCTCGCCCGGGACATGGGCGTCGAGCCGGCCTCGCTGGTGCACGCGCTGCAGAACCACGACGAGATGACCTACGAGCTGGTCCACTTCGCGACCCTGCATTCGGAGGACCGGTTTCACTTCCGCGGCGCCGAGGTGCGCGGCGGCGACCTGGCCACCACCATCCGGCAGGACCTCCTGGACCACCTGACCGGTGAGGCCGGTTCGTACAACGCCACCTTCACCCAGAACGGCATCGCCTCCACGACGGCGACGATCATCGCGGCGTCGCTGGGCTATGAGTCGATCGAGAACCTCGCGCCCAGTCAGATCGACACGATCCTCGAGGCCCACCTGCTGCTGGCCATGTTCAACGCGTTCCAGCCCGGGGTCTTCGCGCTCTCGGGCTGGGACCTGTGCGGCATGCTCACCCTCGACCGCAAGGCGGTCGGCTGGCTGCTGACCGAGGGCGACACCCGCTGGATCCACCGCTCCGCCTACGACCTGATGGACTACCGGCCGGACGCGACGGAGTCGCTCTCGCGGCTACCCCGCGGGACCAGCCTGTACGGCAGCCTGCCGGACCAGCTCGCCGATCCGCGCTCCTTCGCCTGCCGGCTGCGGGACCTGCTGGCCGTCCGCAAGCGGTACGGGATCGCCACCGGCGTGCAGCTGGACGTGCCGCAGGTGTCCAACAAGGCGATGCTGGTGATGGTGCACCAGCTCAGCGACGCCGAGCAGGTGACCGTGCTCAACTTCTCCGACGCCGAGATCTCCGGCAGCGTGCGCTCGGAACACCTGGTGCCGGGCAGCGTGCTGATGGACATGTTCACCGAGGAGACCCTCGGCGAGGTGGACGACCTGAACAGCTTCGCCGTCACCCTCGCCCCGTTCCAGGGCCTCTCGCTGCTGGTCCTCTGCCCGGGGGACCACCCGGTCAGCAGCCACCGCTACTCCGACCGGCCGAGCGTCCGCTCCTGAGCTAGCCGACCGGCGCCGCCGTGATGTCCTGGAGGGACACCGCGACGGGAGCGTTGGTCGCGCTGCCCGACAGGTAGGCGTTGACCCCGACCGAGCCGGGGGTCTGCAGCCCGGCGTAGCTGTCGGCGGTGCCGGTCACCGTCCAGGCGCTGGGCTCGGCGGCCGAGCCCAGCCACAGCTTGGCCCGGACGGTCGTCGGGCTGGTGCCGCTCACCTGCGTCCGGACGTGGATCTGGCTGCCGGGGGTCACCGTGCCGGCCGCCACCACGGAGGAGGACAGGCTGACCACGGTGCTGCTGCCCTGCAGCGCCCCGACGTAGATGCTCGCAGCGCCGGTGGACTTGACCAGCACCCGCGCCCGGTAGTCCGCGGTGGAGCTGACCCGCCGGCCGTAGGTGGTCAGGTAGGTGCCGCCACCGTCGGCGAGCTTGTCGAGCGTCATCGTGGTGGTGACGTCGGCGCTGGTCCGCAGCGTCGAGCCCAGGTACGCGTCGGCACTGCCGCCGGCCGCCGGCAGGGCGAGGACGCCCGCTCCGCCGGACACCGAGGTCCGGCTGGTGGTGGCGGTCCAGGCGCCTCCGGTCGGAGCGCTGCCGAAGCCGCTGGCCACCGTCCGGTCGAACGTGTCGGCGACGAAGTTGCCGGCCGCCGGGGCGGTCACCGACACCGCCTTGCTGGTGCTCCCCGTGGCGCCGCTGTTGTCGGTCACGGTCAGGCCGACGGTGTAGCTGCCGGCCGTCGCGTAGGTGTGGGTCGGGTTGACGCCTGTCCCGGTGGTGCCGTCGCCGAACGTCCACGCGTAGCCGGCGATGGTGCCGTCGGTGTCGCTGGACGACGAGGCGTCCAGGGTCGCCGACAGCCCGGTGCTGGCGGCGGTGAACGAGGCGGTCGGTGCGACGTTGGCGGCCGTGCCCTTGCCCGTCGTGTAGTGGGTCTTGACCTGGGCCGCGGTCAGTACCCGGTCGTACACGGCGGGGTTGTCGATGTCGCCGGCCAGGTAGCCCGTCGTGGGGTTGTTCGGCCAGCCGCTGACCGCGTCGCCGCCGATCCGCCAGTACCCGTTGTAGCGCTGCGGCTGGACCCCACCGCCCTGGGCGACCGAGCCGCCCTGGGTGCCGACGAGGGCTCCGTCGAGGTAGAGCCGCAGTCCCGTGATGTCGACGGTGCCGACGACGTGGTGCCACGCGCCGTCGTTCTTGCCGGCGGCGCTGCTGACCACCTTCGGCGTGTTCGGGTTGGTGCCGAACACCACCTGGCCGGTGGGGGAGAGGTAGAGCTGACGGTCGGTGACGGTGGAGCTGCCCGTCTTGGCGTTGCCGAAGCTGAGGATCAGGCCGCCGCTGGTGCTGGTGCTGCGGAACCAGGCCTCGGTGCTGAAGGACTGCGGTCCGGTCGAGACGTTGTCGGTGGCGACGAAGCCGGAGCTGCTCCCGGGGAAGCGGTAGGCGGTCCCGGTGTCTCCACTGATCGCGCCGGCCACGCCGTTGGTCACGCCGGACTGGCGGGTGGCCTGGCCGAGCACGCCGGCGGTGTCGGTGACTCCGGTGCTGGTGGTCTTCTCGGCCAGCCGCCAGTAGGACTGGGGGCCATCGGCCAGCACCCGCTGGTCGTAGCTGCTCAACGACGCGCCCGCCGCGGCGGTGACCGAGACGTCGGAGCCCGTCACCGTGTTGCCGAAGGGGTCGGTGACCTGCAGCCGGTAGGTGTAGGTCGTCCCGACCACCGTGCTGGTGTCGAGGAACGCCATGGTCGGCCGTTGCCAGAAGGTGGAGGCCTGCTGGGTGGTGTAGACCGGGCTCGCGGTGTTGCCGTTGCGGATCAGCTTGTAGGTCAACAGCTCGTTGTCGCGGTCGTAGTTGGCCGGCCAGCGCAGTCGGACGCCCTGGGCGAAGTTCTGCGCCACCGGTACGAAGCTGCTGCCCGAGACCCGCGGGCCGTCGGTGTCGGGGGCGATCGAGGACTTGGCGAACCGCACCAGGCCCTGCTGCGCGGTCTCGTTCACCTTGGTGAACTCTCCGCCGTAGACCACGTAGTCACCGCTCCCGGTGACGTTCCAGGGGCCCTGGCTCTGGCCGGTCGCCGTCCCGGTGTTGAAGTCGGGGAACCAGGCCAGCCAGTGCGGCGCGGCCACGCCGTAGAAGTTGTTGTAGATGCCGGTTTCCTTGCCGATGGTCACCTGGGCGTTGGTGCTGAACGCGAGGCCGCGGTGGTAGCTGCGGGTGGCCGTCTCCTCGAAGCCGCCGATGTTGCCGCAGTAGTGCGGGTGGCCGGCGACGTAGACCGCGTCGCTGGTGCCGTAGACGGAGTAGCTGTCGCCGTGGCAGTCCTCGATCCAGACCAGGTTGCCGTTCCAGTCGGCCTTGAAGGTGCCCTCCAGGGTGCCGCTCGGCGGGGTGCCGTAGGCCTGGCCGACGCCGTAGACGCCGTCCGGGGTCGAGGCGAGGGCGTTGATCGCGGAGTTGTTCATGGCGTTGCGGACGCGCGTCTGGTTGGCCTGCAGAGGCAACGACGCGGCCGTGCTCGCGTCCAGCAGGGCCAGGCCGTAGCCGCCGTTGCCGGAGCCGAGGGTGCCGTAGCCGTTCACCCTGTCGAACTGGCCGCCGATCATCACCTTCGTGCGGTCGGGGGAGATGGCGATGGCCTTGACCGCGGCGGTCTGGGTCCCGGTCACTGCCGGGGCGAAGGACTGGACCGCGCCGCTCACCGGGTCGAGGGCTGCGACGCTGGTGCGGGGCACGCCCGTCGTCCCGATCGGGACGGCGATGGCCTTGAAGATGCCGCCCACGTAGACGCTGGTCGGGGTCACCGCGATCGACTGGACGGCCGCGTCCGCGCCTGGCGCCCAGGGCAGCAGAGCGCCGGTGGCTGCGTCGAAGGCGGCGAGCTTGTTGCGCAGCTTGGTGTTCACGTGGCCGAAGTCGCCGCCGACGTAGATCGTCTTCCCGTCCGGGGAGGCCGCCACCGCGCGGACCTGACCGTCCACCACGGGCGAGAACGAGGCGTCGCGGACTCCGGTCGTGAGGTCGTAGGAGACGAGGTTGGCCTGGGTGACCGTCGAGGTGCCGGCCGCCGCGCCCGCGGGCCGCACGGTCTGCCAGCTGCCGCCGGCGAAGACCTTGGTGCCCACGATGGCCTGGGACCAGACCACCCCGTCGATCTGGACCGTGGGCAGCGGGTCGCTCGAGACCGTCGCCGGGACGCCGCTCGCCGGGGCGGTGTCGGCGGCCGCGTGCGGCAGCACCGGAGCGGTCAGCGCGAAGCCGCTCAGCAGGGTGAGTGCGAGCGCGAGCAGCCCGACCCGGCGGCCGCCCGATCGCTTCGCAGTGGTCGGCAGGCCGGGAGACAGCGTCATGTGGGTCACCTAGGTCGGGGCATCGGAGCGGGGAGCACCCTCGACACCTGGGTCGTCCGGGTGCGCGGTCCATCCCTGACGGCCACCCCCGAGGTGTCGCCACGATAAGCCGCGCGGTCACGATCTTCGGCACCGCGGAAGCGATGGTGACCCATTCGTGACCATCGGGTGGAGCGCCCCGGGAGAGGATGGCGTCGTGGATCTGGAGAGCTGCTGATGGGTGTCCGTCCGGTGCTGCGACCCTTGCTCGCCTTGGCCAACGCGGCCGCACGCCGTGCGGGACCGCCCCAGGGCACCGTGGCCGAGCGCCGCGCCGCAGCCGCCCGGGGGCCGCTGCAGATGCGGGTGGTCACCGCGCGGGGCCGGACCCGGGTGGTGGCTGAGGACCATCGAGTGTCCGTCGAGGGTGGTCAGATCGGCGTCCGCCGCTACCGGCCGGCCGGTCGGTCCGGACCGCTCCCCACCCACCTCTTCCTGCACGGCGGTTCGTACTGGTTGAGCGACGTCGACGACTACGACCCCATCTGCCGGTCCTACGCCGGTGGCGCGGACTGCCAGGTCGTCTCGGTGGACTACCGGCTGGCGCCGGAGCATCCCTTCCCGACCGGCGTCGAGGACGCCTACGCGGTGCTGCTCTGGGTCGCCGCGAACGCGGGGGACCTGGACGTGGACCTGGCCCGGCTCTCGGTCGGTGGGATCTCCGCCGGCGGCGGTCTCGCCGCAGCCCTGACCCTGATGAGCCGCGACCGGGGCGGTCCTGCGCTGTGCTTCCTGGCCGTCGATATCCCGTCGTTCGACCTGACGCTCAGCCAGCCCTCCATCGCGGAGTTCGGTGAGGGCTACCTGCTCACCCGGGCCTCCCTCATGGAGGCCTGTGACTTCTACCTGCCCGATCCTGAGCTGGCCCGGCACCCCTACGCGTCGCCGCTGCTGGCCGAGGACCTGTCCGGGCTGCCGCCCGCCCACGTGTTGACCTGCGAGTGCGACCCGCTCCGCGACGAGGGCGAGGCCTACGCCGCCCGGCTTCGTGAAGCGGGGGTCGCCGTCTCGACCTACCGTGCGGCGGGGCACGTGCACGGCTCGATCTACACGACACGGTTCCTGCCCTCGGCCCGGGCGGCGGTGGCCGCCACCACCACCGCCCTGCGGACGGCCCTCCACGGTTGACCCTCCACGGTTGACCCAGGATCCGGCGGGTAGCGTCGCAGGCATGATCTCGCTGAGGAAGCACGACCGCGACGACGAGGACGCCGACGGCAAGGGCGGCGAGGTCTCCCAGGGCCCGAACAGCTTCAGCGACGCCGAGACCTCTGCGGGTGGCGCCGACTCGACCTACGGCACCCCCGACGCCACGCCGTCCGCCCGGCTCGGCGACGACGACCCGCCCGAGGCGCCGGCGGCCTCCTGAGCGCCCCGACGCTGGACCTGGCCGACCCGGCCTTCCTCGCTGACCCCTACCCGGCGCTGGCCGAGCTGCGTCGGCAGGGGCCACTGGTCTGGCACGACGGCCTCGGGTCGTACCTGGCCACCACCCACGCGGCCTGCTCGCAGGTGCTGCGCAGCCGCGACTTCGGCCGTACCTTCACCCCGCGCGAGCCGGCCGAGCCGTGGGCCGCGTTCAACGCCCTGCACGTGGACGCGCTGCTCGAGAACGAGCCGCCGCGGCACACCCGGTTGCGGCGGCTGGTCGCGGGCGCGTTCAGCCGTGGCCACGTCACCCGGCTCCAGCCGCGGATCGCTGCGCTGGCCGAGCAGCTGCTGACGGACTGCGCGGGCGTGCTGGAGCGCGAGGGCGCCGTCGACGTGATGGCGCACTACGCCGAGCCGCTGCCCGTGCTGGTGATCGCGGAGCTGCTCGGCTGGCCGGCGGAGGGCCGGCACCGGCTGCGGCCGTGGTCGCAGGCGATCGTGCGGATGTACGAGGTCGACCGCAGCGCCGCCGATGAGGCCGCCGCCCAGCAGGCCAGCCGGGAGTTCGCGGCCGCGGTCGACGCGCTGGCCTCCGAGCGGTCCCGCCGGCCGGGCGAGGACCTGCTGAGCGACCTGGTGGCGGTGCGGGAGGACGGTGACCGGCTCTCCGCCGACGAGCTGGTCGCGACCGCCGTGCTGCTGCTGAACGCCGGCCACGAGGCCAGCGTCAACGGTTTCGGCAACGGGCTCGCCTCGCTGCTGGGCAGCGGCCGGGCGGTCCCCGCCGGCGGGACGGCCCCACTGGTGGAGGAGATGCTGCGCCACGACTCCCCGCTGCAGCTCTTCGAGCGGACGGCGTCGGTCGACGTCGTGGTCGAGGGTGTCCGGGTCCGTGCCGGTGAGCGGGTCGCCGCCCTGCTGGGTGCCGCCAACCGTGACAGCAGCGTCTTCGACGAGCCGAACGAGTTCCGGCCGGACCGCCGACCCAACCCGCAGCTGGGCTTCGGGGCGGGGATCCACTTCTGCGTCGGAGCCCCGCTCGCCCGCCTGGAGCTGGCCACCAGCATCGAGACCCTGCTGCGGCGCTGGCCCCGGCTCGAGCTGGTCGAGGCGGTCCGCCGCCCGACCTTCGTGCTCCGCGGCTACGAACGGCTGGCGCTCCGACCGATACCTACGCTCACGTAAGTTACGGATCCGTAGGTTAGGCTGGGGCTATGAGCTCGTCGATCCTCGCGCCGCCGAAGCGCCTGCGGAGCGTCGTCTCGGCCCTCACCTCGCTGGCCGAGACGGTCGCCACGCCGCTGGTCCCGGCCGACTACCTGGACCTGGTGGCGCCGCTGCGCAGCGGCGCGGCCCTGCGCGGTCGCGTGGTGGCCGTGACGCCCGAGACCGCCGACGCGGTCACCGTGACCATCCGTCCCGGCCGGGCGTGGCGTCGGTACCGGGCCGGTCAGTACGTCCGGATCGGGGTCGACGTGGACGGCGTCCGGCAGTGGCGGGCCTACTCGCTCACCTCCGGACCCGGCCGGGCTGACGGCCTGATCGCCATCACCGTCAAGGCCATCCCCGACGGCCGGGTGAGCGGTCACGTCGTACGGAAGCTCCGCCCCGGCGCCATCCTGCACCTCGACCAGCCTGCCGGGGACTTCGTGCTCCCGAGCCCGCTGCCCGAGCGGGTGCTCTTCGTCACCGCCGGCAGCGGGGTGACGCCGGTGATGGGCATGCTCCGCCACCATCTCGACGCGCTGCCGGACGTGGTCCTCGTGCACTCGGCCCCGACGACGGAGGACGTCGTCTTCGGCGCCGAGCTGCGCTCGCTCGCCGCCGCGGGCCGGATCCGGCTGGTGGAACGGCACACAGCCTCCTCCGGCGTGCTGCGACCGGTCGCGCTGGACGAGCTCGTGCCCGACTGGCGCGACCGCCAGACCTGGGGCTGCGGGCCGACGGGCCTGCTGGACGCCCTCGAACGGCACTGGTCCGACGCCGATCTCGCCGACCGGCTGCACACCGAGCGCTTCCGTCCGGTCGTGATCACCACCGGCGAGGGGGGCTCGCTGAGCTTCGCCCGTCAGGACCGCGTCGTCGCCTCCGACGGCACCGCACCGATCCTGCAGACCGGCGAGGACGCCGGGGTGGCGATGCCGTCCGGCTGCCGGATGGGCATCTGCTTCGGCTGCGTCGTCGGGCTCACCGAGGGCGCCGTCCGCGACCTCCGCAACGGCGAGCTCACCACCGCGACGCGCGGGGACGGCGTCCGCATCCAGACCTGCGTCACGGCCGCGGCCGGCGCCTGCACACTCGATCTCTAGGGGAGCCATGACCACCGCCACCACCGAGCGACGCATCGTGCTGAAGCCGTCGGGCAAGCCCGACCCGACCGCCCACCTCTCGGCCGAGCAGGTCGAGGCCCTGGGTCTCGAGCTGGACGCGCTGCGACAGGAGGTGCTCGACTCCCGGGGGAGCGCCGACGCGGCTTACATCCGGAAGATGATCAAGGTCCAGCGCAGCCTGGAGCTAAGCAGCCGGCTGGTGCTGCTGTTCTCACTCTTCCCGCCCGCTTGGGTTGCGGGCACTCTCGGCCTTTCCGTGGCCAAGATCATCGAGAACATGGAGATCGGCCACAACGTCATGCACGGCCAGTGGGACTGGATGCGTGATCCCCAGATCAACTCCTCGGACTGGGAGTGGGACCACGCCTCGCCGGCGGACCTGTGGAAGCGGTCGCACAACGAGACCCACCACACCTACACGAACGTGCTCGGCCGGGACAACGACCTCGGCTACGGCATCATGCGGGTGGACGAGGACCAGCGCTGGGTGCCGATGTACCTCGGTCAGCCGCTGTGGAACTTCGTCAACGCGTGCTTCTTCCAGTACGGCATCGCGGCCTACGACCTCGAGCTGGGCAAGCATCTCGCGGGTCGGGGCACGGATGAGGACCGCGAGCAGTTCCGCCGCGACGCCAGGGCCGTGCTGGCCAAGATCGGCCGCCAGGCGCGGAAGGACTACCTGGTGCACCCGGCTCTCTCCGGCCCGTCCTTCTTCACCACCCTCGCGGCCAACGCCACCGCCAACCTGGTCCGCAACCTGTGGTCGCACGCGGTGATCATGTGCGGGCACTTCCCGGCGGGCGTGGAAACCTTCGCGCGTGAGTCCATCGAGGGTGAGACCCGCGGCGAGTGGTACCTGCGGCAGATGATCGGCTCGGCCAACATCGAGGGCAGCCCGGCCATGCACGTCATGACCGGCAACCTGTCGCACCAGATCGAGCACCACTGCTTCCCCGACCTGCCGAGCAACCGCTACGGCCAGCTCGCGCCGCGGATGCGCGAGATCTGCCGGCGTTACGGCCTCAGCTACACCACCGGTTCGCTGCCCCGCCAGGTCGCCTCGGCCTGGGGTCAGGTGGTCGCGCTGTCCCTGCCCGACGCGGCGCGGGCGGCGACCACCCGGATGATCAGGTCGACCGGGATCGTGTCCCGGTACCGGAACCGCAAGGTGTCCTTGGTCGAGCGGTAGGGCACGAGCTCCTGCTCGAGGTCGCCCACGGTGACCGGCACGGGATAGAGCCCCAGATGGGACTTCCAGGCGCCGTAGGAGATCAGCGGCCGGCCGTCCAGCAGCACCGTCGGGATCGCGTAGCTGATCTTCTCGGTGCTGGTAGGCAGGGCCTCGGCGATCCGCCGCCGGACCTCGCGCACCACCGGCTGGACGTCCTCGGGCAGGGCGGCCAGGTACTCCTCCACCGACGCAGGCTGGGCCATCAACCCAGCGTGCCACAGGTGCGGCGCGGGATAGGTTGACGGGATGCTTCCCGGGTACGAGTGCCAGTCGTGCTGAGCGCGTTGGGGTGGGGTGCACTGGCCGCCGCCTCGCTGGTGGTCGGAGCGTTGCTGGCGCTGGTCCGCCGCTGGCGGGACGGGGTCGTCGGAGCCGTCCTGGCCTTCGGCGCAGGGGCCCTGATCTCAAGCGTCGCCTTCGAGCTGGCCCAGGAAGGTCTGTCCATCGGCAGCCCGACCAGCGTGGCGATCGGGCTGGCCCTCGGGGCCGTCACCTTCTTCCTCGCCGACCGGGCGGTGGAGAGGATCGGCGGCCGCGCCGGGGGTGGTGCCGCAGGACTGCCGCTGGCGCTCGGGTCGCTGCTGGACGGCATCCCCGAGCAGGCGGTGCTCGGCATCGGGCTCGCCACGGGCAAGGGCGTCAGTGTGGCCCTGCTGGTCGCCATCTTCGTCTCCAACCTGCCCGAGGGGGTCGGTTCTGCCGCCGACATGCGCGCGTCCGGAAAGTCCCGCGCGGCGATCGTCCGGCTCTGGATCGCGGTGGCGGTCGTCTGCGCCCTCGCCACCCTCGGGGGCTACGCCGTCGCCGACCTCGCCGGCGGGGACGTGAAGGGGGGCATCGACGGCTTCGCTGCGGGTGCCCTGCTCGTGATGCTGGTCGACTCCATGGTCCCGGAGGCCAAGGAGAAGGCCGGGAACCGGGCCGGACTAGCCACCGTGCTGGGCTTCGCCGTCGCCGCGGCCCTGTCCAACCTCACCTGACGTCGGCCCGGCGTCGTAGGCTGGCGCCGACGCAAAGGAGCGAGCATGCAGGTCGGGATCAAGGACGGCGGCGACGGGGTGCGGTGCTGGAACGTCTCGTCCGTCCACGCCTACGCGGACGAGGTCAACCGTCGCGAGCAGCAGGTCGCGCAGAGCAACCCGGACGTGGCGGTGCTACCCGGGCGGCTCGTCTGCTACGGCTGCGAGGTGATGGAGTACGACTACGGCGTGAAGTGCACCGCCACCTTGACCCGGACCCGCTACGCCGTACAGGGCGAGATCGAGCCGCGGCTCGAGGACGCGAAGGGCTCGCTGCTCGACATCGCGGGCTTCCAGGGCCGGGCGCCCGCCGACATCGAGACGGCCGCCAAGGCCGAGACCGCCGCGGTGGCCGCCGCTCCCGCTCCGGCGGCTGCTTCCGACGGCCGGCGGAGTGGTCTCCGCGGGCTGTTCAACCGCTGACGACGCCGGTGGTCCGACGCCGCGCGACCGAGGCCGACGTGCACGCGCTGGCGGCCGCCATGCCCCACGTCCAGATCGTCGAGGGCAGCTCGGAGAACCCGGTCTACCAGGTGGGCGGTAAGAGCTTCGTCTACTTCCGGACGGCTCGGCCCGACGCTGCGGACCCGGAGACGGGGGAGCGCTACGACGACGTGATCATCTTCTGGGTGCCGGACGCGGAGGACAAGGACGCGCTGGTCTCCGACGACCGGCTGCCCTTCTTCACCACGCCCCACTTCGACGGCCACCCGTCGGTGCTCGTCCGGGCGTCCCGGCTGGGCGAGCTCAGCTACGCCCAGCTGACCGAGGTGGTCGAGGACGCGTGGCTCAGCCGGGCGTCGGCCCGGCGACAGCAGGTCTGGCTCAGCGAGCACCCGCGAGGCTGACCAGCGGCTTCACCTCCTCGCCCAGGAAGCGGACCAGGTCGAGCAGGTCGGGCTCGTCCTCGGTGGGCTGGAAGCAGACCGACGTCGCCCCGGCCGCGACGAGCCGGTCGACCGAGGCGGCGACGGTCTGCGCGTCGCCGGCGACGCCGATGCCGGACGCGTAGGTAGCCCCCCACCGCGGCACCTCGCGCTCGAGCCGCTCCTGGGCGCCGACCCCGGCAGCCACGAGGTGGCTGTGCACCAGTGCACGGCCCGCGCGGCCGCGCAGGGGGTCGATCCGCTGCGCGATCTCGGCGACCGCCGATTCGGAGATGCAGGCACCGAGCAGCACCCCGTCGCCCAGCTCGGCGGCCAGCGCCAGCGCTTTCGGCCCCGCTCCGCCCAGCATCAGGGGCGGCGGCGCCGTCGGCGGCCAGTCGAGAGCCACATCCGCCAAGCGGACGTAGCGGCCCTCGGTGGTGACGCGTTCGCCGGCCAGCAGCGCCCGCAGGGCCAGCGTGTGCTCGCGCAGCAGGGTGAGGGGCGAAGCCACCCTGGCACCCGTCTGCTCCATCCACGGCTGCACCCCGTGGCCGACGCCGGCGATCAACCGGCCGGGAAACATGCGTTCCAGGTTCGCCAGCTCCATGGCTGTGAGCGCGACGTTGCGCAGCGGCACCGGCAGCAGCCCGATCCCGACGGTGATCCGCTCCGTCCAGGCCAGTGCCGCGGCGGCCGAGGCGATGCCGCTCTGCTTGAAGCAGTCCTCCCAGACCCACAGCTCGTCCAGCCCGCTCGCCTCGACCGCCCGCGCCAGCTCGCGCAGCCGTTCGGGTGGCAGCGTGGGCACGTAGGCGAGGCCGAGGGTGGGGCCGAGGTCGATCGTCATGCACCCCATCCTGCCGGTCGGCCCTGACAGGATGGGAGGCGTGCGTCATCCGCCGATCGAGCCGTACGACTCGGGCCTGCTCGAGGTCGGCGACGGCAACCGGGTCTACTGGGAGACCTCGGGCAACCCGGACGGCAAGCCGGCTCTGGTGGTGCACGGCGGACCTGGGACCGGCTCGCGACCCGGGCCGCGGCGCTCCTTCGACCCGGCGCGGTACCGCATCGTTCAGTTCGACCAGCGGGGATGCGGCCAGAGCCTGCCGCCCGCCTCCGACCCGGCGACCGACATGAGCGTCAACACCACGGCACGCCTGGTCCGCGACATGGAGCGGCTGCGGGAGCACCTGGACGTGGACCGGTGGCTGCTGTTCGGCGGGTCGTGGGGGTCGACGCTCAGCCTCGTCTACGCCGAGCAGCACCCGGAGCGGGTGAGCGAGATCGTGCTGATCGGCGTCACCACCGGTCGGCAGTCCGAGCTCGACTGGCTCTACCGCGACGTCGGCCGCTTTTTCCCCGAAGCCTGGGAGCAGTTCCGGGACGCGCTGCCGACCTCCGACCGCGACGGAGACCTGGTGGCGGCCTACGCCCGGCGGATGGAGCACCCCGACCGCGCGGTCCGCGAGGCGGCGGCCGCAGCGTGGTGCGCGTGGGAGGACGCGGTGCTGTCGCAGGAGGAGTACGGCTCGGCCAGCCCCTACAGCGGCCGCGTCGACGACGCCCGCCTCACCTTCGTCCGGATCTGCAGCCACTACTTCGCGAACCGCTGCTGGCTCGAGGATGACCAGGTGTTCCGCGACGTCGGTCGGCTGGCCGCGATCCCCGGCGTGCTGCTGCACGGCCGCCTCGACCTCAGCGGGCCGGCTGGCCACGCCTGGGCCCTGCACCGGGCCTGGCCGGGCTCGGAGCTGACCATCTTCCCGGGGTCGGGCCACAAGGGCAGCGAGGCGATGGGTGACGCACTGCTCGAGGCCATCGACCGGTTCAGCGTGGGAAGGTGCAGGACATGAGCGAGGTGCTGATGGACTGGCCGAGTCCCGACCTGATCGAGCGGAGCCGGCGGCGCCGCACGGCCGTCACGTTCGTCGTGCTCGCGCTGGTGAGCCTCGTCGCCGCGACGGCCCTCGTGTACGGGTTCGACGTCCTCAGCAGCAACGCCGTGCTGGCTCAGCTGGCCAGCGAGGGGCCTCTCTACGCCGACGGCTGCGTGGACTGCGACCCAGGGTTCCGGCTGCCGCTGCCGGACTGGCGCTCGTTGTCCATCTGGGCGCTGGCCATGGCAGCAGCCGGCTGCGGCTGGCTCGCCCGTCGTGGCTGACGAGCCTGCGCTGCAGCCCATTCTGGTCTGATGAGGATCGAACCCTGGTTCGCGCAGCCCGACAGCATGAGCGGCACCGCGACCCTGCTTCCCGGTCGAAGGGGTGGCACTGACACGCCTCTGCTGCACTGGCCCGCGACGTTGCTGACGCAGGCCGGCTGGTCGGTTCTCGCGGCAGTGTGGGAGGAGGACCGCTCGAGCCTCCTCAGCGATCGTGAGGTGCAGTCTGCGGCGGAGGCGGCTCGCGCCCGAGCCGCCGAGCACCTCCCCGTCATGGTCGTCGCGAAGTCGCTGGGCACGTTGGCGATGCCCTGGGCCGTCGACACCGGCACCGCTGGGGTCTGGCTGACTCCGCTGCTGGACGAGGCCCGGCTCTCGACGGCTGTTGCCGGAGCTCGGCAGCCCACGCTGCTCGTGGGCGGCAACGCCGACCCGCACTGGGCGGTGCCGGACGCCGTTGGTTCGGGAGTGCAGATCGTCGAGGTGGCCGATGCGCACCACGGCCTCCAGCGAGCCGGCGACTGGCGCACCTCGGTCATGGAGCAGCTCTCGGTCTTCGGCGCGATCTCCCGGTTCGCGGCCGATGCGCTGAATGGCCGCTGACCTCGAAAACTGTCACTGGGCCCTCGTAGAGTCGGTCACATGTTCGAATCAGCGGGGGCGGTCTCGTCAGAGGGTGGTCTGGCGGGGCTGTCGCGTACCCGGTTGGCGGACTTGTTCGCGGCGAACCACGCGGAGCTGGTCGAGCGTGAGTGTCGGACGCTCGTGTTGGCGGCGGCGTGGGCGGACGCCCACGACATGGATGTGGAGTCGGGGGACTACCAGCCGTTGGTGGAGCGGGCGTGCCAGTGGGGTGGGGAGGGGACGCCGGAGGTGTCGGAGTTCTGCGCGACCGAGTTGGGCGCGTTGCAGGGGACCGGGGAGATGTCTGCCCGGATGGTGATCCCGGACGCGTTGGATCTGCGGCACCGGCTGCCGCGGCTGTGGGGGCAGGTGCTGGCCGGTGAGGTCCGGGCGTGGCAGGGCCGGCAGGTGGCGCAGGAGACCCGGCTGTTGTCGTGGGAGGCGGCCGTCGAGGTCGATGAGGCGGTCGCGGGCCTGCTGGGGGTGTTGCCGTGGCGCCGCTTCCAGAGGGTGCTGGCCGCCGCCATCTTGGACGTGGACCCTGATCGGGCGGCGGAACGGGCGCAGCGGACCCGGACCGACCGGGAGGTGTGGGCGGTGCAGTCCGAGGACGGGTTGAAGCTGGTGTTGGCTCGGGTGGACCACGGTGACGCGGTCTGGTTCCTGGCGACGGTGAACCGGATCGCCGATGTCCTCGCGCTCGAGGGTGATCTCGACCCGGTCGGGGTGCGGCGCTCGAAGGCGGTCGGCATCCTCGCCCGGCCGGCTGAAGCGTTGCGGCTGCTGCTGGCCCATCAGCACGACACCCCCGACCAACCTGAGCCCGACCCGGTGGCGGGGGAGCCGGCCGAGGACCACCAGTCTTTGGACCTGACCCCCCTCGCTCCCGGAGCAGATGTGAAGGCGGCGCGGCCGCGGGTGGTCCTCCACTTCCATGTGAACGCGGCCACGGTCCGGGACGGGCACGGCCTGGTCCGGCCCGTGGACGGGGAGGCTCTCACCCTGGACCAGTTCACCGGCTGGCTCACCGGCACCGGCTGCCACGTCAGCGTCCGGCCGGTGGTCGACCCCGCGCACCTGGCGCCGATCGACGGCTACGAGACCCCTGTCCGCCTGAGGGCTGCGCTCCGGTTGCGGCACCCGGCGGAGGTCTTCCCGTTCGGCGCCGGGACCAGCGCACACCTGGACCTGGACCACACCATCCCCTACCTGCCACCCTCTCGGGGTGGGCCGCCGGGCCAGACCAGCCTGGCCAATCTCGGCCCGCTGTCCCGGCGAAGTCACCGGGCCGTGACCCACGGCGGGTGGCGGCGGCGACAACCCGAGCCCGGCCGGTACGTGTTCCGGTCCCCGACCGGCTACGTCTACCTGGTCACCAACCAAGGCACCCTGCCGCTCGGCCACCACCCGTTCGCCGACCAGGTGTGGCTGGCCGCCGCCCCGGCGCGCGGTCAGGCCTCAGTAGCTGGCGCCGCTCGGGACGCCACCGCGCCCGCCACCAGGAACGCGACCGCCAGGACGGCCCACCCCGACCAGCCGTACGCGAGGACGATGGCCGTGCTGATCAACGGTCCGGCGATGGCGGCGCCTGAGAAAGCGGTGGAGTAGAGGGCCTGATAGCTGGCCGCCATCCCCGGCGGAGAGGCGTTGAAGGACATGGCCCAGCCGCTGGCCGACTGCAGCAGCTCTCCGGCCAGGCGCAGCGCTCCACCGAGCATCAGCAGGACGACGGCCGCCACCGGACCGGTCGATCCACTGGGCCCGAGGACGAGACACGCTGCCGCCAACGCCACGCCGGCCTGACGCGCGGCGCGAGCCGAGCCGCCCGGTCGGTCGGTACGCGCGCTCACCCAGACCTGCAGCGCGACCGCACCCACCATCGTCCCTGTCGTCAGGACGGCGACGGTCACCGTCGGCGCCTCGGTTCGTGTCGCGATCCACAGCGGCAGTGTCACCGTCAGCACCGCACCGTGCAGGGAGAGAAAGGCCTGCGCGCAGCTCATCCGCAGGAAGCGGGCGTCGGTCAGGACCGTACGCAAACCGGCGCCGCCAGGACTCGCTGCCGGCGAGGCAGCGGGGATGGTCGACACGACGACCGCAGCCCCCACGAAGGTGGCGGCGTCGACGACGAGCAGCGCGTCGAACAGCCCGCGCACGTCGGACGCCAACGCGGTCCCGCCGATACCTGCCCCCACCGCGGCGCCGACGTTGGTGACCGACCGGAGATAGGCGCGCGTCCGGACCCGGTCACGGCCTCCGACGACCTGGGCGATGAAGGCGTTCCGGACCCCGGCCGTACTCCGCTCGGCGGTGACCGCGACGACCGCGACGACGAGGAACGGCGGCCAGCTGCGGACCCCGACGTAGGCCGCCACCGCCCCGGCGGAGACGAGCAGCAGCGCGAGAAAGACGGCACGGACCCCCACCCTGTCGGCCAGGCGCCCCAGCGGCAGCCCGACCACCATCGCGACGCCCGCGGCGACGGCGAGCCCGGAGCCGACCTGGCTCACCGTCAGGTCGGCGAAGCGGAGGAAGTAGATCGTGCCGATGGTTGCGAAGACGCCGTTGCCCACGCTGTTGACCAGAGTCGCCACGGCCAGCCGTCGGGCTCCGCCCGCGGGCGGTAGGAGGGAAGCTGGCCGCACGGCTGCTCCCCTCGATGGTCAGGGCCTCGGTTGTCCACGGCATCGCTGTGGTGGCACGAGGTGGTGATCTCCGACTTCCGCCAGGACCGTATCGGCTCCGCCCTGCGCGGGGAGAACCCGACGGTGCTGCGCCGGCTGCCGCTGTCCTTTGCCGTGATGGGCGACGTCCAGGCTGCCCGGCTACTGCGTGTTGCTGGTCGACCGGATCGGCGTCAGTCGCCTGACCGATCTCCCTCGCCCCGAGCGGCTGGCGTTTCTCGCCAGCATGGAGCGGCTGGGCGAGGCGGTCGAGAACGCGTGCCGCCACGTGGGGACGGGGTTCCGCCGCGTCAACCTCGAGATCCTGGGCAACACCGACGACTTCCTGCACGCGCACGTCTGGCCGCGATATGACTGGGAGCCGCCCGAACGGATGACCAAGCCTGTCTGGCTGTACCCGCCGGAGAACTGGTTGCGGGAGGATCTCCGGCTCGGGCCACAGCATGACGACCTGCGCCGCAGCATCACCAAGCAGCTCGACCGCTAGTCCGACGCCGCTTCCGCCGCCTCCTCGAGCCGGCGCCGGTATGCCGCCCAGTCGTCGTCGGACTGCTCGACCAGGTTGCCGCGGTCGTCGCCCGCGGCACCGTCGATGAGCTCCCGGAGGATGTCGGCGTGGCCGGCGTGCCGGGCGGTCTCGGACAGCATGTGCACCAGGATCCGCTGCAGGGTGACCTGGCGCTGCCCGGGCGACCACCAGGGGACCTCGCCGGGCGAGTCGAGGTCGAGAGCGGCGACCGTCGCGGCGGTGTGCGCCGCCGCCCGCTGGAGCAGCGCGACGATCTGTTCGGCGCTCTCGTCCGGCCTGGCCCACATGTCGGCGTTGAGCTCCGCGTCGTCGTCCATCCAAGGCAGCGGCTCACCGGACGGCCGTCCGAAAACCTCGCCGAAGTAGCCGAGCTCGACGCTGGCCACGTGCTTCACGATGCCGAGCAGGTTGCTGCCCGTCCGGGTCATCGGCCAGCGCAGCTCGCGTTCGCCGAGCCCGTCCAGCCGGCTGAGCAGACCCGCCCTCTCGCGGCCGAGGTAGTAGAGCAGGACATCCTTGGGCTCCATCGAGCACACGCTACCGAGGAGGCGACGTGGACCGCGAGGATGCGTTGATGCGGCGGATCGCCGCGCAGCAACTGGGTCGTCCGGTGGCGCCGCGACCGCTCACCGACGCCGCCGTCTTCGACCTCGGGATCCAGGACACCGGGCGGGACGGGGCGAGCTGGGCGCTGGCCAACCGCGGGGTGCCCCTCGCGTCCCCGTCCGAGCTCGAGAGCAGTTCCGACGTCGCCCTGGTCTGGACGCTGCGGAGCTCACCGCACTACTACCGTCGCACCGACCTGCCCGAGGTCTTGGTCGCCACGTCACCGATGAGCGACCGCGACGCGGCCAAACGCGTCTTCGGGCCCGACAAGCCCTGGCGGGAGGCCGGGATCAACGCGCGCGAGGGACTGGCCGAGGTGGCCCGTCAGCTGCACGACGTGGTGACCGAACCGATGCCCAAGGGCGAGGTCTCCACTCGGGTGAGCGCGCGGCTGACCGCGCCGTACCTGCGGGACTGCGCGACCTGCGCAGCCCTTCATTCGTGGGAGGTCCCGTTCCGGATCGGCGCCCTGTACGCCGGGCTGGAGCTGGAGCCGGGCACGTCGCCGCCGGTGCTGCGGCGGATCCCCGACTGGCCCCGGGACTCCTGGGGGCCGGCGGCCGACCCGTTCGCCGCCCCGGACCGGTTGCAGGTGATCCGTGGCTACCTCCGGCTGCTCGGGCCCGCCGGACCGAAGGACGTAGCCATGTTCCTGGACGCGCCGGTCGCCGAGGTCAAGGCGCACTGGCCGGCCGAGGCGGTTCCGGTCGAGGTCGAGGGAACCGCCGCCTGGTCGCTGCCCGGCCCGGAGCCCGACGCAGCGCCTTCGGACCTGGTACGCCTGCTGGGACCGTTCGACCTGCTCCTGCAAGGTCGGGACCGGGCTCTGCTGGTCCCGGAGCCGGCCAGGCACCAGGCGCTCTGGCCGACGATCGGACGCCCGGGGGCGGTCCTGGTCGGGACCGAGGTCGTGGGCACCTGGCGACCGAAGGCGGCCGGTCGGAAGCTGACCGTGAGCGTCGAGACCTGGCGGTCTCTGACGGCGGCCGAGCGGGCGTCGACCGACGACGAGGCCGAGCGCCTCGCTGCGCACCGGGGACTGTCCCTGGTCGCGCTTAGTGTGGCCGCGTGACCTCCCGAACCGTCCTGATCTCCGGCGCCAGCATCGCGGGCCCGGCGCTGGCTCACTGGCTGAACGTTTACGGCTTCACCACCACGGTGGTCGAGCGGGCCGACGGCATCCGCCCGGGCGGCCAGACGGTCGACCTCCGCGGGGCCGGCCGTGAGGTCGCGCGGCGGATGGGGATCGAGGACGCGGTCCGAGCCGCCACCACCGGCGAGCAGGGCGTCCGCTTCGTGGATGCCACCGGCGCCACCAGGGCCGAGTTCGGGGCGGACGCCTACGACGGCGAGGGCTTCGTCGCCGAGCTCGAGATCCTGCGCGGCGAGCTCGCCACGTTGCTCCACGAGCACACCCGCGACCACACCGAGTACCTGTTCGGGGACCGGATCTCGGGCCTCGACGACCAGCCCGGACGCGTCCGGGTGACCTTCGACTCCGGGCTCGAACGGGACTTCGACCTCGTGGTCGCCGCGGACGGGATCGGCTCGCGGACCCGCCGGCTGGTCTTCGGTGACGAGCCGCAGTTCCGCTCGCTGGGCATGTACACCGCCTACCTGACGATGCCGCGCGCCGAGTCCGACGGCACCTGGGCACGTTGGTACAACGCCACCGGGGGCCGCGTCATCACGCTGCGGCCCGACAACCTGGGCACCACCCGGGCGCTGCTGACCCTGCCCGCCCGGGGCGAGGGCTACGAGCGGCAGCCCGTCGACGAGCAGCGCGCCCTGCTCAAGCGGACCTTCGTCGACGCCGGCTGGGAGGCGCCTCGCGTGGTCGCGGCGCTCGACGGAGCCGACGACCTCTACTTCGAGCTCACCGGTCAGGTGCGGACGCCCCACTGGTCGCGCGGCCGGGTCGCGTTGGTGGGCGACGCCGGCTACTGCGCGTCCCCGATCAGCGGCATGGGAACCAGCCTCGCCCTCGTCGGTGCGTACGTCCTGGCCGGTGAGCTGGCGGCCTCCGAGGACCACCGGCAGGCGTTCGCCGCGTACGAGCGGCTGCTGCGGCCCTACGTCGACAAGGCGCAGCAGCTGCCGCCCTTCACCCCGCGCATCGCCCAGCCGCGCACCCGTGCGGGGATCCAGGTGCTCAACTCCGCGCTGTGGCTGGGTTCGCGTCCCTGGGTGAGCCGGCTCGGCCGCAGCAAGCGGCTGTCGCCGCCCGCTGACGCGTTCGAGCTGCCGGACTACCTCCCCGTCCCGGTCTGAGGCTCAGGACGCGGGTGGGACTTCCCAGACCACCTCGTCGGGGCGCGTCTCGGACTTCAGGCCACGCCACACCGGGTGCCGCATCCGGCCCGGACCGGTGAGCTCGCCGTAGGTCACCTCGCCCACCAGCTGCGGCTCGACCCAGTGGGCGTCGCGCGACTCCTCCCGGGGCACGTCGGCGAAGGGGCTGGTGGGGCGGGCCAGGGGAGCCAGCGCCGCCGCGATCTGCTCCAGCCCGCGGTCGTCGAAGCCGGAGCCGACCCGGCCGACGTAGTGCAGCCCGTCCTCGGTCGGCACGCCCATCAGGAGCGAGCCGACGCCGCCGTCACGCCGCCCCTGTCCGGGCCGCCAGCCGCCCACCACCACGTCCTGGGTCTTGGTGTGCTTGATCTTGCGCCAGGAAGCGCGGCTGCCGGGCCAGTAGGGCGAGTCGTGCCGCTTGGCCACCACGCCCTCCAACCCGAGGTCGTCACTGATCTCCATGGCCGCAGCCAGGTCGCCGTCGAACACCGGCGGCACCTGCAGACGGGAACCCGGCTGCTCCGGCACGAGCTCCTCGAGCAGCCGGCGTCGTTCGTCGTAGGGACGATCGAGCAGCGACTGCCCGTCCAGCTCCAGCAGGTCGAAAAGCATCACTCGCGCCGGGTACGTCACGGCCAGCCGCTGGATGTCCGCCGGCCTGGTGAGGTTGATGCGGTTCTGCAGCAGCCCGAAGCTGGGTCGGCCCAGCTCGTCCAGCACGACGATCTCGCCGTCCAGCACGGCGCTGCCCACGCCCAGCACCGCCAGCGACGGTGTGACGTCGGGGTAGGCGTGCGTCTCGTCCCGGCCACGCCGGCTGCGCAGCTCCACCCGGTCGCCCGTGAGGTAGGCCAGCACCCGGACGCCGTCCCACTTCATCTCGAAGGCCCAGCCCTCCTGCGGCCCGAACCGGGCGGCGTCGGTGAGGGCGGCGAGCATCGGGTCGATCCGCTCGATCCGCTCGATCCGCTCCGTCCCGTTCCCTGAGCCTGCCGAAGTGCGGTCCTCGGGATCGGTCTCCATCAGGTGCATCAGCCAGTTCCTCTCCGCCCGGCCGGGGCCCCCGGTGTGGATCAGGGCGAACTTGCGGACCCCGCCCAGCCCGCCGCCCGGCCGCCCGAAGCAGGTGACGATGACCTCTTTGCCCTCGCGCCACTTGTGCAGCCGGAAGGTGCCGGCGTCCCAGATCTTCACGTTCCCGCCGCCGTACTCGCCCGCCGGGATGCCGCCCTCGAACGTGCCGTACTCCAGCGGGTGGTCCTCGGTCTGCACGGCCAGGCGGTTGATCTTCGGCTCGGTCGGCGGGGCCTTGGGCACGGCCCAGCTGACCAGGACGCCGTCGTGCTCGAGCCGGAAGTCGTAGTGCAGGGCGCGGGCGTGGTGCTCCTGGATGACGAAGGTCTGGCCCGGCTCGGCCACCGCCGGCGGTGCGGCGGGGACGGGCTCGGGCGTCTTCGCCGCGTCCCGCATGCTCCGGTACGTGGTCAGCCGGTCGGGAGCACCGGTCACGGCCGCGCCGGCCAGCGCCGTCAGCAGGTCGCCGTCCGCCTCGATCCGGGCCAGCACCTCCTCGTACTCCAGCTGGCGCAGGTCGGCGGACTCAAGCTCGACCCAGGTCCGCGGCGCGGCGACGGTCGGCCGCGACCGACCGCGCATCGAGTACGGCGAGATGGTGGTCTTGTTGCCGTTGTTCTGGCTCCAGTCCAGGAACACCTTGCCGCCGCGGTCGGCGCGCTTCATCGAGCTGATCACCCGGTCGGGCTGCTCGGCCTCGAGCGCCAGGGCCAGCTCGCGGGCCAGGGCGGTGGCCTGCTCGGGGGTCACCGACCCGTCCAGCGCGGCGTAGAGGTGGATGCCCTTGCTGCCGCTGGTCACCGGGTACGGGTCGTGTCCGATGCCCCGCAGCACCTCGCGGGCCTGTCGGGCGATCTCGGCACATTCGGCCAGCGTCACCCCGTCGCCCGGGTCGAGGTCCAGCACCAGCCGGTCCGGGTTCTGCGGGGTCCCGTCGGCGGCGAACCGCCACTGCGGCACGTGCAGCTCGAGCGCGGCGAGCTGGCCGAGCCAGGTCAGGGTGGCGAGGTCGTTGACCACCGGGTAGTGGTTGTCGTGGTCCCGGTGGGCGATCGCGTACCGCTGCACCCACTCCGGCGTGCCCGCGGCCAGGTCCTTGGCGAAGAAGACGCTGCCGGGCTTGGCCCCGGAGCCCACCCCGTCCGGCCAGCGCTTACGGGTGGCCGGCCGCTGCCGCAGGTGCGGCAGCATGACCGCCGCGACCGCCGCGTAGTAGTGCAGGACGTCGCCCTTGGTGGTGCCGGTGTCGGGATAGAGCACCTTGGTGAGGTTCGTGAGCTTGACCGACCGGCCGTCGACGTCGACGACCTGCTCGGACGAGGATCGGGCCATGGCGTCAGTATCGCGGCACTACCCTCGGCGCGTGCCGAGGATGTCGAGGGCGACCGTGCTGGTCGTGGCGACGGCGGTGCACGCCGGCTTCCAGCTGACGGTCACCGGACTCGTCTACCCGGCGCTGGCCGAGGTGCCCGAGGCCCGCTGGGCCCAGGCTCACGCCCGGCACTCGCGGCGGATCGTGCCCCTGGTCGCGGTCGTCTACGGCGGAGTGGTGGTCAGCGCGGCCGGCTCGCTGGCCGCCCGTGCCTCGGCCCCGGTGATCGTGTCGGCGGTCGCCTCAGCCACCTCGCTCGGCACCACGGCACTCCTCGCCGCGCCCCTGCACGGCCGGCTCGGTGCCGGCCGCGACGCCGTGCTGCTCGGAGCGCTGCTCCGCGCGGACCGGCTGCGCTGCGCGGGCGCGGTCGTGGCGTTGGTCGCCGCCCTGGTTCAGGCCGGCCGGGCCAGTCCCGTCGCGTCGAGGTCGTGCCGCAGGTCGACCAGGGAGTCATAGACCTTGACGGCCCCGGCCTCGGTGAGCTCCTCGACCGAGAAGCCGCCGGTCCGCACCGCCAGCGTCGCGACGTCGAGCTTGCCGGCCGCGATCGCGTCGTAGGTGGAGTCACCGACCATCACCGCCGAGGAGCCCCCGACCTTGGCCAGCGCGGACTTGACCAGGTCGGGCTCCGGCTTGCTGTGCTCGGCGTCCTCTGACGTCGTCCAGGCGTCGGCCAGCGGGAGGCCGTCGATCAGGTCGAGGAAGTGCTCGACGTGCTTGCTCTTGCCCGAGCTGGCCAGCACCAGCCGGAAGCCGCGCTCCTTGACCTCGGCCAGCAGCTCGTGGGCACCCTCGAACGGCTGCACCTCATCGATCAGCTGGTCGAACTCCTCCACCCAGGCGTCGCGGAGGTCATCACCGTGCGCCTCCTCGACCTCGCGGCCGGCGATCTCGGGTACGAAGATGTCGCCACCCATCCCGATCCCGCGGTGGATCCGCCACAGCGGCTGGACGATGTCGTAGCGCGCGAAGGCGCGGGACCAGGCGAGGGCGTGCTGGTAGTTCGAGTCCACCAGGGTGCCGTCGACGTCGAAGATCGCGGTGTCAACCATGCTGACCTCCTTACCCGCCTCACGCGCGACTACGCTGCTGCCTCACGAAGCCGACGGGGAGGTGCCGACGTGGTTCAGCTCGACCGCCCGGCACCCAGCGCGGCCTCGATCCGCCGTTGGCGTCAGTACCTCGCCGACGAGCGCGCGGAGGCCTCGGTCTACCGCGACCTGGCCAGCCACCGCACGGGTGAGGAACGCGAGATTCTGCTGGCTCTGGCTGAGGCCGAGGGTCGGCACGAGCAGCACTGGCTCGCGCTGCTCGGCGAGAACGCCGGCCGGTCCCGCCGGCCCGACCTGCAGACCCGCGCCCTCGGGCTGCTGGCCCGGCGCTTCGGCTCGGTGTTCGTCCTCGCCCTGGCCCAGCGGGCGGAGGCGCGTTCGCCGTACGAGTCCGACCGCGACGCCACGGAAGCCATGGCCGCCGACGAGCGGATCCACGAGGAGGTCGTCCGCGGGCTGGCCGCGCGCGGCCGCGCCCGGCTCTCGGGCACGTTCCGGGCCGCGGTCTTCGGAGCCAACGACGGTCTGGTCAGCAACCTCTCGCTGGTGCTCGGGATCAGCGCCAGCGGTGTCTCGAACCACGTCGTGCTCCTGACCGGGCTCGCCGGCCTGCTGGCCGGGGCCATGTCGATGGGCGCCGGGGAGTACGTCTCGGTCCGCTCCCAGCGCGAGCTGCTCGAGGCGGCCACCCCCGCCACCGACACCCACATCGTGCTGCCGCAGCTCGACCTCGACGCGAACGAGCTGGCCCTGGTCTACCGGGCGCGGGGGATGGAGGTGGCCGAAGCCGAGGCACACGCCGCGGAGGTCCTCGGCCGACCCGACCCCGACCTCGGCGACGCACCCGCGCTGGCCGAGTCGGACGAGTCGGACGACGGGGTCGACGAGCACGAGGCGATCGGCACCGGCCTCGGCGCAGCGGTCTCGAGCTTCTGCTTCTTCGGCTCGGGCGCGGTGATCCCGGTGCTGCCCTACCTCGTCGGGCTGTCCGGCCTGACGGCGGTCGTCGTCGCCGCGGTGCTCGTCGGTCTCAGCCTGCTCGCCACCGGCGCGACGGTGGGGCTGCTCTCCGGAGCGTCACCGCTGCGGCGAGGCCTCCGCCAGCTCGTCATCGGCTACGCCGCCGCGGCCGTGACCTACCTGTTGGGGCTGCTGCTCGGGACCGGCTGATCCTCACGCCGGCGTGACCGTGGCGGCGAGCAGCCGGCGGGCGCGCCGGCCGAGGTCGCTCAGGTCCACCCGGCCGGCGTCGGCCGCCGCGGCGAGGCGAGCGGCGAGGTCGAGCGCCTCCTCCACCAGCGGGGCGTCCGCGGCGGCCTCCTGACCCATGTCGCGCAGGATGGTGCCCTCGGTGCGCGAGGCGATCACGGCGTCCGGGATGCCCTCGACCCAGACCTTCGTCCGACGTCCGTCGCCGCGCTGGTCCCCGACCAGCGGCTCGAGGGCGTAGATATTGTCGGCACGGGCGAACTTGCCGAAGCCGAGGGAGACCATCCGCGGTTCTGAGGGCACGCAGCGATCTTCGCGCAGACCTACGCTGGGCGCCATGCCCCCCTGGGCCACGTTCTTCGACACCTGGCGCGTCGACCCGGTCGCGGCCGGGGTCGTCGCCGTGACGCTGGTCGGCTGGCTGCTGGCCGTGCTCCGGCTCCGCCGCTCCGGCACCGGCTGGCCGGTACGGGCCTCCCTGGGTCTGCTGGTCGCTCTGGGTGGCTACGCCGCGATCTCCTTCGGGTTCCTCGGCGTCGAGAGCCGGGACCTCCGCTGGGCCTTCACGACCCGGATCGCGTTGCTGCTGCTCGTGGTCCCCTCGCTCGCCCTGCTGGGTCGTCCCCTCGAGCTGGCGACCCGCGCCCTGCCGCCGGGTCCGTCCGCGGCGCTCGGCCGGATCATCGGCTCGTGGCCGGCCCGGCTGCTGGGGAACGCCCTCGTCGCCCCCGTCGTGGCGTGCGCGGTGTTCGTGGTGTTCCTGACGCCGGTCGGCGGCGCCTGGCGCACCAGCGGGGTGGCGGAGGGGACCAGCGACGTGCTGGCGCCGCTCGTCGGCCTGCTGTTCGTGATCGGGATCGCCGCCCACGGCGACCTGCGCAGCGACGTCTTCCTGGCGGCGGAGTTCGGCTTCAGCTTCCTCGAGCTCGTCCTCGACGCGATCCCCGGCCTGGTGCTGCGGCTCACCGACCACGTGCTGGACGGCGTCGGCGCCGTGGTCGGCCCGCGGCCCGTCTGGTGGCCGTCGCCGCTGAGCGACCAGCACTGGTCGGGGGACTTCCTGTGGGTCATCGCCGAGGTCTCCGACGTGCCCATCCTCATCGCCCTCTTCGTCCGCTGGGCCCGCACCGACGCCCGCCGCGCCCGCGTGGCCGACGAGCTGAGCGAGGCCGAGCACGAGGACCTCGTGCGCGCGCACCTGCGCCGCGACCTCTGAGGCGGTTCTGTCAGCAACGCCCGATAGCCTGCGAAAACCATGAGCAGCTACCTGCGCTACCCGCACCTGCACGGCGACCTGGTCACCTTCGTCGCCGCCGACGACGTCTGGCTCGCCCCGGTCACCGGCGGCCGAGCCTGGCGGCTCACCGACGACCGCACTCCGACGGCGAACCCCCGCTTCTCACCCGATGGCACCCGGGTGGCCTGGACGTCGACCCGCGACGGCCACCGGGAGGCCTACGTGGTCGACGTCGAGGGTGGCGAGCCCCGCCGGCTGACCTGGTGGGGGAGCAGCACGACCTCGGTCCTCGGCTGGACCGCGGACGGCCGGGTGCTGGTCGCCTCCGCCGCTCGCGAGGCGAACCTGCGCCGCCAGGTGGTGCACGCGGTCAGCCTGGACGGCTCGGTCGAGCGGCTGCCGTACGGCCCGGCCTGGGGCGTGGCCACCCGTGCGGACGGGGCCCTCGCGCTCGTGACCGTGGGCAGTCGGCCACCGGCGCTGTGGAAGCGCTACCGCGGTGGCACCGCGCCGCACCTCTGGCTGGACCGCAGCGGCACCGGGCACGAGTGGGAGCGGTTGCTGGCCGGTGAGGAGGCGTCGCTGGTCGACCCGATGTGGGTCGGCGACACGCTGGTCTTCACCAGCGACCTCGCCGCCACCTTCCCCGACCACGCCGACGAGGTCGCCAACCTCTACGCCCTCGACGTGGACACGGCCGGCGTCCTCCCGCGCCGGCTGACTTCCCACACCGCGGCCGAGGGTTACGTCCGCGACGCCACCACCGACGGCGCGCGGGTGGTCTACGCCGCGCTCGGCACGCTCTACCTGCTGCCCGCCCTCGACGGCACCCCCGCGCCGTTGGCCATCACCCTGCCGGGCAGCCTGGCCGGCCGGCAGACCCGTCAGCTGGACCCGACCAAGCAGCTGACCGAGCTGCGCCCCGACCACCGCGGCGACGCCAGTCTGGTCGAGTGGCGCGGCAAGGCGTTCTGGCTCAGCCACCGGCAGGGGCCGGCGCGGGCGCTGGTCGCGGAGTCCGGCGTCCGGGCCCGGCTGGTCCGCCCGCTCGGGCGCACCGGGTCGTCGGTCCTGGTCAGCGACGCAGACGGCGAGGACGCGCTGCACGTGCACCCGGCCGCCGGTACGGGTGAGGTGCGCCGGCTGGCTCAGGGCGAGCTCGGCCGGGTGCTGCACCTGGAGAGCGACCCCGCGGGGGCCCGGGTGGCGACGTCCTCTCACGACGGCGCCGTCCGGCTGGTCGACCTCGAGACGGGCGCCGTCCAGCGGCTGGGCACCTCGACCGAGGGCGAGGCCGAAGGGCTCACCTTCTCCCCGGACGGCCGCTGGCTGGTCTGGTCGGAGCCCCTCCGCTCCGAGGCCCAGCACCGCCTGGTGCTGGCCGACGTCGAGCAGCCCGGCGAGCCCCTCCCCCTGACCAGCGGACGCTTCGACGACACCTCACCCGCCTTCACCGCGGACGGGACCTACCTCGCCTTCCTCTCCGCCCGGACCTTCGACCCCAGCTACGACAGCCACGTCTTCGGGCTCGGGTTCAGCGCCGCCGTCCGCCCGTACCTGGTGCCGCTGACGGCGACCGCGGCCGCACCCTTCGGTCCGAGCGCGGACGGCTGGCGGCTGAGCGCGAGCCCCGACGAGCCGGCCACCGGCCGGTCGGACGCCGAGCAGCAGGACGTCGCCCCGGTCGCCGTCGAGCCCGAGAACTTCGAGCAGCGGATCGTCGCCTTTCCCGTGCCCTCGGGCAGCTACCGCGACCTGCAGGCGGCGGCCGGCGGGGTGCTGTGGATCCGCGAGCCGGGCGAGGAGACTCCGCTCGGGGCCGGTCGGGCCGGCGTCGAGGGTGACGCGCCCGGCAACGCGGTTGAGTTCTACTCCTTCGCCGACCGGGCCGTGAAGGTCCTCCTCGACCGCGCCGACAGCGCCCGGGTGAGCGGGGACGGCGAGCGGGTGGTCGTCCGGTCCAAGGACGAGGTGACCGTCCGACCGACCTCCCGGCCGGTCAAGCCGGAGGGCGGGGAGCCGGTCACGGTGGAGCTGGACCGACTGCGGTTCGAGCTGGACCCGGTGGCGGAGTGGCGCCAGATGTTCGACGAGAACGGCCGGATCATGCGCGACCACTACTGGCGTGCCGACCTGAACGGCGTCGACTGGGACGGTGTCCTCGCGCGGTACCGGCCGCTGGTGGACCGGTTGGCCAGCCACGACGACCTCGTCGACGTGCTCTGGGAGGTCGGGGCCGAGCTCAACACCTCCCACGCCTACGTCAGCCCCGTCGACCCACCCGGCGACGCGGAACGGCGGCTGGGGCTGCTCGGTGCCGACCTGAGCCCGGCGGAGGGCGGCTGGCGGATCGACCGCATCCTGCCGGGGGAGAGCAGCGACCCGCTGGCCCGCTCCCCGCTCCGGGCTGCCGGCGTCGGAGCCCAGCCCGGTGACCTGGTCGTCGCCGTCGGCGGGCGTCCGGTCGACCCCGCCGTCGGGCCGGCCGCCGGCCTGATCGGCACCGCCGACAAGCCGGTCGAGCTGACCCTGCGGTCCCCGGGCTCGACCGACGGCGACCGACGGGTGGTCGTCGTGCCGCTCGCCGACGAGGAGCCGCTGCGCTACCAGGCCTGGGTGCTCGGCCGGGCGGCGTACATCCGTGAGCACAGCGGCGGCCGGCTGGGCTACGTCCACGTCCCGGACATGATGAGCGCGGGCTGGGCCCAGCTGCACCGCGACCTGCACCTGGCCGCCGAGGCCGAGGGTCTGGTCGTCGACGTCCGCTACAACCGCGGCGGTCACACCAGCCAGCTGGTGCTGGAGCGGCTGGCCCGCCGGGTGGTGGGCTGGACGGTCGCACGACACGTCGGGGTGGCGTCGCCGTACCCGACGATGGCCCCCCGCGGCCCGGTGATCTTCGTGGCGAACGAGTTCTCCGGCTCCGACGGCGACATCGTCAACGCCGGCGCGCAGGCGATGGGGCTGGGACCGGTGGTCGGCGTCCGGACCTGGGGTGGCGTCGTCGGCATCGACGGCCGCTTCGACCTGGTCGACGGCACCGGCATCACCCAGCCGCGGTACGCCTTCTGGCTGCAGGGCTACGACTGGTCGGTGGAGAACCACGGGGTCGCCCCCGACATCGAGGTGCCGCACACCCCGGCCGACCACGACGCGGAAGCCCACGCCGACCCGCAGCTGGACCGGGCGATCGTCGAGGCGTTCGCCCGGCTGGACCAGCTGCCGGCTGCCGCGGCGCCGGTGATACCGCCTCCGCGGGTGCGCTGAGGTCAGCCACACCCGCGGGGGCCGCGCGGCGCGCCGGCCTACCGGCGGTTTCTCGGCACCCGGTCGCGGGTGCCCTGGACGATGAGGACGTCGCAGACGGCGTCCTTCACCACCGCAGCGGGCACCGTCCCGAGCATCTGACCCTCTTCGGCGCCCAGTCCTCGGTTGCCCACCACGATCAGGTTGTGGGGGTTGCCCTCGGCCGCTGACAGCAGGGCCTGGGCCGGGTCACCGGCCACCACGCGTTGCTCGATGCGGCGTACCCGGTCGGAGGTGAGGTGGCGGACGGTGACCTCGAGGGCCTGGAACGCGGCCTCCCGACCGTGCAGCTCCTTGCGGGCGCCCTCGTCCGTCGCGTCGGCCGGGCTGTAGGCGGACACCACGACGACCTGGGCGTCCGCTTCGGCTGCCACCGCATGCGCCCGGTCCACCGCGTAGAGCGAGGACGGGGTGCCGTCGGAGCCGACGACCACCTTGTCGTAGATGGTGATGGCGCGGGCGGCCCCGAGCGGCATCAGGGCCGACTCCTCGTCGTCCGGCGGCGGGTTGATCCAGAGCATGGCGATGGCCGCGCAGAGCAGCAGCGCTCCGGAGAGCATGATCGCGTTCGCGCCGCTGCCCCCGAGCAGGTGCTCGAAGATCCAGCCGAAGGTCACGTTCTGGATGAGCATCGGCACGACGATCATCATGTTCACGATGCCCATGTAGACCCCGGAGCGCTCCTTGGGGACCATGCTCGCGACCATGATGTAGGGGATGCCCAGCATGGAGGCCCAGGCGATGCCGACTCCGATCTCGGGCACCAGCAGCGCGTACTGGTTGTTGAGGTTCGCAAAGACCAGCAGCCCTACCCCGCCGAACACCAGGGCGACCGCTCCGACCCGTTTCGCTCCGAACTTCTGGGCGATGGGAATCAGGGCGAGGGCGGCGAAGATCGTGATCAGGTTGTACATGCCGTTCACCGCGCCGACCCAACCGGAGGCGGCCTCGGACACGGGTTTGGCCGGATCGGTCGAGGCGAAGGCCGGGATTTTCTCGGTCATGCTCACCGCGACGAACTGCCAGTAGACGGCCATGGCGAACCACTGGAAGAGGAAGACCAGGCCGATCTTGTGCATGCCGACGGGCATTTCGCGGACCGCACTGGAGATCTCGGCGAAGAACCCGGCCGGACCGCCCTTCTTGGCGCGCATCTCCGCCAGCTCTTCCTCGGTCGGCGGGATCTCCTTGGTGGTGAGCACCGACACGAGGACCGAGCCGATGGAGCACACCGCTCCGATCCAGAAGCAGACGTACACCCAGAACGGGATGCCGTGGTCGGTGATCCCCGTGATGAGCTTCTGGAAGATCAGCAGGGACAGGTTGGCCGACACCGCGCCGAGGCCGACGAACATCGACTGGACGAGGAAGCCGCGCGCCAGCTGGTTCTTCGGGAGCCGGTCGGAGATGAAGGCCCGATAGGGCTCCATCGCGGTGTTGTTGCTGGCGTCGAGCAGCCACATGAACAGGAACGCCGTCCAGATCGCCCCGACGAAGGGGAACAGGAACAGCATCACCATGCAGCCGAGGGCACCGATGATGAAGTACGGCTTGCGACGGCCGAACCGGCCCCAGGTCCGGTCGCTGGCGGCCCCGATCAGCGGCTGGATGACCAGTCCCGTCACCGGTCCGGCCAGGTTCAGCAGGGGTAGTTCCTCGGGCTTGGCCCCGATGAAGGTGAAGATCGGGTTCACCGCGGACTGCTGCAGCCCGAAGCTGAACTGGATGCCGAAGAACCCGAAGTTCATGAGCAGGATGGCGAGCGGCGTCATCGGTGGTTTGCGGGTGTCGCTGTCGACTTTTTGCGCCGCGATCGGGGCCTGTTCGGATACCGCCATCGGATCTCGATTCTCGGGAGTGCAGGCCTCGAGGGGCCAGTTGCCTGGCAATCTAGTGTGACCTGAGTCGCAGGCACAAGAGCCCCTCGGTGGGCGCGCTTTACGCTGTAAGCGCGGTGGACCCGGCGGGTGCGGCCTACGATGAGGCCTAGGGTCTGAGGAGAGGTGTGGGCATGGGTATCGGAACGGGCATCGTCTTGATCGTGATCGGGGCGATCCTGCTGTTCGCCCTGGACGTGAACATCCCGTTCGTCTCCGACGACACGCTCGGGATCATCCTCATCGTCGCCGGCGTCGTCACCGTCATCCTGGCGCTGGTGATGAACGCCCAGCGCGGACGGACGAGGCACATCCAGGAGAACCGCTACTCCGGTCCGCCGCCGGCCGCCTGATCCGGGCCGCGCAGGACCGATGACTTGCCGGCGGAGGCCGGGTCAGTGGTGGCATGACCGCGACCTACACGTTTGACGTCTTCACCAGCCTGGACGGCCTCGCTTCCTACGGACCCCCCGCGGACTGGGGCGGCTACTGGGGCAAGCAGGGGCCTGAGTTCCTGGCCCACCGGCTCGCGGTCTACGACGGCGACCAGCGGATGGTCTTCGGCGCCACGACCTTCGGGATGTTCCTCCAGATGCTGCCCCTGATGACCGAGGAGCGCGACGCCTGGATGGACCAGATGATCGACTGCCCCACGACGGTCATCTCCTCGACGCTGCAGGGTCCCGTGGACTGGCCCGATGCGACCGTGCTGGGCGGTGACGGCGTGGAGATCGTCCGGCGGATGAAGGAGGAGTCGGACGTACCGATCCGCTCTCACGGCAGTCTCTCGCTGAACCGCGCGCTGATGGCGGCCGGCCTCGTCGACCGGATCCAGCTGACCGTCTTTCCGGTGGTCGCGGCCCAGACCGGGGACGAGCCCGTCTTCGCGGGTGCCGGCGACTTCGACCTCGATCTGCTGGAGACCCGCACCTTCGACGGCCGCACCCAGGAGCTCATCTACCGGCCCACCCTGCGCACCTGGCCGGTTGGGCCTGATCACCGTTCCTGAGCCGTGATCGGTCTTCCTGCACGCCAGGGACAGCCGCAGCGGGCAGCGTGGTTCAGCCCTGGAAGAGCCTCGGTAGCACCAGCAGCATGATCATCGACCAGGTGATGTGGGTCAGGATCGGGGCCAGGACTCCACCGCCGGCCCGCCGCTGGAGCCCGACGACGACCCCGAGGACAGCGGCGGCGAAGACCAGCATCGGGTTGCCCCCGGCGATGGTGGCGACCGCGTAGACGATGGTCGAGATCAGCACCGGGCGCTTGCGGCCGATGGCGGCGAAGAGGGCGCCGCGGAAGAACAGCTCCTCGGCGATCCCGTTGACCAGGGTGATCACCATCAGCAGGTAGAGGTTGCCGGCCTTGGCGTAACCGAGCACGTCCTCGACGTAGGCGGCCACGGGCGGGATCTCCCGGGCCACCAGGCCACCCGCCACGAAGACGGCCCCGAGCGCCAGCCCGACCAGGACCGGGGTGATGATCGGCCGGCGTCGGGCGCCGAGGATCTGGATGTGCCCGAGGTGCAATGGCCCGGAGACCAGGCTGCCGAGCGCCCAGGTGGCCGCGAGCCCGAAGGTCAGCGGGTAGAAGGCGGGATCACCCTGCTCGGTGGCGAAGGAGAGGCCCAGCAGGGTGGCGCCGACCACCAGCGTCACCCCCACCACGATCCGGCGGTAGCGGAACGCGCGGTCGCTCTGCGCGTGGTCGCGCTCCACCTTGTCGATCAGGATCGGCCGGACGACACCCAGCGCCCGACCCAGCAGGCGGCCCCGGGTCTCGGTCACGCGTGAGCCCGCGTCTTCAGGGCCTCGGCCCGCTGGGCGTACGCCTCTTGCACCGCCTCGGTGTAGTCCATCGACTCGCCGGGCACGACCTCGTTGATCGAGTGCTCGTGCACCACGACCTCGTTGCTCATCGAGTCGATCAGGTTGCGGGCGGTCTCGGTGTCCACGTCGGTGACGAAGGCCAGCCAGTGTGAGGAGAGCCGCGGGGTCAGCAGCGGCACGGTGACCATCGGCAGCGTCCGGTTGTGGTGCAGCTTGGCCACCCGCTGCATCATCTCCGCGTAGGTCAGCACCTCGGTGCCGCCGATCTCGAAGACCCGACCGCGCGCGGCCTCCGGCTCGAGCACCCCGACGAGGTAGCGGACCACGTCGGCGAGGGCGATCGGCTGGGTCTTGGTGGTGGCCCAGCGCGGCACCACCATGGCGGGCAGGTGTGCGACCAGCTGCCGCGTGATCTCCCAGGAGATGCCACCGTGCCCGATCACGATCGCCGCCCTCAGCACCGTGACGGGGACGCCGTCGGAGGCCAGCAGCTGCTCCACCTCGCGGCGCGACTTGAGGTGGTCGGACAGGTCGGCGTCCTCGTCGCCGAGACCGCCGAGGTAGATGATCCGCTCCACCCCTGCCCGGGCGGCGGCGGCGCTGAAGTACCGGGCCGCCTCCGCGTCCTTGGCGACGAAGTCGGCGCGGTCGAGGGAGTGCACCAGGTAGTAGGCCGCGTCGACCCCGACCATCGCGCGGTCCAGACTGGCGCGGTCGCTGACGTCGGCCTCGACCGGTTCGCCGGCGCCGGCGTAGTCGTCGGGGTGCCGGGTCATGGCGCGGACGGTGTGGCCGGCGTCGACCAAGGCTGAGGCGAGGTGGGACCCGACGAACCCGGAGGCGCCGGTGACGAGCACGGTCAAAGGCATGGGGGCCTCCTGGGCCGGTGGACGGTCGCCGCGAGCCTAGCCTGAGCACCCCGGACTCCCAGACTTCTCCGTCGGGTCGGTCAGGGGATGCAGACGCGCAGCACTCCCGGCCTGATGACGGCCTCCAGGGTCCGGCACTCACCGACGACGTCGCCGTCCAGCTGGTACGGCTCGGGTTCGGCCAGCTCCACCAGCACCCGTTGGGCCTGCCAGGTGTTGACGGTGTCGCCACGCTGCTCGCGACGGGTGACCACCCGCCGCAGCAGCCGCAGCCAGTGCCGCGGCTGGTGCGGGGAGGCGACGTAGACGTCGAGGTGGCCGTCGTCGGCTTCGGCGTCCGGGATCAGGACGACGCCGCCGGGCAGGGTGCCCACGTTGCCGATCAGGCAGATCATCGCCCGCCGGCGACGAGGAGGGTCATGGTCGACCGAGATGTCCACCGGCATCGGCAGCCGGCCGAGCGCCTTGCCGGCCGCGAGGAAGTACGCCGCCGGGCCGACCTTGGACTTCAGCTTCGGATCGACCTCGTCCATGATCATCGCGTCGACTCCCACCCCGGCCATCACGGCGAAGTGCTCGCTCCGTCCGCCGTCGACGGTCAGTTCGATCAGGTCGATGTCGCGGGTACGCCCGGCGAAGGCGACGTCCAACGAGCCGGCCTCGCTCAGCGGGAGCCGGAGGTTGCGGGCCAGCAGGTTGCCGGTGCCGGCCGGGACCACGGCCATGGTCACCTCGCTGTTCGCGAGGGCGTCGGCCACGGCCCGGATGGTCCCGTCGCCGCCGGCGGCGATGACGAGATCCACACCGGCGTCGATCGCCTGCTGAGCCATCCCGTGACCGGGGTCGTCCTCGCGCGTCTCCAGCCACAGCGGCTCCAGCCAACCCGCGTCGGCCACCCGCTTCCGCACCAGGTCCGCGAACGCGTCGGAAACCTTGACCGGGTTGGCGATCACGGCGAGCTGACGGCTGGACGACTCCTGCACCTGCCGATTTTCTCAGAAGCGCTCGGTCGCCGCTGCACCCCTGGGTGTGATGTCTGCCGATCCGGACCTGGCTGAAACCACGGCTTGCTCAGCCTCGGTAGCGGCCTGGCGTGCCTCCAGCAGCTGCCGCCGGGCCGCCCGGGCCGCCTCGCGGGCCTCGCGCTCCTCGCCCTCCGCGGCGGCCAGCTCGCCGCGCAGCTCCTCGATCCGGTCCGCCAGCTCATCCGCCCGAGCTGTCGCCTCCTCCGCCTGCCGCTGCGCCTCGGCCTCGGCTCGCTGGGCGGCCTCGGCCAGCTCGCCGAGCCGGTCCCTCTGCTCCTGGAGCTCGTTCTCCCGTTCCTTCAGCTTGTCGACGGGCGGTTCTTTCGGCGCTGCCTCCACCGGCGCTGCCTCCACCGGCGGCGGCTCTGGCGCGGCTTCCGGCATGGTGAAGGGCCCGAACCCGCCGTAGCTGACGGCGGTGGTCAGCCGGCCGGCGCGTAGCTGCTCACGGGTGTCGTCGTCACCCAGAGCGGCCTGCAAGGTCTGGCTCACCTCCTGCAACGCCGCGTCCGGGGCGGTGTAGCCGTGCGCCGCCCCGAGCGTGACGGCCTGCCGGGCCAGCCGGTCGACCAACCGCCGCCGGTCCGCGGAGAGCCGTCGAAGATCTGCACCCGACCCGCGCCGCTGGGCGTCGGCCAGCGCCTCGCCCAGCTCGAGCAGCTCACCGACCTCCGACGACGCCTCCCGAGCCAGCACGTTCACCAGCCAGGCCGTCCGGGTCGGCCGCCGCAGCGCCCCGATCCGGAGGACCAGCTCGCGTTCGCGCGCCTTCCGCGCCGCCACCACCAGCGCCGTCCGCCGCTCGACGAAGTCGTCGGGTGAGCCGCCGTACAGCTCCTCGGCCGCCGCGTTCAGGTCCACGGCACCATTCTGGCCCGTCGTTGCGCCCCTTCTGCATCGTTGCGCCTCGTACACAGGGCGCAACGGTCGCTAACGGGAGCAAGGGTGTGAGCGTTGAATCGCGTGCACGTGGCCCACCGCTCAGGCGTGCAGCCCGACTGACTCCTGAGGCGCGGCGACCTCGGCGAAGTCCAGGGACATGTTGTCGATCAACCGGGTGCTGCCCACCTTGGCGGCGACGACGAAGAGGGCCGGACCGGTGTGGTCGTCAGGGACCTCGGCGAAGGTGGCCGGGTTGACCATCACGGCGTAGTCGAGCTCGAAGGCCGGCTCGAACTGGACCCGGTCGAGGATCTCGTCGGCCGCGATCCGGGCGGCGGGGACGCTGTCGGCGGTGGCGGCCTTCTCGAGGGCGGCCGCCAGGCTGCAGGCCATCGTCCGCTCGGCCGGGGTGAGGAAGACGTTGCGGCTGGACAGGGCCAGGCCGTCAGCCTCGCGGACCGTCGGCTCGCTCACCACGTCGACGCTCAGGTTGAGGTCGGTCACCATCCGCTGCACGCAGGCCACCTGCTGCGCGTCCTTCTGGCCGAACAGCGCGACGGAAGGCCGGACGAGGTGGAGCAGCTTGAGCACGATCGTGAGCACGCCGTCGAAGTGCCCCGGACGGGACGCGCCCTCCAGCACCGACCCCATCGCTCCGGCGTTGACGCTGACCTGACGACCGGCGGGGTAGAGCTCGGCGACGGTCGGGACCAGCACCAGGTCGACCCCCTCCGCGTCGCAGATGTCGAGGTCGTCCGACAGTGGACGTGGGTAGCGGGCGTAGTCCTCGTTCGGCCCGAACTGCAGCGGGTTGACGAAGATGCTCACCACCACGGCGTCGCCGTGCGCGCGCGCCGACCGGATCAGGGTGCGGTGGCCCTCGTGCAGCGCCCCCATGGTGGCGACGAAGGCGATCCGCCGGCGGCCGGCGGCCTCCAGTGCGCGGCGGGCCTCGACGAAGTCGGCGAGGGTCTGGGACACGATCACGGGGTTGCTCCTGGGGCGGCGAGAGTGCCCGGCACGGGGGAGCCAGCGGCTTTCTGGACGGGTGCTGTGGTGGTGGGGGTCGTCGTCGAGTCGAAGGTGTGCTCGGGTCCCGGGAAGGAACCCTCGCCGACGTCAGCCACGTAGGCGGCGGCCGCGTCGGAGATGGTCTGGGCCAGGTTGGCGTACTGCTTGACGAAGCGCGTCACCTTGCCCTGGCGCAGGCCCAGCATGTCCTGCCAGACCAGCACCTGGGCGTCGCAGCCCGCACCCGCCCCGATGCCGACCGTGGGGATGGCCAGCTCGGCTGTCACCTGGGCGGCGAGGTCGCCGGGCACCATCTCCAGCACCACCCCGAACGCCCCGGCCTCGGCCACGGCGTGCGCGTCCTCCAGCAGCTGGGCGGCGCCCGCACCGCGGCCCTGGACGCGGTAGCCGCCGATCCGGTGCTCGCTCTGCGGCGTGAAGCCGATGTGGCCCATCACCGGGATGCCGGCGTCGCTCACCAGCCGGATCTGCTCGGCCACCCGGACGCCGCCCTCGAACTTCACCGCGTGGCAGCCGCCCTCCTTCATGAAGCGGATGGCGGTCTGCAGGGCCTGCTGCGGGCTGACCTCGTAGGAGCCGAACGGCAGGTCGCCGATCACGAAGGCCCGCCGGGTGGAGCGGACGACGGCCCGCACCAGGGGCAGCAGCTCCTCCACCGTCACCGGCAGGGTCGAGTCGTAGCCGTACACGTTGTTCGCCGCCGAGTCGCCCACGAGCAGGCTCCAGACCCCCGCCTCGTCGAACAGGGCCGCCGTGTACTGGTCGTAGCTGGTCAGCATCGCCCAGCGCCGGCCCTCACGCTTGGCGTTGACGAAATCGGTCACGCGGATCCGACGCGGCGCTGCCGCCGACTCAGGCATGACTGGACCCATCTACTCGTTCCCCACCATCAACTCATCCGCTCGCGGATCTCCTCCGCGCGTCGCTGAACGCGCGCGCCGACCAGCAAGCCTGCTACGTATCACCAAAAATTTGGCAACTCGGGTGAACTTCCTCCCAGAGCGTTATACCCACGCCGAGCGTGGTGACCCTGGTCGGCCCTGCGGGGGATGGGGCCGGGTTGATCATTCCACTTGAACCACTGGCGTGGGCAGTGCCCCAGGCGTTGTGAAGCGCGTCACATCACGTCGTCCGACTACAGGTGAGAAAGCACCACGGCCGAGCGGGTCCGGCTGACGCCGGGGTGGTTGCGGATGACGCCGAGCACCTTCTCGAAGTGCGCGGCGTCGGCGGCCCGGACCATCAGGATGCCGTCCGCCTCGCCGGTGACGGTGTAGGCCGCACTGACCTCGGGGATGGTGCGCGCCATGTCGGCCATCCGGTCCGGTGGCACCCGACCCTCGCAGTACAGCTCGACGAACGCCTCGATCGTCCAGCCCAGCGCAGCCGGCTCGATCTCGGCTGTGAAGCGCCGGATCACGCCCTCGGCCCGCAGTCGGTCCACCCGGCGCTTGGTCGCCGCGGTCGACAGGCCGATCTGATGACCGAGTCCGGCGAAGCTCTCCCGTCCGTTCTCCATCAGTCGAGCAATGATCTTGCGATCGAGGTCATCAAGACGCAACGGAAGCACCGAATCTTCGTACACCAGCGCCCAGGCGTTGCGCAAGATCTGTCCTACGCTGACAAGATGACGTCGAGCGTGCTGGCCCGCCCCACCGCGGTGGTCCGACGGCCCTCGCCGCGGCACTACCTGATGTGTCCGCCGACGTTCTTCGACGTCAGCTACGCCATCAACCCCTGGATGCGGCCCGGCCCCGGCGTGGAGCGCGAGCTGGCGCTGGCCCAGTGGTCGGGTCTGGCCCAGAGCTACCGCGCGGCGGGGCACCGGGTGGACCTGCTGTCGCCGGTACCGGGGCTGCCGGACATGGTCTACGCCGCCAACGGCGCCACCGTCGTCGACGGATACGTGCTGCAGGCCCGCTTCGCCACAGTCCAGCGCGCGGCCGAGGCGGCGCACCACGGCGACTGGCACGCAGCCGGTGGTCGGCGGGTGACCATGCCCGAGGCGGTGAACGAGGCCGAGGGTGACTTCGCCGTCCTGGCCGACCGGCTACTCGCCGGCTACGGCTTCCGGACCAGCCCGGACGCGCACGCCGAGCTCGCCCGGCTGACCGGCCGGCCGGTCGTCAGCCTGCAGCTGGTGGACCCGTACTTCTACCACCTGGACGTCGCCCTGACCGTCCTCGACGACGCGCGCGACCACGTGGCCTACTACCCCTCGGCCTTCAGCCCCGCCAGCCAGGCCGTGCTCGCCGAGCTGTTCCCGGACGCCCTGGTCGCCGACGCCGGCGACGCCGCCTGCCTCGGGCTGAACTGCGTCAGCGACGGCCGCAACGTCTGGGTGCCGGCCGGCGCCGACCACCTCACGGGGCTGCTGGCCGAGGCCGGCTACGAGCCGCACCCGGTCGACCTCAGCGAGCTGCTGCGGGGCGGCGGCAGCGTCAAGTGCTGCACCCAGGAGATCCGACCGCGCCGTACCCACCACCCGAAAGGTCCCGCACCATGCTGACCGTCGACAGCCCCACCCGCGCCGACGCCCTGCTGCAGGCAGAAGAGCAGCACGTCGCGCACAACTACCACCCGCTCGACGTCGTGGTGAGGTCCGGTACCGGCGCGGTGCTCACCGACGTGTCCGGTCGGGAGTACCTCGACTTCCTGGCCGCCTATTCCGCGACCAACTTCGGCCACGGCCACCCGGCGCTGCTGGCGGCGGCCCGCGAGCAGCTGGAACGGGTCACGCTGACCTCGCGCGCCTTCCACCACGACCAGCTCGCGCCGTTCGCCGAGAGCCTCGCCGCCCTCGTGGGCAAGGAGATGGTGCTGCCGATGAACACCGGCGCCGAGGCGGTGGAGTCGGCGGTCAAGGTGGCCCGCAAGTGGGGGTACGAGGTCAAGGGCGTCCCCGACGGGCGGGCCGAGATCATCGTCGCCGGTGGCAACTTCCACGGCCGGACCACCACGATCGTCAGCTTCTCCGACGACCCGGACGCCCGTGACCACTTCGGTCCGTACACGCCCGGCTTCCTCACCGTCCCCTACGGCGACCTGGCCGCGCTGGAGGCGGCCGTCACCGAGCACACGGTGGCGGTGCTGCTGGAGCCGATCCAGGGCGAGGCCGGCGTCCGGATCCCGCCGCCCGGCTACCTGGCGGGAGTCCGCGAGCTGACGACCCGGCACCGGGTGCTCTTCGTCGCCGACGAGATCCAGTCCGGGCTCGGCCGTACCGGGCGCACCCTGGCTTGTGAGCACGAAGGCGTGGTGCCCGACGTCTACCTGCTGGGCAAGGCGCTGGGCGGGGGCATCGTGCCGGTCTCGGCGGTGGTGGCCGACTCCGACGTGCTCGGCGTGCTGCAGCCCGGTCAGCACGGCAGCACCTTCGGCGGCAACCCGATGGCCTGCGCCGTCGGCCGCGCCGTCGTCGGGCTGCTGGAGACGGGGGAGTACCAGGACCGCGCCACCCGGCTGGGGGTGCGGCTGCGCGACCGCCTCGAGGGCATGCTCGGCCGGGGCGTGGTCGGCGTCCGGGTCCGGGGTCTGTGGGCCGGCGTGGACATCGACCCGGCCCTCGGGAGCGGTCGAGACGTGTGCGAGGCCCTCGCCCGCCGGTTCGTGCTGGCGAAGGACACCCACGGCTCGACCATCCGGCTCGCGCCGCCGCTGGTGGTCGCCGAGGACCAGCTCGACGCCGGCCTCGACGCCCTCGACGCGGTGCTCGCCGACCTGTCGTGAGGCCGTGGGGTCCGGGCCTGTCTATCCTGAGCCCGTGACCAGAGCCGGACGGGATGCCGAGCCCAGTGACGCCGGTCCCGCCGCGCACGCCGTCGTGCCGCTGCTGGAGGACTACCTGGCCTCGGTCGCCCGACAGACGGCCGAACAGCTGGGCGAAGTCGGCGGGGTGGCGGTGACCTTCGGCTTGGGCGCGGATCCCGTCACCATCGGCGCCAGCAGCCAGCTCGCGCTCGAGGTCGACCTGATCCAGTACGAGATCGGGATCGGTCCCTGTCTGCACGCGTTGCACACCAACGAGGCGCTCTACGTCCCCGACCTCGCGGCGGACGATCGCTGGGGCGAGTACGGCCCGCGGGCCGCTGCTCGCGGGGCTGCTTCCTGCTGCTCGGTCCCGGTGCGGGTGGACGGCCAGCCGCAGGCGGTGTTGAAGGTCTACGCGCGTGAGGTCGACGGGCTGGACGCCGAGCAGCAACGGATCGCCGCGGAGGTGGCGCTCACCATCTCCGGCGGCGTCGCGTTGGCCATGCACCTCACCCGGCACGCCCGCGAGCTCGACGACCGGGCCGCGGCCATGGACCGGCGCCGGACCATCGACCTGGCGCTGGGGATGCTGATGGAGCGCAACCACACGGGAGCCGACGCGGCGTTCGACCTGCTCCGGCGCTACTCCCAGCACTACAACGTCCGGCTGCACGAAGCGGCGGCGACGGTCGTCAAGACCCACGACGAGTCGGCCAGCACCTCGACCGCCCCGTTCCTGCCCGGCCGCGGCACCTCCTGAGGGCGGCGCTCAGGCGGTCGGGTGGGCCGCGTCGTAGCGCAGGAACCGCCGCTGGACCCCCACCACCACGCTGAGCAGCACCATGCAGGTCAGGCCACCGACCAGGGCGGCCCACCCCTCGCCGAACCAGCTCGACTCCGAGCCGAGGACGAGGTCGCCGAGCCGCGGCCCGCCCGCCACCACGACGATGAAGACGCCCTGCAGGCGGCCGCGCATCTGGTCCGGGGTCGCAGACTGCAGGATCGTCTGGCGGAAGACCGAGCTGACCGAGTCCGAGGCGCCGGCCAGGGCCAGGAAGACCATCGCCAGCACCAGCGCGGTCAGCAGCGCGGTGGCCGGACGGGTGTCGCCGACCACCACCAGCACCACCCCGAACGCGGAGACGGACGCACCGAAGGCGAGGATCGCGCCGACGATGACCTTGGCCTGCGCCCGGATCCGCACCAGCCCGCCGGAGAAGACCAGACTCAGCACCGCGCCGGCCGCGTACGCCGCGCTGAGCAGACCGGTGGTGGTGGCCCCGCCGCCCAGGAACAGCACGCCGACGGCCGGGAAGAGCACCCGCGGCATGGCGAAGATCATCGCGATCAGGTCGACGACGAAGGTCATCCGCACGTTCGGCCGGGTGGCGAGATAGTGCAGACCTTCGACGATGGAGGCGAACCCGCGCTTGGCCGGTGGGCCGTCGCCGCCGTCGGAGGCGGCCGTGACCGGCGGTAGGTCAGGCAGCCGCCACAGGGCCCAGAGGGCGAACGTGAAGAGCAGCGCGTCGATGCTGTACGCGGGCCCGAAGTCGGCGACAGCCACCAGTACCGCCCCGATCAGCGGCCCCACGGTGAGCGCGATGTTGGTCTCGATGGTGGTCAGCACGTTCGCCGACGGCAGCAGCCGCGGCTCCACGAGCCGCGGGATGATCGAGCTGCGGGCCGGGTTGTTGATGGCGAAGCCGGCCGACTGCACCGCCACCAGGGCGTAGAGCAGCAGCACGGAGTCGACGTGCAGCCAGGCCTGGACCGCCAGCCCGATCGTCACCAGCCACAGCCCGAACGAGGAGTACAGCGCGACGCGCCGCCGGTCGTACGCATCGACCAGGGCGCCCCCGTACAGCCCCAGCAGCACCAGCGGGACGAGCGCGCAGATGCCCAGGACGCCGACCGACAGCGTGGAGGCGGTGATCCGGTACACCTGCAGGCCCACCGCGACGACGGTCAGCTGGGAACCGAGGTTGGAGATGCCCAGCCCGATCAGCAACCGCCGGAACGGGGGGCTGGCGCGGAGGGGGGAGAGGTCGAGGAGCAAGGCCATGCTGACGCCCAACCTACGTCGGACGGTCCGGGGGAAGCCGGTGGGGTGGAGGAGCCCCGTTAGGGTGTCGGCGTACCCGATCCCCGCTCGCTTGAGGAGAACCACCCGTGACGACCGTCATCACCTTCGGCACCTTCGACGTGCTGCACGTCGGGCACGTCCGCGTGCTGAACCGGGCCGCGGCCCTGGGTGACCGGCTGGTGGTCGGGGTTTCCTCCGACGCGCTGAACTTCGCCAAGAAGGGTCGCAACCCGGTCTTCGACCAGGACGAGCGGACCGAGATCGTCTCCAACCTCAAGGTCGTGGACGCCGTCTTCGTCGAGGAGAGCCTGGAGCAGAAGCGGGAGTACGTGCTCGAGCACCGAGCCGACATCCTCGTCATGGGCGACGACTGGGCCGGCAAGTTCGACTTCCTGAACGACGCCTGCCGGGTGATCTACCTGCCGCGGACCCCCTCGGTCTCGACCACCGCCATCATCGAGCACATCTCGAGCACAGCCGGCGGCTGAAGCACCGACCTGTCAGCCTCGATGGTCCCCGGAGCGACCACCGACGCTGACAAGTCGGTCAGAGATCAGCGACCGAGGAGGTCGTCCGCGGCGTCCTTGACCTCGCCGACGGCCTGCTTGCCGTGGCCGCCGACCTGGTCGGCCTGGCCCTCGGCCTGCAGGTCCGCGTTGTCGGTCGCGTCGCCCGCCTTCTCCTTGGCGGCGCCCTTCAGCTCGTCGAGCTTGCCCTCGATCTTGTCGCCCAAGCCACTCATGTGGTGCTCCTTCCGCTGACGACGCGACGGGTTCGCGTCGACCTGGACGCCCTCCCGGGCGCCAGAAGCCAACTATGCTCCAGGGATGCCAAGGCGGTGCGCCACCCTGCCCACGGTAGAGCCTCGGGGTTTACGTAGTAAATGCCCGGGGAGGTGTCGAGGATGACCGGAGACCCAGGCGACACGTCGGGACCGACGACAGCCTCACCGCGCAGGAAACCGGCCGGACCGGAGCGGGTCAACACCCCCGGCGGTCGCCGGGCCCTCGACCAGGTAGTGATCCTCAAGGCGGCGGTGGACTTCATCGACCAGCACGGGCGCGAACGGCTGACCATGCGTCGGCTCGGGGCCACGCTGGGCGTCGAGGCGATGGCCCTCTACCGCTACGTCCCCGGCCGCGACGAGCTCTTGGACGGGGTCGTCGAGGTGGTGATGGACGAGCTCTACACGATGACCATCGGCCGCGGCCGGCCGGCGACCTGGCAGGAGTTCCTGCAGCAGCTGGCCCACGGGGTCCGGGCGATCTCCATGGAGCACCCGAAGATCTTTCCGCTGGTGGCCAGCCGACCTCCGGCCGCGCCCTGGCTGCGACCGCCGCTGCGCAGCCTGCGCTGGGTCGAGGGGTTCCTGGAGGGCCTCGAGCACTACGGCTTCGGCGGGACGGAGAGCGTCCGGATCTACCGCTCGTTCTCGACCTTCCTGCTCGGCCACCTGCTGCTGGAGTCGGCCGTCTACGCCGTCGAACCACGCACGCTGCCGGCGGCGGACCTCGAGTTCGTCGAGAGCAGCGACCTCGCGCTCTACCCGCGGCTGATGGCCCTGTCGCCCCAGCTGTCCCTGGACAACTTCGACAACGAGTTCGAGGACTCGTTGGAGGAGATGATCCAGCGGGTCTCCGTCGCCGACTGAGCCCTCTAGAGTTGCCGGGTGAACGAGGAGCCCGACGCCGATCCGGGCGACGGCCGCGACGAGTCGATGAACGAGCGGCTGGACCGCAACTGGGGCGAGATCCTGCAGGAGCTGCGCGTCACCCAGACGGGGACCCAGATCTTCACGGGCTTCCTGCTGTCGGTCGCGTTCCAACAGCGCTTCGGCTCGCTGTCACCGTTCCAGCGGCACACCTACCTGGTGCTGGTGCTGATCGCCGTGCTGACCACCGCGATCGGCCTCGCGCCCGTCAACCTGCACCGCAGCGTGTTCCGGCGGCACGCCAAGCTGATGGTGGTCACGGTCGGCCACCGGGTGCTGCGGACGATGCTGTTCGGGGTCGGCCTCCTGCTCGTCGGCTCGGTGCTGTTGATCTTCGACGTCGTCGCGAGCCGGACCGCCGCGGTCGTGGCGGCAGCGGCCGTCGCCGTCGTCATCGGCGCGATCGCCGTGCTGCCCCGGCTGCTGCGCGCGCAGGTCGCCGTTCGGTGACCGAGGTCCGGGTCGGCACCTCGGGCTGGAGCTACGACCACTGGGAGCACGTCCTCTACCCACCCGGGCTCCCGGCCCGCGACCGGCTGGGCCGCTACGTCGGAGCGTTCGACACCGTCGAGCTCAACGCCAGCTTCTACCGCTGGCCACGGGAGGCGACCTTCGCGTCCTGGCGCCGGCGGTTGCCCGAGGGCTTCCGGCTGAGCGTCAAGGCCCCGCGCGGACTGACCCACGCCAAGCGGCTGTACGCCCCGGAGGCCTGGGCCGAGCGGATCGCGGCCTGCTGGCACGAGCTGGGCGAGCGGCGCGGCGCGCTGCTGGTGCAGCTGCACCCCGGCCACGAGCGCGACGACGCCCGCCTGGGCTACTTCCTCGGCCGGCTGCCGTCCTGGATCCGGGTGGCGGTGGAGTTCCGGCACCCGAGCTGGGTGGACGAGCGGGCCTTCGACCTGCTGGCCGAGCGCGGCGCGGCGTACTGCGTGATGAGTGGCGCCCGGCTGCCCTGCGTGCTGCGGACGACCACCTCGTGGGCGTACGTACGCCTCCACGGCCCCGACCACGACCGCCTCTACGCCGGCAGCTACGCCGAGGACGACCTGGCCTGGTGGGCGGCGCGGATCGGGGAGTGGCGCGCGGCCGGGCAGGACGTCTACGCCTACCTCAACAACGACGGCCACGGCCACGCCGTCCGCAACGCCTCCCGGCTGGGGGAGCTGCTCAGCTGACCGGCGCCTCGGGCGGAGCCGTGGCGGACCCGGCGACGGCCAGCAGGATCAGGGCCGCCCCGATCACGCCCAGCACGCCGGGGCGCTCGCCGAGCACGATCGCTGCGAGCACGGCCGCGGTCACCGGCTCGAGCAGGGTGGCCACGACAGCCGCGCTGCCCGCGACGGTCCGCAGCCCGGCGTAGAGCAGGCCGTACGCGACCGCGAGGGTCATCACCCCGAGGTAGCCCAGCAGGCCGACCACGACCGGATCGCTGCTGACGTACGGGGCACCCGCGAGCAGACCCAGCGGAAGCAGCCCCAGCGCTCCCGCCGACGAGGTCACCGCGGTCAGCGCCAGCGGGCTGGTGGTGCCGGCCAGCGGTCGGCCCAGCGCGGTGGCCAGGGCGTAGGTCGCCCCGGACGCGACGGCCAGCCCGACGCCGAGGAGCGGCCGAGGCCCGGTGACCGACAACCCGGCCGCCGCGCTGACCAGCACCAGTCCGCCGAGGGCCGCGACCAGGATGAGCAGCTGGGTCCGGTCCGGCCTCCGCCCGGTCGTCACGCTCTCGGCGAGGGTCAGCAGCACCGGGGCCAGCCCCAGGGCGACCACGGTCGAGACGGTCACGCCGACTGCGACCACCGCCCCGAAGTAGAGGGCCTGGTACGCGCCGGTGCACAGCCCCACGGTGACTGCGGTCCACGGGCGCTGCCGCAGCAGTCGGCGCAGCTCGGGTAGTCGCCGCAGCGCGAGCAGCATCACCAGCAGGACCACGGCCGCGAGGAGCATCCGCCAAGCGCTGATCGTGAGCACCGACATCGGGGTGCGCTCACGGATCAGCTGGACCGCGAGCCCGCCGGTGCCCCACAGGACGCCGGCGAGGGAGATCTGGGCCAGCCCGCGACGGCTGGTCACGGGCAGCAGCCTAGAGCGAACGAGACAAGGTGTAGACCTGGGTCCTGAGTACAGGACCTGGGTCTACACCTTGTTGTGGGAGAGGTTGTCGTGGAGCCGGATCAGCCCGTCGTCAGGTCGTAGACGGTGACCCCGCCGACCGTGCTGGCGGTATAGTTCGCCTCGACCCAGGCGGTGATCTGGCTGCCCGAGGAGGTACTGTCCCCGCCCTGACCGCCGCCGCCGGCCCCGCCACCGCTGGCGATGAAGTAGCTGATGTCCCCGCTGGCGACGTAGGCCTGGAACTCGGCCAGGGTGGGCGAGTTGTCGCCGCCGCCGAAGCCGCCGATCGCCATCACGGCCGTGTCGGTGGAGAGGATGTAACCCGCGGCGGACTGGCTGCCCACCGTCGCGGCCGACCAGCGGGTGCTGGTGGCGTTGAGCAGGTCGACCATCGCGGTGCTGGTGGTGGTGCTGCCGCCACCGCCGCCCTGGCCGAAGCCGCCCGTCGGGGCCTGGCCCTGCGTCGTCGTCCCGCCCTGCGTCCCGGTCTGGCTCGGGGCGCCGGCCGGACGGGTGCCGCCCTGGCCGCCGCGCATCCCGCCGCCCATACCGGTGCTGGAGGTCGAGGCCGGCCCGGCCGTCGGGGTGGAGCCGGTGTGCGCCGTGCTGACGGTCTGGACGGTGAAGGACGCCGCCCCCAGCGAGGCCGACAGCGCGCCGACGATCAGCCCGGCGGCGGCGAGCTTCTTGAGCCGACCGGCCGAGAGGGCCAGCACCACCGCGCCGAGCACGCCGCCGACCAACATCGTCCAGGCGAGTCCGGTGGCCCAGCCGCTGGCGTCGCGGTTCATCAGGTACCAGCCCCAGACAGCGGTGCCGGCCAGCACCACGGCGAGCGTGCCGCGAGCCACGTGATGGTCGCGGGCCAGCCACAGCTGACGGCCGCCGACCGCGATCAGGCCGGCGATGGCCGGGGCCAGGGCCACCGAGTAGTACGGGTGGATGGTGCCGGACATGAAGGAGAAGACCAGCGCCGAGACCACCAGCCACGCGCCCCACAGGATCAGGGCCGCACGGGTCCTGTTCGTCCGGGCAGCCCGCCGGGTGAGCACCAGACCGGCGACCAGTGCCACCAGGGCGGCCGGCAGGAACCAGGAGATCTGGGTACCGAAGACCGAGCTGAACATCCTGGTGATGCCGGTGGCGCCGCCGAAGCCGGCGCCGCCGAAGCCGCCGCCGCCGTTACCGCCGTTGCCGGTGCCGCCCAGCAGTCGGCCGAGGCCGTTGTAGCCGATCGCCAGCTCCCAGAGGGAGTTGTCGGTCGAGCCGCCGATGTAGGGCCGTGAGCCGGCCGGCCACAGCGCGACCAGGGCGACGAACCAGCCGGCGGAGACCACCAGGGCGCCGGTGGCGGCGAGCAGATGGGTGATCCGGGCGCGCAGCCGGAGCGGCGAGGCGACCAGGTAGACCAGGCCGAACGCGGGCAGCACCAGCAGGCCCTGGGCCATCTTGGTCGAGAACGCGAAGCCGATCGCCGTACCCGCCAGCAGCATCCAGCGCAGCGCCGCGCGACGGGTCGTGGCACCGGCGTCGATGGCCCGCACGACGGCGTAGGCGGCGAGTGTCATCAGCAGCACCAGCAGCGCGTCGGGGTTGTTGAAGCGGAACATCAGCGCGGCCACCGGCGTCATAGCCAGCAGCGCGCCGGCGACGAGGCCGGCGGCGGGGCCGGACCAACGCTTGACCGCTGCGTACAGGGTGCCGACCGCGCCCACGCCCATCAGCGCCTGCGGGAGCAGCATCGAGAAGGAGGAGAAGCCGAGGATGCGGGCCGAGAGCACCATGAGCCAGAGCGAGGCCGGCGGCTTGTCCACCGTGATGGCGTTCCCGGAGTCGAGGGAGCCGAAGAGCCACGCCTTCAGCGACTCGGTGCCGGACTTGACCGCCGCGGCGTAGAAGTCGTTGGCCGTCCCCGAGGCGGAGAGGTTGAGGAGGTAGAGCACGGCGGTGCCGAGCAGCAGCAGCCAGAGCAGGGGCCGAGCCCAACGCGGGTCGTCGGCCCCCCCGAGGAAGATCGAGCGAGCCCCCCCGCGTACCCGGTTCCCGGTCGCGGTGGAGGGGCTGGGCACGGGGGACGACTGGCGCCGGAGGCGATGACCGGCCAGGGGCGCGGCGTCGGAGGAGAGGGCGGTAGCAGGCATGCGTCCAGCCTCAGGGGTGGCCCTGTGCCGGCTCGGTCACACGTCTGTGGGCCTGCTGTGCGTGTGGGGCTGTTGCTCAGCACCCACATCTGACATGTTGTGACGGAGGTGAGCGGCGAGCCCGATGAGACCCCTGTGGCTCTCACGTGCCCGAATCCGTGGCGTTAGCCCCGCTTTCACGCCCGATCCTTGACATCTACCGCCTGATCCGGTGAAGTGCATCACAGAACCGGCACGCAAGGGAGCTGCTCGCGGTGAATTCTGATCACTCGGACGACACGTCCTCGCCCGCGCAGGGCGAGCTGGCCTTCCGCGCGGTGGGGGTGAAGAAGCACTACCCGGGCGTCAAGGCGCTGGACGGGGTGGACCTGGAGGGTTACGCCGGCAGCGTCCTCGGGGTCTGCGGTGCCAACGGCGCCGGCAAGTCGACCTTCGCCAAGTTGTTGGCGGGGGTGGACACCCTCACGGACGGCGAGATCACCATCACGGGCTACCCGCACGCGGTGCGCAACGCCGCCGAGGCCGAACAGGCCGGCGTGCTGATGATGCACCAGGAGCCGTTGATCATCGACGACTTCACCGTCGGGGAGAACGTCTGGCTCTACAAGCTGCGCGAAGGTCGCGACATCCGGCCCTGGGCGCAGAAGATCGACACCAACAGCGCGGAGACCAGGGAGGTGCTGCGGGGCGTCGGGCTCGGTCACCTGAAGACCCGGGAAGTGGCCCGCCACCTCGGTCCCGGCCAGCGCCAGATGCTCTCGCTCAGCCGGGCGGCCGTGACCCACCACAAGATCATGATCCTGGACGAGACCACGGCCTCCACCAGCGAGGAGCACTTCAACGACATCCTCGACCTGGTGGACCGCGAGAAGAAGGCCGGCACCTCGATCATCTTCGTGTCGCACCGGCTCAACGAGGTCTTCGCGATGTGTGACCGCATCGCGGTGCTGCGCAACGGCAAGCTGGTCAAGACCCTCAACGCCGCGGACAGCAACCCCGACGAGATCACCAACCTGATGATCGGCCAGGCCCTGAAGGCGCTCGACCGCCCGGCGCCGGTGACCTCGGACGCGGATGCGCCTGCCGTCATGTCCGTCCGGGACCTGCACGGGGGCACCGCTCGCGGCGTCTCCTTCGACGTCCGTCCGGGGGAGATCGTGGGCCTCTACGGACTGGTGGGGAGCGGGCGTTCGTCGGTGGCGCGCACCATCACCGGCCAGCGTCCCGCGGTCAGCGGCACGATCAAGCTGCGCGGCCAGGACATCAGCCTGCCCACGCCAGGCTCCGGGGTGTCGAAGGGCATCGCCTACCTGACCGAGGACCGCCGGCTCGAGGGCTTCGTGAAGGACTTCGACAACGGCCAGAACATGAGCCTGGTCGTGCTGCCCCGGATGGCCGCCGGTGGGGTGGTGAAGTCGGCGGTCGAGAAGAAGCGGGTCCGGGAGCTGATCGGGGAGTACCAGGTCAAGGGCGGGACGAAGACGTACACCCGCAGCCTGAGCGGCGGCAACCAGCAGAAGGTCGTCGTCGCGAAGTGGCTCGAGTCCGACCCCGACTTCGTCGTCCTGGACGAGCCCACCAAGGGCATCGACGTCGGTGCCCGCGCCAACATCTACGAGATCATCCACGCCGTGGCCGCCCGCGGCAAGGGTGTGCTGGTCGTCTCCAGCGAGGCCGAGGAGCTGTTGTCGCTCTGCCACCGCATCCTCGTGATGCGCAACGGCGAGATCGTGGGCGAGTTCGACCCCGAGCAGTCCGACACCGACGAGCTGATCCGCACCGCCCTCTCCCACACCGACTGACGTCCCAGACTCAACGAGGAGCTTCCTTCATGGCCACATCCGTCGCGCCACCCCCCGCCGTCCACGCCTACGAGGAGGACGACTCCCGAGGCAGTGCGATCACCGGCTGGCTGAAGAGCCAGTACGCCCTCTACATCCTGGTCGCCCTCCTGCTGGTGGCCACCATCACCAAGGGCGGGGTCTTCTGGGGCGGGACCAACCTGACCAACCTGCTGCTGCAGATGTCGATCATCGGCGTGGTCACCCTCGGTGAGCTGATCGTGGTGCTGACCGGCGGCATCGACATCAGCGTCGGGTCTGCGCTCGGCCTGGCCGCCGTCATCGCCGCCGGCCTCTTCGGTGGCCCGTCGGTCCTGCTGTCCCTCGTCGTCGCCGTGATCATTGGCGGCGTCATCGGAGCGGTCAACGGTTGGCTCGTGGCCTTCCGCGGTCTGGAGCCGTTCATCGTGACCCTGGGCATGCTGGCCCTGGCCCGCGGTCTGGTGTACGCCTACGGCAACGGCATCCCGATCAACCCGAAGGCGGCGGCGTCCTTCGCCAAGTTCGGCCAGACGACGGTCATCGGGATCCCGGTGCTGGCCATCATCTGGCTGTTGATGGTGGCGCTGGTCGCCTTCTTGCTCTACCGCACCGTCTGGGGACGCCGGGTCTACGCGATCGGGTCCAACATCGAGGCCGCCCGCAGCTCGGGCATCCCGGTCAAGACCACCCTCTGGTCGGTCTACATCCTGGCCGGCCTGCTCGTCGGACTGGGTGGCTGGATGTTCCTGAGCCGTTTCGCCAGCGGCACCTCGACCGCCGGCAACCTGCTCGAGCTGGAAGCCATCGCCGCCGTGGTCATCGGCGGGGCGCGGTTGTCGGGTGGCTTCGGCAAGGTCTTCGGTGCCGTCGTCGGCACGATCATCTTCGCGGTGATCGCCAACCTCCTGTCGCTGCTCAACGTCTCCACCTTCCTGCAGGACGCCTTCCGCGGCGCCCTCATCCTGGTGGCCGTCACGCTCGCCACGGTCCAGTTCACGCGCCGGCGGAAGACGGACTCGACCTCTTCGGCCGCCAAGTGATCGGGGCGCGGCGCCGGACGGCGCTCGCGGCGATGGGGGCGGCGGGGGTGCTGATGGTCAGCGCCTGCGGCCAGATCTACCCCTCGTCCGCCCCGGCACAGGGCCCGGCCAACGGGGTGAAGTCCGACGTCCACCAGGTTGTCGTCGGCTTTGCGCAGCAGCAGCTGCAGGCGCCCTACTTCGCGGCCATGCAGGTCGAGGCGCAGCAGATCGCGGACCAGCAGGGTTTCAAGATCCTCATCCAGGCGGCCAACAAGGATCCCGTCATCCAGATGAACCAGATGCAGGCGATGATGGCCCAGGGCGCGGACGTCCTGATCGTCAACGCGACCAGCGTCAAGGGTCAGAAGGAGATGATGACCCAGGTCGCCTCCAAGATTCCGGTCGTCTACATCGACACCTCCGTGCCGGGCACCGGCACCACCAGCGTCCAGTCCGACAACCTCACGATCGGCCGCGAGTCGGGCAAGATCACCGCTCAGCGATTCAAGGACATGGGCAAGACCAGCATCAAGATGGTCATCCTCACCGGCCCGGCCACCGACGAGTTCGTCGGCCCGGCCCGTCGCCAGGGCTTTCTGGACGGGCTGAAGGAGGGCGGCATGCCGTTCGAGATCCAGAGCGAGCAGGCCGGCGACTACGCGCAGGACATCGGCCAGGTCGCGGCGGAGAACATGCTGGCCGCCCATCCCGACACCGACCTGGTGATGGGTCTCAACGACTCGATGACCCTGGGCGCCTACAACGTCATCAACGGCAAGGACAAGTACAAGAACGTCTACGTCGCCGCGGCCGCGGACGGTCAGAAGGAGGGGGAGGCGCTGATCAAGTCGGGAGGCTGCACCGGCAAGTACATCTCGACCGGGCTCAACTCCCCGTCTCTGGCCGCCCAGGAGGCCCTGCAGATCGCGGTCGACATCGCGACGGGCAAGAAGAAGCCGAGCGACTACCCGCCGCAGTCGTTCACCAAGGCGGTCGGGATCGGCTGCAAGAACATCGACGACTACTACGACCCCAACAGTGTCTTCTGACCCCCGTCACCGCCGCTGAGCTGGAGGGGCCGGCCGAATCGGTCGCGCCTCTCCTGCTCGGTGCGCTGTTGCGGCATGGCGAGGTGGCCGTCCGGCTGACCGAGGTCGAGGCGTACAGCGGGACCGGTGACCCCGCCTCGCACGCCGCCCGGGGTCGTACCGCCCGGACCGAGGTGATGTTCGGACCGCCGGGACGGCTCTACGTCTACTTCTCCTACGGCATGCACTGGGCCGCCAACGTGGTCTGCGGCCCGGACGGCACCGCGTCGGCCTGTCTGCTGCGGGCCGCTGAGGTGGTCGACGGCCTGGCCCTCGCCCGGTCCCGCCGCGGTCGTTCCTCCGATCGCGACCTGGCCCGCGGACCCGGCCGGCTCTGCCAGGCGCTCGGCCTCGGGGCCGAGCACAAGGGCACGTCGGTGCTCGGCGACGGGCCGGTCACCCTCGAACCGGACCCGCAGCCGGCCGCCGCGATCAGCCGTGGTCCCCGCGTCGGGGTCTCGCTCGAGGCCGAGCGGCCCTGGCGGTTCTGGCTGACCGGTGATCGGTTCGTCTCCGACTACAAGCGCAGCCCGCGCGCCCCGGCCGTCCCCTGAGGACGGTCTCAGGCGGCGAGGGTGGGCCTGCTCGGTGCCCGTTCGGGCTGGGGAGCGGGCTTCGGCAGCACCAGGTCCTCCAGGTACGACACCGTCTGGCCGTCCTCGGTGATGGAGATCTCGATGGTGGGCTCGTCCAGGTCGGTGCGGAGCACGGCGACCCGACGGGCGTGGCAGCGACGGCAGCGGCTGCGGGTGGTCCTGAACTGGCGGTCGGTCATCGCCTCGCGGACGGCGGGCCAGCCGTGGCCCTCCGCCCGGCACTGCGCCAGCGCCACCTCGGCCTTGGTCTGCTGCTCGCCCATCGTCGGTTCCCCTCGTCCTCGGCCGCGTCGAGCACTCCCCGAGCTCGTCGTGCGCGGCCGTTGCCGATCATGCTGCCCGCCCGGCGAGGCGTACGGGCGGCTCCGTGATCGGGCCGTGACGTCAGTCCAGCGGCTGCAGCGAGGTGAGGATCGAGGGCACGTACTCGGCCACGGTCGGGTGGATGGGCAGGGCGTCCCGCAGGGTCGGGTAGCGGACGCCCGCCTGGATGGCGGTGCCGACGACCTGGATCACGTCGTCGGCCTGCAGCCCCAGGATGCTGGCGCCGAGGATCTCCTCGCTGTCGGCGTCGACCAGGATGCGCATCACGCCGGTGGTCTCGCTCTCCAGGATCGCGCGGCTGACCCGGGCCATCCCGATCTCGGCCTTGAGCACCCGGCGTCCCGACGTGCGGGCGTCGGCGCTGCTCATGCCGACCCGGCCGAGCGGCGGGTCGGTGAACATCGCGTACGTGGTGATCCGGCCGTCGGCGGTCCGCGGCGGGGCGAGCAGGATCTGGGAGTCCTGGTAGGAGGTGTGCGTCCAGGCCCCGCGGCCGTTGACGTCGCCCAGGGCCCAGACCCCGGGCACCGAGGTCTGGTAGCGGCCGTCGGTGACGAAGAACCCGTGGTCGTCGGTCTCGACGCCGTGCTCGCCGAGCAGGTCGGAGTTCGAGCGCCGCCCGACCGCCATCAGCAGGTGGCTCCCGGTGACGGTGCTGCCGTCCTCGAGCGTCACCTCGACGCCGTCGGATGCCCCATCCCTCGCCAAGGACCGGGCCACCGAGGACGTGCGGCCGTCGACGACGCGGATGCCCTCCTCGGTGAACAGGTCGGTGAGGATCTGACGCACGTCCGGGTCCTCACGGGCGGCCAGCCCGCCACTGGCCACGATGGTGACCTGCGAGCCGAACCGGGCGAACATCTGGCCGAACTCGCAGCCCAGGTAGCCGCCCCCCACGATCACCAGGTGCTCCGGCAGCTCGGTCAGGGCCAGCAGCTCGACCTCGGTCATCACCTCTACGGTGTCCAGGCCGGGCAGTGGCGGTACGGAGGCGCGGCTCCCGACGTTGAGGTAGACGCGGCCGGTCGTCAACGTCCGGCCCGCGACCTCGACCCGGTGCGCCACACCGTCGGGGTCGGTGGTCAGGGTGGCGCGGCCGTGGATCTGCTCGAGGTGGTCGACGCCATCGAGGTACCCGGCCAGTCCCTGCACCTGGTCCTCGATCACCCGGTGCACCCGGGCCATCACGGCCGGGAAGTCGATGGTCACCTCACCGGTGTGCACGCCGTACACCTCGGCCCGCCGCGCCTGGTGGGCCACCACGGCGCTGGCCCGGAGCGCCTTGGTGGGCTTGCAGCCGTGGTTGAGGCAGGTGCCGCCGACGCGCTCCATCTCGATCAGGGCCACCCGGCCCCCGCGGCCGGCGGCGTCCGCCGCCACTCCGGGACCAGCCTGCCCGGCGCCGATCACGATGGCGTCGTAGTGCTCCGCCTCGCCGGCCCCGCCGGGCGGTTCGTGCTGCTGCATGGTGGTGGTGGTCATGGCGGCCCTCTCGTCGTCCTTCTCGACACCGTAGTGCCCCGGCCGCGCCGCAGGATTGGCCAACCCTGCTCCGGTCTGCCTAGACTCCCCAGCCAGAAGATAACGATTCGATCTCGACGCGTACGGCTCGGGGGAGCGGAGGGCTCGTGGTGCGAGCACGCCCACGACGGGCAGCGCGTCCGTCCACCGTCGTCCGGGTCGGCCGGATCGCTCTGCCCGGGCTCGCGCTGGCCCTGGCCACCACCGGCGTGGTCGCAACGGCCACCGGAGCCGCCGAGCCGCAGGCCGCGCCCGCGCCCGCGCCCGCGCCGGTCCAGTCCACCGCGTCGACGCTCACCCGTGAGCAGGCCGTCAGCCGCAGCGACTTCCGCCAGGCCCTGCCCGCCACCCCCGAGACCGAGCCGACGACGAAACCCGAGCCGGCGGCGAAGCCCGACCCGGAGGCCAAGCCGAAGGCGAAAGCCAAGCCGACGACGCCCTCGCTCACCGTGGTGGACCACCAGTACACCCGCGTCGACCTGAACGTGCGGGCGAAGAACGACACCGGCTCCAAGCTGTTGACGGTGCTCGACGCCGGTTCCCGGCTCTCGGTCACCGCGACCGTCCGCGGCGTCTGGCGCTACGTCTCCTACCGGGGCGGCGGAGCCTGGGTGAAGGACCAGTACCTGGTGGACAAGAAGCCGGCGGCCGTCGCGGCCGGCATCTCCTCGGCGGCGTGCGCCTCGGGCTCCAAGGTCGAGTCGGGCCTGACCCCCGACGCCATCCGCGTCCACCGTGCCATCTGCGCCCGGTACCCCTCGGTCAAGGCGTACGGCGGGGTCCGGGCCGACTCCCTGCCCGAGCACCCGTCGGGTCGCGCCCTGGACGCGATGATCTCCGACTCCGACACCGGCTGGGACATCGCGAAGTGGGTGCGGGCGAACGCCAGGCAGCTCGGCGTGAGCGAGGTCCTCTACGCGCAGCACATCTGGACGGTGCAGCGCTCCGGCGAGGGCTGGCGCACCTTCGCCGACCGCGGCTCGGCGACGGCCAACCACGACGACCACGTGCACGTCACGGTCTACGGCCACTCCGGCGGCTGAGGGGAAACGGTCCCGAGACTTGTGGTCCTGACTTGTGGCTCACCTGTGCGCGACCTAAAATCCGTTCATGATGGACAAGTACCAGGTGGTGCTGGGCGCGATAGCCGTGTCCATCATGGTGCTCGTCCCCGTGCTGTGCGTGTTGAGCTACGACCTCCTCGCCGGCCGCTGGGACCGCAGCATCGGTGCCTGGCGGGAACGTCGCCACGAGGCTCGTGACCACCGTCGTTCCGTCCGGGCGCTACGGCGTCAGGCCGGTCTGCCGCTGGAGGAGGTGGTGGCCAACCTCCGACGGCTCCGGCTCGCCGTCGGCGCGGACGCCCGGCGCAGCGCGGCCCAGCAGATGGGCAACCGGCTCGCCTACGACCGGCTGCTCGCCCAGGCCTGCGAGATGCTCGACATCGAGCACGAGCTGAGCGCCGAGACGGCCGGGATGGAGCGCGACATCGAACGCGTCCGGATCGAGGCCGAGCTCGAGGGTGCCGGGGTCTACGTCACCGACCGGCACTTCGGCCAGGCTGCCTGAGCGGGTAGGCCGCCGCCAGCTCGGCCGCCACCTCGCGCCGGTACGGGTTGAGCTCGGTCCGGGTCCGCGAGGGATGCACCCGGTTGGTCAGCAGGACGGCGACCAGGTCGCGGTCCTCGTCCAGCACCAGTGACGTCCCGGTGAACCCGGTGTGGCCGTACGCGCGGCCCCGCCCGGCCAGCCTGCCCATGAACGTGGCGTCGTCGGTCCGCCAGCCCAGCCCGTCAGTGATGAGGGCGCGGGCCGAGACCGGCGACAGGGCCAGGGCGGACGGCCGCCCCGCCAGCAGCTCCAGCATCGTCCGGCCGAAGCCCAGCACGTCGGCGGCGGTGCCGAAGAGCCCCGCGTTGCCGGCCACCCCACCCCAGGCCGCGGCGTTCTCGTCGTGCACCAGTCCTCGGGAGTCGGGCGTCCCCGGACGGACCTCGGTGGCGGCGATCCGGTCCCGGTCGACGCCACGGTCCAGCGGTCGGTAGCCGAGGTCGGCGAGCTCGAGCGGCTGGGCGACCTCCTGCCGGACGACCGCGTCCAGCGGCCCGGCGACCTGTTCGACGAGCCGGCCCAGCAGCAGGTAGCCGACGCAGGAGTAGCGAGGCGTCCCGATCCCCTCCAGCGACGGACGCCAGCTGAAGGTGTCCGCGGGCAGCCCCGCGGTGTGGGTGAGCAGCTGCCGCACGGTGATGGCGTCGCGCCTCTCACCGGCGAAAGTCGGGAGGTAGCGGACGACACGGTCCTCGAGGGCCAGCGCACCGCGGTCGGCCAGGACGGCCACCACGGTCGCCGTCACCAGCTTGGTCAGCGAGGCCAGGTCGTAGAGGGTGCCCGCGGTGACCGGCACCCCCGCGGCGTCGCAGCCGGTCGCTCCGGTCGCGACGATCTGCCGCCGGCCCGCGACGTCTAGACCCAGCACGGCGCCCGGGAAAAGAGGCCGAGGCTCGGCCGAGGTCCCGGCGCGGAGCAGCGTCTCCCAACGGTTCTCGCCCACCGGGCCAGCCTAGAGCGCCAGGTGACGGGGCCTCTCCCGGCGACCATCGATATGGTATAGTTCGATATCGAAAGCTTCGAGGTCAAAGAGGTCTCGGGCCGATAACGAAAGGTCGCACCATGTCTCGCCTTACGCAGGCCGTCCGCAGCCACCGGGAGACCACCCGGAACCGGCGCGAGCTGTCGCGCGCGATCAGCAACGCCGCCACCCCCGCCATGCGGGACGAGCTCATCATCGTCGCGCAGCGCCACGGCGGCTTCGGCCAGCGCTGAGACCGACCGCTCACCCGGCGAGGCTGGTCAGGGCCGGTACCAACAGGACCGCGCCCAGACCGAGCCCGCCGAGGTTGAGCAGGCCGAACAGCGCCAGCCAGAGAGCCACCGGTAGCCGCGTGAGCCGGGAGAGCTGACCGGCGTCGGAGTGCTTGGCCCGACCGGCCTGGTGCTGCCGGGTCAGCTCGAGGACGGGCTTGGGGGCGGCAAGGAGCAGCACCCAGGTCAGCAGGGTCGCCACCGCGGTCTGGGTGCCGGCCGCGCCGTACCAGCTCAGCAGGCCCAGTCCGGCGCCGAACCCCAGCACGACCACGAAACCGTAGAGGTTGCGGATCTGCAGCAGCATCAGCGCGAGCAGCAGCGCGAACGCCCACATCAGCCCGAGTGCGTGCCCGTCCAGCAGCAGCAACGCCGCACCCAGCCCGACCAGGGCCGGCCCCAGGTATCCCGCCAGCAGCATCGCCACCATGCCGGGCCCGGACGGGCGGCCGCTGGAGACCGTCAGCCCGGACGTGTCCGAGTGCAGCCGGATCCCCCGCAGCCGACGTCCCACCACCAGCGCCGCCACCGCGTGGCCGCCCTCGTGGGTGATGGTCACCACGAGCCGGGTCGCCCGCCAGAGCGCGGGGTGCAGCACCAGGGCCAGCGCCACCAGCGCCGAGCCCGTCACCAGCCCCGCCGACGGGGCCGGCTGCCTCGACAGCGCGCGGCGAGCAACCTCGGCGAGCAGTTCCGACGCGCTCAGCCGAACAACACCGTCCTCGGCTCACGGCTCGTCGAGGTCCGTCGCGCCAGCACGGCGAGGATGACGAGCAGCGCACCGACCGCCGCGATCCGGACGAGGAAGACGTCGGTGGCCGCAGCCACCGCGACCAGAGCCCAGCCGGCGGTGAACGCGTACCCGACCACGGCCACCAGCCGGCCCACGGCGACCACGGAGACGGCGGTGGCCATCAGGACCAGAACCAGCGAGACGCCCGTGACCCAGCCGGCCCGTTCCGGCATCCCGAGGGAACGGAACGTCGTGCCGAAGCCGGCCGCGGCGGCCAGGGTGGCCCAGCCGAGATAGAGGGTGACCGGCAGCCGCAGCGCCAGCCGTTCCGTCGTCGTGGCGGCCGGGCCGGTGGCCACGAACTGCCGCGCAGCCACCGCGAGGCAGGCGACCAGGCCCAGGATGATCACCTGCGAGAGCCAGATCGCGCCGCTGACGAAGACCGGCACCCAGACCGTGCTGGCGGTGAACGCCGCCACCAGCCACCACCCCGTACGCCGATGCACCTCCCGCTCGCGCTGGCCGGGCCGGGCCTGGTAGACCGCGAGCGCCAGCGCCGCGAGGTAGATCAGCCCCCAGATCGCGAACGCGTACCCGGCCGGCGTGACCGGGCTGCGGTTCTGGTCCGAGATCGCGCCGACGTCGCCGCCCACCGTGGAGCTGAGCGAGCCGACCACCACCTCCGCCACGGCGGTGACGACGACAGCGACGCTGCGGATGCGGTCGGACGGCATGGTCCCAGTGTGCCGCGCCCCGTGCCCTGAGCCTGTTGCAGGGCGTCTCCTCTCACAAACCTCCGTTGGTCCACAGGGAGCCGCTGGTGCCGGTGAGGGTGGCGGCGAAGGCGACGGCCTGGGCGTCGGTGAGGCCGCTGACGAAGTCGACGATGCCGCGGCCGCGGCCCATCCGGGCCAGCTCGGCGTCGGAGGTGCGGCCGTCCAGCCACTCGGGGTGGGTGGCGGCGATCCGTTCGTAGCCGTACGTGGCGGAGTTGACCAGGTCGAGCAGCCGGTGCGGGGCGCGGGCGGCGTCGCTGCGGTCCGACAGCCAGCGGTCGAAGCCGGTGACGAGGTGCCGGACGGTCTGCTCCTGGCCGCGCTGGAACATCGCGAGGTCGGGCCGGTCGAGGATGAAGTAGGTGTTCACGAACTTCAGCACCGACACCTCGTGCCAGGTCCGAGCGCTCATCCGCACGTAGCCTGAGCGCACGGGCGGGTCGGGATCGAGGGTGACCGAGCTGACCAGGTGGTCGATCCAGCGCGAGACGAAGCCTGAGATGGCCCGTTCGGCGATCATCGAGCCGTCGTACGGGGAGGCCAGGACGCCGTCGACGAACTCGTCCCCGACGGCGGCGACGGCCGCGGCGAAGGTGGCCTCGTCGAAGACCCAGTCGTCGCGGCTCTGCAGTCGACGGCGCAGGCGCTCCAGCCCGGCGCCGGGCTCGCGCCCCACCGCGGCGAGTCCGCGCTGTTCCAGGGCGGCCAGGGCCCGTCGCTCGCTGAGCCAGGTGCGGAACTCTCCCGAAACCGGGGAGAACTGCAGCACGCCCGAACGGTGGAAGTCCTCGACGTCGTGCAGGGAGTAGGCGATGTCGTCGGCCAGGTCCATCACCGAGCACTCCAGCGTCTGCCGGCCCGGAGGCAGGTCCGGGAAGGGCTCGAGCGAGGTGAGCATCTCGGGTAGGTCGATCAGGTAGCTGGAGAACTTGGCCGCTCCGGTGCCGCCGCTGCCGTGCCCGGCGCCGCGGGGCGGGTCGGCCCAGTCCGTGGGGTGCGGGTCGGGGTGGTGGAACCTCGCCCAGGGGTACTTCAGCACGGCGGCACGGACGGCGGCGGTGAGGTTGAGCCCGTTGTCGCCCGGGCCCAGGACCTCGAGCTCGGACAGGATCCGGAAGGTCTGCGCGTTGCCCTCGAAGCCGTCCGCCAGCCCGAACCGCTCCCGGGCCAGCCGGTCGAGGGCGCGCTCGCCGAGATGCCCGAACGGCGGGTGACCGAGGTCGTGCGCGCCGGCCGCCGCCTGGACGACGACGTGGTCCAGGCCGCCGAGCCGTCGGAGCACCCCGCGGTCCTCGGTGCGCAGCAGGCGGACGGCGATCGACCTGGCCACGGCGGTGACCTTGAGCGTGTGGGTCAGCCGGTTGTGCACCACGCCGTTGGTCGCGCCCGCCGTGACCACCTGGGTGACCTCGGCGAGGCGCGAGAACGACTGCGCGAAGCGGATCCGTTCGAGGTCGGTCCGGAACTCCGACTCTCCGGGCGTGTACGGATGCTCCGGCTCCGGCCACGCGCGCTCGAGTCGGGGGTCCATGGTCGCCAACGGTATTGCAGGACCGCCCGGCTCACGGGTCCTTGGTGCGGGCGATCACGTCGGTGAGCAACGCGTGCAGCCCCTGGAGCTCCTCGACGGTCAGCCCCAGCCGCGCCATCATCGCCGGCGGGATGGCCAGCGCGCGCTCGCGCAGGGCCCGGCCCTCCTCGGTCAGGGTCACGTCGAGCGTGCGCTCGTCGTCGGTCCGGCGCTGCCGGTGGAGGAAGCCCTGGACCTCGAGCCGCTTGAGCAGCGGCGAGAGGGTCGCGGGCTCCAGCGAGACCAGCTCGCCCAGGCGGCGGACCGACAGCGGCTCGGCCTGCCAGAGCGCCAGCATCACGAGGTACTGCGGGTGGGTCAGGCCCATCGGCTCCAGCAGCGGCCGGTACTCCGCGATCACCCGACGAGAAGCGACGGCGAGCGCGAAGCAGACCTGGCTCTCCAGGGCGAGGGGGTCGATGGCGGTCGCTGCGGTCATGCTGCCATCCTACTGTAGGCTAATCATTAGTGCGCGAACTAATGGTTCGGCCGAGGTGGAGGAGCAGAGATGGCGAAGGTCCCCCGGGACGAGCGGTTCGGATGGTTCTGGCGGCTGCGCTGGACCATCGAGTACGGCCTGATGCACGTCTACGGCCCGGCCGCCCTCGACGACGCCCGCGACCCCCGGGTGCAGATGAAACGCGACCATGACCGGCGCAAGGCCGCGCACCAGGCCCGTCAGGCCACCGCCGCCGCTCATCGCTAGGCTGCCGGAGGACATCCCGAGCGAGTGAGACGAGGGCACAGATGAGCGCACCGGTGGATCCGACCAGCACCTCGGCCTGGCAAGGGCTGACCGCCGTCCGGGAGGGTTTCGCCCCCGATCTGCGGGCCTGGTTCGCCGACGAGCCGGGACGAGCCGAGCGGCTCAGCTTCACCGCCGGCGAGCTGTTCGTCGACCTGTCCAAGAACCTGGTGGACGAGACGGTGCTGGGCCACCTGCTGGAGCTGGCCGAGCAGGTCGGGCTGCCCGAGCGGCGGGCCGCCATGTTCTCGGGCGAGCACATCAACGTCACCGAGGATCGGGCCGTGCTGCACACCGCGCTGCGGGCACCGGCCGGAGCCAGCCTGGAGGTGGACGGCGCCGACGTCGTGCCGCAGGTGCACGAGGTCCTCGAGAAGGTGTACGCGTTCGCCGACAAGGTGCGCAGCGGCGAGTGGGTGGGGGTGACGGGCAAGAGGATCCAGACGATCGTCAACATCGGGATCGGCGGCTCTGACCTGGGCCCGGTGATGGTCTACGAGGCGCTGCTGCCGTACGTGCAGGAGGGCCTGACCTGCCGCTTCGTCTCCAACATCGACCCGACCGACGTGGCCGAGAAGACCCGTGACCTCGACCCGGAGACGACGCTGTTCATCGTCGCGTCGAAGACCTTCACCACGCTGGAGACCCTGACCAACGCCCGGCTCGCTCGCGCCTGGCTGCTGGAGGGGCTCGGCGACGTCGCCTCCTCCGACCAGCAGGGCGCGGTCGCCAAGCACTTCGTCGCGGTGTCGACGGCGCTGGACAAGGTGGCCGCCTTCGGCATCGACCCCGACAACGCGTTCGGGTTCTGGGACTGGGTCGGCGGCCGCTACTCGGTCGACTCCGCCATCGGCACCTCGGTCGCGGTGGCGATCGGACCGGAGGCGTTCGGGCAGTTCCTGGCTGGCTTCCACGCTATCGACGAGCACTTCCTGCAGGCGCCGCCGGCGGAGAACGTCCCGTTGCTGATGGGGCTGCTGAACGTCTGGTACAACAACTTCTTCGACGCCCAGACCCACGCGGTGCTGCCGTACACGCAGTACCTGCACCGCTTCCCGGCGTACCTGCAGCAGCTGACGATGGAGTCCAACGGCAAGGGCGTCCGCTACGACGGCTCGCCCGTCACGACGCCGACGGGCGAGGTCTTCTGGGGTGAGCCCGGCACCAACGGCCAGCACGCGTTCTACCAGCTGATCCATCAGGGCACCCGGGTCATCCCGGCCGACTTCATCGCCGTGGCCAACCCGGCGCACCCGCTCACCGACGGCGACGCGGACGTGCACGAGCTCTTCCTCGCCAACTTCTTCGCCCAGACCAAGGCGCTGGCCTTCGGCAAGACCGCCGACGAGGTCCGCGCCGAGGGGACGGCGGAGTCGATCGTCCCCGCCCGCGTCTTCACCGGCAACCGGCCGACGACCTCGATCTTCGCGCCGGCGCTGACCCCCTCGGTCGTCGGCCAGCTGATCGCCCTGTACGAGCACATCACCTTTGTCCAGGGCGTCGTCTGGGGCATCGACAGCTTCGACCAGTGGGGTGTCGAGCTGGGCAAGCAGCTGGCCCAGCAGGTCACCCCCGCCGTGACCGGCGACGCCGACGCCCTGGCCGGCCAGGATCCCTCGACCCAGTCCCTCATCCGCTGGTACCGGGCTCACCGCAGCTAAGCGCCGTAAACCGCTGAGCGGCGACACCGCGAGCTGCCGTCGACCTGTCACCGCTCAGCGGTTCCCGAAAAGTTATCCACAGAGGTGCGGAGCGGCCGCGACGGGGGCCGGCCCGGAGCCCAGACTGCTGGACGTGAGCGAGGTTGCGCGGGGGCGCCGGCGAGGAGTGGGGTGGACGCCGGTCGGTTACGGACTGCACGTACTCAGTGCGGATCCCGAGGTCGCCCTGGTGGACCGGCTCAGCGCCTGGCAGCTGGCCTTGCCCGAGGGCGCGGTCTTCACCTCGCTCACGGCTGCGGCCTTGCGCGGGTGGTGGCTGCCAGCCACGCCCGCACCGCTCGTGCAGATCGCCGTTGGCGAACGCGACTCGCATCCGCAGCGCCGAGGTCTACGGGTGTTCCGGTTGCAGGACCGGCCCGACCGGGAGCTCGTATACGGACTCCCCGTCGCGGCCGCGGCCGAGACCCTCCTGGCGGCAGCGACAGAGCTCGCGGTGCTCGACCTCGTCCCGTTGGCCGACTCAGCGCTGCGGAGTGGTGCCTGCACCCTCGACGAGGTCCGGGCCATGGCCGCGACCCGCCGCCGAGGTGCGCCTGCCCTGCGGAGGGTGCTGCTGCAGCTCGACGCGCGCAGCGAGTCGCCCTGGGAGTCGATCATGCGGGTGCTCCACCGGGCAGCGGGAATCGAGGTCGAACCTCAATACGTCATCCGCGACGACGGCGGCCGGTTCGTCGCCCGAGCCGACCTCTGGCTGGTCGGCACTCGGCGAATCCATGAGTACGACGGTGAGGTCCACCGGGACGCCGCGACTCACCGTCGCGACCTCAGCCGCGACCGGCGGCTGACCGACACCGGCTGGCAGCGTCATGGTTACACCGCAACCGAGGTTCTGCACGGCGCGGGTCCGATCCTCGCGTCGGTCGACGCGCTGCTGGGCCGGACCTGGGACCCTGAGCGGCTCGCGCGTTGGCGGCTGCTGGTAGCCGAGTCCTCCTACGGGCGGCAGAACCGCTAGGCGGTGACAGATTTAGAGGCTCTGTTGCTGTCGCCGCCCAGCGGTTGTCCGAGACTCAGAGCTCGGGACCGGTGGACCGGAGCTTGTCGACCTCCTCCATGGCCGTCCGCAGGTCGGCCAGCCAGCTGTCGGCATGTTCGCCCACCAGCTTGACCGCCCAGGAGAGGGCCTCCGAGCGGGACCGGGCGACGCCCGCGTCCACGAGGGTGTCGAGGACCTGTCGCTCGGGCTGACGCAGGCGGGTCATCACCGGGACGGAGATGTGGGTGAACAGGGCGTCGACCTCACCCAGCCGCGCCCCCCAGGAGACCTTGCGGCCGTAGCGGGCCTCGGCCTCCTCCGCGATCTCGATCCGTGCCGCGCGGCTCTCGGCGCGGAAGCGGGAGACCTGTCCCTCAGCGGTCGCGCGGTCTGGGGCCGGGTCCTCGGCCAACCGCCCGACGACGATGATCTCCTCGCGGTCGACCGTCACCGTCAGGTCGCTGAACCACTCCTTCGGAAGCCGGCCCTCGAACCAGGCCGGCGCGTCGTCCGCCGGCGGTGAGTCGACGTTCTGCCAGCCGCCCGGGCGACCGAAGCCGCGTCCGCGGGGTCCTCGCCGGCCGCGTCCGGGTCCTGTTGCCTCGCCGCCCTCGTCCTGGGGACCGTGCGGTCCCGCCATACCGTGCCACATGTCGTTCTCCCTCATCGTCCTTGCAGTAATTACATGATTACACAACGGCGCAAGGGGTTCAGCGCTCGAGCACCGGCTGTCGCGACGTGATGAGGTCGATCACCGTCTTGACGCACGCCAGCTGGTCCCGCAGCAGCCCGTGCAGCCAGGCCGGGCTGGTGCGGCTCACGCCTGCGTCGCCCACCCCGGCGGCGTCCAGTCCCACCGCGCGGGCCGTGGCCACCGCCCGGGGCAGGTGGTAGGTCTGCGTCACCACCACGATGCGCTGCACCCCGAACACCCGTCGCGCGCGGACGCAGGAGTCATAGGTGTCGTAGCCGCACCGGTCGAGGACGAGCCGGTCGGCCGGCACCCCGGCGGCGACGAGGTAGGCGCACATCGCAGCCGGCTCGTCGTACTCGGGCGCACGGCCGTCGCCAGAGAGCAGCAGGGTCGAGACCGTGCCGGCGTCGAGCAGCCGTCGGCCCAGCTCGAGGCGGGCGGCCAGGAACGACGACGGCGTCCCGTCGGGATAGACCTGCGCTCCCAGCACCAGCCCGACCGGGGCGGGCGGCACGTCGGCCTCGGCGTAGCAGTGGCCGGCCGCGCGGATCCGGACGAAGGCCACCGAGCCCAGGACGGCGGCGGCCGCGCCGGCGCCGTTGGTGAGCAGGGCCGTCAGCAGCAGTCGCGCGGGCCGGTTCATCAGCCGAGCGTACGAGCCCTGTGGACAACCCGGGAACTGTCAGTAGGGGGCATCAGGATGGACCCATGAGCCTGTCCGCGGATCCCCAGACGACGTCGATCGACGTCACCGGCCCCTACGACCTCGCCGAGGTCGCGCTGATGGGGTTCGGCCATCGCGACGAGCGGTCGTTCGACGGCGTGATGCGGATGGCCTTCTGCCTGGACGGCGACCACGAGACCCAGGTCGGCGTCGAGGCCCGACAGGTCGAGGCGTCGGTCGAGCTCACCGTGTACGGGCCGCCGGGAGCGGCCGTCCTGTCCGGTGAGCGGCTGGCCGACGTGGCCCGCCAGGTGGCCCGGGTGATCTCGCTCGACCACGACGGGGCGGCCTTCGATGCGGTCTGCCTCGCCGACCCAGCGCTGGCCCGCCTGCACGCCGTCGCTCCGGGCTTCCGGCCGGCACTGTTCTACTCCCCGTACGAGGCAGCGGTCTGGTCGGTGCTGAGCGCGCGCCGTTCGCGGACCCAGGCCATCCCCCTGCGGACCCGGCTGTGCGAGCTCTACGGGACGCCGTTCGTGCTGGCCGGCCAGCCGCTCTCGGCTCTGCCCACCCCCTCGCAGCTGCTGGCCGTCGAGGCCCTGCCCGGCCTGCCGGCCGACCGGGTCCCGCGGTTGCACGCCATCGCGCGCGCGGCGACGGGGAGACAGCTCGGGGCGGAGCGGCTGCGAGCGCTCGACCCGGCGGAGGCGGAGCGCGAGCTGCAGCGGCTGCCCGGTATCGGGCCGTTCTACAGCTCGCTGATCGTCCTCCGCGCCGTCGGGCACGCCGACGTGCTGGCCTTCGAGGGCCACGCCCGATCCGCGGTCGAGGAGCTCTACGGGGTCGACCACGAGCTCACGCCGGACGAGCTGACGACGCTGGCCGAGGGCTGGCGGCCGTTCCGGACGTGGGTGATGGTCAGCGCCCGAGCCCTGGGCGGGCGGCTCGCCGGGTGACAATGGGCCGGTGCCCGAGGGAGATACGGTCTGGCGGTCCTGCCGTCGGCTCGACGAGGCGCTGCACGGTCAGCTGCTGACCCGCTGCGAGCTCCGAGTGCCCAGCCTGGCCACGACTGACCTGACCGGCGTGACCGTGCGCGAGGTCGCCTCCCGCGGCAAGCACCAGCTCTTCCGTTTCGACAACGGCTACACGCTGCACACGCACTTTCGGATGGAGGGCACCTGGCGCATCTTCGAGCGCGGCCGGCGCTGGAGCGGCGGGCAGGAATTCCAGATCCGCGCGGTGCTCGCCACCGCGCGGCACGACGCCGTCGGCTACCGGCTGCCGGTGGTCGAGCTGCTGCCGACCGCCGAGGAGGACAGTGTCGTCGGCCACCTCGGGCCGGACCTGCTCGGCCCGGACTGGGACCTGGCCGAGGCGGTCCGCCGCGTCAGCGCGCAGCCGGAGCGGAGCATCGGCGAGGCCCTGCTGGACCAGCGGAACCTGGCCGGGATCGGCACTCTCTACCGCGCGGAGCTGCTGTTCCTGCAGGGTCTGCACCCGCGGACGCCGGTGGGCTCGGTCGGCAACGTCCGCCGGGTGCTGCAGCGCGGCCAGCAGCTGCTCTACGCGAACCGCTGGCGTACCGAGCAGTCGACGACGGGCGACCTGCGGCCGGGCCGGAGCCGCTACGTCTTCGAACGACCCGGCCAGCCGTGCCGACGCTGCGGCACGCCGGTGCTCACCGAGGAGTTCGGGCCCCGGGGGCAGGAGCGCCGCAGCTACTGGTGCCCGCGCTGCCAGCCCACCGTCCCCTGAGCGGGCGTCAGTCCCGCTCGACGTAGTCGGGACGACCGGACGGGCGCTCGCTGGGTTCGGGCCAGAAGTCGACCATCCGGGTGATCCGCTGCTGGTCGTCGAAGGTGAGCAGCGACAGGTTGTCCATCGGCTCGCCCTCGTAGGTGACGGTCAGCCGGACGGCGGCCTCCCGGTCACCGTCGGCGATCACGCGGTCGACCGCCAGGTGCCACTCGCCGGGATAGTCCTGGTTGAACCGCAGGTAGTTCTCGCGCCCGTGAACACGTTCGTGGCTCTGCGGCAGCTCGTAGACGAAGTCAGGGGCCAGCAGGGCCTCGACCTCGTCCCAGTTCCGGGCTTCGAGCGCGGCGTAGTAACGGTGTACGGGATCGGCCATGCTGCAGCCTAGAGGGACGTCTCAGCCACGGCTCAGCAGGGGTTGCCCCTCGGCCAGCGCCCGGGCGACCACGACGGCCGCGGCAGCGGACCACGCCTGGGGACGGCAGCTGGCCGGGTAGGGGACGGGCTCGCCCTCACCGCTCCACAGCTCGGGCAGCCGAGCCTCGAACGCGACCGAGGCCCGCAGCAGTCCCTCGACCAACCCGTCCGCGTACCCGGCCAGCCCGGCCCGGACCAGGCCGGCGACCACGATGGCGGTGTCGTGCGGCCACACCGAGCCGCAGTGGTAGCTGAGGGGGGAGTATCCGCCGTCGGTCGCTGCCATGGTGCGCAGTCCGAGGCCCGAGTCCAGGGCCGCGCTGGCGACCCGCTCCGCGACCAGCCGCTCCTCCTCCGCGTCCAGCAGGCCGGTGCCGAGCAGGTGCCCGATGTTGCTGGTCAGGGAGTCGACGCGGCGCTTGTCACCGTCCAGGGCCAGGGCGGGGTAGCGGCCCTCCCCGGTGCCGCACCAGAACGACTCGCGAAACCTGCTCGCCAGCTGGCCCGCCCAGTCCCGGAGCCGTTCGGCGCCGGGCCGGCCGTACGCGTCCAGCAGGTCCGCTCCGGACGTCGCGGCCTCGTAGGCGTACCCCTGGACCTCGCACAGCGCGACCGGACCGACCGCAACCGTCCCGTCGGCGAACCGGACCGAGTCGGCGGAGTCCTTCCAGCCCTGGTTGGCGAGGCCGTGCCCGGTGACGTCGAGGTACTCACCGAAGCCGTCCCCGTCGGCGTCGAAGCTGGTCGTGAGCCAGCTCAGCGCCCGTTCCAGGTGCGGCAGCAGCTCGGCGACCTCGACCTCGGGCAGCCCGGCCCGCCAGGCGTCGTGCAGCAGGCAGACCCACAACGGGGTGGCGTCAATGGTGCCGTAGTAGAGCGGCGGCAGGCTCATCGTGCCCATCGCGAAGGCCGAGCGGCGCAGCTCGTGCATGATCTTGCCGGGCTGCTCGGCCAGCTCGTCGTCGGTCCGGGTGCCCTGCAGCGCGGCCAGCGCGCGCAGCGTTCCCCGCGCCGGCCCGAGGTCCAGCGGCAGCAGCATCCGTGCCGCCCAGATGCTGTCCCGGCCGAACAGGGTCAGGTACCAGGGCGCGCCGGCGGCGAAGAAGACGTCGTCCGTGGCGTCGGGGCGGGCCATCCGCAGGCTCTCCAGGTCCGCCAGCGACCGTTCCAGCCAGGGCCTCAGCCGCCGGTCGGCGTCGGGGGCGAGGGTCTCGTACGCGATGCTCGGCGCAGGCGGCGCGGCCACCACGGCGGCTCCGGCGTCCTGCAGCAGCAACGTCCAGCTCACGACAGCCCGGCCGCTGGCCGGAACGGTCACGCGCCAGCGGACGGTCGCGCCGGTCCGGCCGGGGGTGAGCGACAGCTCCGCGCCCGGCGCGCTCAGGGTGGCCGTCGAGGTGTCGTCGCCCCAGACCAGCCCCTCGCCCGTCGGATCGACAGGGAACGGCCGGGGCACGGAAGGCTCCCCGACCTTGATGCCCTCGACGCCGGCCAGGTCGGCGGCGAGGGTCACCTCGACCTCGACGGTGACCGGTACGTCCAAGACCGAGCTCAGCTCGTAGCGCTCCTCGATCGTCGCGGGCTGCACCCGCCGGACGCGGTCCAGCCGGACCTGCGGGTCGGGGGAGGCTCCGCGGCCGGCTCCGACGTGCCGGAGCAGCCAGGTGAAGGTGGCTTCGCGGCCGGAGACGCGGGTGGCGATGTGCTCGCCCGGCAGTCCGTCGACGGTCACCGTCGCCCGGCTCAGCACGCGGACGTCGGCGTGCAGGACGCCCTCGGCGCTGGGTCCGGTACCGCCTGTCGCGGCGGTGGCGTCGATGGCTCCGTCCCGCGCGGACAGCACCTGGGTGGGCGCAGCGAAGACGGTGACCAGGTCGTGCAGGAAAGGCTGCCGGGGCTGAGGCACCGGCTCATCCTGCCAGTCCGCGGCGAGGTGGGATACTTCCTTGTCGTGCCCTCCCTACCCTCTCTGCTGAGCTCCCGGATCGAAGCCGTCGCCGGGATCGACCCCGAGCTGCGGCCGGCCACCAAGCTGCAGTTCGGTCACTTCCAGTCCAACGTGGCGCTGCGCCTGGCTAAGAGTGAGGGTCGTCCGCCGCGCGAGGTGGCGGCGTCGATCGTGGAGCGGCTCGAGCTGGACGACCTGTGCGAGACCCCCGAGATCGCCGGCCCTGGCTTCCTCAACCTGCGGCTCAGGTCCTCAGTCCTGGCTGCTTCGGTGACCGGTCAGCTGGCCGACCCCGCCGCAGGCATCGTGGCCACCGCCCACGCTCAGGTGGTCGTGGTCGACTACTCCTCACCGAACGTGGCCAAGCAGATGCACGTCGGGCACCTGCGCGCAACGATCATCGGCGACTGCCTGAATCGAGTCCTGACCGCCGTCGGGCACCGGGTCATCGCCCAGAACCACATAGGGGACTGGGGCACCCAGTTCGGGCTGCTCGTCGAGCAGATCCTGGAGGACGAGATCGACGTCTCCAGCCTCGACCTGGTCGCGGCCGAGCAGCTCTACCAGCGGGCCAACGCACACTTCAAGGCGGACGAGGACTTTGCCGCGGCCGCCCGCCGCCGCGTGGTGGCCCTGCAGTCCGGCGACCCGGAGACCCGGGCCACCTGGCGGCAGCTGATCGAGATCTCCCTCGTCGGCTTCAACGCCGTGTATGCCCGGCTGAACGTGCTGCTCACCGACGACGACCTGGCGGGGGAGTCGATGTACAACGACGACCTGCCCGCCGTGGTCGCCGACCTGGAGTCCTCCGGCACCGCGGTCGTGGACGACGGAGCGCTCTGCGTCTTCGTCGAGGGCTTCAACTCACCGATGATCGTCCGCAAGCGGGACGGCGGGTACGGCTACTCCACGACCGACCTGGCGGCCATCCGGCACCGGGTTCGTGACCTGACCGCCGACCGGCTGATCTACGTGGTCGGGACGCCGCAGACGTTCCACTTCGAGCAGGTCTTCGCGGTGGCCCGCCTCGCCGGCTGGCTGCCCGAGGGGGTTGCCGCCGAGCACGTCGCGTTCGGCCAGGTGCTGGGCCCGGACGGCAGGAAGTTCTCCACCCGCGAGGGCACCGCGGTAACCCTGACCTCGCTGCTGGAGGCCGCAGAAGCCCAGGCCGCCCCGCCGGTCGCGCTGGCCGCGATCAAGTACGCGGACCTCTCGACCGGGCTGAACAAGGACTACGTGTTCGACGTCGACCGGATGGTGCAGACCACCGGCAACACCGGACCGTACCTGCAGTACGCCCACGCTCGGATGGCTCAGGTGCTGCGCAAGGCCGAGTCCGAGGGGCTCAGCGCCCAGACGCAGGTCAGCGTGCTCGGCGAGCCCGCCGAGCAGCAGCTGGCCCTGCTGTTGTCCCGGTTCGGCGAGGTCGTCGCCGAGGTGGCCGAGTCCCTGCAGCCGCACAAGCTCTGCACCTACCTGTACGACCTGGCCAGCGGGCTTTCGACCTTCTACGAGGAGTGCCCGGTGCTGAAGTCCGACGGCGAGGTCCGGGACTCCCGGCTCGCGCTCTGCGCCGCGACCAAGAAGGTGCTCGCCACCGGCCTCGGGCTGCTCGGCATCGAGGCCCTCGACCGGATGTGACCCGCCGCCGGGGCTACTTGAGCAGGTCCGGGTGCAGCCGGCGGTCGTTGGCCAGCCAGGCGGCGCCGACGATGCCGGCAGTGTTCAGCAGCTTGGCGGGGACCAGCTCGGCGTGCACGTCGATCTTGGACAGGAACTTGTCCGCGTCCTTGCTGACGCCGCCACCGACCACGATCAGGTCCGGCCAGAGCAGCGCCTCGACGCGCTCGTAGTAGCGCTGCAGCCGCTTGGCCCACTGGCTGTAGGACAGCCCCTCCTTGTCCTTGACGCTGGAGGCGGCGCGCGACTCGGCGTCGTGGCCGTCGATCTCCAGGTGCCCGAACTCGGTGTTGGGGATCAGGACGCCTCGGTAGACCAGGGCCGAGCCGATGCCGGTGCCGAGCGTCGTCAGGAGCACGAGTCCGGGGTGGTCCTTGGCCGCGCCGTACTTGACCTCGGCCACGCCGGCGGCGTCGGCGTCGTTGACCAGGTAGATGTCGCGGCCCAGGTGGTCCTCGAAGATCTTCTCCGCTTCGGCGTCGATCCAGGACTTGTCGATGTTCGCCGCCGACCGGGTCTGACCGTGGGTCACGACCGCGGGGATGGTGACCCCGATCGGACCGTTCGCGTCGATCGCGTCCTTGAAGTGGTCGACGATGTCGCCGACGACCTTGGCCACGTTCTCGGGCGTCGACTTCTCGGGGGTGGCGATCCGCAGCCGCTTGCCCACGAACTCACCGGTCATGAGGTCGACCGGCGCGCCCTTGATACCGCTGCCACCGATGTCGATGCCGAGGACGGGAGCACTGTGCACGGGTTGGTCAGTCATGGCTCGACCCTATCGACAACCGTCCCTCACCGGGAGGGCGGTGGCTGGCACACTGGCGAGCATGCTGACCGCGCCGAGCGCCGAGGCGAGCCGGCTCATCCCGGCGGCTGCCACCGACATCTTCGAGCTGCTCGCCTCCCCGCGGCAGCACGCGCTGATCGACGGCTCCGGCCAGGTCCGCGGGGTGCAGGAGCGCACGCCTGAGCGGCTGTCGGCCGGCTCGCGGTTCGGGATGGAGATGCGCTGGGGCGTGCCGTACAAGATCCTGAACGAGGTGGTCGAGTTCGAGGAGGGCCGGCGGATCGCGTGGCGGCACTTCGGCGGCCACGTCTGGCGCTACCTGCTCGTGCCCGTCGACCCGACCAGTACCGAGGTGACCGAGCAGTTCGACGCCGGACCCTCCCACGCCCCGGTCGTGCTCAGGCTGCTCCGGGCGTCGAGCCGCAACCAACGGGCGATCGAGCAGACCCTGATCCGACTGGAGGACTGGGCCCGGCGGCGCGACACGGACCGGCCCGCGGGCTGAGGGCTGAGGGCTCAGACCAGCTGGTCGTCGCTCAGCCGGGCGCTGCGGATCTCCAGCAGCTCGGCCACCAGGAGCAGGAGCTGGGTGTCACTCGCGCTGATGCGTTCCCCGTAGGGTCCACGCGAGCGGCCCAGGCTCGTGCCGATCCGCAGCAGGGCGATGCGGTAGTCCTCGGCCACGGCCGGTTCGAGCGACGCGAGGGCCCGGACGACGGCGGCGAAGCCCGAGACGAGCGGACGGTCGTCCAGCTCGAAGGCCAGCAGCAGACCCGTGCGGTCGTCGGTGAGCGACGTGAGCAGCCCACGCGCGGGCTCGGGGGTGCGCAGCGCCACCGCCACGAGCGCGTCCCAGAAGGCGCTCAGCTCGCGCGCGTCAAAGCGGTTGCCGGTGCCGGACAGGGCGCTCAGCACCCACAACGGCCCGAGTTCGAGCGCTCGCAGATCCATCTCGCCTCCTGGGAAACCACTATCGGTTCACCAGGCGGCCGACACAACTCCTGGAGCGGTCATCGGCGCAGCTGGCGCAGGCACCAGGCGTAGAGCAGCGGCTGGTCGAGGCAGGCGTCGGAGAAGTAGAAGCCGTAGAAGCGCCGGTAGACGTCCAGCCAGCGGGCCAGCTCACCGTCGGCGACCGGTGCGGAGCCGTGGCGCTGCAGGACGACCTGTTCCAGCCACGCCGCGTCGTCGGCCGCCCCCGGGTAGGCCTCGAGCTCGATGCAGGCGACGGCCAGGCTGAGGTCCATCAGCGGGTCGGCCTGCATGGTGTGCGGGCTGAAGTCTCCGAGGCCTGTCACCACCGGGCCGGCGGGACCGAGGCTGACGTAGGCGTTGGGCGGGCAGATGTCGCCGTGCACGACCACGGGTGCCACCTCGCGGTCCGCCAGGTCCGCCTGCAGCCGGTCCCAGATCTCGGCCACCTCGGGCAGGTCGCGCTCCAGGGCGTCCCGGCTGCGGGCGGTCGGGCCGGCGAGCATGGCGTTCGCCAGCTCGGGCAGGCTCCCGTACGCGCGCGGACCCTCCGCTCCGACCAGCCGGGCGAAGCCGGGCAGCCGCATCGGCAGCCGGGAGACCGCCGTGGTGGCGTCGAGGTAGGTCGCCAGGGCCGGGCGCCGCTGCTCCGGTGAGGCCGTCTCCAGCCAGCCGGAGAAGCTCCGGCCCGAGAATCGCCGGTCGACGGTGAAGGCGCGGCCGGACCGCTCACCGACCTCCAGCACCAGCGGCACCTCGATCCCGATGTCCACGCCGCGCCAGCCCTCGTACAGGTCGTGTAGCTGGCCGGCGACGGCCGCGGGTGCCTCGTGTCCCGCGCGGTAGAGCCGCAGCACGTGCCGGCCGTCCGGCAGCGCGAACACCTCGGTCTCCGACCCCGCGCCGAGCAGCTGGCCCCGGTCGGTCGCGAAGGAGCGCAGGAGCGCGTCTTCGGCAGCCCGCGGGTCGGGCGCCGACGCGACCGCCCGCCGCTCCCGGTCCGCCTGTCGAGCGGCCCGCGCCCGGTCGAGCTGGCTCAGCGCCAGCTCGCGGGCGGTGGCGGCGTCGAGGTGGTGGGCCACCACGACGACCGGGCCGCGGGGGGTGTCGACGTGCACGTCGGCGAGGCGCAGCCGGCGCTGCAGCGGCCCCTCCTCGATCCGCACCGACTGCGTCTTGGCGTGCGGCAGGACGTCGCGGACGTGGGTCATCCAACCGTGCTCGGTGACCAGCGCCTGCTCGTCCCAGCCGTAACGCAGCGTCCACCAGTCGAACCAGCGGATCCAGCGGGCCCGGCGCGGGACGGGGTGCAGTTCGATCGCGCTCAGGTCGATGCCGGGCAGCACCTGCTCGAGGGCCAGCGAGACGTCGCCGGCCGAGGCCACCGGCAGCAGCACGCTGGTGGCGCCGCGCTCGTTGTTCTCGCTGTCGCCTCCTGCGTAACCGACGATGTCGACGTCCACCCGGTGCCAGCCGAACGGCCGCCACAGCAACGGTTGGCTGATCTTGACGCCCTGGATCCGGTCCACCGGGACGGACTGGCTGGTCAGGTTGGTCAGGCCGCGGGTCACGCGGAGGCCGCGCGGAGACGTGGACAGAGTGAAGTTGTACATCTGGAGGACCCGCCGGCCCACCACCGTCACCGCGCTGATCAGCAGCGGGACCAGGCCCGGCAAGGCGTAGGTCACGACGTCGAAGATCGAGCTCACGACGAGCAGGACCACGGTCGTGCCCGCCGACATCAGCCACTCGGTGGAGACGAGGAAGCTGAGCACGAGGCGCCTCGGCGAGACGACGACGAGCGGCCGGTCGGCGGCGCCGCGGTCGGTGAACGCGCTGGTCGGCTGGTTGAGCTCGGGGTCGTCCAGCTCGTGCCGGCGACCGGAGGCGCGGGCCAGCAGGTACTCCCGGACGGCGGTGGCCCGGGCTCGGGTCAGGTAGCGCAGCCGCAGTGAGCTGTCCCCGGCTCCCACCTCGATCCGCAGCTCGGCCAGGCCCAGCAGTCGGGCGGCGAAGGGCTGGACGATGTCGACGGACTGGATCCGGTCGAAGCGCACCCGCTTGGAGCTCTTGAACACCGCCCCGGTCTCCAGCCGCAGCTCATCGGCGTCGATCACGAAGCGGGTGAAGTACCAGCTCACGAAGCCGACGGCGGCCGCCAGCAGCAGGAAGCCGCCGAGGAACGGGGCGAAGCCCACCAGGTCGCCGGCCGAGAAGCGGTCGTCGCCGCCGTCCGGGATGAGCTGGCGACCCCACGTCAGGACCAGGGCCACGAAGACGATCCAGCCGCGGACGAACGGGCTGAACGGGTGCGGGCGTTCGGTCTGCTTGACGAGGGGCGCCCCCGGAACGGGAGGTGCCAGCTCCGCTGAGGGCGGCGGCGTCGACGGTGGGGGTGGCAGGCTCATAGCCCGGAGGCCTGGGCCTCGCCTCGCTCGGTCAGGCGGTCGCGGAGCCGGGCGGCCTCCTCGGGCGGGAGGCCGGGGATCGTGGCGCCGGTGTCGGGGCTCGCGGTCTTCAGGGTGACGCTGGCCAGCCCGAAGGCCCGTTCCAGCGGCCCTGACTCGACCTCCACCAGCTGCATCCGCCCGTACGGGACGGCGACCAGGGTGCGGAAGAGCACACCGTGGGTGATGTAGAGGTCGTCGTCGCGCTCGACATAGCCCCAGCTGCGCCAGGTGCGTCCGACCAGCAGGTAACGGATCACGACGATGACCGCCGCGATCGCCCAGAGCAGCAGCGCCACCCACCAGAGGCCGAAGGCGAGGCCGAGGACCAGGGCCGGGACGGTGAAGAGAATCGGGGCGACGAGCACGGTGGTGAGCCGGCGGAGCGACCGGTACCGGGGGGAGAGGCGCTGCCAGTCGTAGCCGGGGGGCGCGAAGAGGTCGTCCATGACGCCCCCAGGCTACGGGTCTAGTGGTGGTGCCTGTGGTCGGCGCGACGTCCGAGCGCCGCGTTGGCGCCCCAACGGCGAGCCGGTCGGGGGCCTTTGACCGACACGCCGCCGAAGAGGGCCATGCCCTTGATCACCAGCACGGGCGCCCCGGGTTGGGGCTCCCCGACGTTCTTGACGTCACTGCCGCCGAAGATGCCCATCGTCTGGTCCCGGACCTCCACGCCGGCGGGCACCTTGATGTCGAGGCCGCCGAAGCACCAGAAGCCGCTGATCTCGGTGACCGGGCTCTCGAACGTCGCCTCCCGCATGTCGAGGTCGATGCCGCCGAAGAGCGCGTACGACTCGATCCGGCGGCGGACCCGCCAGGTGCCCTTGCGCTCGGTTCCGGAGAAGACCGCCACCATCCTGTCGGTCTCCTCGCTCGCCGCGACGGTGTCGAGCTTCGGACCGGCGACTGCGGGAGCCGCGGTCGGCAGGGGCGGTCCCACGAGGTCCCGGGTCAGCCCCACCAGGTCGTCGAACGTCTTGGCCGCGAGCAGCGCGTCCAGCCGCTCGTCGTGCTCCTCGCGCGTCAGCCGGCCCTCCGCGTACGCGGTGCTGAGGACCGTCGAGACCTGCTCGCGGTCGCTGTCGGAGGCTCGGAGATGACCCCCCGCCACGGGTCCGACGCCGGCAGGTTCGAGGATGCTCTCGGTCATGGCCTCACGCTAGGACCGTCGGCGCCCCCTGGCGAGGGGGAACGGTCACCTTCCGGGGGACGCGGGGTGTCCTCAGGGGTAACCCTGACGCTCTCGTCGGGACTCGGACGGGCGGGTCGAGGGCGCCGGTGGGCTACACTTTCGGACGCGGTTCGCCGCATGCGGATGTCGTACAATGGCAGTACATCAGCTTCCCAAGCTGAGAATGCGGGTTCGATTCCCGTCGTCCGCTCCATCCAGTTCATCACTCCTGGTCAGCACGATGGCCGGTGTTCGGTCGGTCCTGGGAGCGTCTGGACGAAACCTTTCCACAGGCCTCGGTTCACTCCTCGATCGATCGGGTCGTCGAGTCCCGTTTGAGGTAGTTCATCCCCGGAGTTTGACAGGTGTATCACCAGCCCTGGAGAGATATACTCGCCAGGTGCCCACGACTCGACAGCGCTACCTGATCACTGAGTCCGACCGCCTGAAGGCGGCCCTCGACGACGCGGCCCGACGCTGGCCAGAGGAGAAGAGCCGGGCCAAACTCCTGGTTCGTCTCGCGGAGGAGGGTCACGACGCGCTCGGACCAGCTTCGGAGAGCGCCGTCTCACGGCGGGCAGCGATCGAGCGAACGGGTGGTCTATTGACCGGTGCGTACGAGCCCGGCTACCTCGAGTCCCTGCGCCGTGAGTGGCCGGCGTGATCGTGCTCGACGCCAGCGTCCTCATCGCCCACCTCGATGCGCACGACGTGCACCACGCAAGAGCCACCGCGCTGATGCTCGACGCCGTCGACGACGTCCTCGCGACGAGCCCCCTGACTCTCGCGGAGGTGTTGGTCGGACCCGCCCGCACCGGACGCGCCGACCTGGCCGAGAGTGCGGTACGAGAGCTCGGCGTCAGGACAATCCCACTCGAGGCCGACGCGCCCCGGGAGCTCGCCGAGCTCAGGGTACGGACGCAGCTGCGGTTGCCCGACTGCTGCGTCATCCTCGCCGCGCGGACGGTCGGGGGGTATGTCGCGACCTTCGACGACCGGCTTCACCGCGCCGCCGTGGAGCTGGGGCTCGCGGCACCCGGCTGATCAGCCGGTGATCACGAGCTGCGCGGTCGGATCCGAAGGCTGCTGAGCGCCGCGAGGGTCAGCAAGGCGGCGGCGATGCCGAGGCTCAGCCTGACCCCCAAGACGACGTGGTCGGGGTCGGCGATGAGAGCGCCGAAGACGGCGATGGCCACAGCTCCGCCCACCTGGCGGAAGGTGTTGAACACCGCGCTCGCGGCGCCGGCTTGGTGGCCGGGCACACCTTCGAGGACGACGGAGGTGACCGACGGCATGGCCAGGGCGCCGCCGGCGCCGACCGGGATGACGCAGGCGGCCACCAGGACGGGGTGGCCCAGGGGCACGGTGATCAGGAGCGCGACGAGGCCGGCAGCCATCGTCGACAGGCCGACGAGGACGGGGAGACGGGCGCCGAAGCGGTTGGTGACCGGTCCGCTGGCCAGGTTGGCGGCGATGGCGAAGAACGCCGAGGGCAGGAACACCAGACCGGCGTGCAGGGGTGAGAGGCCCAACTGCTGCTGGAGGAAGAGGCTGACGACGAAGACGTTGCCGTAGTTGCCGACCATGAAGGCGAACCCGATCGGCAGCGCGATCCGGAACCCGTGGCCGCGGAACAGCTCCAAGGGCATCATCGGGTCGCGGACGCGGGCCTGCACCAGCACGAACCCGACCAGGGAGCAGGCCGCGATCGTGAGGGTGGAAACGACGACGGGGGAGCCGAACCCCACGTGGCCACCGTCGATGAGTCCGTAGACCAGGGTGGAGAGACCGGCGATGGCGAGGATCTGCCCGGGCCAGTCGAACGGCGCCGGCCGCGTCGGTGAGGTTGCGACCGCGATGAGCAAGCCGAGCATGCCGACGCAGACCGGGAGGTTGATCGTGAACACCCAGCGCCAGTCGTGGGTGGTCAGCAGCCCACCCAACGGCTGACCGACCAGGCCGGCCACGGCACCCCCGACGGCCCACACGCCGAGTGCCCGGGCGCGGCGCGCCGGGTCGGGGAAGGCTTCACGGACCAGAGCCATCGACGCCGGCAGCATGACGGCCGCGCCGGCCCCTTGGGCGCATCGAGCCACGATCAGCGACGTGGCGCTCGGCGCGAAGGCGCAGGCCGCCGACGTGACGGCGAAGGCCGCGATGCCGAGCGCCATCGCCTGCTTGGCGCCGATCCGGTCGGTCAGGTTGCCGGCGAACAGCAACAGTCCGGCGAACAGCAACGTGTAGCCGTCGATGATCCACTGCTGTCCCACCGTGCCGCCGCCCAGCTCGGCGCGGATCGCGGCCAGAGCGACGTTCACGATCGAGATGTCCAGCGTGATCAGGAAGAAGCCCATCGAGGCGACCGCGATCACGATCCCCGCGTGCGGGCCGTTGGGCAGACCGACGTGGGGAAGGGCCGGCCGGTCCTCGGTGTTGGCTGACATGGCGTCCTGTCACCTCGATGGCATCAATAAGCGGAGTTAGTCTCTCCGGATAAACTGTAGCACTAAAGTGGAGATCAGATCTCCGTATCGGCTAGGCTGAGGCGATGGCTGACGTCGCAGAAGCAACGAGCCCGCGAGCCCTGCGTCAAGACGCTGCGCAGAACCGGAAGCGGTTGCTGGCCGCGGCGCGCGAGCTGTTGGCCGAGCAAGGATTTGAGGTCACCCTCGACGACATCGCTCGACACGCCGGTCTCGGCGTCGGCACCGCCTACCGTCGGTTCGCGAACAAGGGTGAGCTGCTCAACGCCATCTTCGCCGAGCAGACGGCTGAGCTCGCCGCCCTCGCCGACGCCGCTCTCGAGGACCCCGACCCCTGGCGCGGGCTGGTGGACTATCTCGAGCAGTCGTTGGCCCTGCAGCTGCGCGACAGGTCTCTGGCGCAGATCGTCAGCGGCGATCGGGTGAGCGTGGGACAGCACGACTGGAACCGTGAGGTCATGGCTCCCAAGAACCGGGCCATCATCGCCCGTGCCCGAGAGGGCGGCGCGTTGCGGCCCGACGTCGAGGGCACCGACCTGACCTTCATCCAAGTCGGCCTGAACGCCATCATGGCCCGCTCGCGGAACGCGCAGCCCGACCTGTACCGGCGCTACCTCCACCTCCTGCTCGACGGGCTTCGCACCGGACCTCGCAGCGCGCTGCCCGTCGCCGCGTTGACCAGCGACCAGACCCACGTCGTGATGGGACCCGCCACCCCCACGGTGGCACGCGGCTGAGCCTCAGGTCACGGCCCCGCGGGGGCCGCCCGACGGACCTGGTCGCGCAGCCAGGTGTGGGCAGGGTCGTTCTCGTGGCGTTGGTGCCACGCGAGGATGACCGGGACCGGTTCCAGGTCGAGCGGCAGGGGCACGTAGCGGATGTCGGCCCGGGTCGTCAGGGTCCGGCAGATGAGCTCGGGAACAGCGACGACCGCATCCGAGCCACGGACGATGTCGATCGCGACCGCCGTGCTCGGCGCCGACGCGATGACCCGTCGTCGGAGACCGTGCTCGGCGAGAGCGGTGTCGATGGGGTCGGAGAGCCGGCCGCGCCGAGAGACCAGCACGTGGTCGGCGGCGGCGTACCGAGCCAGGTCCAGCTGGTCGGTCTGAAGGGGGTGACCGGCTCGGAGCGCGACGACGAGCCGGCCCTGTCCGAGGTTCTCGTGCCTGGTGTCGGGTTGGTCCGGTGTGGTCGAGCCGAGAGTGAGGTCGACCCGTCCTCGCCGCAGGTCGCCGTTGTCGGCGGCGGGTTCGGCGAGGAAGCGCAGCGTGACACCCGGGGCGGCGGCGCGCGTCATCGCGAGCAAGGTTGGTGCCAGCACGGAGGTGATGGCGTCGTGACACTGCAGGGAGAAGGTGCGCTCGAGGGTGAGGAGGTCCAGGTCGTGATGTGGCCTCAGCACGCTGCGCGCCTGCTGCACGAGCTGGTGCACCTGGTCGCGGACCGCCGAGGCGTAGGGCGTCGGGGTCATCGTCCGGCCGGTTCTCACCAGGATCTCGTCCCGGGTGAGGGCGCGGAGACGACCGAGGGTCCGGCTCATCGCGGGGCTGGAGAGGTGCAGCTGGTCGGCGGCTGCTTGGACGCTCTCCTCCTCGAGCAGGACGTCGAGCGCCACCAGCAGGTTCAAATCTGGATGCATACAGGTAAATCTACAAGTGTGAAGAATGCACTTGTTGGTAAGGCTCGTGCTCTCTAACGTCGGAGAGAAGGCACCCGGCCCGCCCGGGCGCGAGAGAGGACACACCATGGCTCAGGAACCGGCTGGTCCGTCATCACCCCGAGGGCAGACCGCCACGCTCGACGACCGGCAGATCCTGGACGCGAGCGTCGATGCCGTACGCGCCGCGGGACGAGTCATGCTCGACCGGTTCCCCCCCTCACCGCCGACGACTCCCGAGCAGGTGATCGCGGCGATCCGCGCCAACGACGCGGCCTCCCTGCACATCCTGCGTCCCCTGCTGGAGGCGGCCTGTCCGACAGCGCGCTGGGTCGAGGACGAGCTGGCCGACGGTGTCCTGCCTGATGGCGACTGGTGGGTGGTGGACCCGGTCGAGGGCAACATCAACCACACGCACGGGTTGCGGGACTGGGGGGTCACGGCAACCCTCGTCCGGGACAACGCCGCCGTCCTCACCGCTGTCCACCTGCCGCTGACGGAGACCACCTACACGGCACTGCGTGGTGGAGGAGCCTTCGAGGACGGGCGACGCCTGAAGGCGTCCTCCAAGGCCGACCTGCGGGCCGCCCTGGTGGGAACGGGGCAGGCCAGTCCACGCGAGACCGCGACCACGTTCACCTCGATCGGCCGATCGGTGGCCGCGATGCTGGAGGCGGCACTGGTCGTCCGGGTCTCCGTCCCGGCCACCCTCCAGCTCGTGGAGCTCGCCGCCGGCCGGACAGACGTCTTCTGGCAGCACAGTGCCGTCCGGTCCGGGCTCCTTGCGGGAGCCCTGCTCGTGGCCGAGGCGGGGGGCACCGTGAGCGCACTCGACGGCCGGCGCTGGACGCTGGCCAGCAATGACTTCCTCGCCACCGGCTCCGCCCTGCATGCCTCGGCGCTCGCGGTTCTCGCCCCTTTCACCGCGAAGCCTCATGCCCCTCGACCCGCGACCGCCTCCAGCGACGTCTCGAGGAGCGACTCGTGAACGTCGTGATCCTGGGCGCTACGGGCGGCACTGGTCGGCTGCTCACCCGGGGGGCCCTCGAGCGGGGACACACCGTGACCGCCATCGCCCGTCGTCCGGACCGCCTGGAGCTACCGTCCTCCCATCGGCTCGAGATCGTGGCGGGAGACGTGACCGAGCCCGCATCGATCGCGCCGGCACTCCGACGTGCCGACGTGCTCCTCTCTGCTCTGGGGGTCAGCAAGGGCGGTCCGCCCGACCTCTTGGCCCGGGGAGCGCGACTGGTGACGTCGGACTCGTCGTGGCGCATCGTCTGGCTCGGGGCCTTCGGTACCGGAGGGTCGGCTGCCGTCGCGGGCCGTCTCACGCGGTCGGTCCTGCGACTCGTGCTCGCCCCGGAGCTCCAGGACAAGGCCGACGCCGACACCATCGTCGCCGCTGCCGGCGGCGTCCTCGTGCACGCCGGCCCGCTCACCAACGGTCCTGCCGCCGCGCACTGGAGCGCGGTCCCGCTGGCCGAGGCGCCGGGGCGGCGGGTGCCCCGCCCCGTCAGTCGAGCAACCGTCGCCGCCGTCATGCTCGGCGAAGCCGAGCACGGGGGCCACGGCGGTCAGATCGTCCTTCCGCTAGCCAGTCTTCCCGGTCCTTGACTGACTGATCAGTCATTTATACAGTGGGCGGGTGTCCCGGCGTCGCAACCCCGCTCACCGCGAGGCGCTCCTCTCGGCGGCGGTGGAGATGATCGCCGTCCAGGGGCTCACGGTGTCGACGGCCACCATCGCGAAGCAGGCCGGCGTATCGGCGGGAACGCTCTTCAACACCTTCGAGTCCAAGTCCCTACTCGTGAACCAGCTGTACGTGTCGCTGAAGGCAGAGATGGGCAGGGCCACCTCCGGAGGCCTCCCGGCCGAGGCGGGGCCGCGCGACCAGCTCCGTCACGTGTGGGACCGCTGGGTCGGCTGGGCGACGGGTACCCCGGAGAAGCGGCGGGTGCTGGCGCAGCTCGACGTCGCCGAGGACATCACCGCCGAGAGCCGCGACGCTGCCCACCAGGCGCTCAGCGGCATGGGAGAGCTCCTCGAACGGTGTCGAGCCGGCGGACCCATGCAGAATGTGCCCCTCCGCTTCGTCCTGCGGATCCTCAGCTCCATCGCGGACGCGACCATCGACGACCTCATCGACCGGCCGGGCCCTGGCTCGGCCACCGACGACCCCCGCAGCAGCGCCGCCTTCGACGCGATCTGGCGTGCCCTTGCCCGTTGACCGAACTGACTCCCCAGGAGCGACCATGAACCAGCAGCGACCCGTGTGGGTCATCACCGGCCCCACGTCCGGCATCGGCTACCGCACCGCCCTCGAGCTCGCCGCTCACGGGACCGTGGTGCTCGTCGGCAGGAACGCCGACAAGCTGGCCGGCGTCCAGCGGCAGATCGAGGCGAGCGGAGGAGGCGCCGTACCGGTGGTCGCTGACTTCGCCGACGTCCGCAGCGCGCGTCGCGCAGCCTCCGAGATCACCGCACTCGACCTTCCGATCCGAGGCGTCCTCAACAACGCCGGGATCATGTTGTCCAAAGCTGCGGTGAGCGAGCAGGGATGGGAGCTCGCGTTCGCGACGAACCATCTCGGGCCACTCGCCTTCACCGACGCACTCCTCCCGGCTCTCGCCGACGGGACCAATGTCGTGTTCATCGCCTCCGCCGTCGAGGACCCGGGTCGGGTTCTGGCGGTGCGAGCCGGGTTCCGCGGCAGCCGCTACGTCTCAGCAGAGGCGTCAGCTCGCGGTGAGTACCAGCCGGGAGGCTCCTCCCGCCCGGGGATGGACGCCTACGCCACGTCAAAACAGGGCAACCTCGCCACCGTCTTCAGCCTGGCCAGGGAACACCCTCGGCTGCGCTTCCGCGCGATCGAGCCCGGCGTGAACCCGGCCTCCAACCTCGGCAGCGACGTCCCCGCTGCGCTGCACGTCCTCGCACGGGCACTGTCCCCGGCGTTGTCGCTCCTGCCGCACTTCACCACGCCGGAGCGCGCGGCGCGGGTCATCGTCCGGATCCTGACCGACGCGTCGGACGCGAGCGGCGTCTACTACGACGAGAACGGACGTCCCATGTCCGGCTCGAGGCAGATCAGCGATCCCCTGTACGCCGACCGGTACGTCGCGGAGAGCCGGGAGCTCCTCGCCTCGGTGCCCTCCTGACCAGCGGTCGTCTCCAGAGAGCGGCACGCCCCGGTGCTGCGCCAGATCCGTCCGGTGGAGAATGTCCGTGACGCCCAGCACATCGTGCTGGGGCGCGATTCGCTCCGAAAGCTCCACGCCACCCAGGACGCCCTCGCGGCTCAGGTCCGGCCGATCCTCGGGGGCAGGAGTCGCCTCGCGAACGTCCAGATCCCGATCTGAGGAGCACGAAAAAGCATGCAGTACACCTACCTGGGCCGGACCGGCCTGTCGGTTTCGCGCCTGTGTCTCGGCACCATGAACTTCGGTCCACTGACCGACGAACCCACCAGCCACGCCATCATGGACTCCGCCCACGACAGCGGCATCAACTTCTTCGACACCGCCAACGTCTACGGCCGGGCCGTCTCGACCGGCCTGACCGAGGAGATCGTCGGGAACTGGTTCGCCACCGGGGGCGGCCGGCGGGAGAAGACCGTGCTCGCCACCAAGCTCTACGGCGATCTGCCGGGGGAGGGGTACGAGGCGACCTGGCCCAACAGCGGCAAGCTGTCGGCCCTCAACATCCGCCGGGCGCTCGACAAGAGCCTCCAGCGGCTGCAGACCGACTACATCGACCTCTACCAGTTCCACCACATCGACCGGAACACGCCCTGGGAGGAGATCTGGCAGGCGCTCGAGGTCGCCGTCCAGCAGGGCAAGGTCCTCTACGTCGGATCGAGCAACTTCGCCGGCTGGCACATCGCGCAGGCGCAGGAGGCGGCGGCCCGCCGCAACGTGGTCGGTCTGGTCAGCGAGCAGTCCATCTACAACCTGCTCAAGCGGGAGGTCGAGCTGGAGGTCATCCCCGCGGCCGAGCAGTACGGCCTCGGCCTCATCCCGTGGTCCCCGCTCCAGGGAGGACTGCTGGGCGGGGTGATCAAGAAGATCGAGGAAGGAAACCGCCGCAACGACCGCTCCGAAGAGCTGGAGCGCAATCGGGATGCGATCCAGGGCTTCGAGGACCTGGCCGTTGAGCTCGGCCACTCCGCCGCCGAGCTCGCGCTGGCGTGGCTCCTGCACCAGCCCGTGGTGACGGCTCCGATCATCGGCCCGCGTACCCCCGACCAGCTCGACAGCGCCCTCGGCACCGTCGAGATCCAGCTGGACGCCTCGACCCTGGCCCGGCTCGACGAGCTCTTCCCCGGCCACAAGCCCGCCCCGGAGGACTACGCGTGGTGAGCCGGTAGCTCGACCTCCATGATGGTGCCGTGGCAGCAGGCGGTGGACGCGGGGTCGACGAGGCGTTGCTGGATCGGCTGGCCGCGGAGGGACGTCGGCTGGTCGAGGCCTATCGTCTCGGCTCCCCCGAGGCGAGGGTGCCGGGGTTGGTGTGGTCGGCGCGTGAGGTCGTCGCCCATACCGGCGCCGTTCATCGCTGGGCCGCCGACATCGTGGCGCGGGCCCTTCCCACGAACGAGACCGGGGGCAGCCAAGCGTTCGCCCGGACCGGGCCTGACGAGACGCTGACCGAATGGTTCCTCGAGGGTCTCGACCGCCTGGTCGAGACATTGGACGCGGCTGCCACCGATCTGCGCTGCTTCACCTTCGTCCCCGGCGTGGCGCCCCGGTGAGTTCTGGATCCGGCGTCAGGCGCACGAGACAGCCATCCACCGTCTCGACGTCGAAGCGGCCGCGGAGGTGGCCATCAGCGGAGTCGAACCATGGTTCGCTCAAGACGGTCTCGGCGAGATCGTCGGCGCGTTCGCCCGGGAACCGCAGTTCGCCATCCGACGCCCCGGTCGACTCCTTCTGGTGGCCTCCGACGGCCCCAGCTGGAAGATCGACTTCGACCCCGACGGCAGCGGCGGCGGGAACCGGGTCAGTACCGGTGAGCTCGCCGTCGAGGATGCGAGTGCGGCGGTGTACGGCACCAGCGACCGCCTCTACCGGTGGTCGTGGAACCGTCCCGTCGACGGTCTTGACGTGGTGGGTGACCTCGCCGTTCTCCAGGCATGGCGGGAGACGGTCCGCATCCTGTGACCCGCCGGAGTCCTAGTGATCGGGCAAGGATGGCCACCGAGCGCACGCCCACTGCAGCCACGTCGCGTGCCCCGGCGGGACTGCCGGGATCGAGCCGCCGCCCAGCTCCTCCAGGTCCGGCGCTTCGAACTGGGCCTGCCACTGCTCCAGGTCAGCGTCGCTCATCTCGAAGTGACCCGGCCCGCTCTCGTACCGGCCGACGATGCGGACGCGCTGATCCTCAAGGCCGACCGGCAGGTAGACCACCTGAGTCTGGACGTCCGCGGACGCTGCGATCCAACGCAGCGCTGAACGTTCGTCCCGGCCCCAGAGGCCGAAGTCGAGGACGACGTTGATGCCCGGCGGGCAGCTCGCATCCCGATCTCCACCAGCTTGCCCTCGATGCGGTCCCGATGACCAACCCGTTCCGTCGACCGCCACCGGCTCGGGCTGTCAGCATCGAACACCGCCATCTGCCAGTCGTCCGGCGTGAGACGAAGGGCTGACTCGCTGACCTCCAGCTCCTTGGCTCTGGTGGTCTTCCCGGCGCCGGGCAGTCCCACGATGAGGTAGATGGTCATCCCGAGACGCTCACCCCTTGAGGGCGCCCGCGGCGATGTTGGAGATGAAGTGCCGCGAACCGATGAGGAAGACGCCGATCAGCGGCACGACACTGACCGCCGCGCCGGCCATGATCATCCCGAAGTCGGTCTGGTAGACGCTGTTGAGTGAGGCCAGCGCCGTCTGCAGGGTCTGGTGCTGGGGGTCGACGAGCACGATCAGAGGCCACACGTAGTCGTTCCAGGTTCCGATGAACGTGAAGATGCCGAGGAACGCCAGGCCCCCGCGGAGCATCGGAACGCCGACGCTCCACCACGTCCTGAAGAAACCGGCTCCGTCCACACGAGCCGACTCCACGAGCTCGTTGGGAATGGAGGAGGTGGCGAACTGCCGAAGCAGGAAAATGCCGAACGCGTTCGCGGCTCCGGGGACGATGAGCGCCTGGAACTGTCCGATCCAGCCGAGAAAGCTCATCAGCACGAAGCTCGGCACCAGCGAAAGGCTGCCCGGGACCAGGAACGTGGCGAGCATGAGCACGAAGAGCACGTTCTTGCCGGGAAACTCGTACTTCGCGAAGGCGAAGGCGGCGAGGGAGTCGAAGAACATCACCAACAGCGCGCAGGCCAGGGAGATCAGAAAGGTGTTGAGCATCGCCTGGAACAGGTCGACGTTCGCGATCACGTTCCGGATGTTCTCTCCGAAATGCGTGCCGGGGACCAGCTTCGGCGGGTAGCCGAAGATCTCCGCGGTGGTGTGGGTGGACATCACCAGCAGCCAGTAGAAGGGGAAGATCGACAACAGCACGCCGACCACCAGGCAGAGGTGGGTGATCAGCTTGGCGGCGACTCCGCGCCGCTTGATTCCGGCGTCGAAGCCGGCGTGGCTGGTCTCATCCGGCCGAGCCGTACCGGTCTGCAGGTCTCGGGATGCGGTGGGCGCGCTCACGATCCGACCTCCTTGGTCTGGCGCGACGGCGTCTTGATGCCGTCGCGCTCCCGCACGAGCCGCCAGTTGATGATGGCGAAGACCACCGCGAAAACGAACAGAGCCCAGGCGATCGCCGAGCCGTAGCCGAAGTCGAACTGGTTGAAGGCCTGGTTGTACTGGTAGAGAACGATCGTCATGCCGGCCTCGTCGGGGCCGCCGGTGTTGGCGGGACCGCTCGCACCGGCGAACAGGATCTGGGGTTCGGTGAAGAGGCTGAGGCCGCCGATGGTCGAGGTGATCAGCGTGAACAGGATCACCGGACGGAGCAGCGGCACGGTGATCTGGGAGAACACCCGCCAGCTGTTGGCGCCGTCGACCCTGGCCGCCTCGTAGAGCTCGGTGGGAATCGCCTGCAGCCCGGCGAGGTAGATGATCGCGTTGTACCCCGTCCACCGCCAGATGACCATCGCCGCCAGGGTCACCTTGATCCCCCAGTAGGTCGACACCCAACCGACGGGGTCGGCGCCCAGTTGTTTCAACGCGGCGTTGATCAGACCGAAGCTGTCGGAGAACACCGACCCGAAGACGATGGCCATCGCGACCATGCTGGTGATGTTGGGGACGAAGAACGCCACGCGGTAGACGCCTTTGGCCCCGATGTTGCTGTGCAGCAGGAAAGCCAGGACCAGCGCCAGGAAGAGCATCGGGATCGTGGAGAGCAGCCAGATGATCAGGGTGTTCAGGGCGGCGTTCCAGAACCTCGGGTCCGACACCAGGTAGCGGTACTGCGCCAGCCCGACGAACTTGATCGTGCCGACCCCGTCCCAGTCGGTGAAGGAGAGGACGATCGAGTAGCCGATCGGGAACAGCCCGAAGATCAGGAAGAGTACGTAGAACGGGGCGACCGCGACGTACTGCGGCCAGAACCGGCGCAGCCCGCGGCGCCGCGGTGGCTGGTCGGTTGCGCCGCGAGCCGGCGCCGGAATCGCGGTCTGCGGACGGTCGACGACTGCCATCAGATGACCCCCCTCTTCTTGAGGATGCGGTTGGTCTGGTCGACGGCGTCCTGCCACGCCTGGTCGGGGTTTTTGCCGGCGGACTCGACGTTGGCGATCTCGGTCGAGAAGGCACCCACCTGGGACTCGTAGGTGCTGATGAACGTGGTCGGGACTTCCTTGGCTGCCTCGCTGAAGAAGGTCAGGGGGTCCTGGTCACCGAAGAAGCCCGTGGCGCTCTTCATGGTCTGGGCGGTGAAGCTCGCGGGGCAGGAGGGGAACAGCTGGATCTGGTTGAACGTGTCCGCCTGGTTCTGCGGGTTCATGGCCCACCTGATGAAGTCGACCGCCGCGGCCGGGTCCTTGGCCGTGCTCGGGACGCAGAGGAACGAGCCACCGCTGTTGCCCGGTTTGACGGGCTGGCTGGCCAGTCTCCACTTGCCCTTGGTGTCGGGGGCGGTGTCCTTGAGGATCTCGGCCCACCAGACCGCTTCGACGTGTCCAGCGATCTGGCCGCTGCTCCAGCCTGCGTTCTGGTCGGTTGCCGTCTGGGCGTTCGCGGTGACCTTGGCCTGCGCCGCCGTGACTGCGGTGTCCCAGGCCTGTTTGACCGCGCTGCCCTCGTTCTCGAACAGCGGGCGGTTGCTGGTGTCGAAGTAGCGCTCGGTACTCGCGTTGAGGTACTGCGTGAAGATGGTGTTCGCGGTGATGTCCAGTGCGGCGTTTCCGTCGGTCCGCAGCTTCCGGCCCAGCTCGATGAAGTTGTCCCAGGTTCTCATCGCGGCACCGACCTCGTCGGGGGAGGAAGGCAGACCGGCCTTCTGGAAGACGTCGGCACGGTAGTAGAGCCCCGTCGGCCCCGTGTCCATCGGCCAGAACATCTGCCTGCCGCTCGGGGCCGTGCCGAGCGCCCACTTCCAGTCGAAGTAGTCCGGCTTCGCCTCGGCGGCCCCGTACTGGTTGAGGTCGACGAAAAGGTCCTCGTTCGGGAAGTACAGCGAGCAGTTGGAGTTGATCGCCGTGATGTCGGGGATGTAGGCGTCGCCCGCCAGGCTGGTGCGCAACCGGGTGTCGAAGGTGCCGCCGATCACGTCGGAGCGCAGCCTCCTGGTCGTTCCCGGGATCTGCTCCGCGGCCGCGGCGAGCAGCTTGGGGTTCATCGACCGGGCCCAGTACCAGAGCACGAGCTCGTTGGGGTCGGACGAGATCGACACACTCGACCCACAGCCGGTGAGGCCTCCGGTCGCTGCGGCCACCCCGAGGGCCGCAGCACCTCCGAGCAACCGGCGTCGCGTCAGCACAGCCATGATCCGTACCCACTCTCATCATCGAGGCGAAGGCGTCCGCGTGATGACGGCGCCCCTCGCTGGGGGTCCGTGAACGCTCACGCAGTAGATCGAGACTTGCACCCGGCGGCGGGGCTGTCAACCATTCCCAACGGGCATTCCCAACGGGTCGACCTCGGCGTGCGGCCAGGCCCGGACGGCTGGTTGACCCGGTGGGACCGAGGCGTCTAGCGTTACTCCGTGAACGTTCACAGTGCCTCGTCGGAGGCCAGTCCTGCCCGGTTCGGCTGGGCCGTCCTCGGTCCCGGCAACATCGCCCGCCGCTTCGTCTCCCAGCTCCCGGGCAGCGCCCGCGGAGTGCTGGTGGCGGTGGGGAGCTCCGACCCGGACCGGGCGGCGGCTTTTGCCCGGCAGTTCGACGCCGCGTCCGCCCACACCGGGACCTACGCCGAGGTGCTGGCCGACCCGTCCGTCGACGCCGTCTACATCTCCACCGTGCACACCGGCCACGCTCACCTCACCCTGCAGGCGCTGGCCGCGGGCAAGCACGTCCTCTGCGAGAAGCCGCTGGCGCCCAACCGGGGCACGGTGATGGCGCTGGTGGATGCGGCCCGGACGAGCGGTCGGAGCCTGGTCGAGGCGTACATGTACCGCTTCCACCCGCAGACGGCGAAGGTGCTCGACCTGGTCGCGGCCGGCGCGATCGGCGATCTCGTCCACATCGACGCCTCCTTCGCGTTCCGCACCGGCGGCACCACCGGCCGGCTCTTCGACGTCGATCTCGCGGGCGGCGGCATCCTCGACGTGGGCGGCTACCCGGTGTCGATGACCCGGGCGGTGGTCGGGGCCGCCGTGGGGCGGCCGTTCGCCGAGCCGTCCGAGGTGACCGCGACGGGGACGATCGGGGCCACCGGGGTCGATGAGTGGAGCGTCGCCCGGCTCACCTTCGCCGGCGGGGTCACGGCGTCGGTGCGGACCGGGGTCCGGCTCCAGGACCTCAACACGGTGACGATCTACGGCTCGCGCGGGACCATCCACCTGGACGACCCGTGGACCCTGACCGACGACCCGGTGCTCACCCTCACCGTCGTGGGCGAGGAGCCGCAGGAGCGCCGCTTCGGAGGCGCGCTGCCGTACGCGCTCGAAGCCGACGCCCTCGCCGACAGCGTCGGTCTGGGCGAGGCTGCGCAGCTGAGCCTGGACGACTCGCTGGGCAACGCCCTCGTGCTCGACCAGTGGCGCGCGGCGATCGGCCTCCGCTACCCGTTCGAGTCCGAGGACGCCGCCATCCCCACCGTCTCGGGCTCCCCGCTGACCGTCGACCCGCAGCACCCCATGACCTACGGCGAGATCGCGGGCGTCGCCAAGCCGGTCTCCCGGCTGGTCATGGGCGTGGACAACCAGCCCGACCTGGCCCACGCGTCGGCGATCTTCGACTATTTCGTGACCCAGGGCGGCAACACGTTCGACACCGGGTACATCTACGGCGGCGGCCTGCTCGAGGGACGGCTCGGGAGGTGGATCGCCAACCGGGGCATCCGCGAGGACGTCGTGGTGATCACCAAGGGCGCCCACACCCCGCACTGCGACCCGGATTCGATCACCCGCCAGCTTCTCGAGAGCCTGGAGCGCCAGGGCACCGACTACGCCGACATCTACATGATGCACCGCGACAACCCGGAGGTGCCGGTCGGTGAGTTCGTCGACGTGCTCGACGAGCACTTCCACGCCGGCCGGATCCACGTCTACGGCGGATCGAACTGGACGCCGGCGCGGGTGGACGAGGCCAACGCGTACGCCGCCGCCAACGGCCGGGAGCCCTTCCGGGTGCTGAGCAACCACTTCGGCCTGGCCGAGGCCTACGACGTCCCCTGGGCCGGCTGCGTGCACGCCACCGACCCGGCATCCAAGCGCTGGCTGGCGGAGCGGCAGATTCCGCTGCTGCCCTGGTCGTCCCAGGCGCGCGGCTTCTTCGCGGGGCGTGCCCGTCCCGAGGACCACTCCGACGCCGAGCTGGTGCGCTGCTACTACAGCGACGCCAACTTCGAGCGGCTGCGGCGTGCGACGGAGCTCGGCGCCGAGCACGGGGTGGCCGCTACGGCGATCGCGCTCGCCTTCGTGCTCTGCCAGCCCTTCCCGACCTTCCCGCTCTTCGGTCCGCGTACGATCAGCGAGTGCCGCTCGTCGATGGCCGGTCTCGGCATCGAGCTCAGCTCCGCGCAGCTGGCGTGGCTGGACCTCATCGGGGAGTAGATGTGCCCGTCGGCGGGACCGCCCGGTCGGCGACGATCAACGACGTCGCCGCCGCTGCCGGGGTGTCTCGCCAGACGGTGACCCGCGCGATGAACGACATGCGCGGGATCAGCGCCGACACCAAGCAGCGGGTCCTGTCCGCAGCCCGGAGCCTCGGCTACCGTCCGTCCCGCTTCGGCCGCGGGCTGGTCAAGGCCCCGCTGAACACGCTCGGGTTGGTGATCGACGACCTGGCCAACCCCTACTACCCCGAGCTCGCTGCGGCGGTGATCGGGTTCGCGGCCGAGCGTGGCTGGAACGTGATGCTGGCGGACGCCGTCCACGTCCGTGACCGGCACCGGTTGATGACCGACCTGGCTCAGCAGGTGGACGCGATCGTCGGCTACCTCAGTCTCGACCCGGTCGACGGGAGCGGGGCGGCTGGGGGGGACGTGGTGGAGCTGGCCGGGCTGCCGGTGGTCCGGATCGACCACGACGACGCCGCCGGTCCGCCGCGGTTCGGGGCGATCTCCCTCGACCCGGACGCGGCGATGGTCGCGGTGGCGGCCCACCTGGCCGCGGTGGGCGTCCGTCGACCGGTCATGCTCGACGCCTCCCCTCCGGGGCGGGCCAGCGGCCGGGCCCGACACGTTGCCGTGTCCCTGGCCGCGCACGGACTGGCGTGTGCGGTCTGGCCGGCCGGCGACGCCACGGTGGCGGCCGGGGCGGAGGGCGCCGAGGACCTGATCGCCCACGGCCCGCCCTTCGACGCCGTCGTCGCCTTCAACGACGCCGTCGCCCTCGGCGTGCTGCAGACCTGCCGTCGGCACGGGGTGGACGTCCCCCACGACGTGCGCGTGGTGGGGATGGACGGCTTGAGCATCGGCACCTACGTCACCCCCCAGCTGACCACCCTGGCCATCGACATGAGTGAGGTCGCCCGTCACGCCGTCGAGCTCGCCGTGGGGATGCGGCTCGGCGAGCTGCCCTGGAGCGGCCCCACCGTGCACCGCCGGGTCGCTCACCGGCTGGTGGTCCGCGAGTCGGCCTGACCAGTCACTCCGTCGAGCGGCGACGCCGAGCCTCGCCCCGGATCCTCGAGCAGCTTCACACGCGCGGCGCGCATCCCGCAGACCGGCTCTGATGCGCCGCACGCGGCCTGGGCGACGGGCCCCGCCTTACCATCCAAGGGTGCGAGAACCCGACGCCACCTTCGCCGACCCGCGACTAGCCGTCCTGTACGACGCCCTGAACGGTGACCGGAGGGACCTCGACGCCTACGTGGCCATCGCGCACGAGGTCGAGGCGCGGCGCGTCATCGACGTCGGTTGCGGGACGGGTGCTCTTGCCGTCCGACTCGCCGGACGGGGCGTGACCGTCATCGGCGTCGACCCTGCGGGAGCCTCCCTGGATGTGGCCCGGACCAAGCCGGACGCCGAGCTCGTGACCTGGGTGCACGGGGACGTGACCTCCCTGGTCGCCCTCGAGCCCGCGGCCGACCTCGCCGTGATGACGGGCAACGTGGCGCAGGTCTTCGTCTCCGACGAGGACTGGTACGCCACGCTGCGCGCCGTCCGGAGCTGCCTGCGCCCCGGCGGGTGGTTCGTCTTCGAGACCCGGCGACCCGAGGTCCGGGACTGGGAGACCTGGACCTCCGCGCCCGGCTCGGTCGCTCTGCCTGACGGCCGGGCGGCGACCGTCTCCTGCACCGTGACCGAGGTCGCGCTCCCGCTCGTGACCTTCGAGGGATCGACCGCCGTCGGCGAGGAGGTCCTGAGGTCCACCTCGACCCTGCGTTTCCGCGACCGTGGAGAGCTCGAGCGCGACCTCGGCCGCCACGGCTTCGACGCTGTCGAGGTACGCGACGCCCCCGACCGCCTGGGCAAGGAGATGGTCTTCCTCGCCCGGCGCGCCTAAGGGTCGGGCGGCGTCTGGGTCAGGCGACGGCGTCAGCCGTGACGGCGACCGGGACGGGTGCCTGCGCTGCCGCAGGACGTGGGTGAGCGAGCGAGAGACCCTGTCCGCGTCGGCGGAAGACGACGGCCGAAAGGACGGCCCCGAAGGCGAAGAAGCCGGCGCACCACCAGTAGGCCGTGTCGTAGCTGTGCACCGCGGCGGCCGCGGCAACCGCCGCGGTGGTCGGCGCGTGCGAGGCCAGGTAGCCGGTTGCCGCGGTCGCGGCGAGCGTGTTCAGCAGCGCGGTTCCGATCGAACCGCCGACCTGCTGGCTCGTGTTCACCAGCGCGGACGCAACGCCGGCGTACTGCCGGTCGACGCCGAGGGTGGCGGTCTGCATCGACGCGGGCATGATCGTGCCCATCCCGGCGCCCATGAACATCAGGGGTAGCAGCAGCGTGGGCGCGTAGGAGCTGTCGACGCCGAGCCGGGTGAACAGGACCATCGCGGTCACGGCCAGCGACATGCCGATCGGCACCATGACCTTCGGTCCGAAGCGCGGCACGAAGAGGTTGGTCGAGAGCTGCGCGGCCAACACGAGCATCACGATCATCGGCAGGAACGAGACGCCGGTGCGGATGGGTGAGTAGTGCAGGGTCTCCTGCACGTAGTAGGTGACGAACAGGAACACCCCGAACATGCCGACCGCCGCGATCAACACGGACGCGTAAGCGGCGGTGCGGTTGCGGTCCCGCAGGATCACCAGCGGCAGCAGCGGGTGCGCCGAGCGGCGTTGCCAGAGCACGAAGGCGACCAGCAGCACGCCGGCGGCGACGAGGAAGCCCCAGGTGTCGGCGGAGCCCCAGCCGTCGGACGCGGCGTTCGAGAAGCCGTAGACGAGGCCGAACAGCGCGCCGGAGACGAGGACCGTGCCGGGGATGTCCAGCTTGGGCCGCGGCCCCGTGCGCTGCAGGTTCGGCACCAGGAACGCCGCGCCGATCACCGCGACGACCGCGATCACGTCGTTGATGTAGAGGTTCCAGCGCCAGTCGAGCTTCTCGGTCAGCAGCCCGCCGAGCAGCAGGCCGATCGCACCCCCGGCACCGGCGAGGGCGCCGAAGATGCCGAACGCGCGGGCGCGCTCCCTCGGCACGGTGAAGGTCGTGGTGAGGACGGCCAGCGCGGTGGGCGCCAGCAGCGCGGCGAACAAACCCTGCAGGGCACGCGCCGCGACGAGCAGGTCGAACGATTGCGCCGCGCCGCCCAGCGCGGAGGCGGCCGCGAAGCCGACCAGTCCGATGAGGAACATCCGCTTGCGGCCGACGAGGTCGGAGAGGCGGCCACCGAGCAGCAGCAGGCTGCCGAAGGCGAGGGAGTAGGCGGTGACGACCCACTGGCGGTCGCCGTCGGAGAAGCCGAGGTCGGCCTGGGCGGACGGCAGCGCGATGTTCACGACGGTGGCATCGAGCACGACCATCAGCTGGGCGAGCGCGACGACGGCGAGGGTCCACCAGCGGCGGGACGAGGCGGCTGGCTCCACCCCGGGGGAGGGCGAGCCCTCCGACGCGGCGGCGGGAGAGGTCGATGAAGGCATGGCGCGAGCCTATACGAAACTCACTCGTTCCGGAACTGTTTGGTTCCAGAACCTGTCGGTATCGTATGCTGGACGCCAGAAGCAGTAAGGAGAGCGCCGCGATGACGCAGCAGGATCTGGTCCCGGACGTCACGGACGGGGCCGAGCAGCCCCCCAAGCTCGGGCGCAAGCGCGACCACACCCGCGACCCGGAGATCCTGCAGGCGGCGGTCGAGGTGTTGGCGGAGTGTGGCTACGAGCGGATGACCATCGACATGGTGGCCGCCCGCGCCAAGGCCGGCAAGGCGACGCTGTACCGCCGCTGGGCGTCCAAGGGCGAGCTGGTGGTCGACGCGATCGCCTGTATGAAGCAGGGCGAGTACTCCCCGGACAACCTGCCCGACACCGGCACCCTCCGGGGCGACCTGCTGGCGATGATCCGCCCGCACTCGCTCGAGGAGAGCGAACGCAAGCTGCAGGTCATGGGCGCCGTCGCCTCGATGATGACCCGGGACCCGCAGCTGGCCGAAGCGGTCGGCGCGGCGATCACGGAACCGCGGTCGGCGCTCAACCGGGCGCTGATGCAGCGCGCCGTCGATCGGGGTGAGGTCCGAGCGGACGCCGACATCGAGACGATCGCCCAGATCGGACCCTCGATGGCCGCCTACCGGACACTGACCCAGGGCAAGCCGGTCGACCGGACGTTCCTGGTGTCGATCATCGACAGCGTGGTCCTGCCGGCGCTCGGCCTGCCGCCCGGCGGCTGAGTCGCCCGCGGCTGTCATCCTGACGCGGTGAGTCCTGAAGCCCTGAGCCCCGAGACCGCGCACCACCGCTGGCTCGAGTACTGCCTGGCCCGACCGGGCGCCTGGCGGGACGAACCGTGGGCGGGCGACGTCGTGGCCAAGGTCGGGCCGCCCGACAAGGGCAAGGTCTTCGCGTTCCTGGGGAGCCCCGAGGGGCGCCTGGTCATCGGGGTCACGTGCGGCGACCGCGAGCAGGCCGACCTCTGGCTGGAGCGCTACCCCGGAGCCGCGTCGAAGATGCGCTACTGGGGCCAGCACGGCTGGAACACCCTCGCCCTCGACGGCACCGTTCCCGACGACGAGCTGAGCGAGCTCATCGACGGTTCCTACGCCCTCGTCGTGGCCAAGCTGCCCCGGGCCCAGCGGCCAGGCAGTTCCGGCTGAGGCTGGGGACCGCCACCGCCCGTCAGACAATTCGATACCTGCGGTATGGAAACCCGCTCTCGTGCGATACCCTGGGTATCGAAGGGACGGACCCATGTCAGATCAGATGCTCAACCGGCTTCGGCCACGTCGCGCCGACGTGCGCGAGCAGGTGCTCCACGCCGCAGCGGCGGCCTTCGCCACGCACGCCTACGCCGACGTCTCGGTGGCCGACATCGCCGCGGCGGCAGGCTTCACCAAGGGTGCGGTGTACTCCAACTTCGGCGGTAAGCCCGAGCTCTTCGCGGCGGTGTTCGCTGGAGAGTTCACCGGACTGCTCGGTGGGGTGCTGACCAAGGCGGTCGCCGCCATCGAGGCCGACGCGAGCGAGCCGGCCCGCGCCGTCGGCAGCTCGCTGGCCCGCGGCGTGACGCAGGACCAGCGGCTGCCCGCCTTGCTCGCGGAGTTCCGGGCGCTCGCCACCCGTGACCCCGAGCTCGGCCGCGTCTACGCCGAGCTGCGCCTCCGCCAGCGGCAGGAGCTCGAGCAGCTGCTGCTCGGCGTGGCCGACCGGGTCCCGCTGGTCGCCGGCGTCGACGTGGCGGTTGCCGCCACCTTGTTGCTGACCTGCGTGAACGGGGTCTCACTGGAGTACGCCGCCGCCCCCGAGAGCCTGCCCGAGCCGTTGATCGAAGCCATGCTCACGCACGTGCTGACCGGGATCCTGGCGTGACCGGGGCGCTGGTCGTGGCCGAGGGCCTGAGCCTGGCCACCCAGGCCGGACCGGTCTTCGCCGACCTGACCTTCACGGTCCCGCGCAGCCGGCTCTCCGTCGTGGTCGGCCCGTCGGGCAGTGGCCGTTCCGCCCTGCTGCTGGCCCTCAGCGGCCGGATGCGCGGCCTCTCCGGCAGCCTCCGGCTCGGGCAGCACGCTGCGACGACCCGGCCGCGCGATCTGCGTCGGCGCACCGCGATCGCGCGTGTGGCCACCCTGGTCGGGCCGGAAGGTCAGCTGACGGTCGGTGAGTCGATGGTCGAGCGGGCGCTGATCGACGGCGTCCAGGCCTCGCACGCGGACGCGGCGGTGGCCGAGGCGGAGCAGGTCCTCGAGGTGACCTTCGACCGCGACGTCCTCGTCGACCAGCTGCCTGCCTACGAGCGCTCGCTGCTCTGCGTCGCCCTGTCCATGGTGCGACCGGCGGACCTGATCGTCCTCGACGACGCCGACCACTCCCTCGACCTCGCCGAGCAGCGCCGACTGCTCGCCGCCCTGTCCCGGCTGAGCGTGACCGGCCGGACCGTCCTCACCAGCACCACCGAGGCGGCGGCGGTCCCGGCGGACGCCAACGTCATCGCGCTGTCCCGGCTGAGGACCGCCCAACCTGCCACCCCGAACGAAGAGTCCTGATCATGCGCGTCCCTGCTGCCCGCCTCGCTCGCTTCGAGCTGCGGCGCTTCCGCGAACGACCGGCCAAGATCGCGCTGGTGTTCGTGCTGATCATCCCGCTGCTCTACGCGGCGGTGTACCTGACGGCGAACTGGGACCCCTACGGCCACCTCAACCGGCTGCCCGTCGCCGTGGTGAACGACGACCAGCCGGCCGCGGTCAACGGGAAGACGATCACCGCGGGCGACGACTTCGTGGCGAGCCTGCACGAGAAGAACAGCTTCGGCTGGACCGACACCACCGGCGCCGAAGCCACCCGCGGGCTCCGCGAGGGCGACTACTACCTCGCCGTCTACGTGCCGGCCGACTTCTCCGCCAACCTCGTCAGCGGGCAGGGCGACGACCCGCAGCGGGCCAAGATCACCCTGCGGCGCAACGACGCGAACGGTTTCGTCGTCGGCAGCCTGACCAACAGCGCCCAGAACACCATCGCCCGCGCGGTCGACGAGTCCGCCGAGGCCAGCTACTTCGACGCCGTCTTCGCCAACCTGGCCAAGATCCGGTCCGGTCTCGTCGATGCCGAGCAGGGTGCCGACAAGCTGCACGACGGCCTGGTCACCGCGAAGGACGGCAGCCAGAAGCTGGCTGACGGTGCCGGCACCGCAGCCCAGGGCGCCACCACCCTCAGCGACGGCGCCTCGACGCTGGCCAACGGACTCGACTCGGCCCGGACGGGGTCGGCCGACCTCGCCTCGGGTCTGACGAAGCTCGACACCAGCTCAGCCCAGCTCAGAAGCGGTGCCGCCGAGGTCGCCTCGGGCAACCGCCGGCTGAACGACCAGGTCCAGCCCGCGCTGAAGGCGGCCCAGGATGCGTTGCCGGGTCTGCAGTCCGACGCCCAGGCCGTCACCACCCGGCTGGACACCATCGCGTCCCAGGCGGCCGGCAGCTCCGGCTCGATCTCCGATGACCTCGACACCGCGGGCGACCAGCTGGCGGCGTTGAAGGAGCAGTACCCCGAGATCGCGGACAGCCAGGCCTACCGGACCGCCGTCTCCCGCCTGGACACCGCCTCCGGGCGCGCCGACGACATCGCCGCCGACGTCCGCACCGGGACCGCCCGGGTCGACAAGATCAACGCCCAGGTGCAGTCGGGTGGCGGGCTGGACAAGCGGATCGGGAAGGCGCGCGACGACCTCGACGGCCTGGCGAGCGGCTCCTCGGCCGTCGCCTCCGGAGCCAAGAAGCTGCACGCCGGCATCCACAGCGCCGCCACCGGCGCCGGCTCGCTGAGCACCGGCGTCAGCCAGGCCGCCGACGGAGCGTCGAGCCTGTCCACCGGCGCGAGCACGCTGAGCACCGGCGTCGCCTCGCTGCACGACGGCGCCGACGACCTGACCGACGGCCTCACCACGCTGCAGAAAGGCGCCGGCACGCTCTCGTCCCAGCTGGGCCGTGGAGCCACGCGGATCCCGACCCTCAGCGCGGACGAGCAGGCCCAGGCCGTCCAGGTGCTCTCCTCGCCGGCCGACGTCACCACGCAGGTGGACAACCCGGCCACCTACTACGGCCGCGGGCTGGCGCCGCTGTTCTTCTCGATCGCCATGTGGGTCTTCGGGATCTCGGTGTTCCTGGTGGTCCGCCCCATCTCCGGCCGGGCGCTGGCCGGCCGGGCGACCTCGCTACGGCTGGCCATGACCGCGTGGCTCCCCATCGGCGCGATCGCCGTCGCCGCCGGCTGGTTGATGGTGGGCGTCGTCTGGGCCGCCCTCGGTCTCGACCCGGTGCACCCCGTGCTGGTCATGACCCTGGCCGCTCTGGCCGCGGTCTGCTTCTCGGCCATCGCCCACCTGCTGCGGACGGCGCTGGGCACCCCGGGCTCGAGCCTGTTGCTGGTGCTGCTGATCCTGCAGCTGACCGCCGGCGGGGGTACCTATCCGGCCCCGCTGCTGCCCGGCTTCTTCGCCGCGCTCCACCCCTTCCTGCCGATGAGCTACCAGATCGACGCCTACCGGGTGGCCATCTCCGGCGGCGAGCTGAGCCATCTCGTCCGCGACGTCGGGGTCCTCGCGGGCGTGGCGGCGGTGGCGCTCAGCCTGACCGTCGTCACCGTGCACCGGCGCAAGCAGCTGAGCATGCGCGACCTGCACCCGCCGCTCGTCGCCCCCTGAGCTGAGGCCGGGTTTCTGTCAGTGCCTCCTGGCATCGTGAGGCACCTGATCACAGACCGAGGAGAGAACCGATGCCTGGAACCGCCCCACCCGCCGCCACCGAGGCCGAGACGCTCCTCGGCTTCCTGCGCCAGCAACGCGACGGTCTGCTCTACGCCGGGTACGGGCTCACCCCCGACCAGCTGAGGGCGACGCCGACCGCGAGCACGCTGAGCGTCGGGGGCCTCGTCCAGCACGGCATCCTGACCGAGGCCCAGTGGGTCGACGTCATCGCCGGCCGGTCCACCGAGGGCAGCCAGGACGACTACGCCGCCGGGTTCCGGCTCGGCGCGACAGGGTCCTACGAGACGCTGCGCGCGCGGCAGGCCGAGCAGGCGGCGGCTACCGACGAGCTGGTGAGGTCCTTGCCCGACCTCGGCGCCGCCGTCACGCTGCCGGAGGCGCCGTGGATGCCGAAGGGACCGGGCTACACGGTCCGCTGGGTGCTGGTGCACATCATCGAGGAGCTCAGCCGCCACGCAGGCCACGCCGACATCATCCGCGAGCACATCGACGGCGCCACCATGTACGCGCTGATGGCCGCGGCCGAGGGCTGGCCGGAGACGCCGTGGATGAAGCCGTGGCGGCCGGCCGCGACGTGAGGGCAGTCAGACGGTACGGATCGAGCGAGTGACCGTGAAGGCCGTGTTCTGGCCCATCACGTCGGTCGTCCCCACCAGCCGCCGCAGCGCGCGCAGGTACGGCAGGTGGGAGTTGTAGACCGCCCAGAGCTCCCCGCCCGGGGCGAGGGCGCGGGCCGCGTCGGCGAACATCTCGAAGGCGACCGCGCTGTCGCGGGCGTTGCCGCGGTGGAAGGGCGGGTTGCAGAGCACCAGGTCCACCGACCGGTCGGGCACGCCCTCCATCAGGTTCGTGCGCCGCACCTCGACCCGGTCTGCCACCCCGTTCGCCTCGGCGGTGGCCGCGGCGGAGAGCGCGGCCGCCCGGGACTCGTCCACGGCCAGCACGCGGGCCTCAGGCAGGGTGCGGGCCGCGGCCACGGCGAGCAGCCCGGTGCCGCAGCCGAGGTCGACGACCTGCCGGGCCGTGCGGGCGAACGTGTCACCGAAGCTCAGCAGGTAGCGGGTGCCGAGGTCCACCGCCGGTCCCGCGAAGGCGGCGCCGTGCGCGCACACGGTCAGCCCGAGGTCGGCGTCCGCGGCGCAGACCGGGTAAGGCGAGGTGGCCGCCGGCGCCGTTCCGGTGGCGATGAGCACCCGGGACTTCTGCGCGCCCAGGCTGGCGCGTACGGACCCAAAGTGGCGGCCGAGGACGTCGTTCATGCTCCGGCTCATGTGCTTGACCCGGCCGCCGGCGAGCAGCTCGACCGTGGGGTCGGCCCAGCGGGCGACCCCCTCGGCGGTCTCGTCCAGCGCGGCGAGCCCCTTGGGCAGCCGGAGCAGCACCCGACGAACGTCCTGCCAGAGCTCGGGGCCCGGCGGCAGGACGCGAACCTGCGCCATGTCGGCCGTGCTCTGCCGGACAGCCCGTTCCTCGCTCAGGGCGTCGCAGCTCACGCGGACCTCGGCGACTCCCAGCTCGGAGACCAGACCGCGGGCCAGGGCGCCGTCCTGGTCGTCGACCACCACCACCGGTCCGTCGGACCGCAACAGGGCGGCCTCGCGCAGCAGGATCAGGTCGACGGGGTCGGCGAGCGGCTGCACGGGGCAATCCTCTCGTGGTTCCTATCCGAATAAAGCAAGGCTACCCTTACTGGTAGGTGGAGGTGTGGCGCTGAGCCGCAGTCTCCGACGCAGACGATGGCGTGAGGACGACGGATGTCACAACGAGGGACAGCACAACCAGGTAGGCCGAAGCGGGTGGCGCGGAGCGCGGAGGTGGTGCGCGCGGAGTGGCTCAGCCCGTCGATGCGGCGAGTGTTCTTCACCGGACCGGACCTGGTCTGCATGGCCGAGCTGCCGTTCACCGACCACTACGTGAAGATCCTCTTCCCGCCGGCCGGCGCGGACTATGCCTGGCCCTTCGACCCCGACGACGTCAAGGCGACGCAGCCGGCCGAGCGCTGGCCGGTGACGCGGACCTACACCGTCCGCTCCTACGACGCCGAGAGCAACGAGATGGCGATCGACTTCGTCGTGCACGGGGACGAGGGACTCGCCGGCCCCTGGGCCGCGGCTGCGGAGCCGGGTCACACACTCGGCTTCTTCGGTCCCGGCGGCGGCTACGCCCCGGACTCCACCGCCGACCATCACCTGCTGGTGGGCGACGAAGCGGCGCTGCCGGCGATCTGCGCCTCGTTGGACCGGCTCGGACCGACCGCACGCGCCACCGTGTACGTCGAGATCGACGACGCCGCCCAGCAGCAGGAGATCTGCTCGGCGCCTGCGGTCCAGGTGGTCTGGGTGCCCCGCGCCGGCCGGCCCTACGGGGACGCACTGGCCGAAGCGGTCCGCACGGCCGGCCTGCCGAGCGGCGACGTCCAGGCCTTCGTGCACGGCAACGCCGACATGATCCGCCAGCTGCGCCGCTACCTCTTCGTCGAGCAGTCCTTCGACCGGACGCGGGTGTCGATGTCGGGCTACTGGCGCACGGGTCAGACGGAGGACCGCTGGCAGGCGACCAAGCGGGAGTTCAACGCCGAGCTGGAGGCTCAGGACACCGCCGCCGCCTGACCGCTGGCCCGCGTTCGCGGGGCCGTCGAGCCAGGGGTCGCTCGCGCGGTCTGCGTTCCGACCTGCCGTCCGCCGGTTGTTGGGCGACAATGAGTCGGAGCCGCCCGGACTTCGTGGCGGCGAACGGCGGCGATGGGCTGAGGCATGGCGGTGGTGGGACGGTGGCGTGCGACGTACGCGCCTGGCGACTGGCTCGTGCTCTGCGGTCCGAGCTCGCTGGTCGTGATCGAGCCCCCCGGTGCCGGCTGGACCCCGCTGGCCGCGGAGCTGTGGCAGGAGGTGCTCGGCTCGGTCTCCCTGGCGGACCTCGCGGCACGGCTCGCCGGCTACGGCCTGGACACCATGCCGAGCTTCGGGGCCCTGTTCTGGACGTCCGAGGGCATGCGCTCTCTCGTCCGCGGGTCCGTCCGGCTGGTGGACCCGGCAACCGACCGCCTGCTGGCCAGCGGCGAGGGCATCCAGACCTGGTCCGAGGTGGGGCTGACGGGGCTGACCCGCGTCCGGATCGACACCGCCGGAAGCCAATCCGACCGGTGGGAACCCGACCGGGAGGACGCTGACCGGGAGCACGCTGAGGTCGACGTGCTGAGGCTGCCGGTGGTCGTCGGGGCCGTCCGGGCCTCCTCGGTCGTGCTGGACGCCTCGCCCGACGTCGTCCCCGACTCCCCGCAGACCGAGGGGCTCGAGCCGGTCGAGGTGGCCCCGTCCGTCGGGGAGCCGGAGACCACCGAGGCGATGAGTGCGGAGGAGCTCGATCTCGGCACCTCACGGACCGAGCCGGAGCCGACCGTCTCGCTGGCCGACCTGGAGAACGCCGACACCCGGCTGGTGGCGTTGCCGGCCTCGCTGCCCCCGGCCCCGACGTCCCTGGCCCCGACGGCGCCACACCCCCCGGCTGCCGCGTCCACCCCGACGGTCCTCGCCGTCCTATGCCCGTACGGGCACCCGAACCCGCCCGAGAGCAAGCGGTGCACCGACTGCGGTGTCCGGGTCATCGACGCCGAACCGCGTCGGGTGGCCCAGCCCGCGCTGGCCACGTTGCGCGTCACCGACGGCACCCAGGCGGTGCTGGACCGGGTGGTGCTTGTCGGACGCGCCCCCAGCGAGCGTGGCGAGCTGCCCGCCCGGTTGCTGACGGTGCCGAGCCCGGCGCACGACATCAGCCGGACCCACCTCGAGATCGCTCCGGACGGCTGGCGGGTGCTGGTCAAGGACCTCAACTCCACCAACGGGACGGTGCTGGTGGGCCCCGACGGCGCGAGCCGCCGCCCGCTCCCGCCCGGGCAGGCGGTACCTGTGGCGCTGGGCAGCATCCTCGAGCTCGCTGAGGGGGTCTCGGTGCTGCTCGACCTGCCGCAGTAGGTTTGCGCAAAGTCCCACGCTCGACAACCAGAGGAGCAGGACATGACGAGCACCCAGGCGCGAACGCCTGACCGGACGACCGGTCTGCCTCCGGGCGTGATCGTCGGTCCGCTGGGACGACGCTTCGTGGCCCACCTGATCGACGGGATCGTCCCCACGGTCATCAGCCTGGTCGCGTTCGGGCTGCCCGGGGGCGACGCGTCCTCCACCGCAGCCACGACCGTCGGCGTGGTGCTGATCGCCGTCTGGGCTCTGGTCGTGTGGTGGATGTTCGCCACCCGTGCCGCCGGTCCCGGGATGCGGCTGCTGAAGCTGCAGCTGGTCGGCTTCACCGACGGTCGGCCGATCGGCTGGGGCCGGTTCCTGCTGCGGGCCGTGGTGCTCAACCTGCTCAGCGCCACCGGGCTCGGACTGCTGCTGATGCTGGTCTTCCTGCTGCGGCACCCGCGGCACCAGGGCTGGCACGATCTCGCCGCGGGTTCGGTGGTGATCCGGGCGCGAGCGCTCGCACCTCGGACGGCCCAGCCGCCGAACAGGCCGGCCGCCGCCCAGGTCCGCCCCGCCGCCTCTCCCGCCCCGTCGACCGCTGACGCTGCCCCGGTCCAGCCGGTCCCTGTTGAGCCTGCCCCGGTTCAGCCCGCTCCGGTTCAGCCCGCTTACGTTCAGCCCGCTCCGGTTCAGCCTGCTCCGGTTCAGCCCGCTCCCGTCCAGCCCGCCCGCATCCAGCGGCCCCGGGTCGAGCCTGCGCCGGTCGAGCCCGTCACGGTCGCGGTCGGCGCGCCGACGTGGGTGGCCGAGCTCGAGGACGGACGCGAGCTGGCGGTCACCGGCCTGGTGCTGCTGGGCCGCAACCCGCAGCCGCGGCCGGGTGAGGAGGGGGCTGAGCTGATCAAGCTCTCCGACGAGAGCCGGACGGTCTCCAAGTCCCACCTCGCGCTCGACGTCGACGAGCACGGGCTCTTCGTGGTGGACCGTGACTCGACGAACGGCTCCACCTTCACCACCGCCGCCGGGGAGGCGTTCCGCTGCGTCCCCGGCCAGGTCACCTACGTCGGCGAAGGCTCGGTCATCTCCATTGGTGACCATCGCTTGACCGTCCGGCTGGCCGCGGACGAGACCAACGGGGAGCAGCGCCGGCCGCGATAGTGTCGCGGGCATGCTCCTCTCCGACCGCGACATCCGGGCCGGGATCGAGTCGGGCCGGATCGGCCTCGACCCGTACTCGCCCGAGCTGGTGCAGCCGTCGAGCATCGACGTGCGGCTCGACCGGTACTTCCGGGTGTTCGAGAACCACCGTTACCCCCACATCGATCCCGCCGAGGAGCAGAGCGAGCTGACCCGCGCGGTGGAACCTGTCGAGGGCGAGCCGTTCATCCTGCATCCCGGGGAGTTCGCCCTGGGCTCGATCTATGAGGTCGTCACCCTGCCCGACGACCTCGCGGCCCGGGTGGAGGGCAAGTCCTCCCTCGGCCGGCTCGGGCTGCTCACCCACGCCACCGCCGGCTTCATCGACCCGGGCTTCTCCGGCCACGTGACCCTCGAGCTGTCCAACGTGGCCACCTTGCCGATCAAGCTGTGGCCCGGGATGAAGATCGGCCAGTTCTGCTTCTTCCGCCTCACCTCGGCCGCCGAGCTGCCGTACGGCTCAGCCGCCTACGGTTCCCGCTACCAGAACCAGCGCGGCCCCACCCCGAGCCGCTCGCACCTCAACTTCCAGCGCTTCTGACCCGCGCGGCGGGAGCGCCCCACCGCGCTTCCGATCCGCCGCTGCCTCATCCCCCAGCGCGGAGATGCCTCCGTCACTTCACAGGCCCAGGGTCCGCATCACACCCGTTCGCACGGCTGTGATGTGACCCGGAGGGGTGTGGAGTGACGGTCGGGCCTCGGACCGGGGCGCGGGCGCGGACGCCGTAGGGGCGCGGACGCCGGCAGGGGAGGGTCAGCCGCGGTGGACCGACTCCAGCAGCAGCTGGGCGACGTCGAGGACCTCGACCGACTCGGGTGCGGCGCCGTCGGCCTGCAGGCCGGTCAGCCCGTCGCTGAGCATCACCCGGCAGAAGGGGCAGCCGGTGGCGATGGCGGCGGGCTCCGCGCCGGCCCCGGCCAGCTGCAGCGTCTTCACCGCCTCCTCGGTCCGGTTCACGTTGATCCGGGTGCCGATCTTCTCCTCCATCCACATCCGCGCGCCGCCCGCGCCACAGCAGAAGGAGGTCTTGCCGTGCCGCGGCATCTCGGCCACCGTGGCGCCTGGGATCGAAGCGAGCAGGTCGCGGGGCGGGTCGTACACCTGGTTGTGCCGGCCGAGGTAGCAGGGGTCGTGATAGGTGATGGTGCGGCCGCCGACCGAGCCCACCGGCGGGGCGACCGGGGTCAGCCGGCCGTCGCGGACCAGCCGGTTCAATAGCTGGGTGTGGTGCACGACCTCGGCCTCGACGCCGAGCTGGGGGTACTCGTTCTTCAGCGTGTTCAGGCAGTGGGCGCAGGTGGTGACGATCTTGGTGGCGTGCGCCTCCTTGAGGGTCTCCGCGTTCTCCATCGCCAGCTGCTGGAAGACGAACTCGTTGCCGGCGCGCCGGGCCGGGTCTCCGGTGCAGGTCTCGCCGTTGCCCAGCACCGCGTAGCTGACCCCGGCGGTGTTCAGCAGCTCCGCGACCGCGCGCGTCGTCTTCTTCGCCCGGTCCTCGTACGCCCCGGCGCAGCCCACCCAGAACAGGTACTCGACCGACGTGAGGTCCTCGACGTCCTCGCCCACCACGGGCACCTCGAACGGCAGGTCCTTGGCCCAGTCCATCCGACCGCGCGGGGAGGCGCTCCACGGGTTGCCCTTGGTCTCGAGACCCTTGAACAGCCCGTTCAGCTCCTTGGGGAAGTCGGAGTCCATCAGCACCTGGTAGCGGCGCAGGTCGAGGATGTGGTCGACGTGCTCGATGTCGACCGGGCACTGCTGCACGCAGGCGCCGCAGCTGGTGCACGACCACAGCACGTCCGGGTCGATCACGCCGGCGACCCCGGAGTCGCTGACCTGGATCGGTCCGACGAGTGGCCGCTCCGCCTCGGCCAGGGTCGCCGCCGCCAGCGAGGCACGCGCCTCCTCGGCGGCCTGCAGGTACGGCGCCTTGGCGTAGGCGTGCTCGCGCAGGTCCATCACCACGAGCTTCGGCGACAGCGGCTTGCCGGTGTGCCAGGCGGGGCACTGGGACTGGCAGCGACCGCACTCGGTGCACGAGGTGAAGTCGAGCAGGCCCTTCCAGGTGAAGTCCTCGACCTTGCCCACGCCGAGCGAGGCGTTCTCGTCCAGGTCCTCGATCTCGGCGAAGTCCAGCGGGGCACCGTCGACCACGATCGGTGCCAGCGCGCCCAGCGCGGGGCGGCCGTCGGCCCGGCGCTTGAACCAGATGTTGGGCCACGCGGTGAACCGGTGCCAGGCCACGCCCATCGTCGTGTTGAGCCCGATCACCACGAACCAGGCCATCGAGATGACGATCTTGAGCGCCGCCACCAGCACCACCGCGGTCTCGAGGCTGCCCGCTGCCGTTCCGCTCCGCAGCAGGAACCAGCTCAGCGGGAAGTGCCAGCGGCTCGTCCCGTCGGTCGATGACCCGGCCCCGAGCAGGTGGTACTCGAGAGCCCGGATGGTCAGGACGCAGACCACGATGCCGAGGATGGTGAGCTCGACGTAGATCCCCATCCAGCCCCGGGAGCCGAAGAAGCGCGACGCCCGACCACGCGTCCGGGAGCGGATCCGCAGCCCCATCAGGACCAGGATGGCGACCAGTCCGGCCCAGGCGATCAGCTCGCTGGCCCACTCGTAGACCACCCAGTGACCGATCACGGGCAGGGCGAAGCGGGGCTGGAAGAGCTGGCCGTAGGCCGTGATCAGGGTGAAGAAGAGCGCGCCGAACGCCACGAAGACGAACCAGTGCGCGGCGCCCACCAGCGTCCACTGCAGCATCCGGGTGTGGCCGAGCGTCTCGGTCAGCATGTGCCGCCAGCGGTCCCCGGGCTGGTCGCGTCGGCCGACGACCGGCCGTCCCAGCCTGACGACCCCGACGATGCTCGCCACCGCGCGGGCGAAGAGGGCCACGCCGAGCACGGAGACGGCCAGGGCGACGACGATCGCGACGATCTCCACGTGCGGTGCTCCTCTGCTGGCTACTGGTGAGTAACTTACCGGCCCCGCCAACAGGCGCCGACGGAGCGACACCACAGGGGGGAGGCGCGCCGGAGTGAGACCCAGGAATTGTCGGTGGCGGCCGTTAGGGTCGATTTCAGTCCTCAGCAGGTCGGGGAAGAGTCGTCGTACCGAGAGGTGAGTGGGTCGTCGTGATCGAGTTCGAGTCCGTCGGAAAGACCTTCCGCGACGGCACCGCGGCCGTCGTCGACCTCAGCCTGACCGTCCCGTCCGACCAGATCACGGTCATCGTCGGCCCGTCCGGTTGCGGTAAGACGACGACGCTGCGGATGCTCAACCGGATGATCGAGCCCACCTCGGGCAAGATCACCTGGGACGGATCGCCGCTGCGGTCGCGGCGCAAGACCACGTTGCGCCGCCAGATGGGTTACGTCATCCAGAGCGGCGGCCTCTTTCCGCACCGCACCGTGATCGACAACATCGGCACCGTCCCCGGCCTCCTCGGCTGGTCGAAGGCCAAGATCTCGGCCCGGTCGCTGGAGCTGCTGGACAGCGTCGGTCTGGACCGCCGGCTGGCCGACCGCTATCCCGCGCAGCTCTCCGGCGGTCAGCAGCAGCGGGTGGGCGTGGCCCGCGCCCTGGCGGCCGACCCGAAGGTGCTGCTGATGGACGAGCCGTTCTCGGCGGTCGACCCGGTCGTCCGCAGCGAGCTGCACGAGTTCTTCCTCAACCTGCAGCGCGAGATCAGCAAGACGATCATCCTGATCACCCACGACATCGATGAGGCGGTCAAGCTGGGCGACCAGGTCGCCATCCTGCGGGTCGGCGGGCACCTGGCCCAGGTCGGGACGCCTCAGCAGCTCCTGGAAGAGCCGGCGGACGCGTTCGTCGAGGGCTTCGTCGGCCGGGACCGCGGCTACCGGTCGCTGTCCTTCCTGCCCGCCGCCGGGCTGAGCCTGGACAGCGTGCAGGTGGTGCGCGACCCCGCCTCGGCGAGGAGGGACGAGCCGACGCTCGTGGTCGACGGCGACGCCCGGCCCACCGGCTGGGTCGACGCCACCGCGGCCGGCGGGGTGCTGCCCCTGGGCGCCACCTTCGACGTCGACGAAGGCAACGTCCGCAGCGCGCTGGACGCCGCCCTGACCTCGCCGTTCGGCCTCGCCGTCGGGGTCACCGCGCGCGGCGGCCGGTACGCCGGGGTCGTGACCGCCGCGACGATCCTGGCTGCGGTCCACGGCACTCGCGCGGCGTCGCCGGCGGCCGAACCGGAGCAGCACGGCTACCGCGACCACGCGTACGCCGAGCTGGGCGATGAGAGCGGCGACGAGATCGACGCGTCCGTGCTCGGGCCCGGCAGCGGCGAGCCGGCGCTCTACCGAGCTACCGCGGACGCCCGCTCGTGAACTGGGACTGGCTGCAGCGCAACGCCGGCACCATCGGCTCGCTGCTGGGCCAGCACGCGGTGCTGGCGGTGGTGCCCGTCCTGGTGGCGCTGGCGGTCTCGCTGCCGCTCGGCTTCCTGGTGTTCCGCTCGGGCCGGGCGGCGAACGCGGTCCTGGCCGTGCTCGGCGTGATCTACTCCATCCCCTCGCTTGCCCTCTTCGTGGCCCTGCCGCTGCTGCTGGGGACCAAGATCCTGAACCCGGTCAACGTCGCCGTCGCCCTGACCATCTACTCGGTGGCCCTGCTGGTCCGCAGCGTGGTGGACGGGCTCCGCTCGGTGCCGGAGAGCGTCCTTCAGTCCGCCGAGGCGGTCGGCTTCGGCTGGTTCCGGCGACTGGTGCGGGTGGAGCTGCCGCTGGCCATGCCCGTGGTCTTCGCCGGCCTGCGGGTGGTCACCGTTTCCAACATCGCGCTGGTCACCGTGGCTGTGCTCGTGGCCAGCGGCGGTCTCGGCCAGCTCTTCCTCCGCGGCTACCACAGCATCTTCTACACCCCGCTGGTCGCTGGCCTGGTGCTCACCGTGCTGCTGGCCCTGGTGGCCGACGCGGTGATCCTGCTGGTGCAGCGGGGGACGCTGCCCTGGGCCCGGGCGCGGCGCGCATGAACGTCTTCGGCTACCTGACCGACGGGGGCAACTGGCCCGGTCCGGACGGGATCCTGCACCTCCTGCTGCAGCACCTGGCCTACACCGCCGCCGCGGTCGTGCTGGCGGCCGTAGTCGCCATCCCCCTGGGCATCCTGATCGGGCACACCCGGCGGGGCGGGGTCTTCGTGATCGGGCTGAGCAACGCCGCCCGCGCCATCCCCTCCCTCGGACTGCTCTTCCTGGCGGTGATGCTGCTGGGCACGGGCGCGGGGAACATCGTGGTCGTGCTGGCGATCCTGGCGCTGCCCGCCATCCTGACCGCGGTCGCGGCCGGGGTGGCTGGCGCCGACCGCGAGGCGGTGCACGCAGCCCGGGCCCTGGGGATGACCGAGGCCCAGGTGGTCCGCCAGGTGGAGTGGCCGTTGGCGCTGCCGCTGGCGGTCTCCGGCCTGCGCAGCGCCACCCTGCAGGTGGTCGCCACCGCCACGGTCGCCGCGTTCGCCTCGGGCGGCGGGCTCGGCCAGCTGCTCACCAGCGGCCAGGCGCAGAGCGACTACCCGAAGATGTTCGCCGGTGCGCTCATGATCGCCGCGCTGGCCATCGTGCTCGACCTGCTGCTCGGCGGTCTCGGCTGGTTCGCCGCCCGTCGGGCCCGGCCGAGGAGCCGGACGGCCGCAGGTTCGCTGACGGTGGCTCCTGCCTAGACGGGGTGCCGCGGTGGCGGTGCTCGGGCTTGTCTCGCTGCTGTTGACCGCCTGCGGTGCCAGTACGGCCGACCCGCTGGGCCCGTCCTCGTCCGCCGGTTCCGGTGCGGCCGGGGACGGCAAGGCGATCGTCGTCGGATCGGCCGCCTTCACCGAGTCGAACGTCGTCGCCGAGCTCTACGCGCAGGCGCTGACCGCCAAGGGGGTGCCGGCCTCCACCAAGCCGAACATCGGCTCGCGCGAGGTCTACCTCAAGGCGCTCGGCGACGGCTCGATCTCCGTCGTCCCCGAGTACACCGGCAACCTGCTGCTCCACTACGACAAGGACGCCACCGCGACCACCGCTGCCGAGGTGGAGGAGGCGCTGCCCAGGGCGCTGCCGTCGGACTTGACGCTCGGGACGCCCTCGAAGGCGGTTGACCAGGACGTCTACGTCGTCACCAAGCAGTTCTCCCAGCAGCACGGGGTCACCTCGCTGGCCGACTTGAAGAAGGTACCCGGCGGCGTCGTCCTCGGCGGTCCGTCCGAGCTCGAGACGCGCGCGTACGGGCCCGAGGGCCTGGAGCAGATCTACGGCGTGAAGCTCAAGCAGTTCAAGCCCTACGACTCCTCGGCCGTCCGCTCCCGCGACCTCGACGACGGCAAGATCCAGCTCGGGGAGTTCGTCAGCACCGAGGCCGTCATCCCCGACCACGGCTACGTCGTCCTCAGCGACCCGCAGGCGATGATCCTGCCGCAGAACGTGGTGCCGCTGATGCGCTCGGAGGTCGCGAGCAACGCCACCGTGACCTCGACGCTGGACGCGGTGCAGAGCGCGATCACCACGGAGGAGCTGACCGCCCTCGACCAGCGGGTGGACGTCGACAAGGACGACGCGAACCAGGTGGCGGGGGAATGGCTGACGAGCAAGGGCCTGGCCTGACGCCACCCCGCAGCGGTCAGCCGAGCTCGACGGAGCTGGACAGCTGCGGCCTGATCTGCAGCTTGCGTCCGGTGCCGGCGCGGAACAGCTCGAGCGCGTCGCCGTAGTCCTCGAGGGCGAAAGCGTGGCTGACCATCGGCTTGGTGTCGAGCGCGCCGGCGGTGAACATCTCCACCGCCCGGGCGTAGGAGTTGAGCACCGCCATCGAGCCGACGACGGTCAGCTCGTCGTTGTAGACCCGGAACGGGGAGAAGGTGGCCTTGGCGTCGGTGGGCGCGACCCCGAACTGCTGGAACGTGCCGCCGCGGCGGACCCGGGTCAGGCCGTCCTCGATGGCGGCGACCACGCCGGTGCAGTCGATCACCACGTCCCAACCGCCCCGGCGCTGGACGTCGTCGGCCGAGGTGGCGACCAGCTCGACGCCCACGTCCTGGGCTGCCTCCAGCCGGGTCGGGTTGCGGTCCACCACGGCGACACTGGCCGCACCGGCTCGCGGAGCCAGCTGCGCCATCATCAGGCCCATGGTCCCCGCGCCGTAGACCAGGTAGTGCTCGCCCATCCGGCGCGGCAGGAGGTCGTAGCCGCGGATGGCGCAGGAGAGTGGCTCGATCATCGCGGCCAGGTCGAGGTCGACGTCGTCGCTCAGGTGGTGGACGTTCTTGACCGGGGCGACCTGGAAGTCGGCCACCGAGCCGTTGGTCCGGGCGACGCCGGAACCGTTCCAGCGCAGGCACAGGTTCGCGTGCCCGTCGGCGCAGAAGCTGCACTCGCCGCAGGTCAGCGTCGGGTCCACCGACACGCGGTCACCGGGGGCGAACTCGGTCACGGCGTCGCCGACCGACTCGACCACGCCGGAGGTCTCGTGCCCGGGCACGATCGGGAAGACCGTCGGCTCGAACTCGCCCTCGAGCACGTGCAGGTCCGTGCCGCAGATCCCGACGGCCTGGACCCGGACCAGCACCTCCCGCGGCCCGGGAACCGGGTCGGGCACCTCCTGCAGCGAGAAGGAACCGGGCCCGGCGAAGACGATGGCGCGCATGGATCAAGTTCTACCGTGGTGCGGGGACGTACGCTGACTCCCTCGGGGCCGAGTCGAGGAGGAGCGCGATGTCGCGCTGGAAGCACTGGGCCGTCATCACGGCCACCACCACCGCCCTGGGGGCCTCGGCCGTCGTCGCCGGACCCGCCGCCACGAGTACGGCCGTCGACCCGGCGTATGACTACACGACCGTGGTCAGCGGCCTGGCCATCCCGTGGGACGTCACCTGGGTGGGCACGACGATGCTCTACGACCAGCGCGCGGGCGGTCTCTACGCCCAGCCCCGCGGCGGTCGGGCGCACCGGCTGACGGCCAAGGTGCCCACCCCGTACGCCCAGAGCGAGGGCGGCCTGCTGGGGATGGTGGCCGATCCGAAGGCGGCCACGAACCGGGTCTTCTACACCTGCCAGACGGTCAAGAAGAACAAGGACGTCGAGGTCCTCCGCTGGCGGTTGGGGGCCGACGCCCGCTCGGCCGCCCTGATCGGCAAGCCGCTGATCAAGGGCATCCCGCTGAGCAGCGGCCGGCACAGTGGCTGCCGGCTGCGCTTCAGCCCGAAGGGCATGCTCTACGTCGGCACCGGGGACGCGGCCCAGACCAAGAACCCGCAGAGCCTCTCCTCCCTCGGCGGCAAGGTGCTGCGGATCCACCCGGACGGCCGCCTCGCCAAGACCAACCCCTTCTACCGATCCGGCGGCAAGGCCCGCTACATCTGGAACTTCGGCCACCGCAACGTGCAGGGGCTGGCGATCCGGCCGGGCACGGGCCGGATGTACAGCGCCGAGCAGGGCACCGATCGCGACGACGAGGTGAACCTGGTCCTGGGGGGCAAGAACTACGGCTGGCAGCCCGGGCCCGGCTACAACGAGAACCGGCCGATGACGGACCGGAAGAGGTTCCCCCACGCGGTCCGCGCCGTCTGGTCCTCCGGCAAGCCCACGAAGGCCACCAGCGGGATCACGTTCCTGAGCGGCTCCGGCTGGCAGGACTGGGACGGTGCGCTCGCCGTCGGCCAGCTCAAGGCCACCGGCATCCGGCTGCTCTTCCTCAGCAAGGCCGGGAACGTGACCGGTACCGAGGTCGTGCCCGGCAGCGAGGCCTTCGGCCGGATCCGTACGGTTCAGCAGGGCCCCGACGGCGCGCTCTACTTCACCACCTCCAACAGCACCGGCAAGCAGCACGTCGACAAGATCGTGCGGGTGACGCTGCGGTAGCGGCTCACTCCTCGGGCGGGGTGGCCCGGCCGTCGCGCTCGTCGCGGTCGGCCCACTCGAGCAGGGTGTCCAGCGGGTAGGCGTGCTGGTCGAGGTCGGCGTGCAGGTCGCCGAGCTCGGTGAAGCGCGCCGGCATGGTGGCGATGGTGAAGTCCTGCGGCTCGGCGTCGTCGATCTCGTCCCAGCGCACGGGGGCGGAGACGAGGCCCAACGGGGTACCCCGGACCGAGTAGGCGCTGGCGATGGTGTGGTCGCGGGCGTTCTGGTTGAAGTCCACGAAGATCGTCGCGGGATCGCGGTCCTTGCGCCACCAGGTGAGGTCCACCAGCCCGCTGCTGCGCCGTTCCACCTCGCGGGCGAAGGCCAGCGCGGCCCGGCGGACGTCGCCGAAGCCGTGGTCGGGCGGGATCCGGACGTAGATGTGCAGCCCCTTGCCGCCAGAGGTCTTCGGGAAGCCGACGGCGCCGAGCTCGTCCAGCACCTCGCGGACGATCTCCGCGACCTGCCGGACCTCGCCGTAGCCGGCCTCCGGCATCGGGTCGAGGTCGATCCGCCACTCATCAGGGCACTCGGTGTCCTCGCTCCGGGAGTTCCAGGGATGGAACTCCACCGTGGACATCTGAACCGCCCAGATCACGTCGGCCGGGTGGGCGACGCACAGCTCGTCGGCGTGCCGGTGGTAGCGCGGGAAGTGCACCCGCACCGTCTCGACCCAGGGCGGCGCCCCGGACGGCAGTCGCTTCTGGTGCACCTTCGCCCCGTCCACCCCGTCCGGGAAGCGGTGCAGCATGCACGGCCGGTGGTAGAGCGCGTTGACGATGCCGGGGGCGACGGCCAGGTAGTAGCGGGCCAGGTCCAGCTTGGTCTCACCGCGGGCCGAGAAGTAGACCCGCTGCGGGTTGCTGATCGAGACCGTCCGGCCCTCGACCTCCAGCTCGAACCGCTCGGCCGCCATGGGGGGAGGCTACCGTCAGGCTCAACGGCGGTGGGCCATCAGCTGGCGGAGGGCGAGGAACCGGACCAGGGTCGAGACCCCGTTGGCGATCACGAGCACCGCGACCTCGACGGCGCGACCCGGGTCGCCGTGGCTGTGCAGCAGCCAGAGGGCACCACTGGTCAGGCCGAGGCCGACGCCGAAGGCGATCAGCCCGCCGGCGTGGTGCCGCAGCGCACCGTCGCTGCCGCGGAGTCCGAAGGTCAGCCGCCGGTTGGCGGCGGTGTTGGCGACGGCGGTGACCACCAGGGCGATCAGGTTCGCCGCCTGGGCGCCGGTCACCTCGCGCAGGGCGAGGTAGAGCACGAAGTAGGCCAGGGTGCTCAGCACGCCCACGCCGCCGAAGCGGACCAGCTGGCCGAGCATCCCGCGCGGCACGCCCGGCACGGTCGAGGGCACCTCGCTGTCGCGGCCCAGCTCGGTCCGGACGCGGGCCACGGGGATCCGGCCGCCGGCGAAGCCCTTGAGCAGCCGGGCCACCCCGCGCAGGTCCTCCTTCGCGGTGGCCACGATGTCGACGGTGCTGTCCGGGTCGTCCACCCAGTCGACCGGCACCTCGTGGATGCGGAGCCCGGACCGCTGGGCGAGCACCAGCAGCTCGGTGTCGAAGAACCAGTTGTTGTCCTCGACCATCGGCAGCAGGTCGACCGCCACGTCGGCCCGGATCGCCTTGAAGCCGCACTGGGCGTCGGAGAAGGTGGCCGCCAACGCGCTGCGCAGGATCAGGTTGTAGCTGCGGGAGATGAACTCCCGCTTCGGTCCGCGGACGACCTTGGCCGAGCGGGCCAGCCGGCTACCGATGGCGATGTCGGAGTGGCCCGAGATCAGCGGCGCCACCAGGGGCAGCAGGGCGCGCAGGTCCGTGGACAGGTCCACGTCCATGTAGGCCAGGACGGGCGCGCTGGAACCGGCCCAGACCGCCTTGAGGGCGCGGCCACGTCCCTTCTCGGCCAGATGCACCGCCCGGACGCGGGGCAGCTCCGCGGCCAGTCGCTGCGCCTGCGCCCAGGTGCCGTCGGTGCTCGCGTTGTCGGCGATGGTGACGCAGTAGCTGTAGGGGAAGTGGTCCCCGAGGAACTCCGTCAGCCGGGTCACCGAGGGGCCGAGGTCGACCTCCTCGTTGTAGACGGGGATGACGATGTCGACCACGGCGTCCACGTCGACGGAGTAGGCGGTGCTCAGGTGCTGGTGGGGCTCGACGGTGGGCCGCTCGAGGGCGTGTGCGGAGGTCATATCGGGTCGCTTCCGGTTTCGGTCAGGCATCGGGGGTGGTGAAGGGTTCAGTGGGAGGCGGTCAGGTCGTAGACCTCGACGCCGCCGACGGTGGTCGCGGTGAACTGGGAGGCGACCCAGCTCGCGATCTCCGACGACGCGCCGTTGCCGCCGCCCGGCCCGGCCCGGTTGCCGCCGCTGACGTAGTAGTGGATCTCACCCGAAGCGACGTAGCTCTGGAACTGGGCCAGCGTCGGGCTGGGGTCGCTGCCGGTGAAGCCACCGATGGCCATCACCGGGAGCTCGGTGGCCAGCTGGTAGGACGCGGCCCCCTGCGAGCCCGTCGTGGCCGCGGCCCAGCGGTAGGAGTGCGCGTCGGTGGTCAGCAGGTCACGCAGCTCGGTGCTGACCGTGGCGCCACCGCCGCCGCCACCGCCGCCGCCGCCGAAGCCGCCCCCGAAGCCGCCGCCCTGCTGGGTGCCGCCGGGCTGGGCCTGGCCCCCGCCGGGAGCCTGACCGCCGCCGGGAGAGCCTCCGGCACGCTCGCGGTCGCCGAACCGACCGTTGCCCTGGCTGCGGGCGCCGGTCCCGCCGAACCCGCCGCCGGAGATCGGACCGGCCGTGACGATCCCGCCGCTGTGCGGGGTGGCGGCGGTGTCGAGGGCGAACGCCACCGGTCCGGTCCCGGCGCCGACGATCGCCAGCGCCAGCACGACCTTGGCCAGGACCCGCGGCAGCCGGTGGCTGAGCAGCAGCCCGGCCGTGGCGACCGCGCCGACCAGGAGCACCGGCCAACGAAGGGTGTCGTAGACCCCCGTCGCGCGGCCCAGCAGCACGACCGCCCAGGCGGTGGTCACCGCCATGGTGACGGCCAGGCCGATCCGGGCGGTCCAGCTCGACCGACGGGCCCAGAGCACCGACCCCCCGACGGCGACCACGGCGGCGACCGCCGGCGCGAGGGCCACGGTGTAGTAGTCGTGGTACGTGCCCTGCATGAACGAGAAGGTCAGCGCGGTGACGACCAGCCAGCCGGCCCAGACCACCAGGGCAGCGCGGACGGGGTCGGTGCGGGGCAGTCGACCGCCCAGCAGCAGGCCGACAACGGCGAGCAGCAGGGCCGCCGGCAGCAGCCAGCCGATCATCCCGCCGGCGACGCCGTCGAAGAGCCGGGTGACGCTCGGGCTGCCGAACATGCCGCCCTGGTTGCCGGCCGAGGTGCCGAGCACGGTGCTCGCGTCGCGACCGAGGATGCGACCGAGGCCGTTGTAGCCGATCACCAGGTCGAGGATGGAGTCGTTGGTCGAGCCGCCGACGTAGGGGCGCATCGACGCGGGCACCAGCTCGACGATCGCCACCCACCAGCCGAGGGAGACCAGGAGCGCACCGAAGGCCCCGAGCAGGTGCAGGATCCGCCTGCCCAACGAGACGGGGGCGGCGAGGGCGTGGACCAGCACGAAGGCCGGCAGCACCAGGAAGGCCTGCAGCATCTTGGTCAGGAAGGCGAAGCCGATCAGCACCCCGGCGAGCGCCAGCCAGCGGCCGCTCGCCTTCTCGGTAGCCCGCAGCACCACGTAGGTGGCCACGGTCAGCAGGAAGACCAGCAGGGCGTCGGGGTTGTTGAAGCGGAACATCAGCGTCGCGACGGGGGTGACGGCGAGCATCGCCCCGGCCACGATCCCGGCCGTGTGGCCACTGGTGCGGCGGACGGAGGCGTAGAGGACGCCGACGGTCGCCACCCCGAGCAGGGCCTGGGGGGCGAGGATGCTCCAGGCGTTCAGCCCGAAGATCCGGACCGACAGCGCCATCAGCCAGAGCGAGGCGGGCGGCTTGTCCACGGTGATCGCGTTGCCGGCGTCGAGCGAGCCGTAGAAGAACGCCTTCCAGCTCTGCGAACCGGCCTGGACGGCGGCGGAGTAGAAGGAGTTGGCGTAGCCGGAAGCCGAGAGGTCCCACAGGTAGAGCACGGCGGTGCCCACCAGCAGCAGGGCCAGCGCGAGTCGACGCCCCCCGGTGCTGCCGGTCCGGGCGGGGCCCAGAGCCGTGGCCCCCGGACGCGAGGACCCGGCCGCGACCGGCCCCGCGCCGGGGGGCAGGGGCGTCACGGCGTAGGGGTCCGGCGCATGCAGGGTCGGGCTCGACATGGGCCCAGCCTCGGTGCGCCGACTGTGGGGTGCGTCGGGCGAACCTGTGCCGCGACTGTGACTGCGGTGACGATCAGGAGTCAGCGCAGACGAGGGTCGGCCCCGCGGCTAGCGGGACCCGAGCCAGGTGAGCACGGCCAGCACCCGACGGTTGTCGGCGCCAAGGTCGGGCAGGTCCATCTTGGCGAAGATGTTCGAGATGTGCTTCTCGACGGCACCGGCGCTGACCACCAGCCGGGCGGCGATCGCAGCGTTGCTGCGCCCCTCCGCCATCAGCGCCAGCACCTCGCGCTCCCGCGGGGTCAGCCGGGCCAGCGGGTCGGCGCGTCGGGCGACGAGCAGCTGGGCCACCACCTCCGGGTCGAGCACGGTGCCGCCGGAGGAGATGGTCCGCAGCGCGTCGACCAGGGCGTCGAGCGAGGTCACCCGGTCCTTGAGCAGGTAGCCGACGCGACCACGGCCATCGGCCAGCAGCACGTCGGCGTAGGAGAGCTCGATGTAGGCCGACAGCATCAGGACGGCCAGCTCCGGGTACGCCGCCCGGGCCTCGACGGCAGCCCGCAGGCCGTCGTCGGTCATCTGGGGCGGCATCCGGATGTCCACCACGGCGACGTCGGGCTGGTGCTCGGCGATCGCCGGCAGCAGCGCGGGCGCGTCAGCCACGGCGGCGACCACCGTGCAGCCGGCCTCGGTCAGCAGCCGGACCAGGCCCTCCCGCAGCAGCACGGAGTCATCCGCCACCACCACCTTGAGCCGGTCGAGGGGACGCACGGGGTCAGCCTGCCAGTCGGCGGCGGGCTGCGTCCCGGACGCGGTCAACGGGTCTGCGGAAGCGTCGCCGTCAGCTGCGTGGGGCCGCCGGCCGGTGAGGAGACGGTGAGCGTGCCGTCCACGCCGGCGAGCCGGTCGACGAGACCGGCGAGGCCGTGGCCCTTGGCGGTCGAGGCGCCCCCGACCCCGTCGTCGGTCACGTTGACCACGGCCAGAGCCCCGATGCTCTGCACCTCGACGCCGGCTCTCCGGGCGCCGCTGTGCTTCTCGACGTTGGTCAGCGCCTCGGCCACCACGAAGTAGGCCGCGTTCAGGGCGGCCGCCGACAGCCGGACCGGTTGCACATCGACCGCCGTCGGGACCGTGCCCCGGGCTGCGAGGGCCCGGACGGCCGGCCCCAGACCCTGCTCGGCCAGGATCGGCGGCGCGATGCCGCGGGAGAGCCCGCGGATCTCGGCCAGGGCCTCCTGCGACTGGGCCAACGCCTCGTCCAGCAGCGCCCGGGCCCGTTGCGGGTCGTCGTCGAGGCGGCGCTGGGCGGCCGAGATGTCCATCCCCAGCCGGACCAGCCGCTGCTGGGGACCGTCGTGCAGGTCGCGCTCGAGCCGTCGCAGGGTGTGCACCTCGGCGTCCCCGGCGGCCGTCCGGCTCTGGCTCAGGTCGTCGACCTGCTGCCGCAGCGCCGACGTCTCGTCCACGGCGAGGCCCTGGGCGATGGCGGTGTGCAACCGGACGAGCCCGCGCAGCACCAGGGGGGTGGTGGCCAGCAGGACGACCCCGAGCACGGTGTTGACGGTGAGGTCGGCGAGGTGGCTCGGGAAGCCCAGCAGGTAGGGCAGGCCCTGGTTGTCCGCCGGCAGCCAGCGGCTCCAGAACCAGTAGGTGATGCCGCCCAGCCCGCCGGCCACCCAGCTGACCGCGACCGAGAAGCTGAACACCGACACCGGGAACGTGACCAGGACGTAGAGCAGGTCCCGCCACGACTGCGCGTGGCCCAGCCGCCGCAGCCGACTCCGACGACCTGGTCCGGGTGCCGGGTAGCGGGTCGGCGGCAGGTCGGCGCCGGCGGACCCCAGCAGCAGCCGGCTCATCCGTGTGGCCCAGCCGGCCACCACGAGGGCGGCGACCAGAAGGAACAGCCCGAAGACCAGGACGGCCAGGCCGAGGCCGAGGCTGGCGAGGGTGACGCAGACGACGAACGCCGTCAGTGAGACCGCGAACAGCCCGACGAGGACGGCGAAGTCCCGTCCGACGTCCCGCAGCACAGCGACCACCGGGTCATTGTCGCGGTCCGGACGCGGGGAGAGGGTGGTCGGCGCGTCGTAGAGGTCGCGGAGGTCGCGGGGCAGCTCGTCGGTCAGGACGCGCTCGGGCTCGGTGCTGGTCATGGCTCCCACGCTGCCGGACCGGGCAGGCCCCGCACCATCCCGCTGCCCGGCCGAGCTGTCCGGGGGAAAGCCCCACGTCGCGAGGGCGAGAAGTGTCGGCGGGGGAGCCTAGGGTTCGTTGCTATGAGCATGGAGAGCGCTGCGTGGTCGCAGCTGTACCGCACCATGTCGGCGCAGCAGGAGCGGCGACCGTTCTCCCAGGCGACCGTCCGCCGGATCGGCGGCTTCGCCCGGCCTCAGCGGCGCGAGCTGGCCGCGTTCATCCTGCTGAGCGTGGTCGGGGCGTTCCTGGCCATCGCCACGCCGATCCTGGCGGGCCGGGTGGTCAACGCGATCACCGCCCAGGCGGCGGTCGGGGTGGTCGTGCGGCTGGCGGTGCTGATCGCGGTGATCGCGGTCGCGGAGGCCGGCCTGGGCCTGGTCTCGCGGTGGCTGTCGGCCCGGATCGGCGAGACGCTGATCCTCGATCTGCGTCGGGCGGTCTTCGACCACGTCCAGACGATGCCGATCGCCTTCTTCACCCGCACCCGGACCGGTGCGCTGGTGAGCCGGCTCAACAACGACGTCATCGGGGCGCAGCGGGCCTTCTCCGACACCCTCTCCGGCGTGGTGGGCAACTTCGTCGCGGTGGTGCTCGCCCTGGTCGCGATGGCCACCATCTCGTGGTCCATCACCCTCCTCGCGCTGCTGCTGCTGCCGTTCTTCGTGTTGCCGGCCCGCCGGATGGGTCGCCGGCTGGCCAAGATGCGGCTCGAGGCCGCCAACCACAACTCCACCATGAGCACACAGATGACCGAGCGCTTCTCCGCCCCTGGAGCCACGCTGGTCAAGCTGTTCTCCTCACCGGACCGTGAGTCGGCGGAGTTCCGGGTCCGGGCCACCCGGGTCCGCGACATCGGCGTCAGCTCCGCCTTCCTGCAGATGGTGTTCGTGACCGCGTTGACCCTGGTCTCCGCGCTCGCGCTCGCCCTGGTCTACGGACTCGGCGGGTACTTCGCGCTACGGGGGACCCTGGCGGCCGGCTCGGTGGTCACGATGGCCCTGCTGCTGACCCGGCTGTACGCCCCCCTCACCTCACTCGCCGGCGCCCGGGTCGAGGTGATGAGTGCCCTGGTCAGCTTCGAGCGGGTCTTCGAGATCCTCGACCTGCCCGCGCTGATCACCGAGCGGCCGGGAGCGACGACGCTGGCCCCAGGGCCGGTCGCGTTCTCCTTCGAGCACGTCAGCTTCGCCTACCCGACGGCCGACAAGGTGTCGCTGGCCTCGCTGGAGGAGGTCGCCGTGCTGGACAACCGCGGTGGTGTCCCGGTGCTGCACGACCTCTCGTTCCGGGCCGAGCCGGGGGAGATGATCGCCCTGGTCGGCTCATCCGGCGCGGGCAAGTCGACGGTGGCCCAGCTGCTGGCCCGGCTCTACGACGTCGACTCCGGAGCCATCCGGCTCAACGGGGTCGATGTCGGCGACCTCACCTTCGCCGGGCTGCGCGAGACGCTGGGGATGGTGACCCAGGACGGCCACCTGTTCCACGACTCGATCCGCGGCAACCTGCTGCTGGCCCGGCTCGAGGCGACCGAGGACGAGCTGTGGGCCGCGCTGCGGCGAGCCCGGCTGGACACCCTCATCGCCAGCCTGCCGGCCGGTCTGGACACCGTCGTCGGCGAGCGGGGCTACCGGCTCTCCGGCGGTGAGCGGCAACGGCTGACCATCGCCCGGCTGCTGCTGGCCCAGCCTCGGGTGGTGATCCTCGACGAGGCGACCGCCTCGCTGGACTCCACGTCCGAGGCCGCGGTGACCGCTGCGCTCGGCGAGGCCTTGTCGGGTCGGACGGCTCTGGTGATCGCGCACCGGTTGTCGACCGTGCGGTCGGCCGACCGGATCCTCGTGCTTGAGGAGGGCCGCGTCGTCGAGCAGGGTCGCCACGCCGAGCTGCTGGCCATGGACGGTCGGTACGCCGAGCTCTACCGGACGCAGTTCGCCGCGGGGACCGAAGACCCGGTCAGCCTCGGCTGAACGGGTGCGGCCCGGTCGGTACCGGGGGGACCGGCACGGCAGGCTCGGCTGAATGCACCGGCTCCACCGGCTCGTCCGGCTCCAGCGGCGCCGTCGGCTCGACGGGGCCGGGCCCGGCCGCCAGCGGCAGCCAGACCGAGAACTCGGTCCGGCCGGAGACGCTGCTGACGGTGACCCGGCCCTGGTGGGCCTCGACCACCGCGGCCACGATCGCGAGTCCGAGGCCGGTGCTGGTCCCGCTGGTGGCGCCCTCGGCCCGGACGCGGCTGGTGTCGGCCCGGGTGAACCGTTCGAAGACGTTGTCCCGGATGTCCGACGGGATCCCGGGGCCGTTGTCGGTGACCCGGATGACCGCCTGGCCCTCACGCAGCTCGATGGCGGTCTCCACCCGCGTCCCGGAGGGAGTGTGGGTACGGGCGTTGGCCAGCAGGTTGGCCACCACCTGGTGGAGCCGGTGCCGGTCGCCGAGAGCGAGTACCGGTTCCTCAGGCAGGCTGAGCATCCAGGTGTGTTCAGGACCGGCGACGCGGGCGTCGCTGACGGCGTTGATGACGATCTCGGTCACGTCGGCCGGCTCCACCTCGATGGCGGGACCGGAGTCCAGCCGAGCCAGCAGGAGCAGGTCCTCCACCAGTCGCGACATCCGCTCGGCCTCGGACTCCACCCGCGACATCGCGTACGCGGCGTCGGCCGGCATCTCCGAGCGGCTCCGTCGGGTCAGCTCGGCGTAGCCCCTGATCGCGGCCAGCGGGTTGCGGAGCTCGTGAGAGGCGTCGGCGACAAACCGTCGCACCTTGGTCTCGCTGGCCTGTCGGGCCTCCAGGGCGTCCTCCACGTTGTTGAGCATGTGGTTCAGCGCCTGGCCCACCCGACCCACCTCCGACGTCGGGTCCGCGTCGGCCTCGGGGACGCGGACGGCCAGCGCCACCTCGCCCCGGTCCAGCGGCAGCTGCGAGACCTGCTGTGCCGTCGCGGCGACCCGGTTGAGCGGACGCAGGCTGCGCAGTACGACGGCCCGCGCGGCCAGGACCGCACCGGCCATGGCGAGCAGCGTGAGGACGAGCTCCAAGCCGATCAGCTCGAACAGCGTGTGGTCCATCTCGTTGAGCGACAGGCCCCAGTACGCGCGACCCGGGACGATCTCGCCGTTGACGACGATGTTGACCGAGCGACCGACCACCCGGTAGTGCCCCAGGCCCACCAGCTGCACCGACTGCTTGCCGGTACCGACGGGCAGGGTGCCGATCGCCTCCAGCACGTCGGCGGGCAGGTCCGGAGCGTTGCCGTCGTCGTCGAGGACCTGACCCACCGAGGTGCTGCCGTCGTTGGTGAGCGCTGCCGCCAGGCTGCCGGCGGGCTGTCCCGGCGCCAGCAGCTGCAGGCGTGGGCCCTGCCCGCGGGGGTCGGCTCGCTGGGCTCGGGTGCTGACGCCGTCCAGCTGGTCGTTGATTTGGTTCAGCAGCAGCTGCCGGGTGGCCAGCGCGGTGGCCGCGCTGAGCAGGATGGCGGCCAGCGCCACCAGGGCCGTGACGCGGATGACCAGCTGCCGGCCGAGCGTCCCGCGTCCGAGCGGAGCAGCTGCCTGGCCGGCCGTCGGGGGGTCGACAGGGGTGGCGACCGCGTCGGCGTAGCTCACGCCGCCGGACGCAGCACGTACCCGGCACCCCGCATGGTGTGGATCATGGGGGAGCGTTCGGCGTCGATCTTCTTGCGCAGGTAGGAGATGTAGAGCTCGACCACGTTCGCCTGGCCGCCGAAGTCGTAGTTCCAGACCCGGTCCAGGATCTGCGCCTTGCTCAGCACCCGGCGCGGGTTGCGCATCAGGTAGCGGAGCAGCTCGAACTCGGTCGCGGTCAACGAGATGTCGGTGCCCCCGCGGGTGACCTCGTGGCTGTCCTCGTCGAGGGTGAGGTCGCCGACCACCAGCATCGAGTCGCTGCGGGCGAAGGCGGCACCGGAGCGGCGCAGCAGCGCTCGCAGCCGGGCGATGACCTCCTCCAGACTGAACGGCTTGGTCACGTAGTCGTCCCCGCCGGCGGTGAGCCCGCCGATCCGGTCCTCGACGGCGTCCTTGGCGGTCAGGAAGATGACGGGGACGTCCGGGTCCTCGGTCCGGATCCGGCGCATCACCTCAAGGCCGTCGAAGTCCGGCAGCATCATGTCCAGCACGATCGCGTCCGGCCGGGTCTCGCGCGCGGCCTTGACCGCGGCCGTGCCGGACCCGGCGGTGGTGACCTGCCAGCCCTCGTAGCGCATGGCCATGCTCAACAGCTCGGTGAGGCTGGTCTCGTCGTCGACCGCCAACACCCGGATCGGGGTGCCGTCGGGACGGGTTAGCGGGGCGGCGGCGGTGTCGGTGCGGGACATGGACACAGGCTTACATCGATCCTCTTCAGGCAACTGTGGCTTCTCTGTGTATCACCTGTGAGGGTTGGCGACGAGCTGGCGGGCGAGCCAAGGTGCCGGCTCAGCACCCGCACCGCGGCCACCGCGACCGGTATCAGAGGCGTTCCTATCCGTTCTGCTCCCTGCCGCTGTTCTGCCCGATACCGTCCTGCCCGATGCCGGCCTTCCGGACGGCACCGTCGACCCCGCGCTTGATCAGGCTCTCCAGGTCCAACCCGGTGCTGGTCTTCAGCATGGCCAGGGTCTGCACGACGTTCTCGTTCACCTGCTTGGGCAGCGCCCCGGCGCCGTCGGTGGAGACGATGGTCAGCTGGTCGATGGCCGCGATCGGCGCCGCCACCTCCTTGGCGATCTGCGGCAGCACCTCGATCAGCATCTGCAGCACGGCCGCGTCGTTGTAGTGAGCGAAGGCGTCGGCCCGCTTGTTCATCGCCTCGGCCTGCGCCTGTCCGACGGCCAGGATGGAGGAGGCCTGCGCGGTGCCCTCGGCGGAGGTCGCCTCGGCCTCGGCCACGCGCCGCGAGCGCTCCGCCTCACCACGCTTGGTGCCCTCGATGGCCTCGGCCTCGGCCAGCGCGGCCCGGCGGGACTTCTCGGCCTCACCGTCCAGCCGGATCTCCTCGGCCTTGGCCTGGGCGGCGGCGATGGTCGCGGCCCGTCGCGCGTCGGCGGCGGCGATCTCGGCCGTACGGCGACCCTCGGCCTCCTGTTCCACCCGGTAGCGGGCGGCGTCGGCGGGCTTGCGGACCTCGGTCTCCAGCTTGCGCTCGGTCAGCGCCGCCTGCCGGACGGCTACCTTCTCCTGCTCGAGCAGGATCGACTGGTCGCGGTCGGCCTGGGCCAGCGGGCCGGCGGCGGCGGCGTTGGCGGAGGCGGCGTCGGTCTCGGCCCGAATCTCGGCCTGCTTCAGGGCGAGCGCGCGCTGGGAGATCGCGACCGCCTGCTCGGCCACGATCCGCGCCTGCTCGGCGGCCTGACGCGCGTTGGCTTCGGCGATCGCGGCGGCCTGGCCGATCCGGGCGGCCTCGGGTCGGCCGAGGTCTGCGAGGTAGCTGCCGTCGTCGGTGACGTCCTGGATCTGGAAGGTGTCCAGGATCAGGCCCTGCCCGGTCAGGGAGTTCTCGGACTCGTCCGCCACGCGCTGGGCGAACGCCGCCCGGTCGCGGATGATCTGCTCGACGGTCAGCCCACCGACGATGGAACGCAGCGCGCCGGCGAGGACCTCCTGGGTGAAGGGCTCGATGTCCTGCTGCTGGCTGAGGAAGCGCTGGGCCGCCAGCCGGATCTGGTCGGCGTTGCCCCCGACCTTGACGATGGCCACGCCCTCGACGTTCAGCTTGATGCCCTGGCCCGAGACGGCGCCGCGGATCTGGACCGAGATGCGCCGGCTGGAGAGGTCCATCGTGGCTAGCTTCTGGACGAAGGGGACCACGAACGTGCCGCCGCCCAGGATCACCTTCTGGCCGGACAGGTCGGTGGTCAGGGCTCCGGTCTCCGGGTTGAGCACCGCCTTGCCCTTGCGCCCGGTGACGATGTACGCCTGGTTGGGCCCGGCGACCTTGTAGCGGCTGGTGATGAGGAGGAAGAGCAGCACGACGAGGACGACGATGCCGGCGATCGGGACGAGGATGGAGCTGGACACAGGGTTCCCTTCTGGACGACGAGCGGGTTCTACGGAGCCGGGGGGAGCTCGAGGTCGCCCCAGACGGGTGCGACGGAGACGGCGGTCGGGGAGAGCATGCGGGTGACGTGCACCGCGGTGCCGACGGTGACGGGGGCATCGGCCCGGGCGTTGTAGCGCAGGACGTGGCCGCCCACCTGGACGCGGACGACGCCGAAGCCGTCGGCCGGGATGTCGGTGATGACGTCCGCGTCGCGGCCGATGACGTCCTCCGCGGCGGGGAGGTCGTCGCTGCCACCGCCCCGGACGAGCCGGGTGAGCCAGGCGGCGAACCAGCCGAACACGACACCAGCGACCACGCCGACGGGGATCGCCACCAGCAGCGGCGCGCCGGCCGACTGGGCGATCGCGGCACCGAAACCGAGGGCCGCCACGAAGCCGCCGATGACCGCGCTGGAAAAGACGTCACCGGCCAGCGCGTCCAGGACGCCGTCGAAGAGGTCACCCAGCACCAGCGAGATCCCGAGCAGCACCAGACCGGCCAGCCCGATCACCAGGAACGTCGTCACGGCAGGGTTTGCACAGTCCTTCTGGAGTCGGGGCTCGCGGGGGCGGTGGTGTCGGATCAGGGTAGCCCCGGAACCGGGTCACGTGGTCTGGTCAGGGGAGATGCTGTGACCCTGGAGGTCGGGGTGCAGCTGGTCTGGGACAACGACAACTTCCTGGTCATCGCCTTCGGGCCCACCACCCGTCCCTCCCAGGTGGTCCTCTCGTTGGCGGCCCAGCGGTCCGGAGTCGCCCTGTGCCTGCAGCACGGTGGCGGGCTGGCCGATCCGCAGCAGCTGCTGCGGGGCTCCGGCGTCCGGGTTCGCACCCTGCGGCTCGAAGCTCCCGACGACCTCGACCGCCTGCGATACGGGCGCTCCTGGACCAGGTTGCCGCAGCTGCGCCCGTGCCGATGAGCGCAGCTGAGGGGCCGGAGCTGTTGATTCGTTCCGTCTCGGAGAAGCAGCGCCCCCGCCGCTGACGATGAGTCTCGCCCGTCGGGCGAGTCGGAGGGGCATGACCACACCGCAGCCTGGAGTCCACAGCGTCGTCGAGCAGGACGAGCAGCCCTTCGTCGGCGTCACCCGCACCCTGTCCATGGCCCGGCTGAAGGAGGCCTCCGACGAGATTCCCCGGCTGTTCGGCTGGCTGCGCGAGCGGGGCATCGCGCCGACCGGTCCGCCGTTCGTGCGGTTCCTGGTCATCGACATGGCCGCGGACATGGTGGTCCAGGCCGGGGTGCCCGTCGCGGCCCCGGTCGCGGCTGACGGCGAGATCGAGGTCGGGACGCTGCCCGCCGGCCGCTACGTCACCGTCGTCCACGTCGGCCACTACGACGGCTTGTACGACGCGACGACCCAGCTGCTGCGCTGGGCGGGACAGCAGGGCCTGCACTTCGACAAGCACCCGTCCGAGGCCGGCGAGGTCTGGACCAGCCGGCTGGAGTGGTACGAGTCGGACCCCGCCGAGCAGCCCGACCCCAGGACCTGGGTCACCCAGCTCGCCTTCAAGCTGGCCGACTGAGGGCGCCGGCGACCGGCGCGACCCGGCGTGACGCTGGCGGCGATCTCAGGTGCAGGGCCCGGCTTTCAGCCAGCTCGTCCCGCCGTACTCCGAGCTGCCGACGACCCGTTCCCGCCGGGTGATGCCGGTGGGGGCCCCGTAGTTCTCGGGCAGCACGGTCAGCGGGGAGCAGGCGTTCCAGATCACCGCCTTGGTGTTCGGTCCGCTGCTGCCGCTCAGGGGCGGCTGGTCCAGCTGACCGACGACGACGCCGTGGTAGTTGATCGCGGTCGCCCGGCTGGCCAGCCCGGACGGGGTGCTGAGCGCGGTGACCGTGCGGGTCAGCGGGCTCCAGACAAAGGCGCGCGACTGGCGCGGATTGGCGGCGTTGAAGTCCTCGCCGACGACGTACCCGCGGTCGTTGACGTCCCGGGCGACGCCGCTGTCGTAGCCGGGCAGGGTGCCGATGTCGGTGACCGTGTGCTGTCCGGCGCTCCAGATCACGGGCCGGACCACTCGTCGTCGGGTGGTGGCCGAGCCGACGACCGTGCCGGCGTTGTTGATCCCGTACGCCACCGAGTCGACCCCACCCAGGGTCCCCAGGTCGCGCATCTTGACCGGCTTGACGGTCGGGTCCCAGACGAAAGCGTGGCCGGAGTAGCCGGAGTCCGGGGTGTAGGTCCAGCCGACCACGACGCCGTGGTCGTTGATCGCGGTCGCGCCGGAGTTCGGGTCCTCGGCATCCAGCGAGCCGAGGGCGTACATCGTGGGCCTGGCGAGGGTCCACAAGAACGCCAGGGTCGGCCCGCCGGACTCGATGTCGGTCCCGCCCGTCCCCACGACGTCGCCGCCCTCGTTGACGTCGGCCGCAGCGGCGTCGGCCGACCCGCGCAGGGTACCGATGTCGGTCCAGGTGCCGGTGTTGACGTTGTAGAGGGCGGCAACCGAGGGCGCCCGGAAGTCGCCTCCCACGGTGCTGCCGGCCACCAGCCCGGACGAGTTGACCGGGTTGCCCGTCGTGCTCACCCTGAAGGCGTCCGGGAAGTCTGCGGTCCCGGTCTGCAGCACCGTTCGGGTGTAGCCACCCACCGTCGGCCCCGCCGAGGCCGGGAGGGCCAGCGAGGTCAGCAGCAGCGCCGCAGCCAGGGCCGAGGTGAGGGCCAGCAGATTGCCCGCCCGGGGCAGATGGCTCACGGGCCGGCCGTACACGGGTCGGCCCTGACGAATTCGGCCCCCCAGGTCGGGGAGGTGCTGGAGGTGCCGACGATCTCGCCGTACCGGTTCACGCCGGTCCCGGTTGACCCCTGCCCGTCCGGAGCGGGCAGCACGTACACGGGCGTGCCGCAGGCGTTCCAGACCGCGAGCCGGTTGAGCCTGAACTGCCGGGACACGCCGACGATGATGCCGTAGCGGTTGATCGCAGTGACCTCGTCGTAGTAGTCCGAGTCCACGGGCGCCGTGACGAGCAGGGCCGAGGACCGCGTGGTCGGGCTCCAGCGATAGGACCGCGAGGCCGGGTAGGCCCCCGACGGACCGGTGCGGTCGACCGCGGCCGGACCCACCACGAAACCTGCGTCGTTGATGTCCACGGCGCCCACGATCCGGGCGCCCGGTGGTGAGCTCAGCACCGTCGGCTGCGTCGTCCCCGGATCCCACAGGACACCTTCGTCGTCGTCTCCGGTGGCCCGTCCCACAACCTGACCCCTCGCGTTGACCGCCGTGGCCGTCGCGGTGCGGGTGCCGGGCGGCAGCGCAAGCTCGCGCATCCTGACCGGGCTGGCGGTCGGGTCCCACACGAACGCGTGGGGTGTCTGGTCTGGGCGCGTAGGGGTCCCCCAGCCCACCACCACCCCGGCATCGCTGATCGCGTTGGCCTGGGAGTAGTCGCCCCGGCCGTCGAACGAGCCGAGGTCGTGCATCACACCGGTGCGGGCTGTCCACAGGAACGCATGGGTGTAGCCGCGAAAGGTGAGCTCGGAGTAGCCGACCACGTCGCCGGCCGCGTTGACGTCGGTACCCCAGGAGTTCCGGCCGCCGAGAGTGCCCAACGTCGTCAGCGTGTGGCTGTGCAGGTTGTAGACCGCAGCGCGGTCGTTGCGGCCGACCAGGGTGGAGCCGGCCACCAACCCGCTGTCGGTGACCGGGTTGCCGGTCGTGCTCGGGGTGAACACGTCGTCGTAGGTACTCGTCATCGGACGCACCGCGAAACCCGCCGGTGACAAGGTGGCCAGTGCCGGGTCCGGGGCCGACCAGGACGCCACGAGCAGAGCCGCCCCGACGGTTGCCGCTAGCAGCGTCGAGGGCCGCACCCGCCGGGCCGCTGCCATGGTGGCACCGTACGCTGCTCCGTCGCCGCCGCGCCAGGTTCGGGGAAGCCGTCCTCGGAAGGAGGCACGTCGTCAGCGAAGTTGAGTCCGATGCACTCAATGGTCTCGCTCCTGGCTTGAGTCGAGCCCGCTCAGGTACTAAGGTTGAGCGCAGCAGGCTCAAGCACCGCAGATTTCTCTGGAGGAAACACACCATGGCTCGTGCAGTCGGTATCGACCTCGGCACCACCAACTCCGTCGTCGCCGTACTCGAGGGCGGGGAGCCCACCGTCATCCCCAACGCCGAGGGCGCGCGCACCACCCCCTCGGTCGTCGCGTTCGCCAAGGGCGGCGAGGTGCTGGTCGGCGAGGTCGCCAAGCGCCAGGCCGTCACCAACGTCGACCGGACCATCCGTTCCGTCAAGCGCCACATGGGCACGGACTGGAAGGTGCGTATCGACGACAAGGACTACCGGCCGCAGCAGATCAGCGCCTTCGTCCTGCAGAAGCTGAAGCGGGACGCCGAGGCCTACCTGGGCGAGCAGGTCACCAACGCCGTGATCACCGTCCCGGCGTACTTCTCCGACGCCGAGCGTCAGGCCACCAAGGAGGCCGGCGAGATCGCGGGCCTCACGGTCGACCGGATCATCAACGAGCCCACCGCGGCCGCGCTCGCCTACGGCCTGGACAAGGCCGGCACCGACCAGACCATCCTCGTCTTCGACCTCGGTGGCGGCACGTTCGACGTGTCCCTGCTGGAGATCGGTGACGGCGTCTTCGAGGTCAAGGCCACCAAGGGCGACAACCGCCTCGGTGGTGACGACTGGGACGCCCGGATCGTCGACTTCCTGGTCAAGCAGTTCAAGACCAAGTACGGCACGGACCTGTCCAAGGACAAGATCGCCCGTCAGCGGCTGCAGGAGTCGGCCGAGAAGGCCAAGATCGAGCTGAGCTCGGCGAGCGAGACCTCGATCAACCTGCCCTACATCACCCTCGGTGAGAACGGGCCGCTGCACCTGGAGGAGAAGCTGACCCGCTCGGAGTTCCAGCGGCTCACCTCCGACCTGCTGGACCGCTGCCGGACGCCGTTCAATGCTGTGATCGAGGACGGCAAGATCAGCGTCGGCAAGATCGACCACGTGATCCTGGTCGGCGGCTCCACCCGGATGCCGGCCGTCGCCGAGCTCGTGAAGGAGCTGACCGGCGGCAAGGAGCCCAACAAGAGCGTCAACCCCGACGAGGTCGTGGCCCTGGGCGCGAGCCTGCAGGCCGGCGTCCTCAAGGGTGAGGTCAAGGACGTGCTGCTGCTCGACGTGACCCCGCTGAGCCTCGGCATCGAGACCAAGGGTGGCGTGATGACCAAGATCATCGAGCGCAACACCACGATCCCGACCAAGCGCTCGGAGGTCTTCACCACCGCCGACGACAACCAGCCCTCGGTGATGATCCAGGTCTACCAGGGCGAGCGTGACTTCGCGAAGGACAACAAGTCCCTCGGCAACTTCGAGCTGACCGGCCTCCCGCCGGCCCCGCGCGGGGTGCCGCAGGTCGAGGTGGCCTTCGACATCGACGCCAACGGCATCGTGCACGTGCACGCCAAGGACCTCGCCACCGGCAAGGAGCAGTCGATGACCGTCACCGGGGGCTCGGCCCTCGGCAAGGACGACATCAACCGGATGGTCCAGGAGGCTGAGGCGAACGCCGAGGAGGACCGCAAGCGTCGCGAGGTCGTCGAGATGCGCAACGAGGCCGAGAACCTCGTCTTCCGCACCGAGAAGCTGTTGAGCGAGAACGCGGACAAGATCACCGACGACGTCAAGACTCCGGTCGAGGAGTCGCTGGCCGAGGTCAAGACGGCGCTCGAGGGCACCGACAACGACGCGGTCAAGGCGGCGGTGGACAAGCTCAACACCACCAGCGCCGCGCTGGGCCAGGCGATGTACGCCGCCGCCCAGGCCGCCCAGGCGCCGTCCGAGGCCGGCGAGCCGAGTGACAGCGCCCCGTCCGACGGTGCCAGCGGCAGCGCGGCCGAGGACGACGTGGTCGACGCCGAGATCGTCGACGACGACTCCGCCGCCAACGACCGCAAGTGAGTGGCCGGATGAGCGACGAGCAGGAGCGCGAGCAGCAGGGTCCGACCGTCCGGGACAGGCGTCGGATCGACCCGGAGACCTTCCAGGTCAGGGAGCCGCAGTCCGCTGCGGCTCCCGCCGAGGGGCCGGCGACCCCGGTAGGGGAGAGCGAGCAGGTGACCGAGCTTCAGGCGGCACTCGCCGAGCGGACGGCGGACCTGCAGCGGTTGCAGGCCGAGTACGTGAACTACAAGCGGCGGGTCGACCGCGACCGCGACGTGGCGCGCAAGTCGGCGCTGGAGGGCCTGGTCAAGGAGCTGCTGCCGGTGCTCGACGACCTGCGCTCGGCACGGGAGCACGGTGAGCTGACGGGGGCGTTCAAGGCCGTCGGCGACGAGGTCGAGCGGGTCACGGCCAAGCACGGCCTCGAGACGTTCGGGACCAAGGGTGACCCCTTCGACCCACACATCCACGACGCGCTCATGCACGCCCACGCCGAGGGCATCAGCGGTCCGACCTGCGTGGAGATCCTGCAGCCCGGCTACCGGATCGGCGAGCGGGTCCTGCGGCCGGCACGGGTGGCCGTGGCCGAGCCCAGCGGAGCGCCGGAGGCGGCGGCCGACGCTTCGACGCCGGGCGAAGCCGAGCCCGATGTCGCCGCTGAGTAGGACCCCCGCCCTTCGACAGGCTCTGTCTCCTGAGCCTGTCGAAGGGCACCACCGTGGAGGGAGGCGTTCGTGAGCACGAAGGACTGGATCGAGAAGGACTACTACAAGACCCTCGGTGTGGCCAAGGACGCCAAGCCCGAGGAGATCAAGAAGGCCTACCGCAAGCTGGCCCGGGAGAACCACCCGGACCAGAACCCGGGCAACCCGGAGGCGGAGCGGCGCTTCAAGGAGGTCTCGGAGGCGAACGACGTCCTCTCGAGTGAGTCCAAACGCAAGGAGTACGACGAGGCCCGTCGGCTCTTCGGGGGTGGCGGGTTCCGCTTCCCGCGGAGCGGCGGCGGCGGCCCGACGTCCGGTCCGACGGTCGACGACCTCTTCCGCTCGAGCGGTGACAACGGGTTCTCCGACCTCTTCGGTGGCCTGTTCAACGGCGCCGGTCCGGCTCGGACCCGCACCACCTCAGCCACGCGCGGGCCCCGTCGGGGCAGCGACGTCGAGGGAGAGGTGACCGTCGACTTCGTTCAGGCGATCGAGGGCGTCACGGTCGGCATGCAGATGATCTCCGACTCGGCCTGCGCCGAGTGTCACGGCACCGGCGCCAAGGCCGGGACGGTGCCCAAAGTCTGTCCGACCTGTGAGGGCTCCGGGATGCAGACCTCCACCTCAGGTGGGGTCTTCGCCGTGACGGAGCCGTGCCGGGACTGCCGCGGCCGCGGGATGGTCGTCGACGACCCGTGCCCGGTCTGCCACGGCTCGGGCCGGGGAAAGTCCACTCAGACCATGCAGGTCCGGATCCCGGCGGGCGTCACCGACGGCCAGCGGATCCGGTTGAAGGGCAAGGGTGGCACCGGGGAGAACGGTGGCGCAGCGGGTGACCTCTACGTCGTCGTGCACGTCCGGCCGCACCCGGTCTTCGGTCGCAGGGGCGACAACCTCACGCTGTCCGCGCCGGTCACGTTCAACGAGGCCGCACTCGGCGCGGAGATCGAGGTGCCCACCCTGGGCGGCGCGCCGGTCAAGCTGAAGATGCCGTCCGGCACCCCGAACGGCCGTACGTTCCGCGTGCGCGGCAAGGGTGTGGCCAAGCGCGACGGCACCAAGGGTGATCTGCTGGTCTCGGTCGACGTCGTCGTCCCCGAGTCGCTCAACGAGCAGGCGAAGGCGGCGCTGTCGTCCTACGGTGAGGCGGTCGGCGCGGCGGACGTGCGCGCCCGACTGTTCCGGTAACGCTGGTTCCCGTACATCCGAGCAGTCGAGGAGGAGGTCACGTGCCAGCGTCAGAGCTTCCGCAGCGGATCGACCACGACGCGCCCGTCTTCGTCATCTCGGTGGCGGCGCAGCTGGCGGGCATGCACCCGCAGACCCTACGCACCTACGACCGGATGGGTCTGGTCTCCCCTCGCAGGGCGGCCGGCCGGGGCCGGCGTTACTCGGCACGCAACATCGCCCAGCTGCGGCTGATCCAACGGCTGAGCCAGGACGAGGGCGTCAATCTCGAGGGCATCCGCCGGATCCTGGCCATGCAGGACGAGATCGAGGAGCTCCGCGCCCGGGTCAGCGACCTCGGTGAGCTGCTGGCGCTGGCTCGCTCCGCACCGCCCGGCGTCCGCGTCTTCACCGCCGATCCCAGCGGTGGGGTGCACCTGGGCGGGATGGCTCGCCGGCGGCCCGCGCCGCGGGCGATCACCTCGCGCTGATGCGCCGCTGTCCACAGCCCCGGGCCTCGGCGCACGGCTCGAGGCAGCTCTGTGGGTAACTCTTCCCCCTCCTGATCCGGCGGTCAGGGTGGAGTCATGACCTCACGTGAGCAGGTGCTCCAGACCACCACCATCACCACGACCCAGGACCTGCGTCGGCTGTGGGCCTCCCTCATGGGCGCCGAGAGCTTCGGCCGCCGGACGCTCTGGCTGGTGATCCTCGACGACGACGGTCGCCCCAGCCCGGTCGTGATGCCGATCGACGACCTACCCGCCGCCCCCACCGACGCTGAGGTCGACTCCTTCGGTCACTTCTTCGACCACCTGGTCGAGTACGGGACGCCCGTGCTGCTGCTCTCGCGTTCCGGACCAGCGACGGTGCAGGAGGCAGACCGTCAGTGGGCCCTCGCGCTGGCGTTCCTGACGCCTCGATGGCCGGTTCACCTCGCCGCCGAGAACGCCTTCGGCCAGTGCGTTATCACCGACCTCTCCGGAGACCCGGACGGCGACCGGGCCAACGCGTCCTGACCCGTGGTGGTATCACCGGATCCTCGGGGCGCTCCCCAGGGTGACGCGTCCTCGTCGGGTACCGCACCCGACCGCCGTCGAACCCTCACCGGAGCCCGCATGCGACCCCTGCTGCCCGCCGTAGCTGCCACCACCGTCCTGGTCCTCGCCGCCGTTCTCCCGAGCGGTAGGGCGGCCGAGACGGTCGACTGCACCCCCGTGATCGACACGTCCAGCATCAGCCTGGCCCCGAGGACGCTCGCCGTCACCGCGACCGGCTACCAGACGCTGCAGTTCTCGGCGGCCTTCACTGCCGCGTGTGGAGAGGACAACGGCAGCGACCTGGACGCCGCCGTCATCTTCAGCTCGCCCGACCTCGACGGCAGCTCGCTGCTCGAGGCAAGCGACGGCATCTACCCCTCGACGGACCCGCACAGCTACGGCGTGTCCGCGCTCGACCACATCCTCAGCGGCGACCTCGAGAACTCCTTTGCGGGCACGTGGACCACCGAGGTCTCGGTCACCGACACCGCCGACGACTCCGCGCACAGCTACGACGACGAGCCGGGACCCACGATCCGGGTGCTGCGAGCCGCGAAGGTCACCGCCACCGCCACCCCCGAACCGGTCGAGAAGGGTCACTCGATCACCGTCACGGGAGCTCTGGCCCGCGCGAACTGGGACACCCGGAAGGACGGGCCCTACGCCAAGCGCGCCGTCAAGCTCCAGTTCCGAACCACGAGTGGGACGTACGCGACGGTGAAGACGGTGACCAGCACCAGCAAGGGCAAGCTCCACGCCACGGTCGCCGCCCAGCAGGACGGCTACTACCGGTACGCGTTCGTCGGCTCCTCCACGACCGCCCGCGCGATCAGCCGGGGTGACTTCGTCGACGTCTCCTAGCTCGTGACCTGGACGCCCTTCCAGAAGGCCAGCCGGTCCTTGATCTGGGCGGCGGCGTCTTTCGGGGTGGGGTAGAACCAGGCCGCGTCGACGTTGGTCTGACCGTCTGCCGTCACGCTGTAGTAGCTGGCCGTCCCCTTCCAGGGGCAGACGCTGTGCGTGGCGGTCTCGGCCAGGACGCCCGGCTGCACCGAGTCGAGCGGGAAGTAGTGGTTGCCCTCGACCACCACGGTGTCGTCGGACTCCGCGATGACGGTGCCGTTCCAGATGGCCTTCATGGTGCCTCCTCGGGGTTGGTGCTGCACTCGAAGTCTTCCTCTGCCCGCCAACCCCGTCAACGCGCGGATCGCCTGAGGTTGAGCGGAACACGCTCAAGTCGACTTGCGTTAGCAGGGTGTCCGGCGGATAGTTGAGTGCGTCGGACTCAACCCTCTAGCACTTCGAGGATCGATGGACACGAACAAGCTCACCACCAAGAGCCGCGACGCGGTCTCCACCGCCCTGCGGCTGGCTCTCTCCACGGGTAACCCGAACGTCGAGCCGTCGCACCTGCTGCACGCTTTGCTGCTGGTGCCGGGCAACACCGTGGCGCCCCTGATCACCGCCGTCGGCGCCGACCCCGCCGTGGTCGACGCCGCCGCGCAGGGCGCCATCGCCAAGCTGCCGAAGGCCAGCGGGTCCTCCGTGGCCCAGCCGCAGCTCTCCGGCGCCTTCGCGCGGGTGCTCGCCGACGCCGAGAACCGCGCCGAGCAGCTCGGCGACACCTTCGTCGCTACCGAGCACCTGATGGTCGCCCTCGCCGCCGTGGACTCCGACGTCAAGAAGGCGCTGCTCGACCTCAAGGTGGACCCGCGGGCGCTGACCCGCGCTTTCAACGAGGCCCGCGGTAGCAAGCGGGTCACCAGCGCCGAGGCCGAGGGCACCTCGTCCGCGCTCGACCAGTACGGCGTGGACCTGACCGCGCAGGCCCGCGAGGGCAAGCTCGACCCCGTCATCGGGCGGGACACCGAGATCCGCCGCGTCGTCCAGGTGCTGGCCCGGCGCACCAAGAACAACCCCGTCCTGATCGGTGAGCCCGGCGTGGGCAAGACCGCCGTCGTCGAAGGGCTGGCCCAGCGGCTCGTCGCCGGCGACGTCCCCGACTCGCTCAAGGGCCGCCGGCTGATCTCGCTGGACCTCCCGTCGATGGTGGCGGGGGCGAAGTACCGCGGCGAGTTCGAGGAGCGGCTCAAGGCCGTCCTCACCGAGATCCGTGAGGCCGAGGGCCAGGTCATCACGTTCATCGACGAACTGCACACCGTGGTCGGCGCCGGCGCGTCCGGCGACTCGTCCATGGACGCCGGCAACATGCTGAAGCCGATGCTGGCCCGCGGCGAGCTGCGGATGATCGGCGCCACCACCCTGGACGAGTACCGGGAGCGGATCGAGAAGGACCCGGCCCTGGAGCGTCGCTTCCAGCAGGTCTACGTCGGGGAGCCGAGCGTCGAGGACACCATCGCCATCCTCCGCGGGCTGCGTGAACGCTACGAGGCGCACCACAAAGTGGCCATCACCGACTCCGCCCTGGTCGCAGCGGCCAGCCTCTCGAACCGCTACATCACCTCCCGGCAGCTGCCCGACAAGGCGATCGACCTGGTCGACGAGGCGGCGTCGCGGCTGCGGATGGAGATCGACTCCTCCCCCGAGGAGATCGACGTGCTGCGGCGCAGCGTCGAGCGGATGAAGATGCAGCGCTTCGCGCTGGAGAAGGAGTCCGACGCCGGCAGCCGCGACCGGTTGCACCGGCTCGACTCCGAGCTGGCCGACACCGAGGAGGAGCTGCGCGGCCTGGAGGCCCGCTGGGAGGCCGAGAAGCAGGGCCTCAACCGGGTCGGCGACCTGAAGAAGCAGATCGACGAGCTGCGCAGTCAGGCCGACCGCTACCTGCGTGACGGTGATCTGGTCCGCGCCAGCGAGATCCGCTACGGCGAGATCCCGTCGCTGGAGAAGGAGTTGGCCGCCGTGTCCATGGCGGAGAGCGAGCTGCCGTCCATGGTCAGCGAGCAGGTCAGTGCCCAGGACATCGCCGAGGTCGTGGCCAACTGGACGGGCATCCCGACGGGCCGGCTGCTGCAGGGCGAGACGGAGAAGCTGTTGAGCATGGAGGACCGGCTGGGCGAGCGGCTGATCGGTCAGCGGCAGGCCGTCCGCGCGGTGTCCGACGCGGTCCGGCGCTCGCGGGCCGGCATCTCCGACCCCAACCGGCCCACCGGTTCGTTCCTGTTCCTGGGCCCGACCGGCGTGGGCAAGACCGAGCTGGCCAAGTCGTTGGCGGAGTTCCTCTTCGACGACGAGCACGCGATGATCCGGATCGACATGAGCGAGTACTCCGAGAAGCACTCGGTGGCGCGGCTGGTCGGTGCCCCTCCCGGCTACGTCGGCTACGAGGAGGGCGGTCAGCTGACCGAGGCGGTGCGCCGCCGGCCGTACTCGGTGGTGCTGCTGGACGAGGTCGAGAAGGCGCACGGCGAGGTCTTCGACATCCTGCTGCAGGTGCTCGACGACGGTCGGCTGACCGACGGGCAGGGCCGGACCGTCGACTTCCGCAACGTGATCATGATCCTCACCTCGAACCTCGGCTCCCAGTTCCTGGCCAACGCCAGCCTGGACGAGGCGATGAAGCGGAACGCGGTGATGGGGGTGGTCCGGGGCGCCTTCAAGCCCGAGTTCCTCAACCGGCTGGACGAGATCGTGCTCTTCGACGCCCTCGGCACCGACGAGCTGGCCCGGATCGTGGACATCAACCTCGGTCGGCTCAACGCGCGGCTGGCCGAGCGGCGGATCAGCGTGGTGGCCACCCAGGCGGCCAAGGACTGGCTGGCGCTGACCGGCTTCGACCCCGTCTACGGGGCCCGGCCGCTGCGACGACTGATCCAGACCACGATCGAGGACCAGCTCGCCCGTCGGGTACTGGCCGGTGAGGTTCTCGAAGGTGACACGATCACCTTCGACGTCGACCCGGCCCGCGACGGCCTGATCGTGGTGGTCCCCGAGGTCGTCGCCGTCTGACGCCTCGACCGCGGGCGTGACGAGGAGGACCGGCAGTGGGTGATCTCGTCCTGCGGACGGGCGAACGAGAGGCGCTGCTGGTCCCGGACCGGTTGCGTCCCCGGGCGTTCACGCTGCAGGTCGGCGGCGCGGACCAGTCCTACGTCGACCTCGACGACCCGCTCCGGCTCGAGTTCGACTACGTCCAGCGGCTGGCCGACGTGCTGGAGAGCACCTCGCGGCCCGGCGAGCGGCTCGGGGTCGTGCACGTGGGCGGGGCGGCGCTGACGCTGCCCCGCTACGTGGCGGCGACCCGTCCCCGCTCGGCCCAGGTGGTGCTCGAGCCCGACGCCGAGCTGACCGCGTTCGTCCGTCAGCACCTCCCGCTACCCCGGCAGAGCGGCATCAAGGTCCGCGACATCGACGGCCGCACCGGCATCGCGGCTCTGCGCGACGCGTACGCCGAGGTGGTCGTCGTCGACGCTTTCGCCGGGGCCCAGGTGCCGGCGGAGCTCACCACGCTGGAGTTCCTGGCCGACGTCCACCGGGTGCTCGTGGCACCGGCCGGGCTCTTCCTGCTGAACATCACCGACCGGGGACCGTTCGGCTACGCCCGGCGCGTCCTGGCCGGGGTGCGGGCCACCTTCGGCGACGTCGCCTTCTGCACCGAGCCGGCCACCGTCAAGGGTCGCCGGTTCGGCAACGTGGTCCTCGTCGGCTCGGACCGGCCGCTGCCGCTGGAGGAGATCGCGCGGCGGGCGGGCAGCGCGCCCTACCCGTACCGGGTGCTGCACGGACCCCGCCTGGACCAGCTGCAGGCCGGCGCCTCGCCCTTCACCGAGGCCGACCGGGCGTCCTCGCCGGCACCTCCCCAGGATCTGCTCTTCGGCTGAGGCTGCTCGCCTACCCTGGACTGCATGTCCCAGGGGTTCGTGCCGCCGCCGTACGGTGCGCCGCAGTTCCAGCCCCCGCATGCCCAAGGCGCGATGCCGGTGTACCAGGTGGTCCCGGTAGCCGGACAGATGGCACCGGCCCCCTGGGCTCCGGTCCTGCCCGTGACAGGCCCCCCGCAGCGCCCCGCGGTCATCGGCCTGGCCGCGACGTTGGCGGTGACGGCTTCGCTGCAGTGGATCTGTGGGCTCAGCCTGATCTGGGTCACCGCGGCGGTCGGCAGCAGCACCTTCGATCAGCTCGGCGACAACGGCGCCATCTTCCACATCCTGCGACGCTTCGAGGACCGGATGCTGGACGGCCTGGCGCTGCCGCTGTTCCTGTTCCCGCTGGCCTCGCTCGTCACCGGCTTCCTGGTGCTGTCGCAGCGGCCCTGGACCCGGCTCGCGCACACGGTGGTGGGCCTCGCGGCGCTGGCGTGGGCGGCCTGGTGGCTGCAGGACAACCTGCTCTGGTGGTTCAGCGCGGCCTGGTACGTCGTCCTCGGCTGCCTGGTGCTCTGGACGCCCGGGGCCACCGCCTGGTACCGCTGGCGCCGCGACGAGCGTCCCCCACCGCTGGGCTGAGCCCGCCCGTCGGACCGGGGGCCAGTCAGACCCGGGAGCCCGTCAGACCCGCAGCCGGCCGAGTCGTTCGACGGCCTCGTCCAGGACGCTGTCGCGCTTGCAGAATGCCCACCGGACGTAGGGCCGTCCGGCCTCGACCCGGTCGTAGAAGACCGCGTGCGGGATGGCCACGACCCCGCAGTGGTGCGGCAGCTCGCGGCAGAAGGTGACGCCGTCGTCGTAGCCCAGCGCCCGGACGTCGGTGGTCATGAAGTAGGTGCCGCGGGGAACCACCGGGTCGAGCCCGACCGAGCGGAGCCCGTCGGCGAGCCGGTCCCGCTTGCCCTGCAGGCCCAGCCGGGCCTCCTCGACCCACGCGTCGCCCTCGTCCAAGGCCCGGGCCACCGCCGGTTGGAAGGGGGCGCCGGAGACGAAGGTGAGGAACTGCTTGACCGCGGTGACCTCGGTGACCAGCTCGGCCGGTCCGAGCGCCCAGCCGATCTTCCAGCCCGTGGCCGAGAACGTCTTGCCCGACGACGAGATCCGGATGGTGCGTTCCCGCATGCCGGGGAACGCGGCCAGCGGCAGGTGCTCGGCGTCGTCGAAGACCAGGTGCTCATAGACCTCGTCGCAGACCACCAGCACGTCGTGGGCGACGGCCAGCCGGGCGACCTCGGCCAGGTCGGCCCGGTCCAGCACCGTCCCGGTCGGGTTGTGCGGGGAGTTGAGCAGCACGACCTTGGTCCGAGGGCTGAACGCGGCGGCCAGCTCGGCATGGTCGAGGCGGAAGCCGGGGCCGAAGAGTCCGACGCCCACCCGCCGGCCGCCGGCCAGCTCGATCGAGGCGGCGTAGGAGTCGTAGAACGGTTCGAGGGCCACGACCTCGTCGCCCGGGTCGACGAAGGCCAGCATCGCCGCCGCGATCGCCTCGGTGGCCCCGGTGGTCACCAGCACCTCGGTGTCCGGGTCGTACTCCAGCCCGTAGTGACGTCGGCTGTGGGCCGCGATCGCCTGGCGCAGCGGGGCGATGCCGCGGCCCGGCGGGTACTGGTTGACCCCCGCCGCGATGGCCGCCCTCGCCTCCTCGAGCATGAACGCCGGACCGTCGGTGTCGGGAAAGCCCTGGCCGAGGTTGACCGATCCGGTCGCCACCGCGAGCGCCGACATCTCCGCGAAGATCGTCGCGGTCGACGCCGCGACGCGCTCGGCTTTCCACCGTGAGGACATGCCCGGAAGCCTAGATCCTGCCCCCAGTAGGGTCCGGGGTATGTCTGAGGCGTCGGAACGGTCGTTGCTGGAGTCGGTTCCGGACGGGTTGCTGATCGGCGGCGAGTGGCGTCCCGCCGCCTCGGGCCAGTCGCTCGACGTCGAGGACCCGTCGACCGGGGCCGTGATCAAGACCGTCGCCGACGGCGGCGTCGCGGACGGTGCGGCGGCGATGGACGCCGCGGCCGCGGCCGCCCCCGGCTGGGCCCGTACGCCGCCCCGCGAGCGCTCGGAGCTGCTGCGGCGCACCTTCGAGCTGGTCCAGGCCCACCGCGACGACATCGCGCTGCTGATGACGCTGGAGATGGGCAAGCCGCTGGCGGAGTCCCGGGCCGAGGTCGCCTACGGCGGTGAGTTCCTGCGCTGGCACGCCGAGGAGGCCGTCCGCATCGCCGGCCGCTACGGGGTGAATCCCGAGGGCACCGGGCGGATGACCGTCAGCAAGCATCCCGTCGGGCCCTGCTACCTGATCACGCCCTGGAACTTCCCGCTGGCCATGGCTACCCGCAAGATCGCGCCGGCGCTGGCCGCCGGCTGCACCGCCGTGGTCAAGCCGGCCGAGCTCACCCCGCTGACCACGCTGTACGTGGCCGACCTGCTGCTCGAGGCCGGGCTCCCGCCGGGGGTGCTCAACGTGGTGGTCACCTCCACGGCCGGGGACGTGTCGGCACCGATCATCGCCGACCGGCGGCTGCGCAAGCTGAGCTTCACCGGCTCCACGCCCGTAGGCAAGCGGCTGCTGGCCCAGGCCAGCGAGGGGGTGCTCAGGACCTCGATGGAGCTCGGCGGCAACGCGCCGTTCCTGGTCTTCGAGGACGCCGACCTCGACGCCGCCGTCGAGGGCGCGATGCTGGCCAAGTTCCGCAACGTCGGCCAGGCCTGCACGGCGGCGAACCGCTTCCTGGTGCACGAGCGGGTCGCCGAGGAGTTCGCCGGCCGGGTGACGGAGCGGGTGGACGCCTTCCGGCTGGGGCGGGGGACCGAGGACGGGGTGCAGATCGGTCCGCTGATCAACGCCGCCGCGGTGCAGAAGGCCGACGACCTGGTCCGGGACGCCGTCGACCGTGGGGCCGAGGTGCTCACCGGTGGTCAGCGGGTCGACCGGCCCGGCACGTTCTACGCCGCCACCGTGGTCACCGACGTGCCGCCGGGCAGCGACATCCTGGCGGCGGAGATCTTCGGTCCGGTGCTGAGCATCTCGACCTTCGCCGACGAGGACGAGGCCGTCCGGCTGGCCAACGACACCGAATACGGCCTGGTGGGCTACGCGTTCACCCGCGACGCCGACCGCGGCCACCGCCTGATCGACCGGCTCGAGACCGGGATGATGGGCCTCAACGTCGGGGTCATCTCCAACGCCGCCGCGCCCTTCGGTGGGGTGAAGCAGTCCGGGGTCGGCCGCGAGGGCGGACTCGAGGGCATCGGGGAGTACCTCTCGACCAAGTACACGCTGAGCCCCGACCCCTACCGCTGACGCCGGGTTGGTCACACCCGGCATGATCGGGCCGTGCCCATACCCACGACCGCCTACGCCCACGTACGCCTCACCGTCACCGACATCGACCGCTCACGGAGGTTCTACGACGACGTCCTGGGACTGCCGGTGGCCTTCGAGCTACCGGCCGACGCCGACGAGGCGACGCGCCAACAGCTGGACTTTCTGTTCGGTGGCGTGATCTATCACCTCGGTGACTCCCTGCTCGGCCTGCGGCCAGTCTCCGCCGACGAGTTCTCGGAGAACCGCACCGGGCTGGACCACGTCAGCTTCGCGGTGGGTTCGCACGTCGACCTGGTGGACGCCGTCGCCACCCTGGACGGGCTCGGTGTCGGCCATGGCGGCATCAAGGACATCGGTGCCGGCTACATCCTGGAGTTCCGCGATCCCGACAACATCGCCCTGGAGATCTTCGCCGCCAAGTAACCCTCGATCTCCTGCCCGCCGAGCGCGGCGAGGGGGCTGTGCGGGGCCGGTTCCGGTGAGAGCATGTCGGGGTGAGCCCTTCCCCCCAGGGTGCTGGATCGACGGCCGTCGCCCCGCGCAGCCGGTCCCGTCGCCGGCCGTCCGTGCTCACCGTCGTCGGGCTGCTGCTCCTGGTCGCGGGGCTGAGCTGCCTGGGCTGGGTGGCCTACCAGTACTTCGGCACCAACGTGGTGGCTGACCGGCGGTTCTCCCGGGAGCGCCAGGAGCTCCGCAACAGCTGGGACGCCGCCGGGCCGGCCGCGACGCCACCGGCCTCGGGCGCCTCCGCGCCGGCCGGCAGCCCGCCACTTCCGGGTCACGCCACCGCGTTGCTCCGCATCCCGCGCTTCGGCGCCGGCTACGAGGTTCCCGTCGTGGAGGGCACCGGTCTGGACCAGCTCTCCGAGGGAGTCGGCCACTACGAGGGGACCGCCGCACCGGGCGCCGTCGGCAACTTCGCCATCGCCGGTCACCGCGTCACGCACGGCGAGCCGTTCTCCCGGCTGCTCGAGCTCGGCAAGGGAGACCAGGTCGTGGTCGAGACCTCCTCAGCGGTCTACACCTACGTCCTCGACACCGCACCCAGGGACCTGACGGTCAAGGACACGGCCGGCTGGGTCCTCGACCCCGTCCCGGGGGAGCCGGAGACGCGGGCGACCAGGCCGCTGATCACCGTGACGACCTGCCAGGACCTCTTCCACTCCGCCGACCGCTCCGTCGCCTTCGGTCACCTGGCCAGCACGCAGAACACGTAGGTGCCGATAGCCCGGTGACCGAGGCTGGCGTGCTGCGGTCAGACCGGCAACGGTCCGGCCGCGGCGGTGTCCGGGGAACGACGAGGCCCGGGCACCATCGGCGCCGCCCCGTCGGCGACGCGCGGGATCCGCGCCATGCCGCGGGTGGGGCCGACGTCGCGGAGGACGGAGGTCGTGCCGCTGAACGCGGGGCTGTCGTTGCCGGGGTGGACCGACCTCATGACGTCCCGCCCACGGTGCGGCGGCTCGCGCGCAGGCGCAGCTGATGTGGTGCAGGCATCCCGATTCCCCCGAATCGACGCAGGTTCCGCGTGAGTGGGAGCCCGCCTCTTCGCTGCCGACGATAGCGAGGTCGCCTCGCGTCGTCTGGCGAATGGGGTTAATTGACCAACTCGAGATGGCCGGCGGTTGAACTCGACACCGCGGCCTGTCTCCGGATGGCCGAGTTGACCCGCTACCGACGCCGAGGCTGCGGCCGCTGCGTCCGGCTGGACTAGTCTCGCGCCATGTCCGAGACCCCTCCGACCTCCGACCGGGACCGCCTCATCGAGCGGATCGGGGCCCTGGCCGTGGTCCACGGAGAGGTGACGCTGAGCTCTGGCCGGACCGCCGACTACTACGTCGACCTGCGCCGGATCACCCTGGACGGTGAGACCGCGCCCATCGTCGGCCGGGTGATGCTCGAGCTGGTGGACGGCTGGGACTTCGATGCGGTGGGCGGTCTCACTCTCGGCGCCGATCCGGTGGCCACCGCGATGCTGCACGCCAGCGCCGCGACGGGCGGCCGGCTGGACGCCTTCGTCGTCCGCAAGCAGGGCAAGGCCCACGGGCTGCAGCGGCGCATCGAGGGCTCACCGGTCGAGGGACGACGGGTGGTCGCCGTGGAGGACACCAGCACCACGGGCGGCTCGGTGCTGACCGCCGTCGAGGCCCTGCGGGAGGCCGGCGCCGAAGTGGTGGGCGTGGCGGTGATCGTGGACCGCGACACTGGGGCCCGGGAGCAGATCGAGGCCGCCGGCCTGCCCTACCGGTACGCCGTCTCGGCGGCCGATCTCGGCCTCCACTGAGCGTCGTCGCGAGTCCGGACGCCGGACCCGCTCAGGCACTACTGTGGGAGCGCTTCGGCGGCTCCCCCTGAGCCGGCGACCGACGTGGCCAAGGAGATCCGATGGGCACCGCCATCACCCTGATCATCATCCTCGTGGTGATCGTCGTCATCATCGCCCTGATCGCGATGGGCTCCTACAACGGCTTCGTGAAGTCCCGGAACCTCATCCAGGAGTCCTGGCGCCAGATCGACGTCGAGCTGAACCGCCGCTACGAGCTGATCCCCAACCTGGTGGAGACGGTCCGGGCCTACGCTGCGCACGAGCGCAACACGCTGGAGGACATCACCCGGCTGCGCAGCCAGGCCCAGTCGGTCGCCCAGTCCGACGGGGCCCTGCCCAGCCAGCAGCGGGCCGACGTGGAGCAGGCGCTGTCCGGCGCGGTCCACAACCTGATCGTCAGCGTCGAGGCCTACCCCGACCTGAAGAGCAACCAGAACTTCCTCGAGCTGCAGCGTCAGCTGGCCGAGACCGAGGACCGGATCGCCGCCGGCCGCCGCTTCTACAACGCCAACGTGCGGGTCTACAACACCAGGGTCGAGTCGGTGCCGTCCAACCTGATCGCCAACATGTTCCACTTCGAGAAGGCCACCTACTTCGAGGTGAACGACCCCTCGGTCCGGCAGGCGCCCAGCGTCAGCTTCGGCGAGATCGCCTACCGCGGTGACCCGCAACAGGGTCAGCTGCCGCCGCAGCAGAGCGCGCCGCCCGTCCAGTTCGGCGGTGGTGCCGACTCGATGCCCAACCCGCAGCAGCAGTACGCGCCCCCGCCCCAGCAGCAGGGTCAGTACCAGCCCCCGCAGACTGGTGGGTACCAGCCGCCCCAGCAGTAGCACCTCAGGAGATCCGCCCATGCCGGACATGACCTACCGCCAGCTCGGACCCTCGGGCCTCACCGTCTCCACCGTCGGGATCGGCTGCAACAACTTCGGCGCCCGGATGGCTGACGAGGACGTCCCCCGGGTGGTCGACGCGGCGATCGAGGCCGGCATCACCCTGTTCGACACCGCCGACGTCTACGGTAACCGGGGTGGCTCGGAGCGGCTCCTCGGTCGGGCCCTGCAGGGCCGACGCGAGCAGGTGGTCCTCGCCACCAAGTTCGGCATGGACATGGGCGGGACGAACGGCCCCGACTGGGGTGTCCGCGGCTCCCGCCGCTACATCCGGTTGGCGGTCGAGGCCAGCCTGCGGCGGCTGGGCACCGACTGGATCGACCTCTACCAGATGCACGCGCCGGATCCGGCGACGCCGGTCGAGGAGACCCTCGCCGCGCTGACCGAGCTCGTCGCCGAGGGCAAGGTCCGCTACGTCGGGTCCTCCAACTTCGCCGGCTGGCAGGTCGTCGACGCCGACTGGACCGCCCGGACCCGGCACCTGACGGGTTTCGTCTCCGCGCAGAACGAGTACTCGTGGCTGAAGCGGGGCATCGAGGCCGAGCTGGTGCCGGCCCTCACCCACACCGGGCAGAGCCTGCTGCCGTACTTCCCGCTGGCCAGCGGTCTGCTGACCGGCAAGTACAAGCGCGGTCAGGTCGCTCCGGACGGCACCCGGCTGGCCGGTCGCGCCGAGGTGCTCGAGGGAGCCGACTTCGACACCGTCGAGGCCCTCGAGAAGTTCGCCGCCGAGCGGGGTGTCCCGCTGCTGGCCGTGGCCGTGGGCGGGCTGGCCGCTATGCCTACCGTCGGCTCGGTCATCGCCGGCGCCACCAAGGTCGAGCAGATCGAGCAGAACGTCGAGGCGGGCCTGTGGGAGCCGACGCCGGAAGACCTGGAGGAGCTGCGCCGGATCACGGGCTGACCCGGGCTCAGACCGCGGCCGCCTGCCGGCGCTGGCGGCGGCGGCGGGCGAGCAGGAACTCCACAGCCATCGGGATCAGCGAGACTCCGACGATCAGCACCAGCACGGCGTCGATGTTGTTCTTGATGAAGCTGACGTTGCCGAGGTAGTAGCCCAGCGTCGTCACGCCGACGGCCCACAGGACGCCACCGACCGCGGTGTAGGCGATGAAGTGCCGGAAGCTCATCCGGCTCACCCCGGCCACGAGAGTGACGAAGGTCCGGACGATAGGGACGAAGCGGGCCAGGACCAGCGCGCGGCTGCCGTAGCGGTCGAGGAAGATGCGGGTCTTCTCGACGTAGGACGGCTTGAAGACCTGCCCCAGCACCCCACGGCGCTCGCGGAACAGCGGCGGTCCGATCAACCGCCCGAGCAGGTAGCCGCTGACGTTGCCGAGCACCGCGGCGAGGGTCAGCACCGTACAGACGAAGACCATCGAGTGGTCGATCGACCCGAGGGCCACGAAGATCCCGATGGTGAAGAGCAGCGAGTCGCCGGGCAGGATGGCGAACAGGCCGCATTCGGCGAAGACGATGAAGGCGACGCCCCACAGCGCGTACGGGCCGAGCCAGTTGATGATCACCTCGGGGTCGAACCACGAGGGCAGCAGCATCGGCGTCACGAGCACGGCGTCGAGTGGGGTCACGACGGAGAACGGTACCGTCGGCGACTGTGGGTTTGCTGAGCGAGGACGAGGTGGCCGCCGTGGCCGGGCCGGGCGTCGGGCCGCACCCGGAGCCCTGGCCGGACGGTGCGCACTACGATCCGGAGCTGCTCGCGGGCGGCGACCACCGCAACGTCGTGGACCGCTACCGCTACTGGCGGCTGGAGGCGGTCGTCGCCGACCTGGACACCCGGCGCCACCCGCTGCGGGTGGCGATCCAGAACTGGGAGCACGACTTCAACATCGGCTCGATGGTCCGGACGGCGAACGCCTTCAACGTGGCCGGCGTCCACATCGTCGGTCGGCGCCGCTGGAACCGGCGGGGAGCGATGGTCACCGACCGTTACCTGCACGTCGAGCACCACCCGGACGTGGCCGACTTCGGGGCCTGGCTCCAGACGCACGACTACGTCGCCGTCGGCGTGGACAACCTGCCGGGCTCGACGCCCATCGAGACCACCCCGCTGCCAGAGCGTGCCTGCCTGGTCTTCGGCTCCGAGGGCCCGGGCCTGACCGAGGAGATGCTGGCGGTCTGCCGGTCGCTGGTAGCCATCACCCAGTACGGCTCCACCCGCTCGCTGAACGCCGGTGCGGCCGCCGCGATCGCGATGTTCGCCTGGACGACTCGCTGGGGACCTGTCGTCAATAATGGTTGACGAGAACGCATCGTCAACCTAAGGTGACGGTATGGCTTCCCCAAGCGACACCGTCGAGGGCACGACCAGTCCCGACCCTTCGGTGGGGCTGCGGGCTGTGGCGGCCCTGCGGCGACTCACCGAGCAGCTCGAGGACCTCCAGGTCGCGAGCGCCCGCCAGCAGGGCTGGTCGTGGGCCGAGATCGCCGCCGTGGTCGGAGTCTCCAAGCAGGCGGTGCATAAGAAGCACGCCCACCACACCTCCTGACCGCACCAACCGCACCAGGAAAGGTCCGCCATGTTCGAACGCTTCACCGCTGCCGCCCGCTCCGCTGTCGTCGGTGCCCAGCAGCACGCCTACCACCTCCAGCGCACCGAGATCGGGGCCGGCGACCTGCTGGCCGCGGTGCTCGACGACCCCGACGGCGTGCCGGCACGGGTCCTCCGCGGCCTGGGCGTCGACCTGCCCGCCGGCGCGGTGGTGGCCGAGGAGACGTTCGACGCCGGCGACGCCTCCGCGCTCGGTTCGCTGGGGATCGACCTCGACTCGGTGCGCCGTCAGGCGGAGGCGACGTTCGGGGCGGGCGCGCTGGACCGTGGACGACGGCAGCGCCCCGGGCTCTTCGGCCGCCGTGCGGGCGCAGGTGCCCTGCCCTTCAGCACCGAAGCCAAGTCATCTCTGGAGCTCGCTCTGCGCGAGGCGGTGGGCGAGCGGCACCGCGAGCTGGCCCTCGAGCACCTGTTCCTCGGCCTGCTGGCCACCGAGCAGGGGACGGCGCTACGGCTGCTGGCCCGGCTGGGCGTCACTCAGGACCGGACCACCCTGCGTCGGCTCGTGCTGGCCGGCCGGGCCGAGGCCGCCTGATCCTCCGAGCGACACGTCGGGTCTCAGTCGGTCTGGGTGACCTTCTTCAGTCCACGCGGCGCGTCGGGGTCCAGTCCGAGCCGGCGGGCCAGCCGCTCCACGAGCAGCTGAGCCGGGATGACCAGGGCCAGGGGAGCGAGCAGCTCCGAGAGTGCCGGTCCGGGCACCGCGAGGTCGCAGGCCGACCGGAAGCCGGCGTCCCCGCCGACCCCCAGGACGGGGCTGCCGGCCGTGCGCGCCGTGGCGGCCAGGTCGACCAGGCCCGGCAGCGTCGGACCGCTCGGGCCGGCGACGAGCAGGGTCACCAGGTGCTGGTCCACGATCGCGATCGGACCGTGCTTGAGGTCGGCGTAGGACAGCCCCCGGACGGGCCGGAGGCACGTCTCCTCCAGCTTGAGCGCGACCTCGAGGGTGGTGCCGAAGGCCAGGCCGCGGCCACTGGCCAACACCTCGTCGGTGTTCGCGAGCAGCTCGACCATGGCGTCCAGGGCGTCTCCGGGTTCCAGCATCCGCTCGGCCTCGGCGGCCACGGTGGCGAACTCCGCGTCCAGGGTGCCGGGGGTCGAGGCCAGAGCGTCGACCGCGACGGCGAGAGCGGCCACCTGGGTCGTGTAGGTCTTGGTGGCGGGCACGGCCAGCTCCGGCCCGGCCTGGGTGACCAGCGCCACGTCCGCGATCAGGGCCAGCGGTGAGTCCGCGATGTTGGTCACCGCCACGGTCGCCGCGCCGGACGCCTTGGCCCACTCGAGCGTCTCCACGATCTCCGCCGTCGACCCGGACTGGCTGACGGCCACGGTGACGGTGTCGGACAGGTCGAGCTGCGCGTCGTAGAGGGTGGCGACCGAGGGAGCCGCCAGCGCGCCGGCCATGCCCGCGTGCACCTCGGCGAGGTAGCGGGCGTAGATGGCCGCGTTGTCGCTGGAGCCCCGAGCCACCAGCAGCAGCCGACGCCGGCCCCGGGCCAGCGCGGTCACCTCGGCTCGCAGGGGCAGCAGGGCCTCGAGCGTCCGGGCGATCGCGGCCGGCTGCTCGGCGACCTCACGAGCCATCCGGGTCGGGTTCGCCACGTCGGGCCTCCTGCTGGTCTGGTCTGGGCTGATCTGGTCTGGGCTGATCTGGTCTGGGCTGGACGGTGTGGGGCTGGTCTCTGCGGGGCTGGTCTTTACTGGTCTACTAGACGAACCAGTAGCGAGGAGAAGCATTGCAGCACAACCTCAGCCGCGGCGACTTCGGTCCGTACCGACTCGACCGCCCGCTGACCCCAGCCACGACCAAGCGGGCGCAGGTCCGGGCGATCCTCGAGACGTTGATCGACACCGAGCTCAACCCGGGTGACGCCATCCCGTCCGAGCGGGCCCTGGTGGTCCGGCTCGCCGTCAGCCGGGTCACCGTCCGGCAGGCCATCGCGGACCTCGTGGAGACCGGGGCGCTCGAACGCGTCCACGGCAAGGGCACCTACGTCACCGGCCCCCAGGTCGACTCCCGGCTGCACCTCACCTCGTTCTCCCGCGAGATGCGCGACCGCGGGCTGGTCCCGGCCACCGTGGTGCTCTCGGCCCGGGAGGAGGCGGCCGACGACGACGTGGCCTACGCGCTCCGGATCCGGCCCGGTCGGCCGGTGGTGCGCGTCGAACGGCTGCGCACCGCGGACGGGACGCCGATGGCCTATGAGGTGGGGCAGTACCCGTCCGCGCTCTTCCCCGGACTGCTGCAGCGCGAGCTGGGGGCGCTGTACGACGTCTTCGCCAGCGAGTACGGGGTGGTGGTGACCAGCGGCGAGCAGACCGTCCGGGCCGAGTCCGCCGACGCGTCCCAGGCGCGGGTGCTGGGGATCGCCAAGCGGGCGCCGCTGCTGGTGCAGGAACGGGTCACCTACGCCGGCGACCGCGTGATCGAACTGTCGACCTCGTGGTACCGGGCCGACCGCTATCGCATCCACATGGCCATCACGCCCCGCGGGGCGCGCGAGAACTGAGGCCTACGCGCAAGAAGAGAGGCGGGCGGCTCAGGCGGACTGGTAGGACAGGCAGTCGGCGTTGTCGCTGGTGAAGCCGACCGTGATCGAGCTGGCGTGGCACTCCAGGGCCTGGTTGTGGACGCAGTCCTGGCGCTGGCACGCGCCCACCTGGGCGACGACGTCGAGGCCGCCCTTCTCGTTCAGGGACAGGAAGGTGCCGCACGTCGCCGCCGAGTCGATGTTGACCGCGAAGGCGTGACAGCCGTCGTGGTTGTAGGCGCACGACGTCGCCGTGCAGTCACTCACCTGGGGCATCTCGAGCATGCTGGTCATGGTTCTCTCCTCGTGTGGTTGGCGAAGCCTGGAACGACCGTAGGCCGGTCCCGGCCGGAGCGATAGCCAGGCGAGGCTCGGCTAACCACCCCCCGAGCAGCCCGGAGCGGCGCCGCTGTCCGGCACACTGGGGACATGAGCACCGGCCCGATCGAGGAGCTGGCGGTGCCCTACGACGGGTCGGAGCTGGCGGCCGCCGTCCTCCGGCGACGTCGCACCGTCCGCTCCCGCCTGGTCAGCCTGGGGATCACCGTGGTGATCTTGGTGCTGCTCTACCGGTTCGGCGGCGAGCGCCTGCAGGCAGCGGGGTTCCTCGCCGTCTACGGGCTGGCGCTGGTGATCTCACTCGCCTGGTTCGCCGTCACCGTGGTCGGCTACCTGCTGGCCCGCCGCGAGCTCGGCACCCTCGGCAGCGGAACGGCGATCAGGATCGGCCGGGCGGGCGTGGAGGTGGCCGGCAGCTTCGCCGGCTGGCCGGATGTCCGCGGCCTCAGCGTCGTCTCGGGCGGTCTCGGGCGCAGCCCGCGGCTGGAGCTGCGACGGACCTCCGGGGAACCGGCCTCGGTGCCGTTGAACCAGGTCGTCGTGCACCCCGCGACGCTGGACAGCACGGCTCGCGCCTACTCCGCCGGACGGCACGGCGTCGACCTGGCCGCGCTCGAGAGCTAGGAGGGTGGTTGGCGACCTCGCCGACCCCTGACAGACTTGGCCGAGAAGTCCACTACCGCCGGTACCCGTAGGAGAACGCCCATGCCCATCGCCACCCCAGAGGTCTACGCGCAGATGATCGACGCGGCCAAGAAGGGCTCTTTCGCCTACCCGGCCATCAACGTCAGCTCGTCTCAGACCCTGAACGCGGCCCTGCAGGGGTTCACCGAGGCGGGGTCCGACGGCATCGTGCAGGTCTCCACCGGCGGTGCGGAGTACGCCTCCGGCCCGACGATCAAGAACCAGGTCACCGGCGCCGCCGCGCTGGCCGCCTACGCCCACGAGGTGGCCAAGAACTACCCGGTCAACATCGCGCTGCACACCGACCACTGCCCCAAGGACAAGCTGGACGGCTACGTCCGCCCCTTGATCGCCATCTCCCAGGAGCGGGTGGACCGCGGCGAGAACCCGCTGTTCCAGTCCCACATGTGGGACGGCTCGGCGGTACCGGTCGAGGAGAACCTCTCCATCGCCCACGAGCTGCTCGCCCTCACCGCGAAGGCCCGGATCATCCTCGAGATCGAGGTCGGCGTGGTCGGCGGGGAGGAGGACGGCGTCAGCCACGAGATCAACGACAAGCTCTACACGACCGTCGAGGACGGCCTGCGCACCGTCGAGGTGCTGGGCACCGGTGAGCACGGGCGCTACATCACCGCCCTGACCTTCGGCAACGTGCACGGGGTCTACAAGCCCGGATCGGTCAAGCTGCGGCCGGAGGTCCTCAAGGACATCCAGGAGGCTGTGGGCGCCAAGATCGGCCAGGCCAACCCCTTCGACCTGGTCTTCCACGGCGGCTCGGGCTCCACGCTCGAGGAGATCCGTGCGGCCGTCGACTACGGCGTGATCAAGATGAACATCGACACCGACACCCAGTACGCGTTCACCCGCCCGGCGGCCGCCCACATGTTCAGCAACTACGACGGGGTGCTCAAGGTGGACGGCGAGGTCGGCAACAAGAAGGCCTACGACCCGCGGGCCTGGGGCAAGGCCGCTGAGGCCGGGATGGCCGCCCGGATCGCGCACGCCTGCGAGGACCTGCGCAGCACCGGCACCTCCCTCCTCGGCTGAGTCCTGACCGGTCGACGCGGGCTCACGGGACTACCCTCGAAGCCGTGAGCACCGCGTTGTCCGCGACCCCGGAGCAGGCGTCCGGTCCGGTTCCGCTGAGCCGCGTCTGGTCGCGGGGCAAGGTGATCGCCGAGGATCTCACCGGGGAGAACCTGAGTGACGTCCTGCAGCACAACTCCGACGCGTCGGCCTGGTGGGTGCTGCCCCGCGATCCGGACTACGGGGCGGCGGAGCTCCGGGGCGTCGCCCAGGCCCTCGACCTGGACGACCTGGCGATCCGCGATCTGCTGGCTGAGGACCGGCGGGCCAAGTTCGAGGCGATCGGCGGCGCCCGGCTGGTCATCACCAACTACGTGAGCGTCGACACCCGGCAGCGTGCGGTGACGATCCACCCGATCTCGGTCATCGCCACCGACCGGGCCCTGATCTGCCTGGTGGCCGAAGGCGAGTTCAAGCCGGGGCGGCTCCTGCAGCAGCGGGCCCACGACCTCGCCGAGGGAGGGGTGGAGGCGGGGCTGCAGCTGCTCCTCGCCGCCGTCATCCACACCTACGAGGACGCGGCGCAGTGGCTGGAGGACGCGGCCGACTCCCTGTCCGACGTCTTGTTCGACCAGGAACGCGCGCTGGCCAAGGACGAGCAGCTCGAGGCGTTCCGGCTGCGGACCGCCCTCAGCCAGCTGCGCCGCTCCACCGAGCCGATGCGGACGGTGATGGACGACCTCGTCGAGGAGCCGTTGCCGGCCGCGAAGGGCAAGCGGATCCCGGCCGCCACCAGCGCCCGGCAGTGGCGGGTGCTCTCCGAGCGGCACACCCGGGCCGCCAACGCCGCGGACGCGCTGCGGGAGGTGCTGTCCTCGGTCTTCGACACCAGCCTCGCCCTGGCCGACCTGCGGATGAACCTGATCATGAAGCAGCTCAGCGGCTGGGCGGCGATCATCGCCGTGCCCACGCTCGTCACCGGCTTCGTCGGGATGAACGTGAGCTTCCCCCTCGACGGCACGTCGACGGGCTTCTGGGTGGCGATGGTGATCATGGTCGTCTCGTCGGTGATCTTGTACCTGGGCTTCCGCCGCCGCGGCTGGATCTGAGCCCTGGCCGGTAGGTTGGGGCGGTGACCGAGACCCATCGCAACCTGCTCGCCGCCCCCGGTGCCGGCCCCGCGCCCACGCTGCTGCCGGTGGACCCTGCGGCGGCCGAGCTGGCCGAGCGTGGCCAGGAGCAGTTCCTGACCGTCGTGCGCGACCACCCGGCCTCCAGCCTGTGCTGGGCCCTGCTCGCCGAGACCGCGCTGGCGACGTCCAGCCTGGCGGGCGACCTCGGTGCGTACGCCTACGCCCGGACGGGCTACCACCGCGGCCTCGACGGGCTGCGTCGGGCCGGCTGGAGGGGTACCGGTCCGGTGCCCTGGGAGCATGTCCCCAACCAGGGCTTCCTGCGGGCGCTCTGGGCGCTGGCCATGGCCGCGATGAGGATCGGGGAGACCGAGGAGTACGAGCGCTGCGCCCAGCTGCTGCGGGACTCCTCCGAGACCGGCTACGCGTCTCTCGCCGCCGGCTCGGTGGGCCTGCGGACCTCGGACTGAGCCGCGGGTCGCAGCACGTGGGGGCGACAGTTCCCGTCGAGTTCGGTAGGGTTCCGGGGTAAGAGTCCTGTGCGGTGCGGTGCGGAACCGTGCTGTCCGGGGCTTCACTCTTCTCCTGCGCGGTGACGCGCGAAGGGCGGCGATCACATGCCGGGCATTGTGGTGGTAGGTGCACAGTGGGGCGACGAGGGCAAAGGCAAGGCGACCGACCAGCTCGGTGACCGCGTCGACTACTGCGTGAGGTACTCCGGCGGCAACAACGCCGGTCACACGATCGTGGTCAACGGTGAGCGCTACGCGCTGCACCTGCTCCCCTCGGGGATCCTGAACCCGAACTGCGTGCCGGTGATCGGCAACGGCGTCGTCGTCGACCTCGACGTCCTGTTCGAGGAGATGGACGGGCTCGCGGACCGGGGTGTCGACGCCTCCGGCCTGCTCGTCTCGGCGAACGCGCACCTCATCACCAGCTACCACCAGGTGATCGACAAGGTGACCGAGCGCTTCCTGGGCAAGAACCGCATCGGCACCACGGGCCGTGGCGTCGGCCCGGCCTACTCGGACAAGGTCAACCGGATCGGCATCCGCGTCCAGGACCTGCTGGACGAGTCGATCCTGCGGGACAAGGTCGAGGCGGCCGTCGACCAGAAGAACCACCTGCTGGTGAAGGTCTACAACCGCCGGGCGATGGATCCCGCGCAGGTCGCCGACCACCTGCTCAGCCACGCCGAGCGGCTGAAGCCGCACATCACCGACGTCAGCCGAGTGCTCAACCAGGCTCTGGACGCCGGTGGCGTCGTGCTTTTCGAGGGCGCCCAGGCCCACCACCTCGACGTCGACCACGGGACGTACCCCTACGTCACGTCCTCCAACCCGGTCGCGGCCGGCGCCTGCGTGGGTTCGGGGGTCGGTCCCACCCGGATCGACCGGGTGGTCGGTATCGCCAAGGCCTACACGACCCGCGTGGGCGAGGGCCCGATGCCCACCGAGCTGACCGACGCCGACGGCGAGCGGCTGCGGTCCGACGGGGCGGAGTTCGGCACCACGACCGGTCGGCCGCGGCGTTGCGGCTGGTTCGACGCGGTCGTCGTCCAGGCTGCGGCCAGGGCGAACGCCTTCACCGACATCTTCTTGACCAAGCTCGACATCCTCACCGGCTGGGACCGGATCCCGGTCTGCATCGGCTACGAGGTCGACGGCGTCCGGCACGATACGATCCCGATGTCGCAGGCCGACTTCGCTCGTTCGGTGCCGGTGTATGAGGAGCTGGACGGGTGGAGCGAGGACATCAGCGGCTGCCGGAACTTCGACGACCTGCCCAAGAACACGCAGGCCTACGTGAACCGGCTGGAAGAGCTGTGCGGCGCCCGGATCTCGGGCATCGGGGTCGGACCGTCCCGTGAGCAATCGATTGTCATCAACGACCTCCTCTAGGCGTGAGGGGGCGGCTCCGGGAAGCGGGGACCATGTCGCGCAAGGCCACGGCACGAGATGTCGCCGACCTTGCCGGGGTGTCCCGCAGCGCGGTGTCGCTGGTGCTCAACGGCCGTGCCGCGGGCAACATCAGCGCCGAGAAGCAGCGGGCGGTCATCGCCGCGGCGCAACAGCTGCGCTACACCCCGAACGCCGTCGCGCTCAGCCTGCGCAGCCAACGGACCCGCACCCTGGGCGTCCTCTCCTGGCCGGGGCGGGCCCGGCTGGCCCAGGTGCTGCTGCACACGGCTTGGCAGCGGGCGCACGCCGACCACTACCTGATGCTGCTGATGGACACCGGCGGCGACCCGGAGACCGAGCGGCGGCAGCTGGACACGCTGCGCGACCGTCAGGTGGACGGCTTCTTGATCATCGCTCCCGACATGACCGAGTACGAGCCGCCCGACGTGCTGCTCAGCGTGCCGGCCGTGCTGCTCAACTGCGTCGACGCACACGCCGCGCTGACCAGCGTGGTCCCGGACGAGGTCGGGGCCGGCAGGCTGGCCGCTGAGGCGCTGCTGGCTCACGGCCACCGCACGGTCGGGCTCTTGGTCGGGGACGAGGCAGCTCCGCAGACGCGGCTGCGGGTCCGGGGGGTGCAACAGGCGTTCACGGCGGCCGGCCTGTCGACCCCGGCCCCGGTCGACGCCGGGACCGCCATCGACGCGGGCTACCGCGCCGCCCGACAGCTGCTGCTGGAGCCCGACCGGCCCACCTCGCTGATCTGCACCCAGGAGCGCCTTGCGGTGGGCGCGGTGCTCGCCGCGGCCGACCTGCACCTGTCGATCCCCGGCGCTCTGTCGGTCGTGAGTCTGGAGGACGGTGAGGAGCTGGCCGGCAGCCTCGTGCCCACCCTGACCACGGTGCACCGGCCGGACGCGGCGATGGCCGAGCAGGCGGTCGACCTGCTGGTCGAGCGGCTGGCCGCCGAGGAGCCGCCGGAGGTGCGTCAGCTGCTCTTCAGCTGCCAGCTGCGGACCCGGTCGTCGGTCGCCGTCCCCGCTTCGGGGCGCTGAGACCTGCTCTGAGCCCGCCGGGCTGCCTCATTCCAGACCGAGCCGGTGAACCACGACCTCGGCCGGATCGCCCTCGACCTGCCAGTGACTGCCATCGTCGGGGTAGGCGCGGCCGGTCCAGCAGCTCGGGCCGGCGAACGTCTCGACGAGGCTGCCGTCGACCAGGATCCGTGCCGGTTCCTCCGGGCTGCCGTGCGCCTCGGTCACCAGCTGCGGTCCGGGCGGGTGGTGCAGCAGCAACCGGACAGGTCCGGCGGCGATTACCTCGAAGGCGGGTTCGCGCAGCGGTGGCCCGGGCTGGTCGACCAGCACGCCCCGACGCAGGCCGGTCAGCTCCGGTGCCGGCACGCTGACCAGTGTCTCGTCCCGCAGGCTGAGCTCCCGCGGAAAGGTCAGCACCCCGGCCCAGCCGGCCGCGCTGACCTGCTCCAGCGTCCGGCCCAGCTCCCACGCCCAGCCCCAGAGCAGGACCCGGTCGCCGTCCAGCAGGACCTGCGGTGCGTAGTGAGCGGGCCCGTCGTCCAGCACGCCGCCCCGGTGAGGACGAAAGCGCAGGCCCTCGGCCTCGGGTTCCAGGTCACCGACCAGCCAGCGCACGCCGGCCAGCAGGTGGCTGTCGTCGACCCAGCGCCAGAGCGAGACCAGCAGCACCCAGCGCCCGTCGAGGGCGAACAGGTTGGGGCACTCCCAGATCTGCGCGGGCGCGACGGCGGCCGCGACCGGGTCGTCGGCGTCCAGCATCGGCCCGAGCGGGCGCCAGGACGTCAGGTCGGTCGCATCGTAGAGCAGCAGGGCCGGCGGACCGGTGCGGCTCCCGCCGCCCTGCACCGCGTAGCGGCGCCCCTCGAAGGTGAAGACGAACGGGTCGCGGACCTCACTGACCGAGCCGTCGGTGGGGGTGGTCGCCGCCGGCACGGCGTCCCGCTGCCAGTGGCGCAGGGAGCGGTCACTGCGGGCGAGGGCCACCACGGCCTGGTGCGCGTGTTCCGGGACGGCGGTGTAGATCGCGGTCGGTACGCCGTCGTCCTCGACGATGCAGCCGCTCCAGCACCCGGCCGCGTCGAGCCCACCCGGCACAGGGCGGAGCGCGACGGACTCCTCGGTCCAGTGCAGCAGGTCCGGAGAGCTCTGGTGACCCCAGCAGATGTCGCCGTGGGTGGGCAGGTCCGGGTTGAGCTGGAAGAAGACGTGGTAGACCCCGTCGACCCGGCAGAGGCCGTTCGGGTCGTTGACCCAGCCGGACGAGGGGCGTACGTGGAGCCTCGGGAAGGTGGGATCGGGCACCCGGTGAACGCTATCGCCCCGGTAGGCTCTGCCCACGTGGTGCAACCGAGATGCGTGCTGGTGGTCGGGTCGGGTGGCCGGGAGCACGCGCTGGTGCTGGCGCTGAGCCGCGATCCCGCCGTGGCCGAGGTGCACGCCGCGCCCGGCAACCCGGGGACCGCCCTGGTCGCGACCAACCACGCTGTGGACATCATGGACGGAGCCGCTGTCGCCGCGCTCGCCCGCGAGCTGGGCGCCGACCTCGTGGTGGTGGGTCCGGAGGCGCCGTTGGTCGCCGGCGTGGCCGACGCGGTCCGGGCCGCCGGGACCGCCTGTTTCGGCCCGTCCGCCGCCGCGGCCCGGCTCGAGGGCAGCAAGGCCTTCGCCAAGGACGTGATGGCGGCCGCCGGGGTTCCGACGGCCCGGGCCCACGTCTGCGCCACCGCCGAGGCGGCCGCCGCCGCCCTGGACGAGTTCGGGCCGCCGTACGTGGTGAAGGATGACGGGCTGGCCGCCGGCAAGGGGGTGGTGGTCACCGACGACCGGACGGAGGCGCTGGACCACGCCGCCGCCTGCGGGCGGGTCGTGGTCGAGGAGTACCTGGACGGGCCGGAGGTCAGCCTGTTCGCGGTCACCGACGGCAGCTGCGTCCGGGCGCTGCAGCCCGCCCAGGACTTCAAGCGGGTCGGGGACGGTGACGCCGGCCCCAACACCGGCGGGATGGGGGCCTACACGCCGCTGCCCTGGGCGCCTCCCGACCTGGTCGCCGAGGTGACCGCCACCGTGCTGCAGCCCACGGTGGACGAGCTGGCGCGGCGGGGTACGCCCTTTGCCGGTCTGCTCTACGCCGGGCTGGCCCTCACCTCTCGGGGAGTCAAGGTGATCGAGTTCAACGCCCGCTTCGGCGACCCCGAGACCCAGCCGCTGCTGGCCCGGCTGCGGACCCCGCTGGCCCCGCTGCTGCACGCAGCCGCCACCGGCACCCTGGCTGCGCACCCGGAGCTGGACTGGAGCCCCGACGCGGCCGTCGCCGTGGTGCTGGCCGCCGGCGGCTACCCCGGCCCGGCCCGTACCGGAGGGGTGATCGCTGGTCTGGACGCCGACGCCCCGGACGCCTACGTGGTCCAGGCCGGGACCGCCACGGACTCCGAGGGCCGGGTGGTCGGCTCCGGTGGCCGGGTGCTCGCCGTCGTGGGCACCGGCGCGGACCTGAGCGCCGCGCGGGAGTCCGCGTACGCCCGGATCGCGGCCGTCCGGCTCGAGGGCTCGTTCTACCGCACCGACATCGCCGCCGCCGCGGCTACCGCCGAGAGAAGTTGATCATGGTCCCGAACGTCCTGGCCAGCCGGTACGCGTCCGCCCAGATGCGGTCCGTCTGGTCGGCACCGAACAAGATCATCGCCGAGCGGCAGCTGTGGCTGGCCGTGCTCACCGCGCAGCGCGAGCTCGGAGTTGATCTTGGCACCGACGACGTCGACGCCGTGCTGGCCGCCTACGGGTCGGTGCTCGAACAGGTCGACCTGGAGAGCATCGCCGCCCGGGAACGCGTGACCCGGCACGACGTCAAGGCCCGGATCGAGGAGTTCAACGCCCTCGCCGGGCACGAGCAGGTGCACAAGGGGATGACCTCGCGCGACCTGACGGAGAACGTCGAGCAGCTGCAGATCATCAGCTCACTCAAGATCATCCGCGACCGGGTGGTGGCGGCGCTGGTCCGGCTGACCGGGCTGGCCACCCAGTACGCCGACCGCCCGATGGCCGGCCGCTCCCACAACGTCGCGGCCCAGGTGACCACCCTGGGCAAGCGCTTCGCCACCGCCGCCAACGAGCTGCTGGTCGCGTACGCGCGGCTGGAGGAGCTGATCGCCCGCTACCCGCTGCGCGGCATCAAGGGCCCTGTCGGCACCGGCCAGGACATGCTGGACCTGCTCGGGGGCGACCAGGCCCGGCTGGCCGAGCTGGAGCAGCGGGTGGCCGACCACCTCGGCTTCGGCCAGCTCTTCGTCAGCACCGGTCAGGTCTACCCGCGTTCGCTGGACTACGACGTGGTCACGGCGCTGGCCCAGACAGCGGCCGCGCCCTCCAACGTGGCCACGTCGATCCGGTTGATGGCCGGCGCCGAGCTGGTCACCGAGGGCTTCCGGCCCGGCCAGGTCGGCTCCAGTGCGATGCCGCACAAGATGAACACCCGGTCCTGCGAGCGGGTCAACGGGCTCTCGGTGGTGCTGCGGGGCTACGTGAGCATGGTGGGTGAGCTGGCCGGGGACCAGTGGAACGAGGGTGACGTGTCCGACTCCGTGGTCCGCCGGGTGGCCCTGCCCGACGCCTTCTTCGCCCTCGACGGGCTGTTCGAGACGTTCCTGTCGGTGCTCGAGGACTTCGGGGCCTTCCCGGCGGTGATCGAGGCCGAGCTGCAGCGCTACCTGCCGTTCCTGGCCACCACCAAGGTGCTGATGGCCGCCGTCCGGCACGGGGTGGGCCGCGAGACCGCCCACGAGGTGATCAAGGAGCACGCGGTGGCCGTGGCGCTGGGGATGAGGGAGTCGGGAGGGGCCAATGACCTGCTGGACCGGCTCGCCGGCGACGGACGCCTGGGCGTCAGCCGGGCCGACCTGGACGCGGCCCTGGCCGACCCGATGGAGCTGACCGGAACCGCCGGTCTCCAGGTGGCCACGCTGACGACCCGGGTGGCCGAGATCGCCGCCGCTCATCCCGAGGCGGCGGCGTACGAACCCGGCGAGGTGCTCTGAGAGCCCGTTGGCCTCAGTACTCCTTGGGGATGAGCAGCCAACCGGCGAGGTAGATCAGGATCTGCGGGCCGGGCAGCAGCATGCTCAGCAGGAAGATGAGACGGACGACGTTGGCACTGACGCCGAAGCGGCGACCGATCCCGGAGCACACCCCCGCGATCATCCGGTCGGAACGGGGGCGGACGAGGGTGGTTGACACGGAGGTCCCTTCGGTAGTGGGCTGCTCCTCCACTGTGGCCCACCGCCGGAGGCGCCGCCAGGGTCCTGCTGGCTGGTTCCGGGTCGACGTCAGGGGTGGACGCGAGGCTTCCCTGAGCGCCCTGGTGACAGGATCGCTGTATGGACACCTCGTCGCTGGGCCTGCCGCTCGTGCACGCAGGCAAGGTTCGCGAGCTGTACGCGCTGGAGGACGACCGGCTGCTGATGGTGGCCTCGGACCGGATCAGCGCGTTCGACTTCGTCCTCGAGCCGGCCGTGCCCGACAAGGGCCGGGTGCTGACCCAGCTGTCGCTGTGGTGGTTCGCCCAGCTCGGCGACCTCGTTCCCGACCACGTCCTGTCCACCGAGGTGCCGGTGGAGGTGGCGGGCCGGGCGGTGGTCTGCGAGCGGCTCACGATGCTGCCGGTCGAGTGCGTCGCCCGCGGCTACCTGACCGGCTCCGGGTGGCTGGAGTACCAGGAGTCGAGGACGGTCTGCGGCGTGCCGCTGCCCGAGGGGCTGGTCGACGGCTCCCGGCTGCCGGAACCGATCTTCACCCCGGCCACGAAGGCCGAGCTGGGGGAGCACGACGAGAACGTCGACTTCGCCACGGTCGCCGCGACGGTAGGGGAGGAGACCGCAGCGACGTTGCGGGACCTGACGCTCGCCGTCTACGCCCGAGCCGAGGGGGTCGCCCGTGAGCGCGGCATCATCCTGGCCGACACCAAGCTCGAGTTCGGGCAGCGTCGCGACGGGACGATCGTGCTCGCCGACGAGGTGCTGACCCCGGACTCCTCACGCTTCTGGGAGGCGGCCACCTGGGAGCCCGGCGGCCGGCTGGACTCCTTCGACAAGCAGTACGTGCGCAACTGGCTGCTGCGCGAGTCCGGCTGGGACCGCCACTCGGGTCAGGCGCCGCCGCCGCTCCCGCCCGAGGTGGTCGCCGCCACCCGGCAGCGGTACCTGGACGCGTACGAGCGGCTCACCGGGGCGCCGCTCGTCCTCGAGGCGGAACCGGGATGATCGCCACTCCCCGATAAGATCGCCCGTATGGCGCGAGTGGTGGTCGACGTGATGCCGAAGCCGGAGATCCTGGATCCCCAAGGCAAGGCGGTGACCGGGGCGCTCGGGCGGCTGGGCTTTGCCGGCCTGTCGGTGCGCCAAGGCAAACGGTTCGAGATCGAGGTCGACGGCGAGGTGACCGACGCGCGGCTGGCCGAGATCCACCGGGCGGCCGAGACGCTGCTGGCCAACACGGTGATCGAGAGCTTCGACGTCCGCCTGGAGACCGCCGCCGAGGCGGCGCTCTGATGGCGGCCCGGATCGGCGTGGTCACCTTCCCCGGGTCGCTCGACGACGTGGACGCGCTCCGTGCCGTCCGGCTCAGCGGGGCCGAGCCGGTGCCGCTCTGGCACGGCGAGGCCGATCTGCAGGGCGTCGACGCGGTGATCCTGCCCGGCGGCTTCTCCTACGGCGACTACCTGCGCTGCGGCGCGATCTCGCGCTTCTCGCCGGTGATGGAGTCGGTCATCGCAGCGGCGGGGGCCGGGATGCCCGTGCTGGGGATCTGCAACGGCTTCCAGATCCTCTGCGAGGCCCACCTGCTGCCGGGTGCCCTGATCCGCAACGACGTCCGGACCTTCGTCTGCGTCGACCAGGATCTCGAGGTTACCTCGACCAGCACGGCCTGGACCTCGGACTTCGCGCCGGGGCAGCAGATCACCATCGTGCTCAAGAACGGCGAGGGCGGCTTCGTGGCCGATGCCGACACCCTGGACCGGCTGGAGGGCGAGGGCCGGGTGGTCTTCCGCTACCGCAACGGCAACCCGAACGGCTCCTACCGCGACATCGCCGGGATCAGCAACGAGCGTGGCAACGTCGTCGGCCTGATGCCGCACCCCGAGCACAACGTCGACCCGCTGACCGGCCCGACCACCGACGGCGTGGCCTTCTTCACCAGCGTCCTGAGCGCCCTGACCGCTCGGGTCTAGCCGTCCGATGGCGGCCCACCGCGCCCGGCCCCGGACACCCGCACCGGCCCCGGCGCTCAGCCGACGCTGGTTCGCGGTCCTGCTGCTGCTGGTCGCACTCTTCGCCGTGCTCCGCGGGGTGCACGCACTGGCCGAACCGGCCGTCGAGGTCGCGGTGTCGCGCGACCAGGTCGTGCTGGTCGGGATACCCGGGCGCACCGACCTGACCGCGGTGGACCGCACCGTGCTGGGTGCCCACCTCGACGACGCCGAGGTGGGCTCGGTCAGCATCCGGCCCCGCTACGTGGGTCGCTGCGCAGCCGCCGGCTGGACGACACTGGGTGCCGGTCGCCGCGCCGCGGTCGGCGATCTCTGCGACCCGCAGGTGGTCGACGGCCGGATCGCGGACTGGCCCGCCTACCGCGCCGCCGCCGCCGCGAGCCGGGGCGACGCACAGCTGGGGACGCTGGCCGCGTCCGTGCGGGGCTGCATCACGGCCGTCGGTCCGGGCGCCGCGCTCGCGGCCGCGCGTCCGGACGGGTCGGTGCCCGGGTACCGGACCGTCGCCCAGTTCCTGGCCGACGGCATGAGCACGTCCTGCCCCACCACCCTGGTGGACGCGGGCGCGGCCAGCGACGAGGTGATCGCCCGGCTGGCCGCCGACGGCTCGCGGGCCCTGGTCGTCACCGGGATCGGCCCGGTCACCGGCTCGGACGACCCGAGCCTGCAGGTGGTCTACCGGCTGGGCACCACGTTCCCCGGCTGGCTGACCTCGGCCAGCACGCGACGGGAGGGGATCGTCACCCTGACCGATCTGACCCGGACGCTGATCGACCACGACGCGCGTCCGGGCGCCGGCGTCCCGGAGGCCGTCGACGGATCGCCGCTGGCGGTCGACCCGTCGACGCTGAGCGTCCCGGCCGTGAGCCGACACCTCGCCGCCGTCCGGGCGCTGTCGGAGAGCGTGGTGGTCGGCTACACGATCCTGGGCCTCTTCGGCGCCTTCTGGTTCGTCCTCCTGGTCGTCCAGGTGCTCCGGCGCCGCTGGGCGCTGCCGCGGCTGGTGATGGCCTACGGCAGCGTGCTGAGCGCCGTGATGATGCTCACCGGAGCCGTGCCGTGGAGCCGGGCCGCTCACCCCGGTCCGGTCCTCGGCGCCGTGGTGGTCGGCTGGTCGGTGGTCCTCACGACGCTGGTGCTGGTGCTGGCGCGTCGGCTGCGGGTCCCGGCCCCCGTCGTCGGTGCCGCGATCGCGGTCGCCGCCTTCACCGTGGACGCGGCCCTCGGCGCGCCGATGCAAGCGGGCTCGATGCTCAACTCCCGGCCGATCTACGGGCTGCGCTGGTACGGCTTCGGCAACGTCACCTTCGCCACCTACGCGACCGCGGGGCTGTTCCTGGCCGGCTGGATCGCCCACCGCCAGCTCGTGCACGGTCACCGCCGGGCTGCGGCGGTGGCGGTGGCGGTGATCGGGTTCGGCATCGTGATCTGCGAGGGGTGGCCCTCGATGGGCACCGACTTCGGCGGCGTCATCGCTCTGACCCCACCGGTGCTGTGGCTGCTGCTGATGGTCAGCGGCGTCCGCATCACGTGGCCCCGGCTGGTCGCCGTCGGGCTGTCCGCGGTGCTGGCCGTCGGCGCGATCTCGGTGCTCGACTGGGCCCGGGGACCGGACCGGCGCAGCCACCTCGGCAACTTCGTCCAGCGGGTCATCGACGGCGACGCGGTCGACGTGGTCGCCCGCAAGGCCGTGGCGTCGGCGGAGACCTTCATCAGCCCGCTCGGCGTCCCCTCGATCATCATCGGCGCGGTCGTCTGGGTGGCGATCTTCCGCTACGCCCTGCCGGTGCTGGTCGAGAGGTTCTCCACGCTCCGGGCCGTACTGGTCGCGGCCCTGGCCACCGGGGTGCTCGGGACGCTGCTCAACGACGGCGGGGCGAGCGTCTTCCTGGCGGGGACCGGTGTCGTGGCGGTGACCATCGCCTGGTTCTGCTTCGACCGGCTGCTCCGAGGCCCGGTACCCTGACGCCCGTGGTGGACACCGTCGAGAACGCGTCACGCACCCCCGACCAGGTCCAGCCTTGGTCCGACCTCGGGCTGACCGAGGGGGAGTACGGACGGATCCGCGAGATCCTCGGCCGCCGGCCGTCCTCCTCCGAGCTGGCCATGTACTCGGTGATGTGGTCCGAGCACTGCTCGTACAAGTCCTCCAAGGTGCACCTGCGCCGGTTCGGCGAGCTGAGCCAGGAGACGCCGGCCGGCAAGCTGCTCGCCGGCATCGGCGAGAACGCCGGGGTGCTGGACATCGGCCAGGGCTACGCGGTGACGTTCAAGATCGAGTCCCACAACCACCCGAGCTACGTCGAGCCGCACCAGGGCGCGGCTACCGGGGTGGGCGGCATCGTCCGCGACATCCTGGCCATGGGCGCCCGGCCGATCGGGGTGATGGACTCCCTCCGCTTCGGTCCGCTGGACGAGCCCGACACCGCGCGGGTGCTGCCCGGCGTCGTGTCCGGGGTAGGCGGCTACGGGAACTGCCTGGGCCTGCCGAACATCGGCGGCGAGGTCGTCTTCGACCGCAGCTACCTCGGGAACCCGCTGGTCAACGCGCTCTGCGTTGGCGTGCTGCGGCACGAGGACCTGCACCTGGCCAAGGCCACGGGCGCCGGCAACGCGGTCATCCTCTACGGCGCCTCGACCGGCGGTGACGGCATCGGCGGCGCCTCGATCCTGGCCTCGGAGACCTTCGACGCCGCTGCTGACGGGACGAGCAAGGGGCCGTCCAAACGCCCAGCGGTCCAGGTCGGCGACCCGTTCATGGAGAAGCTGCTGATCGAGTGCACGCTGGAGCTGTTCGCGGCGAGGGTGGTCACCGGCATCCAGGACTTCGGCGCCGCGGGCATCTCCTGCGCGACCTCCGAACTGGCGGCCGCCGGTGACGGGGGGATGCACGTCGAGCTCGACCGGGTACCGCTTCGGGACTCCTCGCTGGCGCCGGAGGAGATCTTGATGAGCGAGTCCCAGGAGCGGATGATGGCCGTCGTCGAGCCGGCCGACGTCGAGCGGTTCCTGGCCATCTGCGCCAAGTGGGACGTGCAGGCCACGGTGGTCGGGGAGGTCACCGAGGACGACCGGCTGGTCATCCAGTGGCACGGGGAGACCATCGTCGACGTCGACCCGCGCACCGTCGCCCACGAAGGCCCGGTCTACGAGCGCCCTTACGGCCGGCCGGCGGCCCAGGATGAGCTGCAGGCGGCCGGGGTGGAGGGACTTGCGAGACCCGCGACCGGCGCCGAGCTGGCCGACACGCTGCTGGCGCTGGTGGCCTCGCCCAACCTCTGCGACCGCTCCTGGGTGACCGACCAGTACGACCGCTACGTCCGCGGCAACTCGGTGCTGGCCCAGCCGGAGGACGCCGGGATGCTCCGGATCGACGAGGCGTCCGGGCTCGGCGTGGCCCTGGCCACCGACGGCAACGGTCGCTTCACCGCCCTCGACCCCTACACCGGAGCCCAGCTGGCCCTGGCCGAGGCGTACCGGAACGTGGCCGTGACCGGTGCCCAGCCGGTCGCGGTCTCGGACTGCCTGAACTTCGGCTCGCCGGAGGACCCGGCGGTGATGTGGCAGTTCACCGAGGCCATCCGGGGTCTCGTGGACGGCTGCCGTGCGCTCGGCACCCCGGTCACCGGCGGCAACGTCAGCTTCTACAACCAGACCGGCCGGACCGCGATCCTGCCGACGCCGGTGATCGGCGTGCTCGGCGTGATCGAGGACGTGGCGCGGCGGACGCCGATGGGGTTCGCCGCTGAGGGGCACCAGATCCTGCTGCTGGGCGACACCCGCGACGAGCTGGCCGGCTCGGCGTGGGCCGAGGTCGCCCACGACCACCTCGGCGGGCTGCCGCCGACGGTCGACCTCGCCCACGAGCAGCGGCTGGCCTCGCTGCTGGTCGTCGCGGGCCGCGAGGGCCTCTTGACCAGCGCTCACGACCTGGCCGACGGGGGGCTGGCGCAGGCTCTGGTCGAGTCCACGCTCCGCCGCGGCCACGGGGCCTCGGTCCGGCTGCCGGACGGTCTGGACCCCTTCGTCGCCCTGTTCTCCGAGAGCGCGGGCCGGGTGCTGGTCTCGGTGACGTCCGACCAGGTCTCGAGGCTCACCGCCCTGGCCGCTGAGCACGAGGTGCCGCTGCAGCCGTTGGGTCAGGTCACCGGCACCGGCAGTGCGGCGCTGGCCGTCGAGGGTCAGTTCGAGTTGCGGCTGGACCAGGTCCGCCAGGCCTGGACGGGCACCTTTCCCGCCGCCCTGGCCTCCTGAGACCGACCTGTCAGAACCCAGTTGTTCCCAGGGGCAACTCAGTTCTGACAAGTCGGCGAGGGAGCTACGGCCCGCCGGACCTGACCCGGCTGCCGTAGCGCTCGCGGAGCCGGTCGTTGTGGGCGTCCCCGCCCGGGATGTTGGCCGAGATGAGGATCGGCACCTCCTCGCCGGCCTCGAGCAGCAGGCCGCAGACCTCGGTGACGAGCAGCTGCGCGATCAGGGCGCTCGTCACCGTGGAGGTCGCCAGGACGGCGCCGCGCTCCTCACCGTCGGGGCCTGCGGGCAGCGGCAGCTCGGCGTCGCCGAAGACGCCGCGGTTGTCGATCACCACGTCGGCCAGCTCGAACAGCCGCAGGCCGCTGGGATGCCGGGACTCGATCCTGGACGTGTGGTCCATCGAGGTGACCGCGACCAGCGGGTGGCCGTGCTCCTTGACCAACCGGGCCAGCTCGACGGTCGAACCGTTGCCGCCGGAGTTCGAGCAGACCAGGAAGATGTCGGCCGGCCGGATGTCGTGCACCGCCAGCAGTGAGGCGGCCAGCGAGGGGTCGCGTTCCAGGTGCGGGTCCAGCACCTGCTCAGGGCTCAGCTCGCCGTAGAAGACGAGGTCGGTGATCGAGATCTTGTTGGCCGGGACCAGCCCGCCGGCCCGCCCGGCGATCTCCATCGCGAAGCTGCGCGAGTGCCCGGTGCCGAAGACCTGGACCACCCCACCGGCCCTGAGAGACGCCACCACCAGGTCGGCCGCGGCGGCGATGGCCGGCTGCTGGGTCTCGACGACGGCGTCGAACGCGGCCCGGAGCCGCTGCGCCGCCGTCTGCTGGTTGACGGTCCGGTCACCCATCACTGCCCTCCACCGCTGCCCTAGGCTCGTGCCATGACTCTGGCCGAGACAGTACGCGCCCAGCAGCCCGCCGTCCTGGCCGACCTCGCCCGGCTCGTGGCCATCCCCTCGGTCAGCGACGACCCTGCGCGGGCCGATCAGGTGGAGGCCTCCGCGGCCCTGGCGGCGGGGCTGCTCACCGAGCTCGGCTGCCCCGACGTCCAGGTGGTCCGCGCCGCCGGCGGCAAGCCGGCGGTCATCGCCCGCTACCCCGCACCCGCCGGCCAGCCGACGGTCTGCCTGTACGCGCACCACGACGTCCAGCCCGAGGGCGACCTGGCGCTGTGGTCCAGTCCGCCGTTCGAGGCCACGCAGCGTGGCGCGCGCCTCTTCGGCCGCGGCACCGCCGACGACAAGGGTGGCCTGGCCGTGCACCTGGCCGCGTTGCGCGCCTTCGACGGCCAGCCGCCGGTGGGGGTGACGGTGTTTCTCGAGGGTGAGGAGGAGATGGGCTCGCCGACCCTGGCCGCGCTGCTCGACGCGCACCGCGAGCAGCTGGCCGCCGACGTCTTCGTGATCGCCGACTCGGCCAACTGGGCGGTCGGGCAACCGGCCTTCACCACCTCGCTCCGGGGCATCGGGGAGTGCTACGTCGAGCTGCGCACCCTCGACCATGCCGTTCACTCGGGTGCCTACGGCGGCGTGGCCCCGGACGCGCTCACCACCCTCTGCCGGCTGCTGGCCACCCTGCACGACGAGCACGGGGACGTCGCCGTGGCCGGGCTGAGCACGTCGCCGCCCCCCGAGCTGGAGTATCCCGAGGACCGCTTGCGTGCCGAGTCCGGGCTGCTCGACGGCGTGCAGCAGATCGGTACCGGCACGGTGGTGGAACGGCTGTGGTGCAAGCCGGCGGTCGCGGTGATCGCCCTCGACGCCACCCCGGTGGCTCGGGCCTCCAACACCCTGGTGCCGGTGGCCCGGGCCAAGCTCAGTCTCCGGGTGGCCCCGGGCGACGACGCCCGTGCGGCCACGGCCAAGCTGGCCGCCCACCTGCACGAGCACGTGCCCTACGGCGCGCATCTCACCGTCACGCCGGGCGACAGCGGCGAGCCGTCCACCATCAGCTTCGCCGGCCCGTACGCCGAGGTCGCCCGGACCGCCTTCGCCGACGCCTGGGGGGTGCCGCCGGTCTTCGTCGGTCAGGGCGGCTCGATCCCCATGGTCGCCGACTTCGGCGCGGCCTTCCCGGAGGCGACCGTCCTGGTCACCGCCGTGGGCGACCCGGACACCCGGGCCCACGGCACCGACGAGTCGCTCCACCTCGGTGACTTCCAGGCTGCCTGCGTTGCGGAAACGCTGATGCTGCAGGGATTTGCCGACCTCCAGAGCTGATGATCAAGGTGTGTCCGTGACCAAGATCATGAAGCCGCACCTCTCCACGACGGGAATGCCGGAACCCTCGCCGGGGCTGTAGGCGGTGCCGCGGCAGCAGGCCGCGTGCGTTCCGGCAGCGTCGCCCTCCACCCCGAGGTTCCCTGGAGGATCCGATGTCCCACGCCCTGTCCGCCTTCCGCCACCTCCTGCATCGTGCGGGCTCGCCCCAGTGGTCCCGCCTCGAGCGGACCCTGGAGGAGTCGGCGAGGCCGGCCGCGCTCGTCCCCGAGGACGAGCAGGCGGTCGCCGAGACCGCCGAGCTACGGCACTACCTCGCGGCCCAGACCTCGCAGGTCGTCTGAGCTCTCACACCTGGTCGGCGGGCAGGGCGTCCTGGGGAGCGGTCGGCATCGTCTCGCCGAACTGCCGGTGCTCCGGCGGCAGCCGGTCCCAGAAGCGTTGGTACAGCTGCTCACGCTCGCCGGGAGCCAGCTCGCCGAAGCAGCGCAGCCGGGTCATCCCACCGTCGGGGTAGACGTCGAGCCGGAGGTGGGTCGCGGGCCGCCGGGTGTCGACGAGGAACCGGTGGCGGGTGTCCACCAGCACCGGGATCTGGGGCACCACGTCCCACCAGGCGCCCTCGTCGGTCACTGGTCCGGCGTCCTCGTCGGCCACGCTGATCCGGACCTTGCCGGGCGCGTTGCCGATGAAGTAGGAGGTGTCGACCTCGATCATGGTCGGCTCCCCGCGCGCGGCCAGCCGGTAGACGGCCCAGTCGTTCCCCGGCCCGCGCCGCCGCGCGTTCTCCCAGCCCTCGCCCATGATCCGGGCCCGGCTGGTCAGGATCAGGTTCTCGGGGGAGGAGTAGAAGGCGTCCGAGGTCTCGAGCAGCCGGCCGCCGTTCTCCAGCGCCAGCAGGTCGACGGTGGTGGTCAGGTAGCGCGGGTCGAGGACCACCTCGCCGTGCACGCGGAAGCGGGCCACGCCGCCGTCGGGGTAGATGCTGAGCCGTACGTGGGTCCAGCGCCGGTCGCTGGTCACCGGGTAGTGGTTCTCGGTGTCCCCGCGGCAGGGCGTCCGGTCCAGGATCGTCGTCCAGGTCAGCGAGGCGAAGGCCTCGGCGTCCGGGTAGCCCTCGACCGAGGTGGCCTCGACGCTGACGAAGGGCGGGTAGTTGCCCTTGAAGAAGGCGGTGTCGACGACCACGCCGTGCACCACGCCGGGGACGCCGAGCCGGACCACCGCCCAGTCGTTGCCGGGCTCCCGCCGGCGCCGGGTCTCCCAGCCGTCGTAGACCTTGCCCGTGTGGCCGAACTCGTCCGCGGCGTGCACCGCCGGCCGCGGCATGATCAGCGCCTGGCGCGGGGCGAAGAGCTCGTCGTTGGCGCTGATCACGCTACCGGCGAGGTCGCGGGAGGCGAGGTCGGGGTAGGAGGTGAAGTCGCGCACGGTCATGCCGCCCCGCGGACCAGCAGCCGACCAGACGGCTCGGCCGTGACCGGCCGGCCCGCCAGGTAGGTGGCGCGGACCACGCCGCGCAGGACCAGGCCGTCGTACGGGGTGACCGGGTTGCGGTGCTCCAGCCGGGTGGCGTCCACGGTGTGCTCCTGCTCGGGGGCGAAGACGGCGAGGTCGGCCGCGTAGCCGACCGCAATCCGGCCCTTGCCGGCCACGCCGACGATCTCGGCGGGCCGTCGGGCCATCCAGCCGAGGACGTCAGCCAGCTCGAGACCGCGTTCCCGGGCCCCGCTCCAGACCAGCGACAGGCCCAGCTGCAGCGAGGAGATGCCGCCCCAGGCGGCTCCGAAGTCGCCCTCGTCCAGCAGCTTGAGGTCCGCGGTCGAGGGGGAGTGGTCGGAGACCACGAAGTCGATCACACCGTCGGCCAACGCCTGCCAGAGCTGCTCGGCGTTCGCCGCCTCGCGGACCGGCGGGCAGCACTTGAACTGGGTCTGGCCGTCGGCGATCCGCTCCGCGGCCAGGGTCAGGTAGTGCGGACAGGTCTCGACGCTGAGCCGGACCCCGGCCGCCCGGGCCGCAGCGATCGCCGGCAGCGCGGCGGCGCTGGAGAGGTGCACCAGATGGGTGCGGCAGCCGGTCTCCCGGGCCGCGTCGATCACCGTGTCGATCGCCGCGGTCTCGGCCTCGGGAGGCCGCGAGCCCAGGAACTCCGCATAGTGGACGGTGTGCGGGACGGCGTGGCCGGCGATGACGTCCGGGTCCTCGGCGTGCACGATCAGCAGCCCGTCGAACGCGGCGATCTCGGTCATGGCCTCCCGCAGCTGGGAGGGCGAGAGCGGCGGGAACTCCGGCACGCCGGAGTCGAGCAGGAAGCACTTGAAGCCGAAGACCCCGGCCTCGTGCAGCTCGGCGAGGTGGCCGAGGCTGTCCGGTACGGCGCCGGCCCAGAAGCCCACGTCGACGCTGCACTGCCCCTCGGCCGCGGCCTGCTTGACCTGCAGGCTGGTGAGGCTGGTGGTGGCGGGGATCGAGTTGAGCGGCATGTCCAGCAGCGTGGTCACCCCGCCGGCCGCGGCAGCCCGGGTCGCCGTGGCGAACCCCTCCCACTCGGTCCGGCCGGGCTCGTTGACGTGCACATGGGTGTCCACCAGCCCAGGGACGAGCACCTCGTCCTCGGCCAGCTCGACGACGTGGCCATCAGTTCCCGGGTCGGCGCCGGCGGACCCGTGACGGGTGGTCGAGGCCCAGTCCGACACCGACTCCACGGTGACGATGCGCCCGTTGCTGACCGCCACCCGCCGCAGCACGATCCCGTCCTCGGTCAGCACCCGGCCCCGGAAGACCAGGTCGACGCCGTCGGGTCGAGGTTCCTCGCTGCTCATCACGCGGCCATTCTGTCGTGCCCGGCTGCGTGCGCTCGACGTCGCCGTCTCGCCGACGCTGCCCGGCGGGCCACGGAAAAAGCCTCCGCGGCGCGCGACCCTGCCGTTGTTGGCCGGGGGCGCAGGTGCGAGCATCGGACCGTGGTCTCCGAACTCGCCCAGACGATCGCCTATCCTGCGCCCGGCTCACGGCCCTCGCGCAACGGCCTCGAGATCTTGCAGCCGCACGTCATCGTGCTCTTCGGAGCCACCGGTGACCTGTCCCGCCGCAAGCTGCTGCCCGGGCTGGCGCACCTCGCGCTGTCTGCCCTGGCTCCCGACATCCAGGTCATCGGCACCTCGCTGGAGGACTACACCGAGGAGTCGTTCCGGGAGTTCGCCAAGCAGGCGGTGACCGAGTTCACCCACCACCCGCTCAGCGACGGCCAGTGGGTGGAGTTCGCTCAACGGCTGACCTACGTGCCCCAGTCGGCGGGGCCCGAGGGCCTGGCCGAGGCGGTACGGATCGCCGAGGAGAAGCTGGGCGGCCAGGTCGGCCGGCTGCACTACATGAGCGTGCCGCCGGCCGCCGCGCCGGCGGTGATCAACACCCTGCGTTCCGCCGGACTGGTGGAGCGGTCCCGGGTGGTGATGGAGAAGCCATTCGGCACCGACCTGCAGAGCGCGATCCTGCTGAACGACCAGGTCCACGAGACGTTCCGTGAGCGTCAGATCTTCCGCATCGACCACTTCCTGGGCAAGGAGGCGGCTCAGAACATCCTGGCTTTCCGCTTCGCCAATGGCCTGTTCGAGCCCATCTGGAACCGCAACTTCATCGACCACATCCAGATCGACATTCCCGAGACCCTCGGTCTGGACCGTCGCGCCGGCTTCTACGAGGCCACGGGCGCGTACAAGGACATGGTCGTCACCCACCTCTTCCAGGTGCTCGCGTTCGTCGCGATGGAACCACCGACGGCGCTGGAGCCGCGAGCCATCAGCGAGGAGAAGAACAAGGTCTTCCGCTCGATGCTGCCGCTGAACCCGAACGAGGTCGTCCGCGGCCAGTACAGCGGTTACCGGCAGGAGGAGGGGGTGGCCCGGGACTCCGACACGGAGACCTTCATCGCCCTCAAAGCGGGGATCGACAACTGGCGCTGGGCGGGTGTGCCGTTCTACTGCCGTACCGGCAAGCGGCTCGCCGAGGGCCAGCGCATCATCTCGATCGCTTTCAAGGAGGCGCCCAAGTCGATGTTCCCGGGCGGCTCCGGAGTTGGCGCCTCAGGCCCGGACCACCTGACCTTCGACCTGGCGGATGAGTCCAAGGTGTCGCTGTCGTTCTACGGCAAGCGGCCAGGACCCGGGATGAAGCTGGACAAGCTGAGCATGCAGTTCTCCACCCAGGAGACCGACCGGGCCGGTGACGTCCTCGAAGCGTACGAGCGGCTCATCATGGACGCGATGCGCGACGACCACACCTTGTTCACCACGGCCGAGGGTATCGAGAGCCTGTGGGAGCGCTCCGAGCCCCTGCTGCGCAACCCGCCCCCGGTGAAGCCGTATGCCCAGGGTTCCTGGGGTCCGAACGCCATTCACCAGCTCGTGGCCCCGCACGCATGGCGGCTGCCCTTCGAACGCGCTTGGCGCACCAAGCGAGCCTGAGCGAAATTACCCCGACGCTCTCACGACGTCGCCTTTTGCCCCCGACGGGATAACCCTCAAGATTTGCTCAAGTTGTCCGAGTCAATTGGACGCGCGAAAGAATCGCCCTACACTCATGGTTGTCAGGGTGTCTCGAGGGAAGAAAGGCTCACAGCAGTGGCGCAGAAGACCATCGTCAAGACGTATGACGATCTGGATGGCAGTGAAATCGACGCCGAAGGTAAGAGTGTCTCCTTCTCGCTGGAAGGCGCCACCTACGAGATCGACCTCAGCAGCAAGAATGTCGAGAAGCTGCGCGAGGACCTTCGCGTCTACACCGAGAAGGCACGCCGGGTGACCGGCCGCGGCACTCGTGGAGGCAAGGCCGAGCCGGCTCCGGTGGACACGAGGGCCGTGCGTGCCTGGGCCGAGGAGAAGGGTTTGGGTGTCTCCTCGCGCGGTCGCCTTTCCACCGAGCTGATCGAGCAGTACCGCGCCGCTCACTGAAGCCGCGATGAAATACCGGTCGCTCTCGGAAACTTTTTTGCGAAAGTAACGATTAGTCGCCGCACAGAGTTCCGCGCGTTCCGGCGGGGGGCGGGTCGCCCTGCGACCCGTGCCGCCGCCGGTCTCAGCGTTATCCGGTTCTCGGCGACTCGGAGCCGATTAGCCGGTGGGCCCGGACCTCGACTCGATATCGACGGCCGAGCGGCCGGGGAAACGCTCCCACTACCGGATCGCTGCCTTGCCGCAGGGGTGGATCGAGCGAGCGGAGAGGTTCAGCCGACGCGTCGAGAGGCCAGCGCCGCCACCTGCTCGGGTTCGGCTCCGGTCCGTTCCCGGACCTCCGCAGCCGAGACCGCCCCACAGTGCATCCCACGCAGCAGGAACGCCGCCAGGGCCTGGGCTGTCGCCGGCTCGTCCATCGCCCCGCCCGCCGAGGTCGTTCCCTTCAGGTAATGGCCCAGCCGCTGGCCGAGCACGTCTAGGTCGGAGCGGAAGAAGAGGTAGGTCGCGAGGTAGCGGGTGGGCAGCTGGGCCGGGTGCAGGTCCCAGCCCTGGTAGAAGCCCCGCTCCAGAGCCCGGCTCACCAGCCGCGCGTGCCGGGCCCAGCCGGCGTGCACCGCGACCCGGTCGCCGCTCGGCACCAGGTTGGTGGAGCCGTCGCTGACCCGGACCCCGGTCCCGGCGGCGGCCAGCTGGAGCACGGCCTTGGCGTGGTCGGCGGCCGGGTGGTCGAGCGCCTGGAAACCCCCGGCGATGCCGAGGGCGGCGGTGTAGTCGTAGGTGCCGAAGTGCAGACCGGTGCAGCGGCCGTCGGCGGCCTGCAGCATCCGTGCCACCCCGGCCGCACCGTCCGGCAGCAGCACCGCCTGAGGCGTCTCGACCTGGATCTCGAACCGCAGCGCGCCGGCGGCGAGGCCGTAGCCGCGCTCCAGTCGCCCGCAGACGTCGACCATCGCGCTGACCTGGGCGACCGAGGTCACCTTGGGCAGGGTGACCACCCAGCCGGTCGGCAGCTCGGTCCCCGCGAGCAGCGCGCCGAGGACCAGGTCGAGACTGCGCAGGCCGCGCCGCCGCGTCGCGCCCTCCAGCGACTTGAAGCGGATCCCCAGGTACGGCGGGGCGGTGCCCTGGCGCACCGCCACCGCGATCGACCGACCGGCGGCGACGGCGTCGGCGTCCTCCACGTCGTCGGGGCGGGTGCCGTAGCCGTCCTCCAGGTCCACCCGCAGGTCCTCGATCGGCTCGCGTGTGAGCTTGGCCATGACCGCGTCCCAGACCGGGGCGACCTCCTCCTCGGGCCAACCGACCACGCGGGCCAGGTCGGCGGCGCCGGGTGCGTGCTCCGCCAGGGCGGCCTGCGCGGCGGCACCCCAGCGGTGGGCGAGGTCAGCGGTGAAGCGGTCGGCCGGGACGTAGACGGTGTGCACCGGCTGCCGGTCCGTCCGGTCACCCGGGAACCGGGCCACCCGCTCCGCGTCGGCCGGGGCCAGAGCGGCGTCGACGGCGGCCAGGTCGTCCGGGGTCAGCGCGGTCATCGAGCCTGACCCGCCCGGGCCCAGAGCTCGCGGCTCGCGGCCGCGACCTCCGCCGCCAGCTCGTCGGCGTCGACGCCCAGCACCGCGTCGGACTCCACCACCCGTCGGCCGTTGACCAGCAACAGCTCCAAGGGCGGCGGTCCGCCCAGGACCAGGGCGGCGACCGGGTCGGCGACGTCGGCGTGTCCGAGCCCGTCGATCCGCCAGACGGCGACGTCGGCCAGCTTGCCGACCTCCAGCGAGCCGATCTCGTCCTGCCGACCGAGCACCCGCGCGCCGCCCATGGTGGCCATGTCGAGGGCGTCCCGGACGCCCAGGGCCTGCGGTCCGCCGCGGGCGCGCGCGAACAGCAGCGCGTGCCGCATCTCCTCCCACAACGAGCTCGCCTCGTTCGAGGCGGCGCCGTCCACCCCGAGCCCGACCGCGACGCCGGCGGCACGCAGGTCACGGGCGCGGGCGATGCCGGCGCCCAGCCGGGCGTTCGAGGAGGGGCAGTGCGCGACGCTCGTCCCCGTCGCCGCCATCCGGGCGATGGAGGCGTCGTCGAGGTGCACGGCGTGGGCGAACCAGACGTCAGGGCCGAGCCAGCCCAGGGAGTCCAGGTGCTCGACCGGGGTCCGGCCGAAGTGCTCCCGGCAGTAGTCGTCCTCGTCGGTCGACTCGGCCAGGTGGGTGTGCAGCCGGACGCCGTAGCGGCGGGCGAGCTCGGCCGAGGCGGTCAGCAGCCCGGCCGTCACCGAGAAGGGCGAGCAGGGCGCCAACGCGATCCGCAGCATCGAGTCGGCCGACGGGTCGTGGTGGGTGAGGATCGCCGCTTCCGATGCCGCCAGGATGGCGTCCACGTCCTCGACCACGTCGTCGGGCGGCAACCCACCCGCGCTGACGCCGAGGTCCATCGACCCTCGGGTCGGGTGGAACCGCAGCCCCACCCGCCGGGCCGCCGCGATCTCCGCGCCGAGCAGGTCGCCCCCCTGGGCCGGGAAGACGTAGTGGTGGTCGGTGGTCGTCGTACAGCCCGAGCGCGCCAGCCAGGCCAGCGCGCCCGTGGCGGCCGTGGTGGTCAGCCCGACGTCCAGCCCGGCCCAGACGGGGTAGAGCGTCTGCAGCCACTCGAAGAGCGTGCCGTCGACGGCCGCACCGCGGGTGATCCACTGGTAGAGGTGGTGGTGGGTGTTCACCAGCCCCGGCGTGATCAGGCAACCACTGGCGTCGACCACGCTCGCCTCGCGGTACTGCGCCGGCAGTGGCCCCGCGCCGACCGCGACGATCCGTTGGCCCTCGACAACCAGGTGACCCGGGCCGTGCTCGCTCCGGCCGGCGTCGTTGGTGGCGACGTGGCCGCCGACCAGGGCGAGCAGGCCCCCTCCGGTCTCGGGCGGGGCCGTCACTTCTGGCGTCCCACGATGCGTCCGGCGGCGCGCAGGAACGGCTCGGCCGCGTGTTCGCCGAGCTCGTCCCCGAGGCAGTAGCTGCGGTACGCGCGGCGCTTCTCGGCCAGCGGATCGTCTTCCAGCAGGTCGTCCAGGGCGCTCTCCAGCGTCGACAGGTCCTTCTCGATCAGGTACGAGACCCGGGCCATGGCGAACTCCTTGCGGAAGGCGTCCCCGCGACGCTGGATGGCGACCATGGCGATCGGCTTGCCCGACGCGAGGAAGTCCGAGGCGACCGACGAGACGTCGGTGACCAGGGCGTCGACCGCGTTCACGCAGTCGGGGATGTCCCATTCCTGCTCGGCCTTCGCTCCCCAGACGTGGACCCGACCGGTGGCCCTGCCGTCAGCGGTCAGCCGGTCGTGGATCCGGCGGCAGATATCGGCGTCGGTGGGTTCGTTGTAGCTCAGCGGGTGCGGTCGGAACACCACCGTGGCTCCGTGCTCGAGCAGCCCGTCGACGATCCTCTCCGCGACCGGCAGCGAGGAGTGGTTGGTCTTCGGCCGCCCACCGCGCCAGGTCGGAGCGTAGAGGACGGTGCGCGGCCGGCCGGGGGGCGGCGGTGCGTCGTGCACCTCGATCCGTTCCACCTGCGGCCGGCCGGCGCGGACGAACCGGCTCGGGCTGATGCCCACCTTGTGCGCGGCGTAGCGGTCCTCACCCTGCTGGCCGCAGACGAACACCTTGTCGAAGGCGGCGTGCTTGGGGCTCCAGTTGGCGGACTTATCGGAGTCGCCGTGGTTGAGCCAGCAGTGGGTCAGCTGCTCGTAGCGCATGAAGTGGGAGTTGCGCACGTCGCCCTGGACGTAGAAGGCCGCCCGCAAGGTGGGTACCACCACCGCGTCCAGGCCGCCGACGCTGCCCCGCGTGCGCGGCACCACGATGGGAGCCGCGGTCAGTGTGGCGATGGTCGGCACGGTGGAGGCGTTACGGGTCACCACCACGAAGGGCAGGCCCATACGTTCCAGGTAAGGCAGCCACATGCCGAGCTGGTACCGGGCGCCGACCACCGCGGCGTAGTAGACGACGAACGCGGGCTGGTACCTCTCCAGCGCCTTGCGCAGTCCGGTGGCCGCGCGGGTGGCCACCAGGTTCGCCCGGGTGGCCGCCGCGAGCTGGGCACCGACGGCAGCCAGCGCCGACGCCGCGAGGACGAGGTAGAGCCAGCCCGGGGCGGCAACGGCAGCGAGGACCGCCCCGAGCAGCACCAGGGCCACGCTGGCCCAGACGACCGACCTGGGCGGGAACGGCGGCTCCGGCACGGGCTCGACGCCGGGCAGGTTGACCGCCACCTGCTCGGTCTTGGCCAGGGAGACCCGCAGCGAGGTCTCGGTCAGCACGGCCAGCAGGCCGAGACCGGTCGCCGACCAGAACCAGCCGGCGTCGTCGGGGCGGCGGGCCACCAGGGCGGCGCCGACGGCCACCAGCAGCAGCAGCCGCGGGCCGGCCGAGGAGCCGAGGAACGGCGTCAGCGGTCGGCGGGCGGCCTGGCGCAGCAGCCAGCCGGTGGTCCCCAGCGCCGCGAGACCCGCCAGGCTCCCCAGCAGCCGGCCGACCAGACCCGAGGGGGCCAGCAGCAGCACGGCGGCCAGCACCGAGCAGACCTGGGCGGCGTTGGCGAGGGCGAGCTCGACCACCTTGGAGAGCGCCGTCCCGACCACCGAGGACCAGCCGCGCAGGCTCACGCGGGAGGTCTGGCGGGAGTCGGGCATGACGAGAAGGGTAGTGGTCAGGCCCCGTCGCGCCGTGTTGACCGCGCGGGCCGGAGAGCCGGGGGGACCGCTCAGGTTACGATGAGGCAGTGGCACTTGCTGACGGGCGCTTGAATCACGACCTCGACCCCGCCGAGCGCGGTCCCCAGGACGCCTGCGGGGTGTTCGGGGTGTGGGCTCCGCACGAGGAGGTCGCCAAGCTCACCTACTTCGGCCTCTACGCGCTGCAGCACCGCGGCCAGGAGTCCGCTGGGATCGCCGTCAGCAAGAGCACGCCGCGCGGCCAGCAGATCATGGTCTACAAGGACATGGGGCTGGTGTCGCAGGTCTTCAACGAGGCCACCCTGGAGTCCCTCGGCGGCGCCCACCTCGCCGTCGGGCACTGTCGCTACTCCACCACCGGTGCGAGCGTGTGGATGAATGCGCAGCCCACCTTCCGCTCGACCGCGGCAGGCAGCATCGCGCTGGCCCACAACGGCAACCTCACCAACACCCTCGAGCTGCAGGAGTGGCTGCACCAGCGCGACGACGAGTCGGCCGAGCTGCTGCCGGGCGCCCTTTCCCAGGAGGCCACCACCGACACCTCCCTGGTCACCGCGCTGATGGCCACCTATCCCGGTCTGAGCATCGAGGAGGCCGCCGTCGAGGTGCTGCCCCGGCTGCGCGGGGCGTTCAGCCTGGTCTTCATGGACGAGGAGACCCTGTACGCCGCGCGGGATCCTCAGGGCATCCGGCCGCTGGTGCTGGGCCGGCTGGAACGGGGCTGGGTGGTGGCGAGCGAGACCGCCGCGCTGGACATCGTGGGCGCGTCCTTCATCCGTGAGGTGGCTCCCGGTGAGCTGATCACCATCGACGGGGACGGACTGCGGTCGCGCACCTTCGCGACGCCGGAGCCCAAGGGCTGCCTGTTCGAGTACGTCTACCTGGCCCGGCCCGACACCATGATCTCGGGCCGCCGGCTGCACTCGGTCCGGGTCGAGGTGGGCCGGACGCTGGCGAAGGAGTTCCCGACCGACGCCGACCTGGTCATCCCGGTGCCGGAGTCGGGCACGCCGGCCGCGATCGGCTACGCCGAGCAGTCCGGCATCCCGTACGGCCAGGGCCTGGTCAAGAACTCCTACGTCGGCCGGACCTTCATCCAGCCCAGCCAGACGATCCGTCAGCTCGGCATCCGGCTCAAGCTCAACCCGCTGCGCGACGTGATCGCCGGCAAGCGGCTGGTGGTCGTCGACGACTCGATCGTCCGCGGCAACACCCAGCGAGCCCTGGTGCGGATGCTGCGCGAGGCCGGGGCCAAGGAGATCCACGTCCGGATCTCCTCGCCGCCCGTCAAGTGGCCGTGCTTCTACGGCATCGACTTCGCCTCCCGCGCCGAGCTGATCGCCACCGGCCTGAGCAGCGACGAGATCTGCCGCTCGATCGGTGCGGACTCCCTCGGCTACGTCTCGCTCGACGGCCTGGTCGCGGCAACCGAGGTCGGCAAGGACGCGCTCTGCCGGGCGTGCTTCGACGGCGTCTACCCGGTCGAGCTGCCCCTCAGCGAACGGCTGGGCAAGAACGTCCTCGAGGACGCTCACGGCCGCCACGACACCCACGGTCGCCACGTCGTCAGTCCCGTCAGCGTCGGGGCCGGGGACGCCCTCGCCCGCCCGTGACCACGGAGCAGTCGGCCTACGCCGCGGCCGGAGTCGACATCGAGGCGGGCGACCGGGCCGTCGAGCTGATGAAGGAGTGGGTGGGCAAGACCCGCCGCCCCGAGGTGCTGGGCGGGATCGGCGGCTTCGCCGGACTCTTCGATGCGAGCCGGATCGCCGGCATGCGCTCCCCGGTGCTGGCGACCTCGACCGACGGCATCGGCACCAAGGTGGCGATCGCCCAGGCGATGGGCGTGCACGACACCATCGGCTTCGACCTGGTCGGGATGGTCGTCGACGACCTGGTGGTGTGCGGCGCCGAGCCGCTGTTCATGACCGACTACATCGCGTGCGGCAAGGTCGAGCCTGAGCGGATCGCCGCGATCGTGAAGGGGATCGCCGAGGCCTGCACCGCGGCGGGTTGTGCCCTGCTGGGCGGCGAGACGGCCGAGCACCCCGGCCTGCTGGAGCCGGAGGAGTACGACGTCGCGGGGGCGGCGACCGGTGTGGTCGAGCGGGACCGGATCCTCGGCGCCGACCGGATCGTCCCGGGCGACGTGGTGCTGGCCCTGGAGTCCTCGGGCCTGCACTCCAACGGCTACTCGCTGGTGCGACACGTGCTGCTCACCCGGGCCGGCTGGAGCCTGGACCGCGACGTGCCCGAGCTCGGCCGGACCCTCGGGGCCGAGCTGCTCGAGCCCACCCGGGTCTACGCCCTGGACTGCCTCGCCCTGCTCGACGTGGTCGAGGTGCACGCGATGAGCCACGTCACCGGCGGCGGCCTGGCCAACAACCTGGCCCGTGTCGTGCCCGCCTCGTGCTCGGTCACCATCGACCGCGGCACCTGGACCCCAGCCCCCGTCTTCGACCTGGTGCGGCGGGTCGGGAGGGTGTCGACGCCTGACCTGGAGGCCACACTCAACCTCGGCGTGGGGATGGTCGCGGTGCTGCCGGCCGACGCCGCGGACGCGGCGATCGGGTTGCTCGGCGAGCGGGGGCTGCGAGGGTGGGTCTGCGGTACTGTCGAGCCAGCCGGCGGCGCCTCCGACCGCAGCGCCCGTGCCGGCACCGTGAGCCTGGTCGGTGAGCACCCTCGCGGCTAGTGGTCCTGCCTCCACGGGCCGAGCCCTGCTTTGCAGCGTGCAGACCATTGGGTAGCATCGTGGGCACGACAGCATATTCAACCTGAGCCGCGGCCGAGGCCGCCGGCAGACAAATGCGAGGGGGTCGACCCGATATGGGGCGCGGCCGTGCGAAGGCGAAGCAGACCAAGGTCGCTCGCGAGCTGAAGTACCGATCGTTCGACACGGACTTCACCTCGCTCGAGCAGGAGCTTCGGGGGTCGGATGGGCAACAGATTCCGCCTGCCTACGCTGATCCGGCCGACGATCAGGTCGAGGACGACGACGGGTACCAGGCGCTCCGCAAGTCCGGCTAGTCCTGCCGCACCGGTCCGTCGAGCCAAAGGTTGCTCGTCCGGCTGCCCTGAAGTGAAGATCTGTGGGTAAATGCCCCACCATGGGCCGCTGGCGTTCTAGCCTGTCCGCATGAGTCAGCCACCATCGGACGTACCCGGTCCGTCCTCCGCTGCGAGCGACGACCCGAACCAGCCGCCCTACGGCGCCGGGCCGAGTTCTGCGACCTCGGCCAACGACCCGGCGGGCTACCAGCAGCAGACGCCTCCGCCGGCCTACGACCAGCAGGCGCCGCAGGGCTACCCCCCTCAGCAGGGCTACCCGCCCCAGCACGGCTTCCCGCAGCAGGGCGACTACCCCCCTCAGCAGGGTGGCTACCCGCCCCAGCAAAGCTACGCCGGGCAACCGGGCTACCCACCGCAACAGGGCGGTTACCCGCCCCAGCAGGGCTACCCGCCCCAGCCCTACGGTCAGCCGGGCTACCCGGGCGGCGGCGCACCGGTGTCGGAGAGTGACGAGAAGCTCTGGGGCCTGCTGTCCCACATCTCGATCCCGTTCTTCGGCTTCATCGGCCCGCTCATCGTGTACCTCGTCTACAAGGACCGCAGTGCCTGGCTGAAGGAGACCTCGGTCGAGGCGCTCAACTTCTCGATCCTGTACACCATCGTCCAGGTCGTCTGCTCGGTGCTGGTCGCCGTGGTGGTCGGGGGCATCCTGCTGCCGCTGGTCTTCATCGGGGGCCTGGTGCTCTGCATCCTCGCCGCCATGGCCTCGAACCGGCACGAGCTCTACCGCTACCCGGTCAACTGGCGGCTCATCAAGTAGCCGCTCCTGGGGCGTCTGGCAGGCTGGACCGGTGACCGAGTGGAATCCCGACCTGCTGCCGGGCTTCGAGGCCACCGATCTCGTCCTGCCGGACGCCGCGCGCGCCGCCGGTGAGCCGGACGACGTCGAGATGGTGGCCACCCTGGTCCGGCGGTCGGGGCCGGTGGCTCCTGGCCGCCCGCCGGCCCTGCTCTACGTGCACGGCTGGAACGACTACTTCTTCCAGACCCACCTCGCCGACGCGGTCGAGGCGATGGGGTACGCGTTCTACGCCCTCGACCTGCGGCGCTATGGCCGTAGCCTCCGTCGCGGTCACCTGCCCGGGTTCGTCACCGACCTGGACGAGTACCAGGTCGAGCTGGACGCCGCGACGGACCTGATCGCCGAGGAGCACGACGGCCTGCTGCTGATGGGGCACTCGACCGGCGGCCTGGTCACCGCGCTGTGGGCGGCCGCCCGGCCCGGCCGGCTGTCCGGGCTGGTGCTCAACTCACCGTGGCTCGACCTCCAGGGCTCACCGCTGATCCGTACGGTGGGCAGCCCGCTGATCGACGCGCTGGGCAGCCGCAACCCCACGTCGGTACTGCGGCTCCAGCCTGATCTGGGCTTCTACGCCCGGGCGCTGCACCGCACTCTCGAGGGTGAATGGGACTACGACCTGGAGCTGAAGGTGACGCCCAGCCCGCCGATCCGCGCCGGCTGGCTGCGCGCCGTCCTCGCCGGCCACCAGCGCGTCGCTGCCGGTCTGGGCATCGACGTGCCGGTCCTCGTCCTGGCCTCGGGCGCCACCGACTTCGGCCGACGCTGGCACGAAGGGCTGCGCACCGTCGACAGCGTCCTGGACGTCGACCAGATCGCGGCCCGCGCCGTCAAGCTCGGACGCCACGTGACCCTGGTCCGGATCCAGGAGGGGATGCACGACCTGCTGCTCTCCGCGCCGGAGGTGCGGGCCCGGGTGGTCGGGGAGATCGCCCGCTGGACCGCCGCCTACGCCGACCCGGCCGCCTCGACCCGGGCCCCCTAGGACGAACCTGTGGGTGCCCCTTGGGTGTCTGCGGTCAACCCTGATTAGATGGTGCAGTGACTGAGATGCCGCATGTCGTTGTCGTCGGAGCAGGTTTCGCTGGTCTGTCGGCCACGAGCGAGCTGGCCAAGGAGGGTTTCCGGGTCACCCTCATCGACCGGCACCCCTACAACACCTTCCAGCCCCTGCTATACCAGGTGGCGACGGGCGGTCTGAACGCCGGCGACGTCACGTACTCGCTGCGCTACTTCGCCGCCCGGCACAGCGGCGTCCGGTTCCGTCGGGCTGGGGTGACCACGATCGACCACGACTCGCGCGAGGTCGTCTGCGACGACGGCGTCCGGGTCGGCTACGACTACCTCGTGGTGGGCACAGGTATCACCACCAACCACTTCGGCATCCCGGGTGCGGCGGAGTACACGATGTCGATGTACACCCGCGCCGACGCCCTGAAGGTGCGGGACACGATCTTCGGCAGCATGGAGATCATCGCCGGCATGTCCGACCCCAACACGGGCGCCTTCACCATCGTCATCGTCGGCGGCGGCGCTACCGGGGTGGAGATGGCCGGCCAGCTGGCCGAGCTCAAGACCGAGGCGCTGCCTCAGACCTATCCCGAGCTGAACCCGGCGCAGGTCCGCGTGGTGATGGTGGAGATGGGCGAGGTCCTGCTGGCCCCGTTCGACGACAGCCTGCGCCAGTACGCGCTGCAGGAGCTGATCAAGCGGGGCGTCGACGTCCGGCTCAAGACCGCCATCTCGGAGGTGCACCCCGACCGGGTGGACTTCAAGGACGGCTCCTCCATGCCCGTCGACCTGGTCATCTGGGCGGCCGGGGTCTCCGGCAGCCCGCTGCTGCGGGAGTGGGGCCTGCCCATCGGCCGCGGCGGTCGGATCGAGACCAACGGTGACCTCCGGGTGATCGGTTTCGAGAACGTCTTCGCCGTCGGCGACGCCAGCGTCACCGTGGAGAAGCCGCTGCCCCAGCTGGCGCAGCCGGCCATCCAGTCCGGCAAGTTCGCCGCCCGGCAGATCGCCCGGCTGTACCGCGGCCTGGACACCGAGACGTTCGCCTACTTCGACAAGGGCACCATGGCCACGATCGGCCGGGGCGACGCGGTCCTGCAGATGCCGAACGGCCTCAAGCTGCGTGGCGTCACCGCGTGGCTCGGTTGGATCTTCCTGCACATCCTCTACCTGCTCGGCGGCCGCAACCGTCTCCAGACCCTGATGAGCCTGGGCTCCCGCTACGTGCTCCCGCGCCGCTCGAACACCATCGTCGGCGACGTGATGGAGACCCCGAAGCTCAAGGCCATCAAGAACTCCTGAGCCGGACGCCTCACCCCGCCCCAGCCCTGGCCCGGCTGCTCCGGGGCGATCTGCTCGGGGGGTCGAACCCCGACGGTCACTTCACAGCCCGTGGCCCATCTTGACCCTGCGCCAAGGTCTGTGACGTCGCCCGGAGGGCTGTGAAGTGACCGTCAGATCTCGGTCGGGCCAGCCCACGGTCGAGCGTACCGGGGTGGGGCTCGGGCGAGCGGGTCAGACGGGGAGCTTGCCGCGCAGCATCGAGTGGCCGGAGTGGGCGGGATCCTTGTCGCCGGCCGGCTCCTGGGAGACGTCGACCAGCGGGTTCCGCGCCAGCTGCATACCGGGTGGGATGGGGAAGCGGCCCGCGTTGCCGTCCAGGTAGCCCATCGCCACCATCGGCTCGGCCAGGCTGTCGGTCAGCCACACCTCGCGCGGGCCGGTGGCCGGCTCCGGGGAGCTGATCTGGACGACCAGGGTCTGGCTCCCCTTCCGGTCACGCTCGACCCAGGCCCGTCCGGACGAGCCGGCATAGGGCGGCAGGGCGTTCAGCTGGATGGAGCTGACGGTGGACTCGGCCGGAGACAGCTGGTCGAGGTTCGCGCCGATGCCGATCCCGACGACCAGAGCGAGCGCGGCCGCCAGCACGAGGGCTGCGGCTCGCACGCCGCGGCGGTTCGGCGGGACCGGGGTGGGGCCGACCGGGACGACGTCTGCCCCGGGTGCGTCGGGCGGACCGGAGGCACCGCCGTCCAGCTGCAGTTCCTGCCGGATCCGCTGCCAGACGTGGGGTGGTGGGCTGGTCAGGGCGTCCCCCTCGGTCGTACGTCGCCCGAGGTCGGTGACGGCGCGTAGGGAGCCCAGCTCGGCCCGGCACTCGGAGCACTCAGCCAGATGAGCGTGCTCGAGCGGCGACCCGACGCGCTCCCCGAGCGCCAGCAGGGCGAGGAGGTCAGGATCCGTGTGCACGAGAGGAGACCTCCAATCGGCGTCGGAGCTTGATCAGGCTTCGCCGGATGTGGCTCTTCACGGTGCCCGGCGGCAGCTGCATCCGCTCGGCAATCTGGGCGTGGGTCAGGTCCTCGTAGAAGGCCATCTTCAAGACCCGCTGCGGGACCTCGTCCAGCCGGGAGATCTCGTCGGCGATGATCAGCCGGTCGGCGATGTCCAGGGTGGTGTCGGGCGGGACGCCGAGGCTCGCGCTCATCTCGCTCTGGATGCGCCGCTGCCTGGTGCGGCTCTGGTGGGTGTCGGCCACCTTGTTCCGGGTGATGCCCATCAGCCAGGCCGACAGGCTGGCCCGCTCGGGCTTGTAGGTGTGCCGCCCGGTCCAAGCCGCGACGAAGACCTTCTGCACGACGTCCTCGGCCTCGGTCGCGTCACCGAGGGAGCGCAACGCGACCGTGAAGACGAGGGCGGAGAAGCGTCGGTAGATCTTCTCCAGAGCCACCTCGTCCCCGGCGAGGAAGTCCGTGACCAGTCCGCTCAGGTCGTCGTCTGGCGAGACGGTCACGACCTGTGGTTCCCTCCGTGGTCTGAGCATGTCACCGGCACCCGTGCCGGACTGGCCATACTCTACCCACGGCGGTCGGCGCCGAGGATGGCGTCGGTCGGGGCCCGGCACCCGGGAGCGAAGCCGTCCGTGCTGGCACCGGTCTCTCCCCTTCCGTCCGAGGCTGGTCGCCGAGCGGGTGAGGATCCGGGCCGACGTCACTGCAGGGTTCGCGCGGTCGCGAGGGTTTGGATGCAGGGCCAGGTCGGCACACGCCGCCTGCGGCCGGGGCGGGACCGGCGGTCGGGGAGAGGGTGGCCAGGGCCGGGTTCGAACCGGCGACCTTTCACTTTTCAGGCGAACGCTGCTACCAGCTGAGCTACCTGGCCGTGGGCTCGACCGCCCGGACGGGACGGCGGGGCGAGCATCACAAGCGGTGACCATCCGACTGGGATGGGTCACCGCTTTTGCGACCCCGACGGGACTCGAACCCGCGACCTCCGCCGTGACAGGGCGGCGCGCTAACCAACTGCGCTACGGGGCCTCGAGAGGCCCTACTCGCTGCACCCTCACCGGGTGCCCGCGAAACTATAGCCCAGATGACCGGGCGGGGTGAAAATGATCCTCCCCGGCCGGCTGTCGTCGACGCCCTGTCGGCCCCGACGTCGATCGGTAGGCTCGACCCGTGCGCACCCGACCTGAACTCGCGGTGGCTCGTGGCGCATGACCACGGCCACGACGGCGCCGTGCACGGTCGGCGGCTCGCCCTCGTGCTCGCGATCACGGGGACGGTGCTCGTCCTCGAGGTGGTCGGAGCGCTGCTCACCGGCAGCCTGGCGCTGCTCGCCGACGCCGGTCACCTGCTCACCGACAGCGCCGGCCTGGTGCTGGCCCTGCTGGCGGTGCGGTTGGGGCAGCGGCCGGCCGACGACCGCCGGACCTGGGGCTACTCCCGCGCCGAGACCCTCGCCGCAGCCGGGCAGGCCGTCCTGCTGCTGGCCGTGGGCGGCTACGTGCTGGTCGAGGGCGTCCGCCGACTGCTCGAACCGACCTCCGTCGCCTCGACCGGGATGCTCGTCTTCGGCGTCGTGGGCCTGGTCGGCAATGCCGCGTCCCTCGCGGTGCTGTCGGGGAGTCGGTCGGCCAACCTGAACCTGCGGGCGGCGTTCCTGGAGGTGCTGCTGGATGCCGTGGGCTCGCTCGCGGTCGTGGTCGCCGCGGTCGTCATCGCCGTCACGGGTTGGACGCGGGCGGACGCGGTGGTCTCGCTCCTGATCGGCGTCCTGATCCTGCCGAGGACGATCGCCCTGCTCCGCGACGCCACCCGGGTGCTGCTGGAGACGACCCCGGCCGGGCTGGATCTCGCCGACGTGCGCCGGCACATCCTCGAGGTTCCGCACGTCCAGGAGGTGCACGACCTGCACGCCTCCCAGATCGCGACCGGCCTGCCGGTGCTCAGCGCCCACGTGGTCGTCGACGACGCGTGCTTCTACGACGGTCACCTGCCCCGGCTGCTGGACGACCTGCAGCACTGCGTGGCCGAGCACTTCGACCTCAGCGTCGCCCACTCCACGTTCCAGTTCGAGCAGGCCGCGCACGTCAGCCACGAGGCGCCGGGCCACCGCTGACGCCGGGCGCGCGCTCAGGGGGTCAGGTCGAGCGCCGCCTCGGCGGCAGGACCGGACACCGGTGCGGTCGGGGCCGCGGGCGACGGTGGCTCGGGACGGGAGCGCAGGCTGATCGAGAGGATGGCCGCGACCACGCAGAGCGCGGCGCCGCCCAGCCAGGCGTAGGTGTAGGAGCCGAGGTTGTCGCGGATCACCCCGGCGGCGAAGGCGGCCGCCGCGGCGCCGAGCTGGTGGGAGGCGAAGACCCAGCCGAACACGATGGTGCCGCGGGCGCCGAAGACCCGTCGGCACAGCATGACTGTGGGCGGCACGGTGGCCACCCAGTCGAGGCCGTAGACCACCACGAACAACACGATGCTCGGATGCAGGGTCGCCGACAGCAGCCACGGGAGCAGGACGAGCCCGACCCCGCGGAACGTGTAGTAGGCCAGCAGCAGCAGCCGGGGGTCGACCCGGTCGGTCAGCCAGCCCGAGGTGATCGTGCCGACGATGTCGAAGACGCCGACGACCGCGAGCAGCCCGGCGGCGGTGGTGGTGGCCATCCCGTGGTCGTGCGCGGAGGGGATGAAGTGGATCCCGACCAGCCCATTCGTCGTGGCCCCGCAGATGGCGAACCCGCCGGCCAGGGCCCAGAACGCCCGGGTCCGGGCCGCGTCGCGCAGCGCCCCCAGCGCCGTCCGGACCGCGCTGCCGCTCGGGATCGGCCGCGGCAGCACCGTGTCGCCGCCGTACGGGGCGAGGCCGAGGTCGGAGGGTCGGTCCCGCAGCACCAGGACCACCAGCGGCAGCACCGCGAGCGCGACGGCGGCCACCAGCAGCGACGCGACCTGCCAGCCGGCGGTCGCGGCGAGGTGCGCGACCACGGGCAGGAAGACGAGCTGTCCCGCCGCGCCGCCGGCGGTCAGGATGCCCATCACCAGGCCCCGCCGGCGGACGAACCAGGCGTTGGTGACGGTGGCGGCGAAGACCAGGGCCATCGAGCCGGTGCCGAGCCCGATCAGCAGTCCCCAGGTGAGCATCAGCTGCCACGCGGCGGTGGCCAGGGCGGACAGCCCCGCCCCGGCGGCGATCAGAACGAGGGCGACGCTGGTCACCCGGCGGACGCCAAGGCGTTCCATCAGCGCCGCGGCGAAGGGCGCGGTGAGCCCGTAGAGGACGAGGTTGACGCTGACGGCGGCCGACATGGTGGTGATCGACCAGCCCAGGTCCTCGTTCAGCGGCACCATCAGCGGGCCCGGGGCGGCTCGGAACGCGGCCGCGCCGAGCAGCGCGACGAACGCGACGGCGGCGACCACCCAGGCGTGGTGGATCTTCCTCATGCGGGTCCTTGGTCTCGGGTCGGGGGGTCAGACCGCGTGCAGGAGGGAGCGCAGCTCGATCGCCTGGTCGCCGCCGAGCAGCGTCTGGACCTCGCGCTGGGCTTGGTGCCACAGCGGCTCGCCGAGGTGCAGCACGGCCAGACCCTGCTCGGTCAGCTCGATCAGCGCCAGGCGTCGGTCCCCGGCGGAACCGCCCAGCCGCACCAGTCCGTGCTTCTCCAGCACCCGGACGTTGCGCGCGGCGGTCGAGCGTTCGAGCTCGGTCCGGTCGGCGAGCTCCTGGATGGAGATCGGCTCCCCCGGTGGTCGGGCCAGCTTGCGCAGCAGACCCCACTGGGCGACGTTCACCCCGACCGGCTCGAGCGCGGCGTCGTAGCGGGCGGTGAGCCGTCGGGTCGCGGCTCGCAAGGTGGTGCAGTAGCACTCGGTGTCCACGAAGCGAGTATATGCACGGATCGTCGGTCGTCGGTCGTCGGTCGTCGGTCGTCGGTCGTCGGTCGTCGAGCTGTCGTGCGGCCCCTTCTCGGCGCCCCCCTCGCCACGGCTGCCAGCACGAACCTGTTCCTTTCGGTCCGGTCGTCAGCTCGCGCCAAAGATCGCGTCGTGATCTGCCGCGAGTACGCGGCAGATCGCTACGCGATCCGGAGCGAAGCGTGAGCTCACCGTCCAGGAGGGCACCGTTGTCGCGAGCCAGGTAGCGGACGTCGCGCCGGTGTGGGCGGCGGTTGGGGTTTCTGCCGCGGTCGCTGTCGAGAACCGGCCACTGGTTCCGTCCCTGGTACGAGCGCGGCCACAATGGGTCGCACCAGCACCAAGGAGAACTCCGATGGCCAAGTACCTGCTGCTCAAGCACTACCGGGGCAACCCGGCTGCGGTCAACGACGTCCCGATGGACCAGTGGACGCCGGAGGAGGTGTCAGCCCACCTGAAGTACATGGCCGACTTCGCGGCCCGGCTCGAGGCGTCCGGGGAGTACGTCGGCGGCCAGGCGCTGTCGCCGGAAGGGACGTTCGTCCGCTACGACGGCGAGGGGCGCCCGCCCATCACCGACGGCCCCTTTGCCGAGACGAAGGACCTGATCGCCGGCTGGATGGCGATCGACGTCGACAGCTACGAGCGTGCCCTCGAGTGCGCCGGGGAGCTCTCGGCGGCGCCCGGGGCGGGCGGGCGGCCGATCCACGAGTGGCTCGAGCTGCGTCCCTTCCTGACCGAGCCGGCCACCATCGAGGACTGAGCTCCCACGTGGACGACGTCGCGCTGCGGAGCCTGACGCCCAGCGTGCTCGGCATCCTCGTCCGCCGCGGAGCCGATTTCGCGGCGGCCGAGGACGCCGTGCAGGACGCGCTGGTGGAGGCGGTCCGGGTCTGGCCGACCGTCCTTCCGCGTGACCCCAAGGCCTGGCTGGTCACGGTGGCCTGGCGCCGCTTCCTCGACGCCACCAGGGCCGAGACGGCTCGCCGCCGGCGCGAGGACCTCGTCGAGGAGGAGCCCTCGCCCGGTCCGGCGGCGGCCGTGGACGACACGCTGCAGCTCTACTTCCTGTGTGCACATCCATCGCTGACCCCGTCCTCCGCCGTCGCGCTCACCCTGCGTGCCGTCGGGGGCCTGACCACCCGGCAGATCGCGCAGGCCTACCTGGTGCCCGAGGCCACCATGGCGCAGCGGGTAAGCCGGGCGAAACGCACCGTCGCCGGCGTGCGCTTCGACCAGCCCGGCGACGTGGGCACGGTGCTGCGGGTGCTCTACCTGGTCTTCAACGAGGGCTACTCCGGCGACGTCGACCTCGCGGCCGAGGCCATCCGGCTCACCCGGCAGCTGGCGGCCAGCGTGGACCACCCCGAGGCGGCCGGGTTGGCGGCCTTGATGCTGCTGCACCACGCCCGGAGGCCCGCCCGGATCGCACCCGACGGCCGCCTGGTGCCGCTGGCCGAGCAGGACCGCAGCCGGTGGGACACCGCCCTGGTCGCCGAGGGGGTCGACCTCCTGCAGTCGGCTCTCGCCCGCGACCGGCTGGGGGAGTACCAGGTCCAGGCCGCCATCGCGGCCCTGCACGCCGACGCCGCCACCCCCGCGGAGACCGACTGGGTACAGATCGTCGAGTGGTACGACGAGCTGGTGCGGCTGACCGGCAACCCGGTCGTCCGGCTCAACCGCGCGGTGGCCGTGGGCGAGGCCGACGGGGCGCGGGCCGGTCTGGCGGTGCTCGCGACCCTGGACGAGGCACTGCCCCGCTACACCGCGGTGGCCGCGCACCTGCATGAGCGTGGCGGCGACCTGATGCTGGCCGCCCAGCTGTACGCCGAGGCGGCCTCCAGGGCGCCCAACCTGGCGGAGCGGGACCACCTCGTCCGGCAGGCCGCCCGGCTGAACGCCTTGCCTTGATTGTCAGACAATCTGGGTGCTAGCGTGCGGCTCAGCCTTCCCCAAGGGGCGGCTGGAGCCGTAGGAGAAACGTGTGAGGGTGTTGGTCATCGGTGCGTCCGGCCTGGTCGGCGGCGCCGCCGCCGACGCGCTCGCCGAGGACGGCTGCGAGGTGCTGAGGGCCTCGCGGTCTGCCGAGCTGTCGGTCGACATCACCGATCCGGGGTCGATCCAGGCGCTCTACGAACAGGTCGGGACGCTCGACGCCGTGGTCTGCGCCGTCGGGTCGGTCCCGTTCAAGCCGCTGGGCGAGCTGAGCCGCGACGACTTCATGGCGGCGTACGTGGGCAAGGTGCAGGCGCAGCTGGACGTCGTGCAGCTCGGCACCCCGCACCTGGGTGACGGCGGCTCCTTCACCCTGACCACCGGGATCCTGGCCCGTGAGCCGATCGCCGCCGGGGCCGCCGCGTCGCTGGCCAACGGCGCTGTCGACTCGTTCGTGCTGGCCGCCGCCACCGAGCTGCCCCGGGGCCTCCGGATCAACGCCGTCAGCCCCACCGTGCTGGCCGAGGCCACGGGCTACCACTCCTCCTTCCCCGGGTTCGCTCAGGTGTCGGCGGCCGCCGTCGGCCAGTGCTTCGTCAAGGCGGTGAGAGGCGTGCAGACGGGTCGGGTCTTCGTGCTCGACGCGTGAGCCGCAGCGTCGTCGTCATCGGCGGGGGAGCGGTCGGCCTGATCTCGGCGTACCACCTCGCGCGCCAGGGAGCGGACGTCACGATCGTGGAGGCGCGTCGGACCGGCCGAGGCGCCGCCGAGGTCAACGCCGGCTGGATCTGTCCGGCCGAGGCGGCGCCGGTGCCCGGCCCCGGGATGATCGGCAAGTCGTTGAAGTGGATGCTGCGCAGCGACAGCCCCCTCTACATCCGGCCGTCGCTGGACCCGATGTTCTGGAAGTTCATGCTCGGCATGTGGAAGAGCTCGAACGGCCCCGCCCAGCGCGCCGGCCACGAGGCCCACCTGGCGCTGGCGCAGGGCACCGTCGAGGCCTATGACGACTACCGCACCGACGGGATCGAGTTCGAGCTCGAGCACGACGGTCTGCTGATGGCGTTCACCGACCGCGAGAACCTCGAGCACCACCTCGAGACCCTGGACGTGGTCCGCCGGTACGGCCGCGACCCGCAGGTGCTGCTGGGCGACGACGTCCGGGTGCACGAGCCCCTCCTGTCCGACCGCGTCTGCGGCGGCGTCTTCTTCCCCCTCGAGGAGCACGTCGACCCGAACGCACTGATGCGGTCGCTGCACCGCCGGCTCCTGGAGCTGGGCGTCACGATCCTGGAGGACTGCCCGCTCTCCGGCGCGGAGCAGTCGGGCTCGCGGCTGACCTCGGTCGTCGCCGGTGACCGCCGACTCGAAGCGGACGCCTTCGTGCTGGCCGCCGGGGCCTGGTCCGGGCCGATCTCGCGGCTGCTCGGCGTACCGCTGCCGGTCCGTCCGGGCAAGGGCTACAGCATCGACGTCGAGCCGTTCGGGCTGCGCAGCTCCACCAGCCTGTCGGACGCGAAGGTGGCGGTGACGCCGATGGCGCGCCAGCTGCGGCTGGCCGGGACGATGGAGTTCGGCGGCCTGGACGAGGACCTCAACCAGGTCCGGGTCGACGCCATCCTGCGGGCGCCGCAGGCCTACTTCCGGGACTTTCCGGCGCCCTCCCTCGACAGCCTGACGCCGCGGGCCGGCATCCGACCGATGACTCCGGACGGGATGCCGATCATCGGCCGGCTGGGCGAGCTGGAGAACGCCTACGTCTCCACCGGCCACGGGATGCAGGGCATCACCCTGGGCCCGGGTTCTGCGATGGCGCTGACCGAGCTGGTGCTGCACGACCACCTGCGCGACGTCCTCGCCCCCTTCACCCCAGCCCGCTTCACCGCGGCCTGAGCCCCCTCGCCACCCACACCTCTGGAGAAAGGACCGTCCCATGAGCCAGTACATCGACGGCGCCCGGGCCGAGTCGCTCCACGGTCGGGGTGACGTGGTCCGCGACCCGAGCAACGGGGACGTGGTGGCCGAGGTGACGCTGGCCGGGCCCGAGGACGTCGACCGTGCCGTCCGGGCGGCCCGCGCCGCGTTCCCCGACTGGTCACGCGCCACCCCGATGGAGCGGTCGACGGTGCTCAGCACCTGGGCCCGGCTGCTCGAGGAGCGCGCCGAGGAGCTCGCCCAGCTGGAGAGCCGGCAGGCCGGCAAGCCGATCCGCCTCGCCCGGGAGTTCGACGTCCCCGGCACGATCGACAACGTCGCCTTCTTCTCCGGCGCCGCCCGCGACCTGGAGGGCCACGCCACCGCGGAGTACTCCGGTGACCACACCTCCTCGATCCGGCGCGAGGCGATCGGCGTGGTCGGGTCGATCTCGCCCTGGAACTACCCGCTCCAGATGGCGGCCTGGAAGATCCTGCCGGCGGTCGCGGCGGGCAACACCATCGTGCTCAAGCCCTCGGAGCTCACGCCGCTGACCAGCCTGTTGTTCGCCGAGACCGCCGGCGAGGCCGGGCTGCCGGCCGGCGTGGTCAACGTGCTCACCGGGACGGGCGCCGACTGCGGCTCGGTGCTGCTGCGGCACCCGGAGGTGGACATGGTCTCCTTCACCGGGTCGACCCGGGTGGGCCGGACCGTGCTCGAGGCCGCGGCGACGAACGCGAAGCGCGTCCACCTGGAGCTGGGCGGCAAGGCCCCTTTCGTGGTCTTCGACGACGCCGACATGGCCGCCGCCATCCACGGCGCCGTGGCCGCCAGCCTGATCAACAGCGGCCAGGACTGCACGGCCGCCACCCGGGCGATCGTCCACCGCTCCCGCTACGCGGAGTTCGTGGCCGGCGTCGCCGATCTGTTCCAGAGCGTCCGGCTCGGCCCGACCGCGGACCCGGAGACCGACCTCGGCCCGGTCATCTCCACCGCCCACCGCGACCGCATCGCGGCCATGGTCGAGCGCGCCCGGGAGTACGCACGCGTGGTCACCGGAGGTGCGGTCCCCGGCGGAGACCTGGCCGGCGGCTCCTATTACCAGCCGACGCTGATCGCCGACGCCGGAAAGACGAGCGAGGTGATCCGGGACGAGATCTTCGGGCCCGTGCTCTGCGCGATGCCGTTCGACGACGACGACGAGGCGATCACGCTCGCCAACGACACCCCGTACGGGCTGGCCGCCTCCGCGTGGACCCGCGACGTGTACCGGGCGCTGCGGGCGACCCGCGAGATCCGGGCGGGCTGCGTCTGGGTCAACGACCACATCCCGATCATCAGCGAGATGCCGCACGGCGGGATGAAGGAGTCCGGCTTCGGCAAGGACATGTCCAGCTACTCCTTCGAGGACTACACCGTGGTCAAGCACGTGATGTTCGACATCACCGGCGTGGCCCGCAAGCCCTGGCACCGCACGATCTTCGCCGACCCGACTTCCTGAGCTCGGGCGACCTGGCTCAGCGGGCCAGGTTGGTCAGAGCCTGGTCGATGATCTGCAGGCCCTGCTCGACCTCGGCCGGGGTGATGATGGCCGGCGGCACGACGTGCAGCCGGTTGTCGGCGGTGAAGGGCAGCAGGCCGAGACCCAGCAGGTCCGACTTCAGCCGGCCCATGGCCGCGGCGTCGAGGGGAGCCTTGGTGGCGCGGTCCGAGACCAGCTCCAGCGCCCAGAACACGCCCGTGCCGCGGACCTCACCGATGACGTCGTGCTGGTCGGCCAGCGCGGTCAGCCCGGGGGCGAGGTGCTCGGCGCCGATGGTGGCGGCGTTCACGACCACGCCCTCGTCCTCCATCGCCGTCAGCGCGGCGACGATGCTGGCGGCGGCGAGCGGGTGCCCGGAGTAGGTGAGGCCGCCGGGGAAGACGCGCTCGTCGAAGGCGTGGGCGATGGCGTCGGAGATGATCACGCCGCCGATCGGCACGTAGCCGGAGTTCACGCCCTTGGCGAAGGTGATCAGGTCGGGTCGGACGTCGAAGGCGTCGAGGGCGAACCAGTGGCCCGTCCGGCCGAAGCCCGCCATCACCTCGTCCAGGATCAGGACGATGCCGTAGCGGTCGGCGATCTCCCGGACGCCCCTGAGGTAGCCCGCCGGCGGGACCATGATGCCGGCCGTGCCGGGGATGGTCTCCAGCAGGATCGCCGCCACCGTGCTCGGACCCTCCGCCTGGATGACCCGCTCCAGGTGGTGCAGGGCGCGGGAAGACTCCTGCTCGGGGCTGTCGGCCCAGAACTCCGTCCGGTACAGGTAGGGGCCGAAGACGTGGACGTGGCTGCGGGCGAACTCGTTGGGGATCCGTCGCCAGTCACCGGTGGCCACGACGGCCGCACCTGTGTTGCCGTGGTAGGAGCGGTAGCGGGAGATGATCTTGTCCCGGCCGGTGGTGAGACGGGCCATCCGGATGGCGTTCTCGTTGGCGTCGGCGCCCCCGTTGGTGAAGAAGACCTTGTTCAGGCCCTCGGGCGCGCGGGCGGTGATCAGCTCCGCGGCGCGGGCTCGGGTGGCGTTGGCGTGCGCCGGAGCCACCGTGGTCAGGGTCTGCGCCTGCTCGATGATGGCGGCGACCACCTTGGGGTGCTGGTGGCCGAGGTTGGTGAAGACCAGCTGGCTGGAGAAGTCGAGGTAACGCTTGCCGTCGTGGTCCCACACCACGCTGCCGGAGCCGCCCGCGAGCGGCAGGGGCTTGACGCTGCCCTGGGCCGACCACGAGTGGAAGACCGAGCCGGTGTCGGCCGCGGCGACCTCGGCGTTGGTCGGGTCGGCGTCGGTGGTGGTGCGCGTGTCGAGCGTGGTCATGGTGCCTTCCGGTGGTGAGCGGGCGAAGCGGCGGGCGTCGGTCCCATCTTCTCCTCCGCCGCGGCCCCGACGACAGTGGTCGGCCGGGTGCTGGCGGCGATGTGCCGGCGGACCTCGGCGGTGATCGCGGCCTCCTCACCGGCGGCGATGACGTCGACCAGCCGCTGGTGCAGGCCGGCGTCGCGGCCCGGAGCATCGCGGGCGGCCCGGTCGATGGTCATCGCGATCGAGATCTGGGCCTCGACCAGCGGCCAGAACTTCGCCAGCATCAGGTTCCCGGAGACCTCCCAGAGGGTGCGGTGGAGGTCCAGATGGGTGCGGCCGGCGGCCGTGTCGTTGTCGGTCCGCAGGGTGTCGAGGTGCCGTGCGAGGGCGGTCCGCAGCGCGGACATCGCCGGGCCGTGCGGGTCCCGGGCGATGCGCAGCGCCGCCAGGGTCTCCAGCGACACCCGGACCTCGGCGACGTCGGCCAGGTCCTGCGCGCTGGGGTGGGCCACCCGCACCCCCTTGTACGGCTCCTGGACCAGCGAGCCCTCCGAGATCAGCTGGTTCATCGCCTCCCGGACGGTGGGCCGGCTGATGCCGAGCAGCGCCGCCATCGCCGTCTCCTTGATCCGCTGGCCCGGGACCAGCTCACCCGACAACAGGGCGCTGCGGATCGAGGCGACCGCGATCTCGCGACGGGTGCTGGACACGAGCGGGGACAGGACGGGCGTGGCGTCCGGCTGGGTGCTCATCGTGCCCTCGCTTCTCCCGCTAGGCCCGCGATGCTACCGGGATTGTCTGACAAGATGCTGACGGAGGCGGGGCGGCGGCCGTGTCCACGACGAACGAGGTGGAGGAGCGCGGTGGGTCAGGTACGGGTGATCGAGTCGATCGACGTGCACGCCGAAGGTGAGCCGGGCCGCGTCCTGCTCGGGCTGCACCTGAGTGTCAAGGGCACGACGATGACCGAGCGGCTGCAGTGGTGCACCGACCACCTCGACCCGATCCGGCACCTGCTGCTGCACGAGCCCCGCGGCCACCCGGCCGTCTGCGCCGTCCTCGTGCTGCCGCCGGTCTCCGACGACGCCGACGTCGGCATCATCGTGGTCGAGCAGGGCGGGTTCCGGCCGATGTCGGGCAGCAACACCATCTGCGCGGTGACGGCGCTGCTCGAGACCGGGGCGCTACCGATGGTCGAGCCCGAGACGGTCGTCCGGCTGGACACCGCGGCCGGCCGGGTCGACGCCGTGGCCCGGGTCCGAGGCCGCAAGGTCGTCTCCGTCCAGGTGCGGAACGTGCCCTCGTTCGCGGTCAGCCTGGATCTGCCGGTCGAGGTCGCCGGCTACGGCACCGTTGCCGTCGACATCGCCTTCGGCGGCCAGTTCTACGTGCTGGCCCCGGCAGCCGCCCTGGGCGTCGAGCTCGGCCGCGCGGACGTGCCGGGTCTGGTCCGGGCGGGCATCGGCCTGCTGGCTTCGGCCCGGGAGCAGGTACCCGTCCGGCATCCCGACAACCCGGCGATCGACCAGATCGGGCTGGTCATGCTGCACGGGCCCTCCGACGAGCCGGGCATCGAGGGTCGGAACAGCGTGGTGATGCCGAACGGTCCGCTGGACCAGGCCGACCCGGGCACCTGGCGCGGGTCGCTCGACCGCTCGCCCTGCGGCACCGGCACCTCGGCCCGGATGGCCTGCCTGCACGCGCGCGGTCAGCTGGAGCTGGGCCAGCCGTTCGTCCACCAGGGCGTCCTGGGAACCACCTTCACCGGCCTGCTGCACGAGGCCACGACGGTGGGGGGGCTGCCCGCCGTGCTGCCCTCCATCGAGGGACGCGGCTGGCTCACCGGCCTCAACACTCACCTGCTCGACCCCGACGACCCCTTCCCGGAGGGCTACACCCTGAGCGACGTCTGGGGCAGCTCGAGCTTCTAGCCGTCGGGCCAGCTCTGAGCTCTTCGACCGGGCGCTCCGACTGTCAGGGTTCGAGGCCGCCGTCCTGCAGCAGGCCGCCGAGCTCGGCCAGGACCGCCGGCGAGCCGTCCAGCGGCGGCGTGCTGCGGGGCCAGGCGATCACCACGTCGGTGAAGCCCAGTGCGGACGCTCGGCCGATCTGGTCGCGGACCTGCTCCAGCGAGCGGGGTGCCCCCATGCCGAAGGCCATGTCCAGCACCCGACGGAACCCGGCCGGCGTCGGGTCGGGTCCGGCGGCCCGCTCCAGCCGGCGGACGGACTCGGCCACCCCGCCCCACCACGCCTCGTCTCCCTCGCCCGCCCCGGGCGGCTCGACCGTGCCGTTGGTGACCCAGCCGTCGCCGGTGGCCAGCGCCAGCCGGATGCCGCGCGGGCCGTTCCCGGCCACCAGCAGCGGCGGCCGCGGCTGCTGCACGCCACCGGGGATCATCCGCGCCTCCACGGCGCTGAACCACCGTCCCGACCAGCTGGTCCTGGGCGTGCGGAGCAACAGGTCGAGCAGGGTGACGAACTCCTCGAACCGGTCGGCTCGCTGCCGGCCGGTGAGGGCGGGGCCGCCCAGCACCGCGGCGTCGAAGCCGGGTCCGCCGGCGCCGACCCCCACGTTCAATCGGCCACCGGAGATCGCGTCCAGCGTCATCAGGTCCTTGGCGAAGGGGACCGGGTGCCGGAAGTTCGGCGACGCGACGAAGGTGCCCAGCACCAGTCGGGAGGTGGTCAGCGCGGCCGCCGTCAGGGCGGGCACGGTCGCGTACCAGGGCTCGTCGACGAACGCGCGCCAGGCCAGGTGGTCCAGCGACCAGCCGTGCGCGAACCCGAGGCTCTCCAGCTGGGACCACCGCGTGTCGAGCGCCGGGTTCACCTCGGGCAACAGGGCGACGCCCACCGTGATCATGGACGTGAGGATAGGGGCCTCGTCACTGCCGGCCCCGGACGGAGGGTCTCCTCTAGGGTTGAGGCCGTGCTCGCGGCGACGATCCGGACGACCGACTACCACACCGGCGGGGAGCCTTTCCGGATCGTCGCCGAGCCGCCGGTCCCGCTTCCGGGCCGCACCGTGGCCGAGCGTCGCGCCGGGGCGATCGAGGACGCCGACGTGCAGGCGCTGCGGGCGTTGCTGTGCTCCGAGCCTCGCGGGCACGCCGACATGTACGGCGGTTTCGTCGTCCCGCCTGACGACGACGGCGCCCACCTCGGCGTGCTGTTCTGGCACAAGGACGGCTTCTCCACCGCCTGCGGGCACGGCACGATCGCCCTCGGCGTCTGGGCGGTGGACAGCGGCCGGGTCGCGGCCCCCGACGACGGCAGCGTGGACGTGGTGGTCGACGTGCCCTCCGGCCGGGTGACCGCGCGGGTGCACCGCGAGCGCGGCCGGACGGTGGCCGTCGACTTCGTCAACGTGCCGAGCTGGGTCGTGGCCCGTGACCTGTCCGTCCACACCAGCCGGGGTGACCTGACGGCGACGCTGGCCTTCGGCGGCGCGATCTACGCGACCCTGCCGGCGGCGTCGGTCGGGCTGACCGTGACCCCGGAGCACCTCGGCGACCTGATCGCCCTCGGCCGCGAGATCAGATGGGCGCTGGACGACAGCCCGCAGGCCCAGCACCCGAGCGACCCGCGACTGTCGGGGGTCTACGGGACGATCTGGTACGACGAGCTCGGCGACCCCGCCGGTGAGGTGCACCAGCGGAACGTGACCGTCTTCGCCGACGGCGAGGTCGACCGTTCCCCGTGCGGGTCGGGGACCTGCGCCCGGCTCGCGGTGCTCGCCGCCGACGGCCGGCTGCCGGACGGGACGGTGCTGCGGCACGACTCGATCCTCGGCAGCACGTTCACGGGCCGGCTGCTGGGCCGCCAGGACGTCGACGGCCGGTCGGCGGTGCTGCCGCAGGTCACCGGGATGGCCTACCGGACCGGCGAGCACGTGTTCTCCGTCGATCCGCACGATCCCCTGGTACCCGGGTTCGTGCTGCGATGAGGTACCTCGACGCCGCGGCGGTGCTCGCCCTCGGCCCCGCCGCCGCCGTCCGGGCCGTCGGCGACGCCCTGCGCGCGGGGCTGGACCCGACCCTCGACCCGGCACGGTCGTCCGTGGGACTCACCCACGGCCAGTTCCTGCTGATGCCCTCGGAGACGGCGAGTGCCGCCGGGGTGAAGGTGGTGACCATCGCGCCGGGCAACCCGGGCCGCGGGCTGCCCCGGATCGGGGCCGCGTACCTGCTGTTCGACCGCGACACCCTCGCGCTGCGGGCGGTGCTGGACGGCACCGCGCTGACCACGCTGCGTACCCCGGCGGTCTCGGTCGCCGGGGTGCTGCCGGTGCTCCAGGCGCGGCCCGAGCGGGAGCTCCGCGTCGTGCTGGTCGGTTCCGGGCCCCAGGCGTACGGGCACGAGGCGACCCTGGCCGCCGTCCGGCCGCTCGCCTCGGCGACCTACCTGAGCCGGACGCCGACGGAGCCCGGACAGGTGCTGCTGGGTTCGGCCGAGGCCGCCGACGCGCTGGCCGCCGCGGACGTCGTGGTCTGCGCGACCTCGGCGCGGACCCCGCTGTTCGACTCGGCGGTGCTGCGCGAGGACGTCGTGGCGCTGGCGGTCGGCTCGCACGAGCCCGACGCCCGCGAGCTGGACGCGGCTCTGCTGGGCCGCGCGACCGTGGTGGTCGAGGACGTCGGCACGGCGCTGCGCGAGGCGGGGGACGTCGTGCTGGCCATCGGCGAGGGCGCGCTGGCCGAGGCGGACCTGGTGCCCATGAGCGAGGTGACCAGCGGCGCCTTCGTGCCGCCCCGCGACCGGCCGCTGGTCTTCAAGACCGTCGGCATGTCCTGGCAGGACCTCGTCGTGGCCGAGGAGGTCCTCGCCCGGAGCGACGAGCGCCGCTGTCAGTGAGCGGTGGCAGGGTGACCTCATGACCGACTACCTGCGCGCGGACCTGACCCACAGCCGTTTCGAGGAGGTCGACTTCAGCCGGTCGCGCTTCCACAACGTCTACTTCTCCGACACCGTCATCCGGGGCGCCTGGCTGCAGCGGGTGGAGATCGACGGCTTCGTCGAGGACGTGACGGTCAACGGCGTCAGCATCGGCCCGCTGGTCGAGGCCGAGCTCGACCGGCGCGACCCCGACCGCGTCCTGATGAGACCCACCGACGCCGACGGGTTCCGGCGGGCGTGGGATGTCGTCGTCCGGCGGTGGGACGAGACGGTCCAGCGGGCCCGGGCGCTGCCCGAGGACCGGCTGCACGAGCGGGTCGACGGTGAGTGGTCCTTCGTCGAGACCCTGCGGCACCTGGTCTTCGCCACCGATGCCTGGGTGCTACGGGTCGTCCTGGGCGACCCGGCCCCGTACCACCGGTTCGGCCTGGCGCACAGCGAGATGCCGGCCGATACCGTCGGCGTGCCGCAGGACCTGGAGGCCCGAGCTGGTCTGGAGGAGGTCCTCCAGGTGCGCAGCGACCGGATGGCGACAGTGGGGCGGCTGATCCGCGAGCTGACCGACCAGCGCCTGGGCGAGACGACGGAGCCGGTGCTCGAGGCCGGCTACCCGGAGTCGGAGTCGTTCCCCGTCCGCCGCTGCTTCCAGACGGTGCTGAACGAGGAGTGGTCGCACCGGGAGTTCGCCGAGCGCGACCTCGCCGTCCTCGAGGGCCGGTCTTCCTGAGGCGGCTCGACGGGGAGCCGTATCTGAACCACGCCGGCGTCAGTGCGACCAGCGACGGGACCACCAGGGCAAGCGTGGGTCGGACAACGGGTTGTGCCGGGTCTTGCGCTCGAACTCGGCGTCCAGGCGGGCGAGCTCGCGACGCAGCGGAGCGCCGTCCCTCCGGTTCAGCGCCTGGTCGGCCTCGTCCAGGACCGCTCGCGCGGAGGGGCCGATGAACTCGATCCAGTCGTTGAGAGGGCCCGAGAGGATGGAGACCGGCTGTCGCACGACGTCGCGCCAGGCCTGCAGCTCGAGAGCCACCGTCTCCGGTTCGAGCCCCGGCTGGCCGAGGCGGGCGAGGGCTTGGGCGGTGACGGCAGGAAGGCCGATCTCCTCCACCTGGTCAGCCGTCAGGTCAGCCGGCCTCAGCCGGTTCGGTCGCCTACGCGGCATCGATCCTGACGGTGTTGGTCGTGCTGTGTCGAGTGGTCATGACCACATGGTGGCACCCCTGCGGCAGCGATGACCACCACCGCGACGGGGGCGGTGCAGGAGAGAGCAGGCGATCTACTCAGCCGTAGCGGTGGCTCTTCTCGCTGTGGCCTGCCGGGCGGGTGCACGCGCGACCGTTCATGGACTTGTGCCCGCACAGCTCGCCCTCAGGTGTGGCGGCGGTCGGAGTGGCCTTGGGCGCTCGAGCGGGCTTGGTGCTGGGCTTGGTGATCGGCGTCGCCTCCGGTACGGCGGCGGCGGGGGCGGCCGGGGTTCCCGCGGCGGCGGCAGCCTCGCGACGGGTGGGCCCGCTGGCCCGGTTCTGGGCGTACCGGGCTTCGCGCATCGCCCGCTGGGCGTCCACCTTGCTCATCGTCGGCTCACACCACGGAGCCTACGGGGTCCTCCCGCCGCCGCCCGGCTCGACCAGCAGGGCCCCGGACCTCAGCCGGACGCCGGGGTGAGTCGCCGGGCGAGGTGCACCCCGGTGGGGCCGAGGCCGCGGGTGAGCACGCCGGTGGGCGGGCCCGTGTCGACGATCCGACCGCCGGCGTCCCCGCCGCCGGGTCCGAGGTCGACCAGCCAGTCCGCGGCCAGGGCGACGGCCGCGTCGTGCTCGACGACGACCACGGTGCTGCCGGCGTTGACGAGATCCTGCAGCAGCCGGAGCAGCCGTTCGGTGTCCGCCGGGTGCAGGCCGATGGTCGGCTCGTCCAGCAGGTAGAGGGTGCCGGCGAGGCGGGATCGCTGCAGCTCGGTGGCCAGCTTAATCCGCTGCGCCTCCCCGCCCGACAGCTCGGTGGCCGGCTGGCCCAGCCGCAGGTAGCCGAGGCCGACGTCGCGCAGGGCGGTCAGCCCGCGGACGGCCGCTGGGATGTCCTCCAGCGCCGTCACCGCCTCGTCGACGTCGAGATCGAGCACGTCGGCGATCGTCCGTCCCCGGTGGGTGACCTCGAGCGTCTCCGCCGCGTAGCGCGAGCCGTGACAGGTGGGGCAGGGGGCGTAGGAGTCGGGCAGGAAGAGCATCCGGACGGCCAGAAAACCCTCGCCGCGGCAGGTCGGACACCGTCCGGCGGCGACGTTGAACGAGAACCGGCTGGCGGTCCAGTGCCGGCGGCGAGCCTCCGGCGTCCGGGCGAACGCGCTCCGCACGGCGTCGAACAGCCCGGTGTAGGTCGCCAGGTTCGATCGGGGGGTGCGCCCGATCGGCCGCTGGTCCACCAGCACGAGCCGGCGGACGGCGTCGAGCCCGTCGGTTCGTCCGACGCGGGTGGGCGCTTCGTCCGGCTCGGTGTCCGCCGCCCCCTCGTCGGGGGTGGGGTCGTCCGAGGTCTCCGGCTCGTCGGGCTCCTCCTCGGGCTCGTCCGGCAGGCCCAGGTGGTGGCGGACCACGTCCGCCAGCACCCCGGTGACCAGGGTCGACTTGCCCGCCCCCGAGACGCCGGTGACCACGGTGAAGGTCCCCAGCGGCAGCGCGACGTCGAGGCCGCGCAGGTTGTGCGCCCACACGTCGTGCAGCGCCAACCAGCCGGTGGGGGTCCGAGGGGACGCGCGGACGGCCGGGCGGTGGTCCGGGTCGAGGTAGGCCCGGGTGACCGAGCCGGCCACCTCCTGCAGGCCGGCCACGGGACCGCTGTGCAGCACCTGGCCGCCGTTGGTTCCCGCGCCCGGTCCGACGTCGACCAGCCAGTCCGCCGTACCGCGGACCAGCTCGAGGTCGTGCTCGACCAGCAGCACGGTGTTGCCGGCATCGCGCAGGCCGAGCAGCACCGCCTGCAGGGCCTCGGTGTCGACCGGGTGCAGGCCGGCCGACGGCTCGTCCAGCACGTAGACGACGCCGAAGAGCCCCGAGCGCAGCTGGGTGGCCAGCCGCAGCCGCTGCAGCTCGCCGGCCGAGAGCGTGGGGACGGCCCGGTCCAGGGCGAGGTAGCCGAGCCCGAGGTCGAGGACCAGCTCGCTGCGGCCCAGCAGGTCACCGAGCAGGATGCCGGCCGCGCTCTCCGGCTCGTGGGCGGCGTCGGCCCGGCGCAGCACGGCGACCAGCTGCTCCAGAGGCATGGCCGCCAGCTGGGCGATGTCGTGGCCGGCGAAGGTCACGGTCAGGGCCTCCGGCCGCAGCCGCCGGCCGCCGCAGACCGGGCAAGGAGAGGTGTCCAGGTAGCCGCGCAGCCGGCGCCGGATCGGGACCGACTTGGTGGAGGCGAAGGTGTGGAGCACGTAGTTGCGGACGCTGGTCCACCTGCCCTGGTAGGGCCGCTGGATCCGTCCCGCCTCGCGCTCGGAGTGCACGGTGACCACGGGTTGCTCGTCGGTGAACAGGATCCACTCCCGGCTGGCCGGGTCGAGCTCGCGCCAGGGCCGGTCGATGTCGTGACCGAGGGTGGCCAGGATGTCGCGGAAGTTCTTGCCCAGCCACGCACCCGGCCAGGCGGCGACGGCACCCTCGCGGATGCTGCGTGACGGGTCAGGAACGACCGAGGACTCGCTCACCGCGAACGTCACCCCGACGCCGTGGCAGTGCGGGCACGCCCCGACGGCGGTGTTGACCGAGAAGGAGTCCGAGTCCATCCGCTCGGCCCCAGCCGGGTAGTCCCCGACGCGGGAGAACAGCATCCGCAGCGAGTTCGAGAGCGTGGTGACGGTCCCCACCGACGAGCGCGACGACCCCGCCGCCCGCTGCTGCTGCAGGGCCACGGCCGGGGGCAGCCCGGTCACGGCGGTGACGTGCGGTGCCGCCGCCCGGTTGATCAGCCGTCGGGCGTACGGCGCGACCGACTCCAGGTAGCGCCGCTGCGACTCGGCGAACAACGTGCCGAAGGCGAGCGAGGACTTGCCGGAGCCCGAGATGCCGGTGAACGCCACCACCGCGTCGCGGGGCAGGTCGACGTCGACGTCGCGCAGGTTGTGCTCGCGGGCCCCGCGGACCGAGATGTTGGCGTGGTCGGGCATCAGGTCAGTATCGGGCCTGCCCCCGGCGTCCTGCCGCGCGTGTCTGCGCCCCGCGGTCTGAGGGGCAGCCGTTGACGGTCTCGGCTCCGCAGCTGGTGTTCCACGTCCGTCCTTCCGGCACCCGCACCGACAACGACGGCTGGAGAGGGCACAAAGCCCGGCCGGCGGGAGGTTTGTCGTCTGAGCGGTTTCCCTCGACGAGATGCGCGACGACATCATGGTCTACTGGCTGCCCAACGCCTCCGCCTCCTCCGCCCGCATCTACTGCGAGATGAACCAGGTCCACTGGGACCAGGCCGGCACCCTCGACGCTCCCTCACCGTCCCGACCGGTCTGAGCATCATGCCGGGCGAGTACGTCCGACGGTCGCGTCGGTGGGCTGAGCGCCGCTACTCGAACCTGGTGTTGTTCAGCGAGGTCGCTCGCGGCGGGCGTTTTGCACTCCTCGAACAACCCGAGCTCCTGGTCGCCGACATCCGTCGTACCTTCGGCTCCCTTCGGTAGCCCAGTCCGTGGCCCGTCCAGGATGGCTGCTCCGCGGTAGGAGATGGTGCACCCACCGGGTCGAGCGGGACCGTGGGCGCCGACCTCACTGGCCCGTGAGATCGAGCATGCTCTCGGGCAGGCGGTCGCCGACCAGTGGGAGCTTCGAAGCGGCGGTCGTCAGGTCGTGGAGCTCAGCGACCGAGAACTCAACCTCGGCACCGCCGAGGTTCTCCTCGAGGCGGTGAAGCTTCGTCGTTCCCGGGATCGGCACGATCCACGGCTTCTGGGCCAACAACCAGCCCAGCGCGACCTGAGCCGGCGTCGCGGACTTGCGCGCGGCGACCGCGCGGATCAGGTCAACCAGGGCGAGGTTCGCCGCACGTGCGTCGGCGGCGAAGCGCGGCACCGCGGTGCGGAAGTCCGACGGATCCAGCTCGGTGGTCAGATCGATCTTGCCGGTCAGGAACCCGGCCCCCAGGGGCGAGAACGGCACGAAGCCGATCTCCAGCTCCTCCAGCGCCGGAAGCAGGTCGGCCTCCGGTCCGCGGTACCAGAGCGAGTACTCGCTCTGCACCGCGGTCACCGGCTGCACGGCGTGGGCTCGGCGGATCGTCGACACCCCGGCCTCGGACAGGCCGAAGTGTCGGACCTTGCCCTCGGCGATCAGCTCCTTGACCGCTCCCGCGACGTCCTCGATCGGCACTTCCGGATCGACCCGGTGCTGGTACAACAGATCGATGTGATCGGTCCGGAGCCGGCCGAGCATGCCGTCGACCACTGTTTTGATGTGCTCGGGTCGACTGTTGAGAGATCCGAGTCGATCCGAGCCCGGGTCGAGATCGAACCCGAACTTGGTGGCGATCACCACGTCTTCGCGGATGCCCTCGAAGGCCTCGCCCAGCAGCTTCTCGTTCTCGAATGGCCCGTAGGCTTCGGCGGTGTCGAAAAGGGTCACCCCCCGATCGACCGCGGCGCGCAGCAGCGTGATCATCTCCGTGGGGTCCTGCGGTGGGCCGTAGGGTCCGGTCATGTTCATCGTTCCGAGCCCCAGGGCCGATACCTCGAGGCCTCGCCCACCGAGAATTCGCTTGTTCATGGTGCTCTCTCCTTCTGTTGGATCCAGAAACGGGTCGTGATCATGGCCAAACCGAGCCCGGCCATGAATTCCAGCCAACCACCGGTCGGTTCGGACCGGTAGCACGATGCTGCTGGTCCCTTGCCTGATCCTGCCAACCTTGCACTGATCGCACTCTCACCTGCTTGACTTCCGCCATGGACGCCCTGCTCGAGATCGGACGCGCGGTCAGTCGGCACGCGGGAGACGGCCTCACCCCCACATCACTTCCGGGACTCTCGGTGATGCGTGCCACCCGGCCGAGCCAGCCGGTCGGTGACGTCCTCGAACCGACCTTCGCCCTGGTCGTGGGGGGGATCAAGCACACAGCACTGAACGGGGAGGTCTATCGCTACGGGGCCGGGGAGTACCTGGTCGTTTCGGTCGACCTCCCCGTCATGGGCAGCATCGTCGCCGCGGACGACGATGACCCCTTCCTGGCCGTCGCCCTTCGACTGACTCCCGAACTGATCGCGAAGCTGTTGCTCGACACCAACGTCCCGGGCCCCGCGCAGCCGCGGCAATCGCCGTCGGCCTTCGGCGTCGGTGTGGCGTCGCCGTCGCTGGTGGATGCGGTCGCGCGGCTGCTCGGGCTGCTCGATCGGCCTGCCGATGTCCCCGCGCTCGCCGCGGGCATCGAGCGCGAGATTCTCTGGCGCCTGCTCACCGGACCGCAGGGGTCAACCATCCGGCAGATCGGCATCGCCGACAGCCGACTCGCCCACATCACCCGGGCCATCCACTGGATCCGCGACCACTACAACCAGTCGCTGCGGGTGTCCGAGATCGCCGAGATCGCTGCGATGAGCTCGTCGTCCTTCCACCGGCACTTCCTTGCCCTGACCTCGATGAGACCGTTGGAGTACCAGAAGCAGCTACGACTCAACGAAGCCCGGATGCGGCTGCTCAGCGGCGACCGCGAGGTCGGCGCCGTCGGTTTCTCCGTCGGCTACTCCAGCCCGTCGCAGTTCAGCCGTGAGTACCGCCGGATGTTCGGCACGGCACCCAGCGCTGCCGTCGGCAGCGAGATCGTCGGCAGCAACACGGTCGGCGCCGTGCCGTCACCCGGCTGACCGCGGCTTCGGTTCGGACTGCCCTGGTCGGACGGTGCCCATGGCCCCGCGGCGTACCAGGGTCAGCGGTCGCTCAGGGGAAGTGCTCGTACCAGGGCGGACACCGTCACGGCGGCGACAGCGACGTGCATGAGGACCAGCGCTCCAACGGCCAGGCCACTGGTGCCGGGCCAGGTTCGGAGGACGAGCAGACCTCCGTCGGGGACGAAGGAGACCGCGAGCACGACGGGAACCACCCACCGCAGGACCCGGGCTGGGTGCCGCGTCCTGGCTCGGATCACCGCCCAGCCTGCGGTGCCGGCGATGACGCCGACGACGGTCAGGAAGATGTAGGCAGCCGGCTGGAGCGGGGTGAAGTCGGCCGAGGCGCCCAAGGCGTGGGCCGCGGTGCTGATGAGGGTGTTGAGCACGACGGCGGCGGCGACGGCCGCCACGAGGACGAGGACGCGTGTCCGGCCGCCGAGGCTGGCGGCGCGGTGTCGGCCCGTGCTTGCGGTACTGGTCATGGCTGGTCCTCCTGAGATCGGTGGTGCGGTCGGCTACGTCGTGGTAATGGTGAGGCGCTGCCGGACGTGGGCCGTACTGGTCGCTTCCGCCACCAGAAAGGCGGCCACGTCCTCGCGGGCGATGGCGTTCGTCGTGGAGACGACCTCACCGGCTCCGACGACGCGGACGGGAAGGCCGGCTCGCGCCTTGTCGAGCGTGGTCGGGTACACCACGGTCCAGTCGAGACCGGAGGCGACCAGGACGGCCTCTCCGTCCGCCTTGTCGGCGAGGACCGACTTCATCATCGAACCGAGCACCTTGCTCATCGGTCCCGGCTTGAGGTTCGGGCTGGCCACGAAGGTCGACATGACGACGACCCGGCGGACCCCGGCCGCGGGTGCGACGGCGACGAGCCCCCTGAGGGCTCGGGCGAGCAGCTGGTCCTTGCCTTTCGTGCTGCCCAGAGCGCTGATCACGGCGCCGGACCCGTGGAGCGCCTTCGCGAGGTCATCGCTCTGCCGGGCGTCGCCGACGACGACGTTCAGGCCGGGGTCTGTCCGCGGGAGCCGGGCGCGGTCTCGGACGAGGGCGAGGACCTGGTGGCCGTCGGCGAGCGCGCGGTCGAGAACCGCAGTGCCGGTCCTGCCGGCGGCGCCGAGAACGGTGATCTGCATCAGAACTCCAATCGTATGAACATTCATGTAAACTGTAGAACGAGATGCATGAACTTTCAAGTTCTTCTCTTGAGCGACATGAGAGATGCTGTGGTCGGCAGGCAGCGTGCGGTCCTCAGCTGCACCGGACGGGACGGGAGGACGGACGTGGCCCGCTGGTTGGACGAGGACGAGGCACGGCTGTGGGTGAACCTGATGGTGGTCATCGAGCTGTTGCCGTCGGCGATCGACGCGCAGCTGAAGCGGGACTTCGGCCTGACGCGCTTCGAGTACAACGTGTTGTCGATGCTGAGCGAGGCACCAGGCGACGAGGCACCGATGAACAGCCTCGCGTTCTTGACCAGCGGGTCGCAGTCGCGCCTCTCGCACGCCGTGTCGAAGCTGGAGGCCCGCGGCTGGCTGCGGCGCGTGCAGTCCGACGTCGACAAGCGGTCCTCGCTGGTCTCGCTGACCCCGGGGGGCCGGGCCCTGGTCGAGGCGGCTGCGCCGCACCACGTCGACGAGGCGCGGCGGGCGTTCTTCGACGCGGTGCCTCCGGACAAGGTCGAGGAGCTCGGTGCCTTGCTCGGCGTGGTTGCGACCAACCTGACGGGACGTCCGAGCCCTCCTCGAACGCCTCGCTGACCAGGCCACCGCTCCTCCACCGAGGAGTAGCCGGCCGCGACGGCCTCGGCGACGCACCGCCCTGCGGCGCGAGGCGGGCCTCGTTGTCGTCGGCTCAGCGGTCCAGGATGGCCGCCGTAGGGACGCAGCCGCATGACTCCCGGTGCTCGATGGAGGAGGGGAAGCGGACGGTACGCACGGCGCCCCCCGGGTCCATCAGCCGCTGCAGGCTGAGCTGGACGGCCATGCTGCCGATGGCGTGGAACGGCTGCGCCACGGAGGTGATGGTCGGCGTGACGACATCGCTCCACTCGAGGTCGTCGAAGGTGACGAACGCCAGGTCCTCGGGTGCGCGGAGCTGGCTCTTGCGCAGTGCCTCGAGCAGCCCGATGGTCATGTTGTTGTTGGCACAGAACACCGCGCTGGGTCGTTCTCGACTTCCGAGAAGGTCGACAGCCGCGGAGAACCCGCCGCGCACCGTCGACAGACCCTCGCGCACGAGGCGTTCGTCGACCTCGAGACCCTCCCGCTCGTGGGCGAGACGGTAGCCGGCTTCGCGTTCGTGGGTGGTGGTGATGCCTGCCAAGCCGCCGATCAGGCCGATGCGGCGGTGGCCGAGCGCGATGAGGTGCCCGACGACGGTCTCGCTGGCGACGGCGTTCTCCGAGCCGACCTGGTCGAACGTCCGGTCGTCCAGCCGGTCCACGAGGATCACGGTCGCCGAGCTGTCCTTCAGCAGCGGGCGCGTCCGCCGTCGCCACCCGGCCGAGGGGACGAGGATGATGGCGTCGACCTCGCGGTGCAGCAGGGTCCGAACCGCCGCGTACTCACGATCGGGGTCCTCGTCCGACAGGCCCAGCAGCAGGGTGATGTCGGCGCGGGTCGCCTCGGTGTCGATGCCTTCGAGCATCTCGCCGAAGTAGGGGCTTGCCGCCGACGGCACGATCACCCCGATGACGGCCTCGCTCCTGGGCTGCCGGGGGCCGCGCAGGTGGGCGTAGCCGAGCGACTCCGCCGCTTCTCGGACCTTCCGTCTCGTGCCTTCGTCCACCCGACGGGTGCCGTTCATGACGTGGGAGACCGTGGTCAGGGACACTCCGGCCGCAGCGGCGACCGCTGTCATCGTCACCACGGCGACTGTCTAGTGGCCCCGAGGGCTTTGCGCAAGGGTCTTGCGCAAGATCTGGTGGGACGGACGCGCTCTCCTACGATCGATGCGAACCCAACCCGACCCGGAGGGCGAGGATGACCACCAGGATGCGCCCGTCGCTTGGCTCCGGCGGCGATGTCGTGCGCCACGTCCACGACCTCGCCCGCGACGGGCATCGGGTGCTGCTCGGCATCACCGGCGCGCCCGGCGCGGGCAAGACGACGTTCGCCGATCGGCTGGCCGCCCTCCTCCGCGCCAGCGCCCCGGGGGGTCTTCATGACGACTGGGTCGTCCGCCTTCCGATGGACGGCTTCCACCTGGCCGACTGCCAGCTGGCGCGCCTGGACCGGTTGGCGCGCAAGGGCGCGCCCGACACCTTCGACACCGCCGGCTACGTGGCCCTGCTCGAGCGGTTGGTCCTCGATCGCGACGAGACCATCTACGCGCCGGCGTTCGAACGTGACCTCGAGCAGCCGGTCGCCGGCAGCATCTGCGTGAGCCCGTCCACGCGGGTGCTGATCACCGAGGGCAACTACCTGCTGCTGGCCGACGGCGGGTGGGAACGGGTTCGCGAGGTGCTGGACGAGGTGTGGTACCTGGAGCTTGACGACGCCGAGCGGCGACGTCGGCTGGTCGCCCGGCACGAGCGGTTCGGGAAGTCGAAGGCCGAGGCGCGAGACTGGGTGAACGGCACGGACGAGCGCAACGCCGAGATGGTCGCGCACACCTCGGCTCGCGCTGACCTGCACGTCGTGAGCACCGTTCTCGATGCCTCCGGAGTCGTTCAGCCCGCGACCCCGCGCCTCTCTTGAGGCCGGACACGCGGTCGGCAGCCGCCGAGTGGACCGAGGACGACCCGCCCTTCGGCAGTTTCACCCTGGAGATCGGGCTCGAGGACTTCGGTGGTGGGCAGGAGGACGTGCGCGCCGGGATCGACGACCTGCTCGACGGCTTCGGGGCCAGCTCACGCCAGGACCCTGGTGGGCCGGTGATCCTGACGCTCACGGTCCCGGCCGCCGACCTCTGGCTCTCCCTGCTGCTGGCCATGGCCGCTGTCACCCGGATCGGCTACTCACCGCGGTCCGTGCAGGCCATGCCGACCGGGGACTTCGAGCATCATCGCAGCCGGCCGGCCGGCCGTCGTCCAGCCTGGTCCCAGGGTGCTGAGGTCTCGTGATCGGAGGTCGGCTCGGGAACGACCCGGAGGTGCGGGCGAGCCACGGGATCGTCCCTAGACGACCACTCTGGCGAGCAGGGCAGCGGTGACGGCCAGGACCAGGAGGACGACGTTGACGGGAAGGTTGCGGAACTCGCCCCTGCGGACGTGCACGACGGTCGCGCCGACCTGAACCAGGACCAGCCCGACGGCAGCAGCGATGGCGAGCGGCGGGAGGACGTGGACGAGCGGCGGGAGGATGAGCCCGACGGCTCCGAGCACCTCGAGCACGCCGATCGCCTTCACCCCGGTGCCGGACATCCCCTCCGCCCACCCCATCCCCGAGGTGACGAGCTGCTCGTGGGATCGGGCGATCTTCATCAGCCCGACCCCCAGGTAGAGCAGCGCGAGCAGCCCGGCGACGATCCAGTAAGCGACGGTCATGGGAAAGTCCTTTCGTGAAACGGGTCCTGCGGGGATGGGTGGTCAGGGCCGGGCTGCGTGGTGACGCGGGAGCGTCGGTGATCGGAGACCGCCCTCACCGCAGGACGACAGGCGTCTCGACCTCGGCCGGCGCCACCGGATCTGGCACCTTCCTCGTCGATCGTCCGCGCAGCAGCGTGGCGCCGATCAGGGCGATGAGGACGAACACGCCGGTCGACACCCAGAACGCCAGGTGGTATCCGGCGAGGACGGCGTTCGCCTGAGCGGCCGGCTCGGTGCCGTGGTCGATGAGGTACGCGGTCACCGCGTGCGCGCTGAGAGTGCTCAGGAGCGCGGTGCCGATCGACCCGCCGATCTGCTGCATCGTGTTGGTGGCCGCCGAGGCGACGCCGGCGTCCTGCGGCTCGACGCCCGCCGTGGCCGTGTTCATCGCGGAGGAGAAGATCAGCCCGAGGCCCAACCCGAGCACGACGATGCCCGGAAGCACGACGCCGGCGTAGCCGGAGCCGAGGTCGATCCTGGTGAGCAGGGCCATGCCGACGGCGCCGAGAACTCCACCGATCGAGACCAGGATGCGCGGTCCGATCCTGGGCAGCAGCTGGCTGCCGATCACGGTCGAGGTCAGCATGATCGCCACCGTCATCGGCAGGAACGCCAGGCCCGTCGTGAGCGCTGAGTAGCCGAGGGTCAGCTGCAGGTAGTAGGTGAGGAAGAGGAAGACCCCGAACATGCCGATGGAGGTGAGCGCCAGCACGAGGTAGGACCCGCCACGATCGCGTTCGAGGATGACCCTGAGCGGGAGCAACGGATGCGGCGAGTGTCGTTGGATGGCCACGAAGATCACGAGCAGCACGACGCCGCCGACCAAGGTGATGATCGTCCAGAGATCACCCCACCCGTGCGAGGCGGCGTTGGAGAAGCCGTAGACGATCGCGACGAGGCCAGCGGTGACGCTGATGACGCCAGGGACGTCGATCGCGGGTCTGACCCCGACGGGCCCGGGCTTGGCGAGGAAGAGTGCCGCACCCACCACCGCGGCGGCGGCGAAGACCACGTTCACGAACAGGCACCAGCGCCACGAGGCGTACTCGGTGAGGAACCCGCCGAGGAGGAGTCCGACGGCCGACCCCGATCCGGCCACGGCACCGTAGATGCCGAAGGCCTTGCCCCGTTCCTTGGGGTCGGTGAAGGTCGTGGTCAGGATGCCCAGGGCTGCGGGGGCGAGCAGAGCGCCGAACATCCCCTGCAGGGCACGCGCGGTGACGAGGAAGCCGAACGACCCCGACAAGCCACCGAGGACGGACGCGGCGGCGAAGCCGCACAGTCCGATGATGAACGACACCTTGCGCCCCCAGATGTCGGACAGCCGTCCGCCGAGCAGGAGCAGGCTGCCGAACGCGAGGGCGTAAGCCGTGACGATCCACTGGCGGCTGTCGTTGCTGAAGCCGAGGTCGCGCTGAGCCGACGGCAGGGCGATGTTCACGATGGTGCCGTCGAGAACCACCATCAGCTGGGCGATGGCGACGACGGTGAGGGCGAGCCAGCGGCGTTCGTGGCTGGCGGTGGGATTCGAGGTGGGCATGACGTCCTGAGGATCTGTGGGGGCCGGGGAGGTTGCGGACAGTTCGGTCGACGAGCGGGTTAGCGGGCTGGTGAGAAGGAGGGGGCCTGCCGCGACCCCAGCTGCATCGCCGTGGCCGTGGGGATTCGTTCCTGCTCGTAGGCCGCGAGGGCGGATGCGAGATCGTCCAGCCCGTGCTCGGTGAGGGCCGCGGCCAGGGCTCCGGCGTCCTGGATGGCCGAGTTGGCGCCCTGCCCCATCCGAGGAGCCATCGGGTGTGCCGCGTCGCCGAGCAGGGTGACCGCTCCCGTGCTCCACGTCGTCAAGGGCTCCCGGTCGAAGACAGGGTTGGCCTTGACCATCTCCGAGCTTCCGGCGATCAGCCTGGGGACCACGGGATCGAAGTCGGCGAACCGCTCGGCGAGCTCGGCGAGCGGGACCTCGCTGGTCCAGAGGTGCTCGGGGGGCACGTCGGCGTGCACGATCGTGTCGATGGCCACCGTCCGCCCACCGCGCAGGGGAAGCGTCACCAGGGCGAGAGGCTGATTGCCCCACATCCGGACGGTGTCGTTGCTCAGCTCCGCGGGCAGCGACTCCGCCGAGACCATGCTGCGGATCACCACGAGGTGCGCGAAGACCGTCTCGTCGTCGCTGATCAGCTTGCGCGTGACCGACCGGATGCCGTCGGCGCCGACGATGAGGCGGGCGCGGACGCTCTGGCCGTCCGCGAACGCCGCCACGGCGCCGTCGTCGTCGGTCCGCACCGCCTCGGTCGTCACGCCGAGATGGATGGTCTCGGGCGGTAGGGCAGCGAGCAGGGCGGAGTGCACGTCCGCCCGGTGGGCCGACCACGCCGCCCCGGTGCCGTCGACGTCGAGTCGGTGCTGACCCAGCACGGCGCCGGACGTCGCATCCCGGACCTCGACGCCGGGGATCTCGACCGCGTCCTGACGGAACGCCTCGCCGACCCCCCAGCGATCGAACAGGTCGATGCTCGGCTGCCGGATCACCACGGCACCGCCGATCTCCCGGAGAACGCCGGCGCGCTCGAAGACGTGCACGTCGAACCCGGCTCCCCGGAGGGCGACCGCGGCAGCGGCACCGCCGATGCCGCCGCCGATGACGGCGATCTCGACCGCCTCGGGACGGGGCTCGGACCCATTCTCGCGGGCGGTGGGCTGCGCTGGTAGTTCGGTCACGGTAGGGGCTCCATCTCGTTCGAGGATCAGAAGCGGAAGACTTTTTCCGCTTGCCTCGACCGTACTACAAACGGAGGATTCTTTCCACTTGATAGGCTGACGGGATGGCGAACCCATCCGAAGTCACAGCGTCGAAGGCCCCGCGCCGGTTGCGCAGCGACGCCGCGCGCAACCACCAGGCCGTCCTCGCGGCGGCGCGCGCGCTCTACGCCGAGAGCGGGCTCGGGGTGGGTTTCGAGGAGATCGCCCGTGAGGCGGGAGTGGGGGTCGGCACGGTCTATCGCCGCTTCCCGGATCGAGAGTCGCTGTTGGACGCGTTGTTCGCCGACCGGTTGGCCTCGGTGACCGCCCTTGCCGAGCAGGCGTTGGAGGCAGCCGACGCCTGGCTGGGGCTCGAGCACTTCATCGTCGATTCGGTGCGGATGTTCACCGAGGATCGCGGGCTGCGGGAGATCGCGTTCGATCCGACGGAGCCGTATCCCGGTGTCATCGGACAGCGCAGGCGGTTGGCCGAGCTGCTGGGCCAGGTGACCGATCGGGCGCACCGGGCGGGCGTCCTGCGGACCGACTGCCGCGCGCAGGACGTCGCCACCATCATCGCGATGCTGGCACATGCGGCCGCGCTCGCCACGTCCGGCGCCGCCTGGGCGAGTGAGGCGAGTGCGGCGCGCTGCACCGACTTCGTCGTCGCCGGGCTGCGACCGTCCCCGTAGACCGACGTGGGCCGCCGAACCGGCCGGCTACCTGCGGCGGTCGGTGATACTGGCCGGGTGACGACGAGGTGGTCGCAGACGTGAGGATCCCGCTGTGGGTGCGCGCCGTGAGCAGCCGGCCGGCCAGTTTTCTGCTGCTCTTCGCCCTGACGACCTCGGCTGTGGCGACGGCTGCGCTCGGACCGCTGATGGTGCGATCGATGCAGCAGTCGACCATCGCCGACGCGGTGGCCGACGCCGGGTCGCGGCTCACCACCGTGGCTGTCTCGACCAGGCTCGATCGAGGCGAAGGTGTCCTGCACCGAGCTCGGCCTGCTCGCTCCGGCTCTGCTGACTCTCGCCGTTGCCGTGGTCTGCGTGCGGGTGGTCGTGCTGGTCGTCCGGCTCCTCGGCCCTCGTCCGCCGCGGAGCCGTACGGCCCTGGTCGTCGGCCGGCAGGTTGCGCGTGACCCCTCCACGCTCAACCCCGCGATCGTCCTTGCCGCCGGCCTGGCGCTCGCGGTGTTCGCCGGTCAGGTGCAGGCGCTGGCCCTGCGCAACGCCGACCTTCGCGCCCGAGCGGTCGCGGGCGCAGACACGGTCCTGCACGTCAGGGTGGCGCCCGGGGTCGACCTGATCGACGCCGTCGACGCCGCAGATCCCACCGGCCGCCACGCCATGGCCGTGCAGGAGAAGGCGGCGAGCTACGACTCCGGCACGTCGAGGATCGTCGCGGTCGACGCTCCCCGCTTTCGCGCGGTGACCTCCTGGTCCCCGGACTGGGCTGACGTCACGGAGGTCGCGTCGGCGCTGAGGCCGGGTCTGAGCGCACCGGTTGTCCTGCACGGCGACAGCATCACGGTCGCCTTCCACGATCTCCGGGTGTCGGAGTCCCCGGACGCGGCGGCGTTGCCAGGGGCCGGGACGTCGTCCGTTCCGCCTCCGCCGGACCTGGCCGTGGTCGTGGAGTCACCGCTGGGCGCGTGGGAGACCGAGATCCTGGGACCGATGACCCTGGGCGACGGAAAGGTCTCCGGGCCGTTGGACGACCACGAGAAGCCGCACCAACCACCCCCGTGCCGGAAGGGCTGCCGACTGGTCGCGTTGCTGCTCACCTCCGGGACGGACGCCGTCACCGCCGTCTCCTTCACCGTCACGGGCGTCTCCACCGACCGGGACGCGGCTTCGACCTCGACCCGCTGGCTCACCGCACCGGGGTGGCATGAGCGCACGGGCGACCGTGACGAGGCACCCGACCCGGACAGCGTGGCCACGGCGCTGCCGTCGGACGACGGCTTGGCGGTGTCCGCCCCGTTCGTCACGTCAGGCAGCCAGACCTTCCTGGTCCCCGGTGACACGAGCGATGTGCTGCCGGCCGTCTTCGCCCCGACCACCACGACGCAACCGCTACCGGGACGAGACGGGGTGGTGGCCGGAACCGGCCTGGACGGGCAGTCCCAGCAGTTGGAGTCGGCCGGACGCGCCGCGACGCTCCCTCGGGCTCTCGGCGACGGGGTGCTGGTCGATCTGCGGAACGCCGCCGGACGGACCGAGCCGCGGACCAGCGAAGCGACGTCCGACGTGTGGCTCGCCGAGGACCGTCCGCCCGACCTCGAGCAGAAGCTCGTCGCTGCTGGTCTCACGGTGACGTCGCGGGACACCCTGACCGAGACCCGCGAGAGGCAGCGCAACCAGCCGGCCTACCGAGGAGCGGTCGTCGCCCTGACCGTCGCCGCGGCCGCGCTGCTGCTCGGCCTGTTGACCCTGCTCACCGCCCGGTTGACCGAGGCGTCGCCACGGCGGGCGATCTGGCGATCCCTCCGCGAAGCCGGCTTCCGCCGGTCCGCCCTGTGGCGTCTCGCGTTCGTCGAGACGGCTCTACCCGCCGTGCTGGGCACCGTTGTCGGCGCCGTGAGTGGCGTGCTCACCGCGCAGCTCGCCGCCCCTCGGCTGCCGCTGGTGGACACGTCGGCCGCGGGACCGCCGCTGGACCTTCGACTGGCCTGGCCACCCCTGGTCCTGCTCACAGCGCTCACCCTGGTGCTGGTGCTCGTCGTGGCTGGGATCGTCGCCGCGTCGGAGTCCCGTCCGGTCAGGGGACGGGGATGAGACCCCGCCCGGCTCCCGCGATCGAAGGGGCGACCGTCCGCTGCGCCGGAGTGGTGCACGTCTACGAGGTCGCCGGAACCGACATCGCGGCGCTACGGGGGGTCGACCTCAGCGTCGATCCTGGCGAGCGGGTCGCGCTGCTCGGTCCTTCGGGCTCAGGCAAGTCGACACTGCTGAGCATCATCGCGGGCCTGCGTCGACCCTCAGCCGGCTTCGTGGTGCTCGACGGCGCCGACATCTCGCGCTGCAGCGAAGCCCAGGTGCACGACTACCGCGGGCGCGCCGTCGGGTTGATCCTGCAGAGCGCCGCCGACAACCTGCTGCCCTACGCCAACCCGGCGGAGAACGTGCGCTACGCCCTCGCCGGGCTGCGGGGCACCTCGCAAGCATCGAGTCCAGGGGCGACGGTGCTCGACCTGGTCGGCCTGCGGAGCGAGCGGCGCCCGGTCGCCCAGCTCGACCGGGCCGCCCAGCAGGCGGTGGCGCTGGCGGTGGCCGTAGCGCGCCGGCCCCGGATGCTGCTGGCCGACGAGCCGACGAGCCAGCTGGACGGCGCCGCCCGCGACCAGCTGCTCGACGTCCTCGTCGAGATCGCCGAGGCCGCGGGAACGACCGTCATCGTGGTCACACACGATGAGCACGTCGCGTCACGGATGCAGCGGATGGTGCGGATGCGGGAGGGCCGCGTGGGCTCGGAGGGCCGTCGCAAGCGGCAGCTGACGATCATCGGGGTCGACGGCTCGCTGCTGCTGCCCGAGGATCTGATGGCCGCCTGGCCGGCGGGCTCGGCCGTCGAGGTGGTCCCCACCCCAGCCGGCACGCTCGAGATTCGACATCCCACCTCGGGAGACGCGAGGTGAGCGCCGGGTCACCGAGGGGTTTCCACGTCCACGGGGCGGTCGTCGAGGTGAACGGCCGCGAGGTGGTGCGCGGGCTGGACCTCCACCTCACCCCCGGCGACGTCGTCGCGATGGCCGCACCGTCGAGCATCGACACGTCGTCGGTCCTGGCTGCGCTGGCGGGTCAGCGCCCGCTCGCGGGCGGCACCCGCACGCTGGACGGAGGACCCTGAGGGGCATCTCGCCGGCCGCACGCGTCGGCTACGTCAGCGCCGGCCACCCGCTGCTACCCACGTTGACCGCTGCCGAGAACCTCGTGCTGCTGCTCGTCGGTGAGCATGCCTCGCGCCAGAACGCGGCACGTAGGGCGGAGCGCCAGCTCGAAGCAGTCGGCTTGCCGGCGGCCAGCTGGCACAACCTGGTCGAGCAGCTGTCGGGAGGCCAGCAGCAGCGTGTGGCCCTGGCCCGCGCTCTGGTCAGCCTGCCTGCACTGCTGGTGCTCGACGACCCGACCAGTGAGCTGGACCCGGCATCTGCGCAGACCGTGGTGGAGGTGCTGGCCGCTGCTGCGGCCCGGGGAGCCTGCTGCCTGGTCAGCAGCGACGACCCGGTGCTGCTGGACGCCTGCGACACCCAGATCTCGCTGAGGACATCCGCTGCGCCCCACCGGCCCAGACGAGCTCGGGCCTGAGGGTTCCCCGTTCGAGACGATGCCCTCGGCTCAGACCTGCGGCCATCAAGGCCCAGCCGTCGGGCAGCAGGGCCGGTTGTCGGAGGTGCTGGTGACGCCCACCATCTGCCCGCGCTCACACGGACGAAGGCTGCGCGAGGCGTCGGCAACCGCCCGGACCTGTCGGATCTGGTCGACGGGCACCAGGGACAGCCGAGACGTCCTTGACACCAAACTGTTCAGGGCTAAACATAGGGGGATGACGCACGGGCGGGAGCAGCAGTCCTCGAGGCTGTTCGGGCAGCTCGTCCGCGTGGTGCACGGGATCTCCCAGCAGGGCGCCCGTGAGTTGCGGGGCCACGGCTTCACTCCGGCGCAGTACCAGGTGCTGGTCCACCTCGGTCGTAGCCCGGGGTGCAGCCAGCGACAGCTGAGCGAGAGGCTCGGCGTCACGAAGGGCAACGTCTCGATGCTGGTCACCCGGCTCGAGGACCTGGGGTTGGTCTCGCGGACGCCGGATGGTGCCGCCTACACCGTGGACCTCACTGACGACGGCCGCGCCCGTCTCGCGGAGCTGCAGCCGCTGCAGGCGCGTTTCCTCGCTGACTGCTTCACGCCCCTGAGCGACGACGACCTTGCCCACCTGTCCGCGCTCATCGCGGCCCTCGACCCCTCGTCCTGAGCCGGAGGGGCGCATGCTGGGTGCCACCTTGTTGTTCAGGGCTGAACTACTAGGAGAACAGATGACCAACAGCTCGATCGCCGGTCCGACCGGCCCCACCAGCACGACCACCGTCGCACGGCGTGCCGCCGCTCTTGCGGTCCTGGCTTCCCTCGTCCTCGCCACCGCGACCTACGCCGTGACCCGACTGACGGGCGCTGACTTCGTCGTGAGCCCGCCCGGCCGGCCGGCCGGGCCCGTCGCCCCGATCTCGGTGCTGGCCGCGGCCCTGGTCGGGAGCCTCCTCGCGGTGGCCGGGTCAGCACTGGCCCGCCGCACCCGCCGACCCCGGATCATGTTCACCGTGCTCGCGGTCGCGGCTCTGGCCGTGTCCTTCGCCTCGCCCCTGCTGGCCGCCGAGACGACGACGATCGCGCTGTGGCTCTGCGGGATGCATCTGGCGGTCGCTGTGGGCGCCGTCCCGGTGCTGGTCCGGTCGCTCCCTGCAGGTGCACGGTGACCGTGCCCGAGGCATCAGGTGCGGGACGGCTCACCGGACGTGTCGCTGTCGTCACGGGGGGCACGAACGGGATCGGCGTCGCCACCGCCCGCGCGCTGCGCTTCGAGGGCGCCGACGTGCTGGTCCTCGGTCGGTCGGCCGACAAGGTCGAGCGGCTGCTCGCCGAGGAGCGCGACCGGACGGGTCCCGGCCGCCTGCAGGCCCTGGCAGCGGACTTCTCCCAGATGGCCGAGGTGGTCGCCGCCGTCGGCTGGATCGCTGCGCGGGTCGACCGGGTGGACCTGCTCCTGCACAGCGTCGGAGTCCTCCTGACCAGACCGGAGTACACGGCCGAGGGGCTCGAGCGTGACTTCGCCGTCAGCTATCTGTCCCGGTTCCTGTTCCTCGAGGAGGCTGGCCGGCGGGGCCTGTTGCACCCCGGCACGCGAATGGTGAACGTCGCCGCCTCAGCGCCGCGGGTGCCGCGGATCGCCCGGGTCGAGTTCGGCTCGCTGGCTGAGGTCGAGGCCCGGATCGGCCTGCGTGCGCATGGTCAGGCGCAGCTGGCTGCCGACCTTCTCACCGCCGCTGCGCCGGAGCGGTACGGGATCACCGCCGTCGGCTACGGGCCGGGCGCCGTCGACACCGGCATCCGCCGGGAGGTCCCGGCGTGGGCTCGCGCGGTCCTCCGGCCCTTGTACGCCAAGACCACCCGACGCCCTGAGCAGGCGGCCGCGGACGTGGTCGCGGCGTTCCTCGACCCGGACCTGCCGACGGCGTCGGCGACGTTCCGCAACCGGCGTGGCGTGTTCGACGCCTCGGCCTACGTCACCGACCGACGACGTCAGCAGGAGCTGATCACCGTCAGCCGGGCGTTGATCGACCGAGCCCGCGGCTGACGGTGCGGGTCCGCCGTGCCGTCAGCCCCAGAATCCGCCTACGGCGCCGAAGTACTCGCCGGGCTTGGCTTGGCCTTGCACGCCGGGGGTGTCGGCGGTCAGGGTGCGTGCGGTACGCGGGTCGGGTCCGGACCGGCTGATCGGGACCTGGGTGACCGCTCCTGCGTCGCGGATCGCGCCCACGTCCTCACCGGGCGTCGAGATGATCAGGGTGGCCTGTGTCGGGCTCTGCACGAAGGCGGCGGTGATGGCTTGGCCGAACAGGTCGAGCCGCTCATCGGTGCCAGGTATTCCTGCGGTGGCCTGGGTGTAGCGGGTACCGCCGATCCCGTTCGTGGTCAGCCCTGCCCGGCCACCGAGCAGCACGGTGACCGACCCCCCGGGCAGCTCGGAGGCTCCGACCGCCAGATCGGCGGTGTCGTTGCGGTCGAGCGGGGCCATCGCCAGGGAGCTGCCGAACCTGTCGCCCGGCCGCGCGGTGCCTTGGACGCCTGGGCTGGCCTGGGTCCACCGTCGAGCTCCGGTGGCGGTGAGCCCGGTCGGGGAGCCGGGCACCAGGTAGACCGCGCCCGGTCCGTCGTCGTCGTCCTCGCTGGTGCAGCCAGAGGTCGGGTCGCCCACCGCGAGGTCGTCGCGACCGTCCCCGTGGACATCACCGCTGGCCAGCGCATAGCCGAACTCGCAAGGCTGGTCGCGGTCGCCCGGCAGTCCGGCCACACCGGGACGGAGCGGCGCGGGTCCGCGGAAACCGGATCCGGTCCGTTCCAGGATCTGGACCGCACCCTCGGACCCGCCGCCGCCCCCTGAACTGACCGCCAGCTCGGTCGTCCCGTTGCCGTCGAAGTCGCCGGTGGCGATCGCCCTGCCGAAGTTGCCGTACCTGGTGGCGGCCCCGGGCACGCCCGGGCTGGCCTGGCTGACCAGCACGGATCGCCCGAGGTCAAGCCCGGAGTGTCCGCCGTAGACCACGGCGAGCGCACCCGCATACGGCTTGCCAGCCACCCGCAGTCCCTCGACACCCGCAACGAGGTCGTCCGTGCCGTCGCCGTCGAGGTCACCGGCCGTCAGCGACTGCCCCAGGCCCTGGTTCGCGGCCGGCCCCGGCGAACCCGGCAGGTCGGCGAGCGAGAAGCCCTGGACGTCGGTGCTCCGAAGCCCGGTCGGGGATCCGAAGATGACGTCGACCCGACCGGAGCGGCGGTCCTCACCAGGAGAACCGACCACCAGGTCGGCGCAGCCGTCCCCGTTGAGATCGGCCAGGACGGTGGACGTGCCGAAGGCGTCACCGGGCTCAGCCGCACCCGGGACCCCGGAGGTGCCTTGGGTCAGGTACTGGTCGTTGCGAGCCGTTCCCGCTGCGTCCACCACCAAGCCTTTCCGTTGACCGTAGAACAGATGGACGGCGCCACGGAGCTGTGCGTTGCCCGGCTCGCCGACCGCCACCTCCGCGTAGGTGTCGCCGTTCACGTCGCCGGGCACACCCGAAGGACTCCGAGAAGGAGCCGTCAGCCCCTCACCCGTGGCCCGCACGGCGAAGCCGGGAAGGGGGCTCGTGACGGACGCGGCAGCCGAGACGTTCGTAGCCGCCAGACCGGCAGCGACCAGGACCCACATTCCTCGGCGCATCCCTGCTCCTCCACTCGAGGTGACCTCAGCGTCACCGGAGCTCATTGCTCCGTGTGCCAGCGATCTTTCCGCACCCCGCGACGAGGAGTCGACAAGCCTCCACCAGCTGTGGTGGGAATGAGACCTACCGCAGAGCACGAGCACGCCGTTCCCGCTGGCTGTGCGTGACAGTCCCGCCGACGTCGGTGGAGCGACTCGACAAGGAAGCGAGGCGGATCGCGACGACGATCGAGGTAGACGAGATGTTCCTTGTCTTGGGTCCTGGCGGCGGCACGTCGAGCGGCCGTGGGCCGTGGCGCGGCTGGCTCCGGGCTCAGTGTGAGGCGGCGGCACCCGGGAGGTGGCCGTTGCGGAACCGGTCGAGGACCGTGGTCCAGGTGAGGTTGGGGTAGCGGTTGTTGTCGAGGGGTTCGAGGCGGGCGTCGCCGGTATACATGTCGAGGGAGTACTGCATGCCCTGCCAGGCTGGGAACACGGGGTCGGGCCGGTCCCCGGCGAGGCGTTTGACGGCAGGGATCATGGCGCGCAGCAGGCCAGTGCTCCCGGCCCATTGCGCGCGGTAGCGGTGTCCGCTCGCCGTGGTCATGGCGTCGGCGAGCTCGCGGGCACTGACCGTGTCGCCAGCGACCCGCAGGATCCGCGGTGCGGTGTCGTCGAGGGCGGCTGCGGCGGTATAGGCGGCGGTGTTGTCGCGGGTGGTGAAGTCGAGCGGCTGGTCGGGCGAGCCCCAGTAGAGCACGCGGCGGATCGGAGGCTGGATGATCGGCATCTCGGCGCCGAGCATGTCCATGAAGGCGCCGTTGAGGATGGACGTGACTCGGATCGCGGCCCGGTCGGCGCGGCCGGCGAACTCGCGGCGGAGGTCGAAGTTGCGGTTGTGGCCCGGCTCGGTCTTGGTGTAGTCGGAGGAGTAGTCGGAAGAGATGAAGCGGGGGGCTCCGGCGCGGACCGCAGCGTCAAGCAGCACGCTCTGGGTGTCGAGGATGACCTCTCTGAGCCCGCTCAGCGCCGAGACGACGCAGCTGGCTCCGGTACTTACCGCAGTGAGGTCGTCGAGGTCGGACAGGTCGGCGGTGACGACGTCGGCGCCGAGCTGGCGCAGCCGACTCGTGGCTGCTGGTCGCGATCCGGTTCGGACCAGCGCCCGCACGGAGGCACCGCTGTTGATCAGGGCTTCGGCGATGCGGCCGCCGAGGTCGCCGGTTGCACCGGCGAGGAGCACGAAACGTTCAGTCATGGGAAGGGTCACTTTCGTTGTGGTCGGGTGCACGTCTCTGAAACTGGACTTGAGCGGCTGACCGCTCAAGAAGAACGGTGGTCATGGAGTTGGGGTTGGAGTTTGCGGCAAGCGGGCGGAGCCGCCCTCAACCACGTAACCCAGCTGCGGCCCGAATGCATCGGTATTGTCAACGTGTGGAGGCGCGTTGGGCTCGTCTTACGGTCTGCAGACGGCGTTGCTTGGAGCTGATCGTTCGAGGTTCTGGGGCCGAGGGGGGACGAACGAGTAGGCCCGAGGCGAGCGCCCCTGCGCCTAGACGATGGCCCCGACGAGGAACGCGTTGTGGTAGCCATGTAGGGCGGCGACCTCGACCAGGCCGCTGTGCTGCGCCAGGTAGCTGGCGGTGGTGATGGCGGCGACGGTGTAGTCGGCGATCCGGCCGCCGAGCAGGAGCAGCCCGCCGACGCCGAGGGTGTAGGCGGTGACCACCCAGGACCGGTCGGCGTCGGAGATGCCCAGGGCGCGTTGGGCTTGGGGCAGCGCGATGTTGACCACCGACGCGCTCAGCACCACCAGCAGCTGGCAGGCGGCGATCACCGCGAGAGCCCACCGCTTGTGCGCTGACATGGTGGTGCGGTCGGGCCCGCCGCCGCGGTCGTTGGTCGGCACAGCAGGCGTGGTTGTCATGTCGGTGCCTCTGCCGCTAGACCTGAGTCGACGCGTGCTTGTCAGCGGTGCCAGCCAGGACCAGGGCGGTGCCGACGGTGATCAGGCTGTACAGGACGATCTCCAGCGGTACCTGCTGGGGAAACTGCTCCAACGACTGGCCCGGCTTGAGCAGGTGCGGGTCGGTCCAGGCAACGCCGGGGAACGCAAAGGCCATCGACTGGCTGACCCAGTACAGGCTGCTGAAGCCCACCGCGGGCAGCAGGTTGGCGCGAACGCCGCCCTTGCTGCGCCAGGTGTAGAACAACGCCGCCGCCGACAGAAGCGCACCCACCGACAGGGTCTGAGCGTTGTGGAATTTCGCGTGCGGCGGCCACTGCTCGTTGTAGATGTGGGTGTGGTTCCAATCGGCGAGGAAGGGAGTGACTCCCGTCACCGCGGCGGCGAAGGTCAGGACCATTCGGCCCGCCAGCAGCTTCTTGGTGCTCGTCAGGGTTGAGTTCGTCATGGTTGTCCTCTTACTCGTGGGCTGGCTGGGTCGTGTTGCCGGGCCCGGTTGGTGATGTTTCTGGATGCGGTGCTTCCGGAGCTCGCAGTGAGCAGTCGAGCTGTGGTCGGTGGCGTCAACTAGGTCTTTGCTGGTGGCGCATCGGGACGTGTCTGGTGAGCCGTGAGGCGGCATCACCTGGTCTTGAGGGCGTGGTGGGCGTGGGTGAGGTAGTCGCGCAGGGTGGCCGGGTGGGCGTCGGGATAGCGGTCGTTGTCGTTGGTCGGGAACGGCGCGACGGTGAGCATGGACAGCAGGTACCACTGCTGGACCACCGACCAGGGGTCGGAGGCGGAGGCGACCGTGGAACGCAGGTCGTCGACGCCGCCCGCGACGTGGCGGGTGAGGGTGCGGCCGGTGATCCGTTCGGTCTCGGCGACGATCTGGTTGAAGCTGGCCTCCGCACCCGACAGGTAGTGCACCCCGGACAGGTCCGCGGGGTCGGTGGCGACCCGGGCTACGAAGCGGGCCGTGTCGTCGACGGTGGTGAGGTTGAACGGCTCGTCGCCGGTGCCGAAGATCATCGCGGTGCCGGCGGTGAGGTCGAGCAGGCCAGGGGTGGCGGGGTCGAGCAGCATGTCCATGAATGCGCCGCTGAGGACGTGCACGACCTCCAGGGGCAGCGCGTCGATGGCGGTGTCGGCTTGGCGGCGGGCGTCGAACTGCGGGGCTCCCGCGGGGGCGGAGAACAGGTCGATCGCGAAGTCCGACGGGAGGAAGCGGTGCACCCCGTTGCGGACGGCGGCGTGGGCGAGCGCGATCTGGCCATCGACGATGATGCCGGGGCCGCCCTGCAGGGCGGACACCACCACGTCGACGCCGGCGGTGGCGGCCTTCAGTGACGTCGGGTCGGTCACGTCACCGGTGGCGATGCTCGCTCCGGCGCCGACGAGGGTGTCGGTGGCCGCGGTCCTGGCGGGGTCCTGGTAGGCGGAAGCCCGCACCAGGAGCCGGACGGCGACGTCGGGCTGGGTGAGCAGGTGCGTGGCGATCCGATTGCCGAGCTTCCCGGTGGCGCCAGCGATGAGCACGGTCGAGGTCATGAGGTATGTCCTTTCGAAGGAGGCAATCCCGCAGTCCGGATTCCTATACCAGACCGTACCGTTTCGAAACTGGCCTGTCTAGTTTCTGCTACGGTCGACGCATGTCATCAGCCTCGAGAGCCCCAGGACGACCCCTGAACCCCGCTATCGACGACCAGATTCTCAACGCCACCCAGGACCTGCTGATCGAGGAGGGCTTCGAGCGGCTCAGCATGGACGCGGTCGCCCGGCGGTGCGGGGCGAGCAAGGCGACGATCTACCGCCGCTGGCCCAGCAAGACCGCGCTGGTGGTGTCAGCGGCTGCCGCCCTGCTTCAGCCTCCGCCGGTGCCGGACACCGGCGACTTGCGCGAGGACCTGCTGGCCTGCGGCCTCGCCTACATGCAGCAGGAGGGCCGCACCCTGCAGGTGCTGGCCAACTTGACCACTGCCACCCAGCACGACCCAGAGCTACGCGAGGCCTTCCGCGAGGCTGTCAGCTCGCCGTACGCCGGTCTGTTCGACGCTGTTCTGGGCCGCGCCGCGGAACGCGGGCTGATCCGCCCCGACCTCGACCTGGACACCCTCGCCCGTGTCTTTCCGGCCATGGCCTACCAGCAGCTCGCCGCTCAGGCTCGATCGCTCACCGAAAGGGACGTGCAGCGGGTCGTCGACGCGGTCCTCCTGCCTGCCCTCGGCACGAACGCGGTCCCGGCACCCACGAGCCTCTGAGCCCGTCATCCTCCGCATTGTCTCGAAAGGTTCGCCATTGTCCCTCAACCTCAACGCTGACCTCCAGAAGGTCTTGGATTCTGTGCCCTGAGTTCAGTACCAGTCCACGGCCGAACCGTCTCTCTCAGCGACCGCGGCGCCCGATGTTCCAGTCTGACCATCAGTCAGCGATGCAGTCCCATCAGCGGGACCGGAGCTCGCGGTAGCAGGCGTTCCGGGCCCCGTTGGCCGACGGCGATGTGAGCAGCTGCAGGTATCACCGACACGACGGGCTCCTCTGAGTCTGGGACGCCGAGGTGCGGCGCGGGAGACGGGGAGCGGGATGGCCGAGTTACAGATCTGGGGCGACGGACACGTTGGCACGGTCATCGGTGCGGCGGTGTGGAACGTCCGGACAGTGCTGGCGTGCGACTGGGCCGGTGGTCGAGTGCTCGCTTTCGCCGCCGAGGACGGATCGCTGACGCCGTGGGGCGACGGGTAGACGAGCCGGAAGGCATCGCGGTCGACGGCGACACCGCGTTCATCACCGAGCGCACCGGTGCGCTCCTGCGCCAGGACCTCCTCACGCCCGGCCGCGTCGACGCCGTCGAGCTGGCGACGGGCCTGGGTGCGCTCCACCAGCTGGTGCTGCCCGGGGACGGGACGGCCGTCGTCGCCGACCACGACGGAGGCCGACTGGTCCGCGTGAACCTCGACAGCGGCGCCGTGGACGTGGTGGCGAGCGGGCTCGGACAGCCGGTCGGGCTGGCTGTCGACGCGGACGGTGCGTTTTTCGTCACCGAGCAGGGCAGCGGCGTCGTCTCCAAGATCGACTCCGCCGGCACCCGGAACGTGGTTGTCGGCGGCCTCGTCGGCCCGTTCTTCCTCGGCTGGGCCGATCCCGAGCGCACTTGGTTGCTGACCACCGAACGCGCGCCGGCCCAGCGGGTCGGTCTGCTCGACCTCACGGCCCCCATACCGGCAGTCCAGCGGCTGCTGGGCAGGAGCATCAGCCAGCCTTCGGCGGCGATCATGGTCGGCAACAGGCTCGTCGTGTCCGGTCAGAACCGGCTGGTCTCGTTGGACGCCAGCAAGGGTCTGCGGCCAGGGGTCGCCGTGGGCGTTCCGACCACCCCGATCTGGCCGGGTGGCTGGTCCGACGTGCTGATCGACACCGGCGTCAGCGGCTACACGCGCGCCGAGCTGAAGGTCGCCGTCGAACCGGCCGGCGTGGCGTCGATCTCGGAACATCCCGGCGAAGGGTTCGATCCCGTGCGGCCGACGATCCGGCTGCTCGCCGGCGGTGCCGCGGGCGCGGCCGAGGTGGTGGTCCGCGACGCCGGCCCGGGCAACGTGGAGCTCGGTCGTGCCCCGGTCGTGGTCGGCTTCGACGTGACGTCTCCCCTCGACGGGCCGCCCGTGTGGGTCGGGGACCGTACCTCGACCCCCGTGCTCCGCACGCTGGCCCTGGTTCGCGGCGTCGACGACGCCGGCTCGCTGGTGCCCAACGACTCCGCCGGAGCGGTCCTGGCCCGGTGGCGCGTCCTCGCGGTGCTCGTCGACACCGGCGACGCGGTGTGGCCGACGGCAGTTGGTCCGGGCAACCCGGCCCCGACCGTCGCCGACGCGAAGTCGACCTGGGCTACCGTGCTGACCGGCGCCAGCGGCGTGGACGCGTTCTACCGAGAGCAGAGCGGTGGCCGGCTCGGGCTGCAGCTCGTCGGCGGGGCGGTGCAGGGGCCGGTGAGCCTCGGCCAGACCTGGTCCGACTGGTTCACGATGGGCAACAGTCAGTGGATCGCCAAGGACGACGTCATGAACCGGGTGATCGGCGCGTTGCAGGGGACCGGCCTCGACTGGCTGCAGGTGGATGCGGTCTTCATGATCGTGCGGAGCGCGGGTGGTGGCCAGCTTGTCTGGCCGCGGGCGAACGGCAAGACCGGCCCATACAAGGTCAAGACGCTGGCGGGGGACGACGCCGACGTGCTGCTCGGCAAGGTCTCCATGCCGCACGACCAGCTCACGGCACCGAGCCTGGGCTTCACCAACGTCGAGGTCTCCAGCCACGAGCTCGGCCACACGGTCGGCCTGAACGACCTCTACATGAACGGACCGGGCTTCACCGCCGAGATGAAAGCCCGCGATCTCACCACCCACGAGCTGATGGCCAACGAGGCTGGTCTTCCGCACCTGAGCGCACGCCACAAGCTGCTCCTGGGCTTCCTCGACCCTGCGCACGTGAAGGTGTTCGACTACGACTTCGACGACGACCAGACCTTCGACCTCGCTCCGCTGTCGGCCGGTCTGCCCGGTGGTGGTCGGTTCGCGGCGGTCGAGCTGAAGGTGTCGCCGAAGATCAGCTGGTTCTTCGAGTTCCGCGCCCCGGTCCCCGGCGTCCTCGGCGACCAGACCGCGTTCGCCGCGGGCCAGGTGATGGGCTACGACGCCTGGACCTACAAGGCGCCGCCCGTGGTGGCCAACGCCCGCACCCCGATCATCCTGCTGCTCGATGACGGCGACGGCGAGGGTCCGCTGATCGTGACGGCGCAGGACTACGACGTGCTCGACACCCATGACCCGAACAACCTCTCCCAGTTCCGGCTCGAGGTCGTCTCCATCGCCGGCGGCGTCGCCCGGGTGCACGTGACCGTCAAGCCGGTGGCCCAGCCCGACCCCGCGATCCGCAACAACAACGGTGAGGCGGGCGACTGGAAGAGCCCCGACATCGAGGTGCGGAACGAGGTCAGCGACGTCGACCCAGCCTTCCTCAACCGGCCGATCGTCAACATCGTGAACCGGGTCGTCGCCAAGGTCACGAACATCGGTGGCCTGCCCGCGCCGAACGTGTCGGTGCGATTCAAGGTCAAGCCGTTCAACACCGACGACCCGGACTCCGAGGGGTGGGAGGAGCTCGGGCCCAAGATCACGCACGACATCGCCGCGGGCGGTGTCACCGAGTTCGAGGCCGACTGGACCCCGCCCGGCGACCGGCACTACTGCGTCCAGGCTCGGGTCGACCGCTACACCCGGATCTCCGGCGCCGCGGCGGACGAGCCCGACGTCGACAATAACCTCGCACAGTCCAACTACTTCGAGATCGCGTCCAAGCCGAGCTCGCCGGCGACCCGCGAGATCAGCATCGTCGACGTGAGCAACCCGTACGACCATCCGGTCAGCGCGGCGGTCGAGGTCCAGCAGGACAGCGACCTGTACCGCACCTACGTCGACCATCGCTGGCTGCACCTGGAGCCCGGCCAAACCCGATCGGTGCGGATGGAGGTCGAGTCGACCGCCACGTCGATCTGGGAGGCGATCGAGCGGCACCGGCCCGACGGCCGCAGCTGGCTGCGGGCCTGGCTTGATCACCCCGCGCTCGGTGACACGCCACGCTCCGGGTCCGGGGTCACCGTGGTCGCCAGCACCGCCGTCGCCACGGCCGTCCGGATCGTGGAGCGCAACCCGGACGACGTGCTCGTCCAAGTGACCTCGCCCGCCGGCGGTCCACCGCCCGAAGCCGGGAGCGTCGTGGTCCAGGCCCACTTCGACGACGACACCACCGACGTCGGTTCGGCACCGGTCGGGCCGAGTGGCATCGCCCGGCTCCCGATTCGTCCCGCCCAGGGTGACGCCGTGCTGCGCTACTCCGGCTCGCCCGGCTACGCGCCGAGCCCGGCGACCGAGGTGCGGTTGCCCGGTCCGCCTCGCTGACCTGCGCAGGCGACGGTGCGGGCGTCGGTGCGAGCCCTCGTGCGCTCCGCCGTCCCGGGTCGGTTCGGCTCGACGGGCCTGGCAGCGATAACGAATGCTGACGTGCGCTCGTGGGTGGCCGAGATGATCGCCACGGGCCTATCGGCGACAACCGTGTGCAAGGCGGTCCTCGCCTTGCGGCAGTGTTTGAGTGATGCCGGTCGCCCGGTCAGTGATGCGCCGGATCGATGAGCATCTGGCGGCTTCCGTCGACGTCGGTCCAGGCTCGCTGCTCTTCAGTGCGTCCAAGGGTGGGCCGCTCTTCCGAGGAACGTTCGGGCGGCACGTAGGCATCCAGCCGTCGCCGCTGCCGGGCTCGACGGATTCACGTTCCAGGGTCTAGGCACAGCTTCGTGGCGATCCTGGTGGCCGCCGGGTGCAACGTCCGGGAGGTCTCGGAGTGGGCGGGTCACAACAGCGTGGCGTTCACGCTGACCCGCTACGGAGGCCTCTTCGAGGACGGCTCCACCGAAGCTGTTGACCGTTTGGACGCTCTGCTTGGTTCCCCCGCTGCCCCGTCGGTGCCCCATGGAGGCTCGACTCCCATCTGACCGGGGTCGACCCCACACGGCGTTAAGCCTGGTCACCGAACACTTCCAACGAGCATCCCCAACGGGATTCGAACCCGCGCTGCCGCCTTGAAAGGGCATTCGAGTTGGTCAGCGGTGACCCCTTACGAGCATGCATTCTGCCCGTTCGCAAGCCCTGACAAGGCCATAGGGTGAGGCGACATCTTGCTCAGTCACGCGTCGCCTTGCGGTCTTGCGTAATCGCGTGCCCCACTGGTGCCCCATCGATGATCCTCAGGCGGCGCTATCAGACGTCTCGAAAATGTCCTAGTGGCCTCGGTCATTTGCGAGGTGTCCGGCATCGCTCACACGTCCAGGGGCTACGAGTTGCTTGGCTGCTGGGGGCGCCGCTGGTCGACCACGGGTGGGAGGGCGGCAGCGCCTCCCGGAAGTGGGGGTACCGCTACGTGGACCGCGCCGCCTCCCCGCTACTCGCGGCGTTCGAGAAGGGCACGCCGCCGCGGCTGCTCCGGGGGTTCAGCAAGCCCGACCTGGTGCCTGGCGACCCAGACCTCGAGTTGAACCAGCCGAGCCGGGACGACACGGCCGACGCCCTGCTGACGTGGGCGGGGGAGTGGGGCCGCGACTGGGTGGTGATCGACACCCACCGGGGCGCCACCGAGGTCGTCAACGGCGCCCTGTCCATCGCGCACGTGGTCGTCACGCCGGTCCGGCTGCGCAGCTCTGACCTCGACGGCACCGAGCACATGGTCCGCGAGCTCGCCGACTACCCGGTCGTGCTGATCCCCAACTTCGTCCCACCCGTCGCGCCGGCTGCCGAGGTCCGCCGGTTGAGCCGGATCGTTGCCGGCACCCCCGTGCAGGTCGGCCCGCTGATCCCGGCCGCGCTCGCGGTCGGCACCCGCAAGAAGCGGATGGCCATCACCTCCGAAGACCCGCCCGGCAAGCCGCTGCGGCCCGTCGCCGAGGCGCTGCGCCAGGTCGCCGCCTTCGTGCGGGAGTACGCGGCATGACCGACGGACTGTCCCAGCTCGCACAGCGCGGCCGCCGCACCCGCGACATCCCGCCGCCGCGCAACCCGGCGCGCGCCGCCAGGGTCCAGCTGGCCCCGGTGCCCGAGCCCGCAGCCGAGCCGCCTTCGCCTCCCGAGACGTCGACCGACATGGCTGCGAACCCCCCGCCAGCGGCCAAGCCCGCGGTTTCCAGCCGGCCGAAAGCCACGCCAGCACCTGTAGCGAGGCCCGCGGCCAAGAGCGACCTGAAGGTGGTGACGGTCTACCTCGAACAGGACGACGACGACTTCCTTGAGACCATCACCCATACCGGCCGCACCTCACGACCCAAGACGGCCATCTCTCGCAGCGCCGTCGTCCGGCTCGCCCTCGAACGGCTGCACACCCAGATGAGCCCCGCCGAGATCGTCGACGAGCTCCGGCCCCGCGGTGAGAACCCCGGCACCGGACGCAAGCGCCGGTAGAACCCGGGGGGGTGCACGCTTTGGCTCCGGGCGACCCCGCTTCCGGCAGTGTTGAACAGCCCGGCGGGCCCCTCAAGGCCGCTCCGCGCCGCTACGCGGTGGACTCCGTCCAGCCTTGACCGCCCCGCCGCGCTGCTCAAGATCGGCAGCTAGCGGGGCCGGCAGGGGAGAGGGTCACAGCGGGTGGCTCGGCAGGCTTCGGAATCGAACACGGGTTCGGTCTAGGCTTCGGTGGTGGGGCAGCGCCGTAAAGACCGCGAGTGGCCTCGGCAACGCCTCATCCACATCCTCTGGGCCCAAAGCGGGGAGGACCACCAGGCCCCCGACCCCGGCCTCGCTGTCGAGTGGCGACGCTGGAACGGGGCCTGGTACTGCTTCGCCATCGTCGTGCTCGACCGGCCCGGCCGCTCACCAGCGGTCCTGCAGCGCTGGTACCACCAACGCGACGTCACCCCGGCCCGACCACCCCCCGGGTCGCCCGATCCCGACCGCTGGCACCTCGGCTGGAACGACGACCAGCCCACCCGCAGCAACCCCGGCGTACAGCCGACCCCGTGAACTGTGAGGTTGGACCAGGCCGAGGGGACCGCTCGGGACGACCATGCTGCACTCGCCGCATGACGCGCCGAGGAAGCGTCTTAGGCCCACCACAATCCCGTAGGAGATGCGGGAGATGAGTAGTGGCGTGCCGGGTCGGGCGAGGACGCCGGCGCCTCCCCGCCAGGTCGTGGGAACGGTAGCCGCCCGGCCGCGCGACATGTGGCGGATCGGCCGCTGGACCGCGCGCGGGTTCGCCCAGAGCGCCCGGCGGGGGACAGTGGCCAGCCGCGCCTACTACAGCGCGCTCACAGTGCTGTATTGGCCGCTGCTTCCGGTCGTCCTGACCGTCCACCTGCTGCTCATTCGATTCTCCAGCACCCGGAGGTACTACATGACCGTCGAGCGCGACGCGGTCATCGCCATCAGCGTCACCCCGGCACCTGGCACATCGAGGACCACGTCACCGCCCGGCCTGGCACCGGCCGCGGCCGGGCACTGCGCGCGTCGGTGCTGCCCACGCTGCTCCGGTCCGCCGACGCTGCCAGCGTCGCCCTCGAGGTCACCGCGGTCACCGACCAGCTCGCCGCGGCGTACCGAGCCGACATTCCCGGCCTCGTCGACACCGGCCCCGCCCGGGTGCGGGGCCGCCGACTTCGACGCGAGCCCGGCAGTCACGACGACAGCAGAAGGGAACCACGAGGATGATGAGCTACAACGAGACGATGGCCTGGGCGCACGGCAGTGCGCCGACGTCCTCGACACCCTTGGCGAACACGGGCTGCCGGCCGAGTTCACCCAGACAGGCGGAATGTGCGCCGTGCTCGAGGTCCAGCTGGAGAACGGCCACACCCTGCTGATCGCCGACGCTGACGACTACCTGTCGTGGGCGCGGCCGAGCACGACGGATGGGCCGTCGGGCTCTACGAGGCCGGAGTGCGCAACGACGGCCCGATCGCCTTCAGCCAGGTCGACCGCAGCGACACCGCGGCCCTCCTCGGGCTCGTGCGGGATGTCATGTTCCGCCGTAATGGCACCGACCAAACCTGCCCGGCTGGCTCCTGAGCGCACAAACTTGGGCTCCAGCTGACAAGCTCGGCGTGTGGCCTACCCCAGCTGGAGCTACTTCCCCCGCAACGCCCGCCCTGCCCCCTGGGTGCCGCCGTTCGTCGCCTCGGTCGCCGCTCAGCAGGCCGACGTGTCGACACTCGAGCACCAGGGACCCAGCAGCGACGAGGTGCTGCACCTGCTCGCGCCGGCATGGCGGGAGCAGGGCTTCCTCGTCGAGGAGACCAAGAAGGCGACCGACCGCATCCGCCGACCTGTCCTGTACGGGGAGGACGGCCGAGAAGCGGTCTCCTACGAGATCGACGCCTGGCACGACGACCACGGCGTCGCTGTTGAGGTCGAGGCCGGGCGCGGCACCCAGAACAACGCCGACTACCGCGACATCATCCGCACGTCCCTCCTGCTCGACGCCCGGTTCCTGGCCCTCCTGATGCCGCAGCGCTACGCACCGCCCAGTCTCATCAAGAGCCCCGTCCAAGGTTACCGGCGCACCTACGACCTGCTCGACGCCCTGTACGCCTCTCAGCGGCTGCGGTTGCCCTTCGAGGGTGTGCTGCTACTCGGCTACTAGCCTGCTCGCTCAGACGCCCGCCACCTGATCGGACAGCACATGCCGGACCGCCCCGAACTCGATCTGATGTACCAGGCCGTCGCCGCCCGCAGACTCCAGTGGGACAACCTGCTGTGGCAGGTCCCGGTGCTCAGCCTGACCGCGCAGGCTTTCCTATTCACCACCGCGCTGGGGGCCGATGTCCATGGTTGGGCACGAGCCCTCGCCGCGCTACTGTCGCTCATCATCTCGGTCCTGTCGATCCTGCTCATGGGTCGGCACCGGCAGGGCGAGCTCACTGGCGCCCACTGGCTGGAAAGGTACGAGCAGCAGGTGCTCGGCGTCGGTCCCTGGGGTGCCCACGGAGAACCGGTCCGGGACGCCCGGGAGTTCGAGGGACTCGACGCCGGGTGGGTGGGCCGCCGCATCCCCCTACGGCCCATGTTCGCCGTCTGGGTCGTGGGCCTCGGATTGTTCGGGTTGGCGGCAATCGGCGTCGTCGTCCAAACGGTGGTCGTAGCCCTCTGTTGAGTGGCTTTCTGGTGGGTTACCTGCTCAACGGATCGAGGGGTCCCGGTCGGACCGGCTCGGAGGCGACCTCCCATGGCGGACATACGGCGGTGTCGAGGCTGTACCGGAGATCGACGATGCCGGTCGGAAGCCCGGGCAACGTGCCCGGTGTCAGCCGGGGGAACGTGTCGTCCACGCGGTAGAGGTGCTGCTCGGAGACCCTGAGGGGCTCGGCGTAACGGCCGCGGTGAACCGGGCTCCACCCGTAGCCGGCGAGACGCTCATCCAGGTCGTCCGCGGCGGTCCCTCCTGCGTCGGCCGCCGACAGGCGGGCCTCGGCCACCAGACCGTCGAGGCTGTGGACGGCGGTCGGCTCGGCGACCACCCGGAGGGACAGCAGGAAGAGCTGCCCCTGGTCGGGGGCCGCCAGCTGGGTCAGACCGCTGATCCGGTGGACCAGGGGACCGGTCACGGTTCCGCCGACTTTGACCTCGACACTGACCTCGCCGTTCGCGAAGTCGTGGCGGCCGCCGAGCGGCCCCTGCCAGCTGGTGACCGCGGCCGATGTGACGCCCGGCAGCCAGCGGGTGAGCAGCCACAGCTCCCCGAATAGCCCCAGTCGCGACTCCCGGTCCATCCCCTCGGGGAGGCTCGACCAGAAGCGTTGCCAGCGCCGTACGACCGCGGCGATCACCGTCGGGTCGCCGGCGAGGTTGGCTGCAGTCTCGGTCACGACGTCGGAGCACAGGAGGGTGAACGCCGCGGCCCCCCGGTCGTCAAGCAGCTGTAGATCCAGCCAGATCCCTTCCTGCCCTGCTGCCCGGAGCTGCCGGTACTGGCTGGCCATGCCCCGGAGCCGGGCGACCGAGACCCGTGGGTCGTCGGGGACCGCGACGAGCAGGTGACGGTGCCCGTCCGCATCGACGGCGGCAAGTAGGCGGCCGACAGCCCACCGGCCCACCTCCCGCGCCTCCAGCAGCGGCCCGGCGGGGGGTGGCATCTCGCGCCAGTACCCGTCGAGCTCGGCTGCGGTGACGGTCACGCTCACGGGTGGGCCTCCCCGGCACTGCCGACGACGAACCTGACCGTCGCCGGACTGGTGGAGTACGGGAACACAGCGGCCACGCCGATCACGGTCTCCCCGTCTCGGTCGACGTCGTCGAACAGGTCCTGGCCCCTGCCCCGCCTTGGGCTGCTGTACCGGCTGATCGGGTAGATCAGCAGCAGGCCCTTCTCGGGGGTGCGGCGAAGGCGGAGGGCGAGGGCATAACTGACGTCCTTCTCCTCGGCGAACTGCCGGGCCGCTGCCATGTCCTCGGGCTGCAGTCCGATCTCCTCATCACCTCCGGGACTCGCCCGGCTGACCGGGTTGACCAGGGTGCCGATGCTCGTCTCGCTCTCGGCCTCGCGGGCACGGTTGATGCAGTTGACCCGGGGCCCGTCGAGGATTCCCAGGTCCTCGTCGCCCAGCCGGTCGTCACGGGTCTGGCGGCCTCGGACGGCGACCGTCCAGCTGGTCACCTCCTGGTAGCGGGTGGCCTGGCTGCGGACGTACTCCCGCATCAGGGCGCTGTCGACCTTCGAGGCCCCTGCGTAGGTCTTGTAGCCCTCCGGACCGAGGAAGTCCTCGACCCGCCGCCAGTCGACGTCGTCCCAAACGATCCGACCTGCGACCGGATGGTCGGGTAGTCCGAGGCCGCCGAGAAAGGTGCGTGTGGCCTCGAGGTTGCCGGCCAACCAGGCTCGGCGGCGGAGCTGGAAGTTGATCGTCTGGACGAGGCTCCCGTTGTAGTCGGCATTCACCTCGCGCGCGCTACCCATCCGGTTCTTGGCAGCGATCTGCATCGTCGCGTGGGTCATGATCCGGGGGGCAAAGTCGCGAGGGGTGAGACTGAGCGCGTCGTACAGGCGGATCTCACGCCGCAGCGCCTCCTCAGCGGTGGCGAGGTCGCGGAACCGGACCCTCAGGTCGTCGGTCGTCCACAGCCGGGTCAGGTCCATGTAGGACTCGCGGTAGCCGAACCAGCGCCCCATCTGCAGCAGGGTGTCGAAGTAGTTCGCAGGTCTGACGTAGTAGGAAGTCAGCAGCCCTTCGATTGTCAGCCCCCGGCTCAGCTTGTTACCGCCGACCACCACAGCCCGGATGTTGGGGTTCCGCTCGTAGTCGAGGTCGTCCTGGGTGCGGGTGTTGAGCACCAGGACGGGCAGTTCGCTGCGGAAGTTCCGCTGCAGCGCAGGTTCGATCTGATCGAACGTGAGGTCGCGGTCGGGGTCCATGGCGACGCTGACCGGACGGAACTCGTCGTCCCAACGCTGCTGGAAGAGTGGGCGGGTGCGCTCCTGGTCGTAGCGCCACTGCTGCCTCAGAGAGGCCAGCGCCGCCCTCACCAGGTCACCCAGCGCCAACTGCTGGAGGGTGTAGGGGCTCCCATGGACGAGCATCGCCGAGGCCGGGGTCCCACCGTCACGGGTGTCGCGGGCGGCCGTCGCCAGGACGAAATCCAGTAGGGCCGTCTCCAGTGTCGGGGGGAGCGAGGTCACCAGCGGACCCTGCCGGCCCGGGTTGAGGATGTCGGCCTCGTGGTCGGGTACGCGGCGGATGACGTCGAGGGCGTCGACCGCCTCGTCCTCGCCGGCGAGCGCGGCTCGGCCGAACAGTCGTTCCGTCCCGACGTAGCCGGGCGGTTTGGGCAGGCTGACGATGAAGTCGGCCGGGTACAGGTCCGCCCCGACCTCCCGGTCGAGGGCGTCCCGGTCGATGAGGACGTTGGCGAACGGGGTAGCGGTGTAGCCCACGTAGGAGACTCGGTGCATCTGCTCGAGCAGCCGGCGGATCAGCGCGTTGATGACGCTGGGGTCGGTCTCCTCCTGCTGTGCCCGGCTGCTGCCGGTCCCGCCGTCCACGTCCTCGTCGACAAGGTCCAGCAGCTCCTCGAGAGGGTCGCGGTTGCCTCCGGTGTTGATGCTCGCCTGGTCGGCCTCGTCGTCGATCACCAGTACCGGTGAGGCGATCGGGGACCGTTCCTCCAGCCAGTGGACCAGCCGGCGCAGGACGCTGGCGTTTTTCTTGACCACAAGGATCAACCGGACGCTGCCCTGCAGCAGTGCTGGGTCGGCGGTGCCCGGGTGGAAGTCCTGCCAGGTCTCCGCGCCGGTCATGGGGACGATTTCGCGGCCGTCCTCGGCGTAGCCGACCGCGCGGCGCTCGGGAGTGTCGGCCACAAGGCCGAGCTCGTCCTCAAGTCGCAGCTGGGTCTGCCGGCGCAGGCTGTTGTGCAGTCCCGACAGGACGATCACGATCTTGTAGCCGGCGTCCACGGCCTTGGCGATCAGGGCGCTGAAGTTGGCGGTTTTCCCTGACTGGACGTAGCCAACCACCAGGCCCCGCACCTTGAACGCCGCCGGCCCGCCGGGCCGCGGGTCCTCGAGCATTGACAGGATCCGGTCGGTGCTGTTGTCCAGGGACTCCAGTACCGAGTCCGACCGGTTGCGGTGCAGCATCAGGAACTCCCGCAACCTCGGCCAGTGGTATCCGCCGGCGGGGTCGAACTCGTCGAACCACGGGCGCGGTCCCCCCTGGGACAGGACGCCGACCGGTTCGACAATGATCCGGTCGGCCAGCCACCGGGCCTGGACCCTGTCGCGGACATGTTCCGGCACCATCGCCACCGCCAGGTCGTAGCCGAGGCCCGCGGTGAGTGCCGCCCGGAACGCCAGGAGGTAGGCGTCGAGGTTGTCCCCCGGGCTACCAGCCGAGGTCACGCGCGACCTCCGGGTGCCGGCGGCGGAGTTCGTCCCGGATGCTCTCCAGAGCGGTGCCGTAGCCGAGGGTCCGCGCGGTCTCCTCCAGCACTCGGCCTGCGGGCGCGGCGGCCGAGCCGCCGGACTCCGACACGTTGCCGGACGTGCCCTGACCGCCGGGCGGCCGCTGCGGAGTCTCCGCCGGCCGGCCCCCCGTACCGGGGTCTCGGGGTCGGTCAGCGGGCCGGTTCGCGTCGTTGCGGGCGGTGGGGCGGGGAGGTATGGGTGGTGCCGGATTGTCGCGCCGGGGCTTGCTCTTCCGGTAGCGGTCGTCGGCTCGTCGTGTCAGCATCGTCACCAGCGGCTTGAGCTGGTCGCGCAGCTCCTCGGGCAGCTTGACGCGTGTTTTCGCGACGTTGATCTCGAACGCCTCGTCGAGGTCCGGCCAGAACTCCACCGCGGCCCGCGCGAGCTTGATGTGCTCGTCGTAGCCGCGCAGCCACGACCAGCCGCCCGACTGGATCATCCGGTCGGCGCGGTAGATGTATAGACCCTGCTGCCGGTTCCACTGGTTCGGGCCGCTGGCCCGCCGCCACGTCTCGTCGTCGCGGAAGTCGTCCTGCGGCGGTAGGACGTACGGCCGATAACGCACCAGGCCCCCACCTACCCGGAGCTCGTGGGGCGGCAAGTGCTCGGTGCGCTCGTCAAGGCAGAACGGGTCCCAGGCCTCGACCTTGGTGCCGTTGACGGTGAGGGTGAGCGGAAACAGGCGACGGGCCTCGCCGGTGAGGAATCGTCCGAACACCATCCCGAGGTGCTGGTCGAGTCGTTCGGCCAGCTTGAGCAGGTGACGGTGTGACCACCCGCCGAAGGGGTCGTTGCGGCCGAGGACCCTGTCCAACCTGTCCCACAGCACCACCGTCCCGGGCCCGCTCTTGAGCGGGCCGACGACCGTCTCGGGACGGTCCGCCGCCGCCGGCACTTCGATCTCCCACCGGTCGGAGGCCGCAATCGCGTCCAAGTCGAGCCGCCGGCAGTCGATGACCGCCCGGGCCGGGTGGGTGCGGCTGGCGATGGTGATGCAGCGCGCCTGGCTCAGGCTGGCGGTCTTCAGGCCGAGTCCGAACTTGCCCAGCTCGTCACTGCTGTACTCGCGCTGCCCGGTCCCCAGACGCATCGCCTCGGTGATGGTGGCGCCGGCCATGCCGCTGCCGTTGTCGGCTACCCGGACCCAGCTGTCCGTCCCGGCCGGGTGTAGCACCACGTGCACTTCAGTCGCGCCGGCGCTGACACTGTTGTCGACGATGTCGGCGACCGCGTTGACGAAGTCGTAGCCGAGGTCCCTGAGGCTCCCCAGCAGCCGGGCGGCGCTCGGGATCACCTCCTCGGTCCGGCCCCGGGTCACCATCGCGGCTGCGTCGATAAGACTGGCCCGATGACCGCGCGCCCCCCGGCCAGCAACGAGCTGGTCCGTCGGCAGATGAGCAGGCAACGCCGGACCGGAACCGAGCCGGAGACAGCGCTACGCCGAGAACTACACCGCAGGGGCATGAGGTTCCGCGTCGACCTCAGCGTGGGCAGGAGCAGACCCGACGTCGTCTTCAGCCGGGCACGCATCGCCGTGTTCGTGATGGGTGACTTCTGGCACTCCTGCCCGGTACACGGCACGCGGCCCAAGAGCAACGCCGACTGGTGGGCGACCAAGCTCTCCGCTAACACCGCCCGCGACGAACGGCAACGTGCCGAACTCCAGGCGGACGGGTGGCTGGTCGTGTGGGTCTGGGAGTGCGAGGACCCTGCGACGGCGGCAGCCAACGTCGACCGGCTCTGGCGCGCGCGCACCCACCGGCCGGGCCGGGATGCGCTGGGGGAGTGACGCATAGAACGACGACTGTAACCCGTCAGTAGGCCGACGCGCGGCACAACAGGGAAAGAGGACACGACCGGCAGTCCGGCTCCTCCACCGTGCAGACCCCCCGACCGACCGCGGCGACCGCGGCCATTCGGGCCGCGGCCCTGTCCCCGCCACCGATAATCTCGGCCAAGGCCAGACGGCCGTCTGTCAACCGGTCCACCTTGTCCACCGGGCGCCCCGTGACCCGGGCCGCCACCCGCATTGGCGCCTGCGTCGTCAACAGGACCGGCGCGCCTAGCGCTATGCAGGCGAACCGTTCCGCCTCCGCCGGCTGCAGCACCACCGCCTCCCACCAGGGGGTCTCGCCGCTCGTGTCACCGCCGCCTCCGACGGCCGAGTCGTGCCGGTTGCGCCATGCGGACACGGCGGGCAGCAGCCGCGCCAACGACCTCCGCACCCCGGCCGGCAGCGCCCGGTCGTCCAGCACACCGCTGTCCTCGAGATGACCGGGCGTCGGGACCTGCCACACCAACATCGCCACCGTCCCGTCGTCGGCACGGCCGGTCGACAGGACCGTCGACATCAGCGCCGTCCACGGGTCGGTGCGGTGCCGCCACGGGGCCACACGCGCGTCACGTTCGGCCCACACGTCCAGCAGGTGCCGGGACTCCCGCAGCATCTCGGCCGGGAAGTGCCGCGGAACGGGCGTTGAGATGTTCGGCGCCGGCTCGTCAGCGAGGGCAGCGAGAATCGACCGCCCGATGTGTTCGGCGAGCAGTGGGGGTACGGCGTTGCCGATCTGGCGGTAGGCGTGGGTCCGGTTCCCGGCGAACCGGTACCAGTCGGGGAAGGTCTGCAGCCGGGCTGCCTCCCGCACACTCAGCGTGCGCTCCTCCACCGGGTGGATGTACCAGTACCCGTCCTTGGCGATGTGGGCGGTGATCGAGCGGGCCAGCTCGTCCTTGCCGTGCCGCTTGTACTTGTCGTCGAAGGTGTCGGCCCGGTAGCGCCGCAACTCCTCCGGAAGGTCGCTGTACCGGGTGTTCGGCTTCATCAGCCGGAACGCCAGACGGTCGTCGTCCCGTACCGCGCGTGTGACGTGGTCGTACACCACCCCGCGGTCCTTCGGGGCCACCCCGGCCCGCGCCCTCTGCTGGAACGGTGTCCGCTTTCGCCTGCGGTAGGGCAGGACATCGCCACCTGTGCCCTCCCCGAGTGCCGGCAGGTCACTGATCGCATCCCAGATCGACACCCGGTCGACAGGAGTCGGCCAGACAAACGGTTGCCGTTGGTCACGTAGCGCCACCAGAATGAGTCGCTGGCGGTGCTGCGGGACCCCGTAATGAGGGGCCTGGACAATGTCGAGGTGGGTCTCGTACCCGACCTCCTGCAGCGCGTCGACGATGACCCTGACGACCGCCAGGTCGTCGCCGAGCGCCATGTCCGGGACGTTCTCCAGCAGCACGGCCTGCGGGCGGACGGCCAGCACGATACGCAGCCACACACGCCACAGATCGCGGCGGTCATCGTAGGCCGCCCGCTTGCCCTGTTCGACCAAGAACCGGATGGCGCTCCGCCCGGCCCGGCTGAACGGCTGGCAAGGTGGACCGCCTGCTATCAACGCAACGTCGGCTCCGCTCAGCAGTTCCGTCAGCCTGCGTTCCTCGTCCTGATCGGACAGGTCCAGGCCGACGGAGAGTCCCCGGAAGTTGGCGGCGTGAGTCTGGACGGACCACGGGTCGTGATCAGCAGCCAGCCCGACTCGGAAGCCGGCGTTCTCCAGACCCAGGCTCAAGCCGCCGCCGCCTGCAAACAGGTCAACCGCCAGCGGACGGCTCTGGGACGCTGTCCACTCACCCCAGGAGTCCCAATCCGGGGCGGTCGGGTCCGGCTCCAGTATGAGCGCCTCGCTCCTCTGGAATCGGACGCCTTTTGCCACTACACCTGACTAACAGAACTTGAGGCGGGAAGGCGAACCGGCTCGCCGCACTGGGCGAACCATGACCACTGCGCAGCTTCGGTGATGAAGGGGCGAGTTCTATGTACCAGTGATGGCGGGGCTGGTGCCGCTGGCCATGCCTAGTCTCCAGTCGCCGAAGCGGTCGGAGCCGCCGCCGTTGCCGACGGTCCACAGGCTGCCGCTGTTGGCCTGGAGCGCGACCTCGTAGCCGCCGCCGGCCAGGGCGGTGATGGCGGGGCTGGTGCCGCTGGCCATGCCTAGTCTCCAGTCGCCGAAGCGGT
>NZ_CAXTHT010000003.1:646975-660934 GCF_964244285.1 uncultured Friedmanniella sp.
GGAGCGCGACCTCGTAGCCGCCGCCGGCCAGGGCGGTGATGGCGGGGCTGGTGCCCCTCATCATGCCCAGACCAAGGTCAGAGGTTCCCGCCGACCCAGTGACCCACAGGCTGCCGGTGTTGGCCTGGAACGCAACCTCGTAGCCGCCACCTGCCAATCTGGCCACAGCCGGCGAGGTGCCGGTCATAACACCCAGGTTCCGAGCGCCGGTCCGGTCGGAGCCGCCGCCGTTGCCGATGGTCCACAGACTGCCGGTGTTCGCCTGAAGAGCAGTCTCGTAACCTCCCTGCCGCGTCGAACCGCTAGTAGGGGTGCCTTCGGCTGGCGGGGAAACAGTGAAGTAGAGGTAGTCCTCAGCTCTGACGTTGGCCTGCGTTGAGTACTTGCCGTCGCCACCAGAGTTGTACTGCTCGATGGTGGCAGAGCCATCGGGGTTGACTCCGGTCACTACTGCTACGTGGCCGTATCCACCTCCGCGGCTGGTTCCCCACCAGGCCACCGCGCCGACGACCGGCTTAGACCCGTGAGCGATCTTGCGGTCGATGGCTCCTTGCCGCCACGCTCGAGCGTTGCCATCAGCTGGTGACCCCGAGTAGACGCCGGACCAGGTGAGTCCCAGCCGCCAGGCCACGAAGTCTGTGCAGTTCCTGTAGCCGAAGCCGCGAGACGAGTTCTGCTCCGACGACTGGAAGATTTTGTCGCCGTTCGCGTCGACACACCATGAGTAGAGGCCGAACTGCTTGGAGCAGTCGGCGGCAGCCTTGGACGGGTAGTCATCCACCCCGTAGGACCCTGCTGCCTGCGCCGGCGCGATGACCAATAGGCCAAGTAGCACCGCGCCGAGAAGTGCCGTAACCGCTGCTCGGAAAGGCCGAAAGATTCTCAGGTCCGTCATGGGTCCCCCTCAGTGTCAGCGAAGTGTAGCGGCAGCACGACGTTGGCCGCAGGCCCATAGACGAAGGTCAGTAAGAACCGAGCTACCTCCAACCGGGCGTCGAGTCGATGGCCGCTCGGCGCGGCCCGGATCGTCGACGCTTGTCACCATCCAGCGGAAGCGTTCGTAGGCCTCCTCACTATCGACACGCTAGGTTTCCGTGATTGGCGTTACCGAGCGTTCCGCATTACCAGCACTTGCTGTGGCCGACCCTGGTGGCGATGCGAGAGCTCGGAGGGTCAGGGGCGATCGAGGAGATCGTCGAGCACGTGCTGCAGCAGGGTGCCTATACAGGTGCTCAGCAGGCGGTTCTGCACAAGGACGGCCCTTCAACCGAGATTGAGTACCGTCTTGCGTGGGCTAGGACCTATCTCAAAGGGATGGGGCTGGCCACCAACAGTCAACGCGGGGTCTGGTCATTGACCGTCGAGGGCCGGACCGTCGCCCGGTCAAGCCCCTGGTAGTGGTGTAGCCGATCTTCGAGGCCAGCCGATGCGCTTCGGCCACCCGCGTCCGGGTCAGTTCGCCGAAGGCCGGTCGCGTTCGAACAGGTCGTGCGCGAGCGTCTGACACCCAGGAAAGTTGAAGGCATTGCGGCGTGTTGCCATCCGCCGGGGCCCGGCTAAGAGAAAGGTGGCCGTCAAGCCCTCCCGCCCTGAGTGACGCAGAAGCGTGCTGGACTCCGCGGCGCCGGGAGCGGCAAGGATTGCGCACCACATGGCAGTTGGGCTTGCGCCGAACTGTCCAGGAGTCGACTTGTGCGGGCTTGACCGGGGGAGTGAATAGCCCCGTTCACCCTTGGGCAGAGGAGGCGAGAGGTGGCTCTGCATTGCCGGCCACACCTCGGCGCTGTCGTGCTCGCGCTTGGGCTGCTCGCCGCTGGCTGCACGAAGTCCGAGCCGCCAGCGCCCACGCCGCCTTCTCCGAGCCAGTCGGGCAGCGCTAGTCCGAGTGCCACCCCGACCACTCCCGCGGCGGAAGCCGCCGCAGTCGCCCGATCACGGGGCTACGTCGCAATGCTCGACAAGCTGCGCGGCAACCCGAAGGCGAATCTCGACCAGCTCTCGACGGTCGCTCGCGCCAACGCGGCGGACAACTGGCGCCGAATCCTTCTCAACGATCGGAGCGTTGGCCACCGTCAGACAGGGGTCACCAAACCCAGCCTGACCAGCGCGAAGGCCGGCTCGAGCGATCAGCAGTGGGTCGTCACGATGTGCCTCGACGTCTCCAACGTCGACATTGTCGACCGCAACGGCAAGTCCGTCGTGTCGAAGAGCCGACCCGACCGAGTCCGCGATGTGCTGACCGTCGACCAAGACACCAGCTCCTCGAAGTGGTATGTCACCCAGGACAGGGTGACCGAGACATGCTGAGGTGCGCCCGGATGGGTGTCGGCCTCGTCGCGACACTGTGCGCCGCGATTGCGCTGACAACCACACCGGCGCACGCGGATCCGGTGACCTGCGGAGCGGGCGAAATCTACGATCCAGGAACAGGGACCTGCGTCGTTGTCGCGACTGACCCCGGTGGCGATAGTGAGAAGCAGAACCCACCGCCGACGGAACCTGTGGCTGACCACGGTGGGGCTGCTCAAGGTCAGCCGGTCTGTCACGACCGCAACGTCTCTACGCAGAAACTCGAATCGGTACCGTGCCGCACGAGCCATGGGTACTGGTCGAACGATCGGCAGTGCTACATCCGTCCGATGAAGCCGCCGCCGGCGAAGTCCTCGCCGCTGTGGGAGGGTCACACTGACGGCGCGGTCTACGAGTGTGTCCGAGTGGCCGGGCAGGTGACCGTCTCGGTGCGGTTCTGGTCCAAGACTGCGCCCACTGCGCCAGCAGCACCGCCCGACCCCGCCGTCGTCGCCCGGACGGTCGTTCGACTGATGCAGCTGCGGGCGATCAGGATCGGCATGGCACCGGAGGATGCGGACGGCCGGGTCGGCATCGTTGGCCTGCCGGCCTGGATGTGGGTCGCGGACCGAGACGCGCACACCTTTGGTCCGATGGTCCGCAGTGCGTCGGTCGGCGGCACGAGCGTCACGGCGACCGCGAAAGTGGACCGCATCGTGTGGTCGATGGGGGATGGCGAGGCGGTTACCTGCCGCTCGGCCGGCGTGCCGTTCGCCGGCGGCGACGGGGGCCGTGAGTCGCCTGACTGTGGCTACACCTACGGCCGGCAGGGCCGCTACGCGGTTCGTGCGACGAGCCACTGGACCGTCACCTGGACCTCCAACTCGGGTGCCGGTGGCACCATCCCGCTGGCCTTCACCGCGACCCGGATCTTGGACGTCGGCGAGATCCAGGTCGTCCGGAACTGAGGAGATGGCCGTGACCATGACCAGCGAACGCGTCAGGACGAACAGCAGTCGACGCCCCAAGCCGGTCGAGGAGACCGCGCCCGGTGGAAGCCAGGTGCCGACGGGGGAGGTTCCGCCGCGGCCACCCAAGCTGAGGCGCCGGCCCATGGTGGTCGCCGTGTCCGTAGCGCTGGTGATCGTCGGCGGGCTCATCTCGGCGTGGGCGTACAGCACCTCGACCACGACGCAGCAGGTAGTCGCCGTCCGTATCGACGTGCCGCAGGGCGACGTGATCACGCGGGATGACTTGCAGGTGGTCCGGGTCAGCCTTGACCCTGCGCTGTCCTCTGTGCCGGCCGAGCGGCTCGACACGCTCGTCGGCCAGCACGCCGCCGTCGCGTTGACCGCGGGCAGTCTGATCTCGGACCGGGCGGTGACGCCCACCGAGGTGCCGGCTCCCGGCATGTCGGTGGTCGGTCTCGCCCTCGGGCCGGGACAGCTGCCGGCCGGCCCGCTCACGGTCGGCGACAAGGTCCGGATCGTGTCGACGCCGGGGAAGCAGGGTGACGTGAACCCGTCGACCCTCCGCAGCTTCACCGGCAAGGCCGTGGTGATTCGAGAGGCCGATGCGTCCGGTCAGACGGAGGTCAGCGTCGAGGTGCTGGCCAAGCAGGCGGCCGAGATCGCGACGCGCTCGGCGACAGGAAACGTCGCTCTGCTGCTGGACGCGCGGGACCGCTGATGGCGCTCGTGGTGTTGGCCTCCGCATCCGGCGCGCCGGGGGTGACGACGACCGCTCTCGGACTGGCGCTGCGGTGGCCGCGTCCGGTGGTGCTGGTCGACGCGGACCCGGTCGGTGGGTCGGCAGTGCTCGCTGGCTTCTTCCGCGGGCAGGTCCCCCACAACGATGCGATGGTCCAGCTGGTGCTGGCCGGCCGGGCGGGCGAGCTGGCCGAGGTGCTGCCGACGGTCCTGATGCCGCTGCCGGACCCTGACGCCGTCCTGCTCCCGGGGCCACGGTCGCACGCGCAGGCGGCGAGTATGAACGAGCTGTGGCCGGGGCTCGTGGACGAGCTGCGCTCGCTCGACCGCAACGGCCAGGACGTGCTGGTCGACGCCGGACGGCTCGGCATGCAGCACTCGCCAACCTCACTGGTGCTGGCGGCCGACCTGTTGCTGTTGGTGTGTCACAGCGACCTGCCCGCGCTGGCTGCCGCCCGGCAGTGGGCCGAGCGGTGGTCGACCGCCAGCACCGACGGGTTGGGCCCGTCCGCGGTGGCCGTCCTGCTCGTCGGGGAGGGCCGTCCGTACCGGGCACAGGAGGTAGCGAAGGTGCTCGGGGCGTCGGTGCTCGAGACGATGCGGTGGGACCCGGACGGGGCGGCAATGTTCAGCCGTGGTGAACCCGGTTCGCGGCGCGCGGGACCGACGTTCTGGCGTGACCTCGGTGCGGTGGTCGCGGCGATCGACACCCGGGTTGCGCAGGCGCGCTGCACGAACGCAGGTGTGGCGTCATGACCGGGGGGAGCACCGGCGCGGTGCCGGGGACAGCGCCAAACACCGCGAAGGAGTCCCTGGCCATCGATGCGGACCCGTCCTGCCTGCCGATGTTCGGCCCGGCGGAGCTGCGAGGGCGACGACGGTCGACCTTCACGCTGCGGCCCGCTGCCGGGAAGCCTGCGGTCGACTTGGCCGCTGACCGTCAGGCGTCGGCGCCGCCGGTCACCGTTGTGCCTTCGCCGGCCGCTGACGACCCACGGATGCGACTGGTCACGCTTGAGCGTCCCGCCGCCGCATTCGATGACCTCGACTGGTCCCAGGTGGCTGCCTTGCGGTCGGTGGCGTCGGAGCGTCTGATGAGGCTGGTTCACAACGGTGAGGTCGACCGTGCTGAGCAGCAGGTCCTGGGTCGCCGGGTCATCGCGGAGCTCGTGGAGGAGGAGACCCGCCGGGCGACAGCCGAGGGACGCGCCGTTCTCGACCGGACTGGGCAGGCGCGCCTTTGCGCCGCAGTCTTCGATGCCCTCTTCCGGCTGGGACGCCTCCAGCCGCTGGTCGACAACGTCGACGTGGAGAACGTGATCATCCTCGGCTGCGACGACGTTTGGGTCGAGTACGCGGACGGGCGTCTGGAACGCGGGCCAGCCGTCGCCGACTCGGACCCCGCGCTGATCGAGTTCCTGGTGTTCCTGGCCAGCCGGTCCGAGGTCAACGCCCGCCAGTTCTCGGAGTCTGAGCCGAGGCTCCACCTACGGCTGGACGGCGGGGCGCGGTTGGCTGCGACCGCGTGGGTGACACCGCGTCCTTCGGTGGTGATCCGGCGTCACCGGCTGCGGGAGGTGACCCTCGACGATCTCGTGCGCCGCGGCTCGCTGTCGGCTGTCGCGGCGAGCTTCCTTGCCGCGGCGGTCCGGGCCCGCCGGTCGATCGTCGTCGCCGGCCCGCAGGGGGCGGGCAAGACCACGATGGTGCGGGCGCTCTGCGCAGAGATCGATCCGGGAGAGGCGATCGGCACCTTCGAGACCGAGTACGAGCTGCACCTGCACGAGCTGAAGAGCCGGCACCCGATCGTCCACGCCTGGGAGGCCAGGCCCGGCGGTGAGCTGCAGCCGAACGGCCGCCGCGCCGGCGAGTTCACGCTGGACGACGCGCTGTACGACAGCTACCGCTTCAACCTGTCCCGGCAGATCGTCGGCGAGGTCCGCGGCCGCGAGGTCTTGGCCATGATCGAGGCCATGCAGTCCGGCACCGGCTCCCTCTCGACGACACACGCCGAGTCGGCCGAAGGTGCCCTCGGCAAGCTGGTGACGTGCGCGATGAAGGCCGGCGCGCACGTCACGCAGGACTACGCAGTCCGCGCGATCGCCGGGTCACTCGACGTCATCGTGCACGTGGACGTTCGGACCGAGCGGGCCCCGGCTAGTAGGACCGAGCCCGGCTTTCGAAAGACTCGGTGGACCTCGGAGATCGCCGTCCTCGGCCCGGGGGAGCGGGAGAAGGGCTACGCCTTCTCATCGATCTTTCGCTGCCCACCTGGCAGCACCTCGATCGTCGCAGCGGGAGGCCTCCCCGTGGAGTACCGGGGTCTGGCCGCCTACGGCTTCGACCTCAGCGGCTACATCAGCGAGACAGAGCAGGCTGCGTCATGACCCCGCTGATGCCGGCGATCGGCGGCTCCCTCGTCGTGGCGGGGATGATCGGCGTCGCCGCCGGCCTCCGCCGCGTCGCATCACCGACCCCCAGGCCGCGCCGTGCCGGTGTAGGGCGTCGTTTCGCCCTCTCACGTCGGACGAAGCTCCTGCTGCTCGCCGGTCTGGCCGCCGGCCTCGTGCTGGCCCTACTGTCGGGATGGCTGCTGGCCGCGGTCGTGGTCCCGGTCGCCGCTGTAGGTCTTCCTGCGCTCCTGTCAGCCTCACCTGCGCAGGACAAGATCACCCGGCTGGAGGCGATGGAGGAGTGGACTCGTTCCCTGTCGGGTGTGCTCGTCGCCGGCGCTGGCCTCGAGCAGTCGCTGGTGGCCACGCTCCGTTCCACCCCTGAGGCGATCCGCCCCGAGGTCGGGCGTCTCGTGGCTCGTGTGCGGGCGCGCTGGTCGACCGAGGACGCTATCCGCGCGTTCGCCGACGATCTGGACGACGCGACTGGAGACCTTATCGCCAGCAACCTGATCCTCGGGACCCGGCGCCGAGGTCCCGGCCTGACGACCGTGCTCGAGAGCCTCGCGGAGTCGGTGGCCGCCGACGTCCGCGCCCGTCGGCAGATCGAGGCCGACCGGGCCAAGCCGCGCACCACCGCCCGCTGGGTCACGATCATCACCGTCGTCGTGCTCGGGGTGCTGGCACTCACCGGCTCCTACGTAGCCCCGTACCGCACCGCTGTCGGACAGCTGCTGTTGGCGCTGCTGCTCGGCGCCTACGTCGCTGTGCTGGTGTGGATGCGGCGGATGTCCCGCGGCGTCCCGCTGCCGCGGTTCATCGGCGCGGAGGCCGGAAGCCAGCCGACGCGATGAGCGCGACCGGGCTGCAGATCGCCCTTCTTGGCGGGCTGCTGGTCGGCGCCGGCCTCGCGGGCCTACTTTGGCGACTGCAGCCGGCACACGTCGACGCGGCCGAGGTACTGGACCGGCTGGCACCGGCCGCGCCCCGCGTACGGGACGACGGCGGGGCAGTCAGTGACGCTCTCAACGACCGTCTCGGACGGTGGGCGTGGAAGAGCTTGCCCACGGGTCTGCTGGGGCGACCGCCCTCGAGGGACCTTGCCCTGCTGCGGGTCTCGGTCAGCCGCTTCTACGGCGACAAGATCATCTTCGCCGCCCTCGGTCTCGTGATTCCTCCGGTGTTGACGTTGCTGCTGACCCTGCTCGGCTGGCACCCGCCGTTCCTGCTGCCGGCCGGGGGCACCCTGCTGCTGGCGGCGGTGATGTTCGTCATCCCGAACTACAACGTCGCTGACGACGCGAGACGGGCCCGCTCGGAGTTCGCAAGAGCGCTTGGCGCCTACGTTGATCTCGTCGCTCTGGAACGCAACGGGGGGTCCGGGCCTCGGCAGGCACTCGAGGTCGCCGCCGGCGTCGGCGACAGCTGGGTCTTCCGCCGCATCCGGGAAGAGCTCGCGTTCTCGAACTGGAGCGGTGAGCCGCCCTGGGAAGCGCTGCGCCGCCTCTCCACAGAACTCGGGGTGGCCGAACTCGCCGATCTGGCCGACGTCGTCCGGCTGAGTGGGGAGGAGGGCGCCCAGATCTATGCGCAGCTGCGCGCCCGCTCGACCGCAATGCGCTCGGCGATGCTGCACGCCGAACTGGCACGGGCCAATGAGATTGGCGAGAAGCTCAGCATCCCGATGAGCCTGCTCGGCGTCGTCTTCCTCGCCATCCTCATCGCGCCGGCCCTGCTGCGCGTCACCGGCGCCGGCTGACCACGACCACCATCCGACCCTGACCCCCCGCCACCACAACCCCGCCCACCACCACAACCCGCCCACCACCACCCTGTAGGAGATCCGATGCGACTGATGATCACCCTCCACCTGCTCGGCGTCCGACTCGCCCGCGAGACAGAGAACCTCGTGGCCCGAGAGCGCGAGCTGCTCAGGACGCAAGGGCGTTCCGAGCGCGGCTCAGTGACGATCGAGAACGTCCTCTGGGCGGTCGCGGTGATCGCGATCGCGGCGATCGTCATCACCGCGATCACCTCCTACGTGACCACCCAGGCCGGCAAGATCAGATGAGCCCGCTCCGCGCCGTCAGGGGCAACCGGCGGCGACGCCGGCTGCTTGACGAACGCGGGTCGACGTCAATGCAGATGGTGCTGCTGATGCCGGCGCTGTTCGCCGTCATGTTCCTGGCGCTGCAGGCCGCCCTGTACTCCTATGCGACGACGGTGGCCGGGGCTGCTGCCCAGGACGGGGCTCGCGCCGCCTCCGCCTACGACAACCGCAGCACCCCCGGTGCCGGGCAGGCGGCCGCTGTAGCCGCGCTTAACCAGTCCCATGGTGCGATCGAGGGCTGGGCCGTGGCGACCCACGATCAAGCCGACGGCGTCTCGGTGACGATCACCGGCACCGCGCTGTCCGTTCTGCCTGGACTCACGTTCCCGGTTGAGCGGACCGCGACCTTCCCGTGGGAACGGCTGACATGAGAACCGTCAAGCGCCGGCACGGGTCGGAACGCGGGTCGGCGACCATCGAGGCGGTGATCATCGTGCCCGCCCTGATGGTCTTCGCCGCCCTAGTGCTGGCAGCCGGCCGAGTGACGATCGCCCATCAGAGCGTCGAGCTCGCAGCGGCCGAGGCGGCCCGATCCGCCTCCCTCGCCCGATCACCCGCCGAGGCCCAAGCGCAGGGTGCAGCAGCGGCATCAGCTGCCCTCGACGACCGCAGGCTCGACTGCCGGTCACGGTCGGTCCTCGTCGACGCGGCCAATCTCTCCGCCCCGCTCGGAACCGCCGGACAGGTGACGACGCGGGTTGTCTGCGTCGTCGACCTGAGCGATGTCGCTGTCCCGGGGTTGCCCGGCACGGTGACGATCGACGCGCGGGCCGCCTCGCCTGTGGACCAGTACCGGGAAAGAGGCAGGTGACGCGATGAGTACCTCGGCAGGTCGAGCGGAGCGGGGTTCGGTGAGCCTCTGGGCCGCACTGGTGGCCGTGACCCTGATCATCATGGTCGGGGTGGCCGTCGACTTCGGTGGGCAGGCTGTGGCCGAGCAACGCGCTCGAGCCGTCGCCGGTGAGGCTGCCCGTGCCGGGGGGCAGGAGGTCGAGCTCGACGCGGCCGCCCGCGGAGTCGACGTGCGAGTCGACAACGAGGCGGCAGCTGCGGCAGCGCGGGACTACCTGACGGAGAACGGCCTTACGGGATCGGCCGCACCCACCGGAACCAACGGCGTCGAAGTCACCATCACCGACCGCTACGACACCCAGTTCCTCTCGATCATCGGCATCGGCTCGCTGCCCGTGACCGGGAAGGCATCGGCGACGATCGTCCGCACCTTCGAAGGGACCCCACGATGACCCTGCGAGAACGGCTGTCCGGGCTCGCCGCCTGCCTGGTGATCGTCGCCCTCCTGGCCGGGATGCCCGCCGTTCTGCTCGGCGTCGGCGGTAACCCGATCCCTGCTCATCTGCCTACCTTCCACGGGCTGGTCGGCATGCTCACCAGTCCCGACGACGGGACCCTCGCGCTCGGGGCGCTGGCGTACGCGGGGTGGCTCATCTGGGTTGTCCTCGCCGTCCTGCTGCTGACCGAGATCGCCGCTCAGCTACGCGGAGTCCAGACCCCGGACGTGCCCGGACTCCGGCTGCCGCAGCTGGCCGTGAGACAGCTCGTGGTCGCCGCTGCAGCGCTCTTCCTCGCCGCCCCACTGGTGCTGGCCCACCCGATGCCAAGCGTTGCTGCCCCTCCCAGCGCGGCCGCTCCGCATCATGCTGGCGCCTCGAGTCAGAGCGGCCATCATCAAGCGTCGACTGAGCCAAAGCCCGCCGCACAGAAGTCGACCGACCATGTCGTGCGGCCAGGCGACACGCTCTCCGGGCTGGCCGAGCGCTACCTCGACGATCCCGACCTCTGGCCGGAGATCTACGACGCTACCGAGAACGTTCGGCAGCCTGACGGCAGGCACCTCACCGATCCCGACCTGGTCGTCGAAGGTTGGACGGTTCGTGTTCCGCACGACGAAGTCGACGGCTCCGACGCGAAGCGACCGGTGGTCGAGCGGCATGTCCATAACGGCGACACTCTGTCCGGTGTTGCGGAGACCCAGCTCGGCGACGCGAGTCGGTGGCCGGAAATCTACCGCGCGTCCACAGATGTCCGCCAACCCGACGGCGACCGGTTGCGCGACCCCGACCTGATCATTCCGGGATGGACCCTTCGTATCCCGACAGGATTGACGAACCGGTCCCAAGAGTCTGCGGCCATCAAGCACAAGCCGGCGCCGGCGCCCCGCCAGCCGGCTCCTCAGGATCCTCAGAAGGCCGCAGACGGCCACGACGCCAGACCGAACCCGCACCCGTCCGCGACTGCCCCGACCCCCTCAGCGACGACCGCCGCCACCGCGGGCACCCCAGCCCCGTCCCCGAAGGCCGACCGTTCGGCGCCATCGGACGTGCCTGAGCCCACAGTCACGGCACCGACGGCGGGCCTCGATGCCCCCTGGCTCCTCAGCGGGTTGGCGGTCGGCGGCGCCGTGCTGGCCGGCTCGGCCTACCTGACCCTGCGCCGACGTCGCGAGCAACAGATGAGGACGCGGACCCCGGGCAGCAGCGTTCCACGGCCCGAGCCGGCGATCCGCCCTGTCGAGAAGACGATCATCGCGGCCGGCTCGGTGAGCGCTGATGCGGTCCGGGCGATGGACGAGCTGCTGCGGGAGTTGGCGATGACCCAGCTCGCGTTGGGTCGCCCGATGCCGCAGGTCGACAGCGTCGAACTGACCGATCACGACATCGTGCTGCACCTGACCGAACCGGCTGACCTCAGCAAGCCGTGGGAGAAGGGAACCGATCGGCAAACCTGGCTTGCCCGGCACGCTGGCGTTCAGGCCAGCAACGACTTGGAGCAACCGGCCCCGTACCCGTTGTTGGTGACGATCGGCACTGGGGATGACGGTCACATCTGGCTGCTGAACCTCGAGGGCCTCGGCGTCATTGATGTCGTCGGCGACCGCACCTACGGCGACGACCTCCTCCGCTACGTCTGCGCCGAACTCGCCGTGAACCCGTGGTCGCGGGACGTTAAGGTCGCCTGCATCGGCGCTGCTACCGAGGTCGCCCCGATGAACGCCGAACGCATCCGCACCTTCGATAGGGCCGAGGTTGCCGCCGCCGAACTGCTCACCGAGGCCGAGGCTACGATCGCCCGAGCCCTGGAGGTCAGCGCCACAACCCTCACCGGGCGGGCGGCCCAGTTGGCCGACGAAGCCTGGCTCGCTCAGGTCCTCCTCCTCGACCGCACACTCGCCGACGCCTCCGGCATGGCGAACCTGCTCGACCTGGCCGCGGCACAGCCAGCGCGCAGCGCCACGGTTGTCCTCATCGCCGCCGGCAGCATCGCAGCGACAGACCACCACGAGATTCACCTCGATGATCACGGGCGACTGACCGTCCCTCACCTCGAACTCGACCTGGTCAGCGTGGGCCTCACGCAAGACGAGGCCGAGGGGTGTGCGCTGCTCCTGAGTCAGGCTGACGGTGTTGTCGAGTCCACGGCGCCCGAGTCGCAACAGGGAGAAGAGGATGAGCAGACCGAGGCTCCGGTAGCTGACGACGATGAAGATCAGCACGGCGGACCCATGACCAAGAAGCCCCACCGAGCACCGACGGGCACTCGCGCCAACCAGGCGGTATCAAACCGAGCCTCCGATCCCGAGCTCGATGCAGACCTGGCGGATTGGTTCGGCGAGTCCTGCGAACGCCCACGCTTGTCGCTCCTCGGACCGGTGCGAGTGCGCGCCAACGGCCGGGCCATCGCCAAGCGCAAGCCCTTCTACACGGAGCTGCTGGCCTACTTGGCGCTTCGCGAGAACGGTGCACGCCCCGAAGAGGTAGCCGAAGCCTTCGGGCTCGCGCCGCCCAGCGTCCGCACCTCGATCAAGACCGTCCGTGACTGGCTCGGTGTCAACCCGCGCACCGGCGAGCGTCACCTGCCGGAGGCGACCAGATCACGCGGAGCGATCGCCCGTGGGATCGCGGTCTACCAGGTCGACGACCTGCTCGTCGACGTCGACCTGTTCGAACGGCTCCGCCGCCGTGCTGTTCGCCGCGGGCGCGAAGGCATCGAGGACCTCTGCGCCGCCCTGTCGCTAGTGACCGGCCGGCCATTCGACCAGCTTCGTCCCGGCGGCTGGTCCTGGCTCGTCGACCTCAACGTCGACAGTGCGATGCTCTGTGCCGTCGTTGACGTCGCCCACGACTTGGTCGAGCGGTTCCTCGCCCTAGACGAACCAGCGCGAGCCCGCGCCGCCGCCGAGACCGCACTTCTCGCTGCACCGAACGATCCCATCCCCAAGCTGGACCTAGCCGCGGTGGCCCCGCATGAAGGCCACACCAACGAGGCGCGCCGTCTCGCGCTTGAGGTAGTCCGAGACGCCGAGGTCGACGGACTGCCAGCGGATCTTGGGAAGCACATCGAAGCGCAGGTCCAGGTCCTGATCGACCAACACGAGCATGCAGCCGGCCGGCTAGCGAGCTAGCCAGGTAGTACTTCTTGTTGCCGCCGGCTTCGTAGGTTCAGTTGCCGCTCGGCGTCCCTCGACTGACATTAACTGCGGGCGGGCCTTCCGGGACGGCAGTCACCCAAGGCGGGCTCTCGTCCAGCGCGACGCCGGAACTCCGGCGGCTTGGCTGCTGGCACAGCGGACTCCTCTTGGAGACGATCCTCAGCCTCAGAATTGGTGTCCGGGAAGCGGTCAAGCTCCCCGCACCAGGATCAGTCACTGCATCGATGGCCAACGTCAGGCGCCCACGCGCCACACATGCACGCTCCAATCTGGCGGGTCGTCGTGAGGCGCCTTGTACAGGAACTCCCGGGCGCGAGACGGCATGGCAGGCAACTTGTTTGAGATCTTGGCCCGCGCTGACGGGGTGAGCGCCGATTCGTGCCCCCGCGTCGACGCGAAGTAATAAGCACATTCTCCAGTGCCGTAGGGGAACCGCAGAAGTCGCTGGGGCTTACGACGTGAACCATGTGGTGCCAGGATGCCGGTCTGGAGCAGGCGACGGACAGCAGTCTTACCTCCGGCCAGGACAAACAAACATACCGCGTCAGGGTGTGTCCGGTTGACGACCGCCAAGCGCGCAACATCGAGCAATATTGAGTCAGCCGTCGCGTACGCTGAGTTCGCCCACTTAGCCTCGATACAGAACTCGAGTGCCAGGGGTTCCGCACGTGAGGCAACTGCAAAATCGACCTCGCGGAATCGTCCAGGCCCCTTCTCTCTCCGCTGCAACGCAGGGATGGCATAACCTGGGAGTAGATTCTCCGTCCGAGCGTCGACATTGGCAGCGAGAAGTTCATTCATAATTGAATGCAAATGCGCCTCGCCGAAGTTATGGCCACGATTACAAGCAAAGTCGAATTCCAGTCGACCATAGATCCCACTCGAAAGTTTACGGGCGAGAGTAGCGCCGCGGGTTGTCACGAGTGAATTTAAGCATGCTTGTGGATGCTCCGCATGAGGGTCCGCCACTGGTCGTGCTCCGCACGACGGTCCGCCACTGGTCGTGCTCCG